>NZ_CP066882.1:0-891641 GCF_019396865.1 Paulownia witches'-broom phytoplasma
CGTTTAGTTGTAGTTGACAACAGCGGTGCTAAAGAAGTTTTAGTTATTGGTATTTTAGGAGGCACTCGTCGTAGTCATGTAAATATCGGAGATATTGTATTAGTAACTGTTAAATCAGGTTCTGGTACAGTTAAAAAACATGACGTTCTAAAAGCTGTCATTGTACGCACCAAAAAAGGTCTAAGACGTAAAAATGGCTCTTACATTAAATTTGACGACAATGCTGTAGTACTTTTAAAAGAAGATTTAAATATTATTGGCACCCGTATTTTTGGTCCAGTAGTTAGAGAATTGAGTGATAAGAAATTTTCCAAAATAGTTTCTTTAGCCCAATTAGTTTTGTAAGGAGACAACTCAATGCGTATTAAAGTAGGAGAAACAGTAGCTATTTTAGCTGGCAAAGATCGTTTTGTAACAGACGAATCAGGTAAAAAAATGACTAAAACAGGCAAAGTATTAAAAGTTTTTGCCAAAACTCAAAAAATTATTGTTGAAGGTGTCAACATCAAAACCAAACACCAACCCCCTTCCCAAAACGAAGAAAAGGGCACCATCGTTAAACAAGAAGCTCCCATTCATGTTTCTAATGTAGCTTTAGTTTGCCCCCAAACACAAACTCCCACTAAAGTAGGAATTCGCATACAATCAGGTAAAAAAGTTCGTTATGCTAAAAAATCAAATCAAACATTAGACGAAAAAAATTAAGGAGGCTTTGCATCAATGTCAATGAAAAAAGAAAATACTCTAGACTATTCCAAAATCACTGCCACCTTAATGGAAACTTTTAATTATAAATCCGTTATGCAAATCCCAAAAGTAGAAAAAGTTGTCATCAATATGGGCGTAGGCGATGCTATTTTTAATGTTAAAGTTTTGGATGATGTAGTAGAAGAATTAAAATTATTAAGCGGGCAAAGCCCTGTTATCACTAAAGCCAAAAAAGCTATTTCTAATTTCAAATTACGTGAAGGCATGCCAATTGGAGCTAAAGTGACTTTAAGAGGAGCCCGCAAAGAGGCGTTTTTATACAAACTAACTCGTTTAGTTTTCCCCCGCGTAAGAGATTTTAGAGGCATTTCTGGTAAATCTTTTGACGGCAGAGGCAATTACGCTCTAGGATTAAAAGAACAAATCGTTTTTCCAGAAATTAATATCGACAAAGTTAAAAAAATTCGTGGCATGGATATCATCATTGTAACTACTGCCAAAAATAACGCTCAAGCCAAAAAGCTTTTAGAGCTTTATGGTATGCCGTTTAAAAATTAAAGGAACTATTACTTATGGCTAAAAAATCCAAAATCGTAAAAGATCAAAAACAAAGAGAGCTAGTTTTAAAATATGCCAAACTACGCTTAGAACTTAAAAAAAAAGCTGACTATGCTGGGTTGTCTCAAATTCCTGCCAAAGCATCACCTGTACGTTTAAAAAACAGAGATTCTATTGATGGAAGACCACGCGGATACATTCGTAAATTCGGCATTTCCCGCATTAATTTTAGGCAGTTAGCTCATCAAGGTAAATTACCTGGAGTCAGAAAAACTAGTTGGTAAAGGTAAAAAGGAGGCTCAAACATGGTTATGACAGACCCTATTGCAGATATGCTGACACGCATTCGTAATGCCAATCAAATGTCACATTTAAAAGTGTTAGTACCTGCTTCTAAGTTAAAATTAGAAATTTTAGCAGTTTTAAAAAAAGAAGGTTTTATTAAAGATTTTTATCTACCTCAGTCATCTCGCGAAATAATTATTAGTTTGAAATATGCTCCCAACAAAGAAAGAGTTATTAAAGGCTTAAAAAGAGTTTCCAAACCAGGGCTTAGAGTTTATGCATCAGCAGAACAAATTCCTAAAGTGCTCAACGGTTTAGGAGTTGCTTTGGTTTCTACTTCTAAAGGAATTCTAACAGACGCTCAAGCTCGCCTTTCTCAAGTTGGTGGCGAAGTTTTAGCTTATATTTGGTAATTAATTGCCAAATCAAAAGTAGTTAAAGGAGATAAAGGAGAAAATTATGTCACGCGTAGGAAACAAAGCAATTGAAGTCCCTAATGCGGTTAAAGTTGATATCAAAGATAGAAATTTTATCTCAGTTGAAGGCCCTAAAGGCAAATTAGAATATCAATTCAATCACAGATTAACAATCACTAATGAAAACAAAGTCATCACAGTAAAACGCCCCAATGATGAAATTTTTATGAAAAAAATTCACGGCACCACTAGAGCCTTACTTTCCAATATGGTAGAAGGCGTAAGCAAAGGCTTTCAAAAAACCTTAAAAATTGTAGGGTTAGCTTATCGTGCTCAAATTAAAGATAAACAACTAATTTTATCTTTGGGTTTTTCTCATCCTGTAAGCGTTGCCATTCCTGATAATCTAGAAGTGGTAGTTAACCAAAACACAGAAATTGTTATCAAAGGAATTGACAAACAACTTGTCGGCGAATTTGCTGCCAAAAACGTAAAACTACGTAAACCAGAGCCTTACAAAGGTAAAGGGATCCGCTACGTAGGACAATACGTTAGACAAAAAGCTGGGAAAAGCGCTAAAAAAACAAGAAAGGACTAAAAATAAGTTATGATAACCAAACAATCCTCTAACGTGCTTCGTAAAAAACGTCATCTTCGCCTTAGAAAAATTGTTTCAGGCACATCACAAAGACCACGTTTAAATGTTTTTAGATCTAATAAATTTCTTTATGTGCAAATAATTGATGACACCCAACAAACAACTCTATGCAGCTCTAATAGCAAAGAAACCAATGTTTTGGGATCCAACATCAAAGCCGCTGAAGCAGTAGGCGCTCTTATCGCTAAAAAAGCCTTAGCCCAAGGCATTAAAAATGTTGTTTTTGATAGATCAGGGTATTTGTATCACGGCAAAATCAAAGCCTTAGCTGATGCTTGTCGTAAATCAGGCTTACAGTTTTAAAGGAGAAAAGCAAAATGAAAGCAATAAAGAAAGAATTTAACAAAAAAGCCCCTCTTTTAGAAGAAAAAGTTGTTAAAATTAATCGTATTACTAAAGTAGTTAAAGGCGGTGCTCGTTTTCGTTTTTCTGCTTTGGTAGTTGTTGGTGATAAAAAAGGGCAAATTGGTTTCGCCACCGCTAAAGCTAAAGAAATTGTAGAAGCTATTAAAAAAGCTTTAGAAAAAGCCAAAAAACAATTAGTTCGCATTCCTATTACAGGAACTACTATTCCTCATGACACTATTGGACGTTTTGGAGCGTCTAAGTTTTTTTTAAAACCAGCTTCCAAAGGAACTGGAATTGTTGCTGGAGGGAAAGCTGCTAGAACTATTTTAGAATTAGTAGGCATTAATGATGTTCTTACTAAAACTTTTGGTTCACGCACCTCTATTAACGTAATAAGAGCAGTAATGGATGGATTACAAAGTTTACGCACTAAAGAAGAAGTAGCTAAATTAAGAGGCATCACTTTAGCGAAAAAAGAACAATGAAATTAAAAATTACTCTTACCAAAAGCCTTATTGCTTGTCGCGTTAATCAAATTAAAACCGCTCACTGTCTAGGTTTGAAAAAAATTAACAATCAAGTTATTAAAGATGACACTTCAGCCATCCATGGAATGATTAAAACCATCAGTCATCTTGTTGTAGTTGAAAAAGTTTCTGATACAAAGGAGCAAAAATAATGTTACACACACTAAAACCGGTCACTAATGCTCGTAAATCCACTAAACGTTTAGGACGTGGACCTGGTAGTGGCACTGGTAAAACTTCTGGTAAAGGACACAAAGGACAATTAGCACGTTCAGGAAAAACTTTGCGTCCCGGCTTTGAAGGCGGACAAATCCCCTTTTTTCAAAGAATTCCTAAAAGAGGATTTCACAACTTTGCCCAAAAAAGATACGCCCTTCTTAACCTTAAAACTCTAGAAAACTTTCCTCAAGATACCGTTGTTACTCCTCAATTATTGTTAGAAAAAAAAATAATTAAAGACCAATTATGTGGTATTAAAGTTTTGGCGCAAGGGACTCTCACTAAAAAATTAGTCGTAAAAGCTTCAAAATTCTCCAAACAAGCTCAAGCAGCCATTTTAGCAGTTGGCGGAAATATAGAGGTAATTTAAAGATGAAACGTCAATTAAAATTAGTTTTAGTCAATCGTAAATTAATGTTTCAAATCTTTTTTACCTTATTTATTATTTCTATTGTTTGTTTAGGAACTTCTTGGCCTCTTCCTTTTATTAATACTAAATCCCTTGATTTGTCCAAACTTTTTGGGGTTTTTTCCATAAATGCTGGTACTCTTTTTGGATTGGGAATTACTCCTTACATCACTGCTTCCATTGTAGTACAATTTTTGCAAAAACTTCTTCCTATTTGTCGCGAATGGAAAGACCAAGGACAAATGGGCAAACGCAAACTTAATCTTTTAACACGTAGTCTTGCCTTATTGTTTGCTTTTGGGCAATCTTTTGCTTTTTTGAACAGTTATTCAAAACTTTTTGTCACATCCATAAGTACAAGCCAACTGTTTTTGTTAGCTTTAATTGCTACTGCAGGAGTTGCTATTTTAATTTGGTTTGCTGACCTTATCAATTCCAAAGGTATTGGAAACGGGACTTCTATTTTAATTGTTGTTTCGATGAGCCACAGCCTAATTAATCTATTTGTAAATCTGAACAAATCATATTTATCTCAAAACAATTTTTTAACTTTGAAAACTTTTAATTTTGCATGTATTGTTCTTTTACTTCTCTTATTTTTAATTTTTACTGTAGTTGTGCAAATAACATCTTTAAAAATACCTATCAATTATGCGCGCAATCAAGTGCAAGGAAAAAGCTACATTCCATTAAAAATTAATAGTGCAGGAGTTATGCCAGTTATTTTGGCATCTGCTTTGTTGCAACCTTTCCAGATGTTAGCAGGAGTTATTGGGAATACAAAATTTACAGAAGTAGTAGATTTTTTTGCCAAAACTAACTTTCCTGGAAACCAAATTAACTTTTTTGCCATAGGCTTTTTAGTCTTGTTAGTAATTGTTTTTTCTTTCTTTTCTGCTTTTATGAATGTCAATCCTGAAGATATTTCAGAACATTTATCCAAACAAGAAGCCTATATTGCAGGTTTAAGACCAGGTGAACAAACTACTCGTTATTTAGCTAATACCTTATTTAAAATCACTGTTTTAGGAACTGTTTTTATTGCTGCTCTTGTTGTAACACCTATTCTTATGGAACATTTTTTAGGTTTGAAAGATATGAAATTAGGAGGAACCAGTTTGCTTATTATTGTTAGTGTAGCCCTTGAAACTATCCAACGCATCAAAGCTACTGCCAACAAAAAAGAATATCAAAAATTATTTTAATTAAGCAAACAAGACAATATGATACTAATATTATTAGGACCGCCCGGAATTGGTAAAGGGACTCAAGCTTCTGTTTTATCAGATATTTTAAAAATTAACCACATTGCAACAGGCGATATTTTTCGTAAAAATTTTAAAGAAAATACTGAATTAGGCATTTTAAGTAAAAAATTTATTGCTCAAGGACTTTTAGTTCCTGACGACATTACTAACCAAATGATAGCTGATTACTTGTCTAAGGACCTCGCTACTAAAGATTTTTTATTAGACGGTTTTCCCCGCAATGTTTTGCAAGCTCGTTTTTTGGATGATTTTTTCAAAAACTCTCATTTATTTTTAACTAAAGTCATCTATTTTAACGCTGGCACCCAAGATTTAATGAAAAGAATTGTAGGACGCAGAATTTGTCCCGAATGTGGTAAGGTTTATCACATCGAAAACATTCCTCCCAAAACTCAAGGTATTTGCGACAAAGACCAAAAAACCTTAATTCAAAGAGAAGATGACAAACCAGAAACCTTCCTTAAACGCCTCAAAGTGTTTAATCAAGAAACATTGCCATTAGTGCAATATTATCGCGAACAAAATCAACTTTTTGAAGTAGATGGTATGCAAAACATCGACCAAGTTACTAAAATGATTTTAGAAGTTTTAGAAACAGACCGCAAATGATTTCCATCAAAACTCCTCATGAAATTGCTATCATAAAACAAGCAGGAAAAATCATTAACGAAGCCCACAGATTGCTTGCTTCCTTTGTTATTCCAGGAATGTCAACTTTTGATCTAGATTTATTAGCTAAGAATTTTTATCAAAAAAAAAGTGTTATTTCTGCTTTTAAAGGTTACAACGGATTTCCCAAACATATTTGTGCCTCAGTTAATGAAGTGGTAGTTCACGGCATTCCTTCCAAAAAAACCATCCTTAAACAAGGTGATATCATTACCTTAGATTTAGGAATTAACTATCAAGGTTATTATGTTGATTGTGCTTATTCTTATGCTGTAGGAACTGTTTGCCAAACTACTCAAAACTTGCTTGCACTTACTCAAAAAGCCTTATTTCAAGGTCTTTTGCAAATTAAACCCCAAAATCATTTTTCTGACATTTCTCATGCCATTGAACTTTTTGCCAAAAACAATAATTTAGGCATCGTAGAAGAATTTACCGGACATGGTATTGGTACATCTTTGCACGAAGAACCCTATATTCCTAATTTTGGCAAACCCCACGAAGGCGCAATCCTACAACCAGGAATGACTTTTTGTGTAGAACCCATGCTTACTTTAGGAAATCCCGAAATTGCTATTTTGCAAGATAATTGGACTGTAGTTACCACAGACAAAAGTCTAAGTGCTCATTTTGAACACACAGTTTTAGTAACTCCTACAGGATACGAAATACTTGCATAATATGTTTTTCATTTTACCAAATTACATCACAACCACCCCCAAACCCAGAAATCAAAATTAAAGGAATCACTTTGAATGTCAAAAAACAATTTAAACAAAACTGAAACCAAAATTGAAATCGAAACTAAAGTTGTTGAATTATTATCAAATGATAAATTTAAAGTAGAGCTTCCAAATAAAAAAACGATTATCGCTTATGTTTCTGGTAAAATACGTATCAACAACATACGCATTTTACCTGGTGATAAAGTAAGAATTGAATTATCACCATACGACCCTACACAAGCACGAATCACTTATCGTTTTAAGTAAGGAGAAAAGATTATGAAAGTTAGAGCTTCAGTTAAAAAACGCAGTGAAGATGATATCATTGTTCGTCGTAAAGGACGCATTTATGTTATCAATAAAAAAAATCGTAGACACAATCAAAGACAAGGATAAAAGGAGATATTTATGGCGCGAATTGCAGGAATAGATATTCCAAGCGACAAAAGAGTAGTAATTGCACTAACTTATATTTATGGTTTAGGCAATAAATTATCTCATAAAATTTTAAACGAGTTAAACATTGACCAAAATATTAGAGTTAAAAATTTAACCGAACAGCAATTATCAGCTTTACGTAGTGAAATTACTAAATACAACGTAGAAGGCGACCTAAGACGTGAAGTTACTTTAAATATTAAACGTTTAATGGAAATTGGAGCTTACAGAGGGCTACGCCACCGTAAAGGATTGCCTGTAAGAGGACAAAAAACCAGAAACAATGCTCACACTGTTAAAAGTAAACCTAAAGCAATTGCTGGTAAGAAAAAATAATAAAATTAACTAAATAATAAAAATAATAAAGGAGAAAGGCATTGGCAAGAAAAAAAACTACCAAACGCAAAGTTAAAAAAAATGTTCCTTTAGGAATTGCACATATTCATACCACTTTTAACAACACTATCGTTACTATCACTGATCTTAACGGTAATGCTGTTACTTGGAGTAGTGCAGGTGCTTTGGGTTTTAAAGGAAGTCGTAAATCAACTCCCTTTGCAGCACAATTAGCCGCTGAAGCAGTTGCCAAAGCAGCGATGGAACACGGAATGGTTAAAGTAGAAACTTTCATTACAGGACCAGGTCCCGGAAGAGAAGCAGCTATCCGTTCTTTGCAAGCAGCAGGATTAGAAATTACTGCTATTAAAGATGTTACTGCAGTACCACATAATGGTTGTCGACCGCCAAAACCTCCTAGAGGATAATAATCTTGTTCGACATTTCAAGGAGTAATTATGAAAAATATTAAATTTATTAAACCTTTTTTTGTTGAAGAAATTGATGAAAATCCCATTTCTGGGAAATTCACCATTAAACCTTTAGAAAGAGGATACGGCATTACTGTAGGAAACGCTCTAAGAAGAGTTTTGTTATCTTCTTTGCCTGGTACTGCTATTGTAAATGTTAAAATTCAAGGAGTAGAACAAGAATTTACCACTATTCCTGGCGTTTATGAAGATGTCATGACAATTATTTTAAATTTAAAAAAAATTGTTTTTGCCGTAGACGACGAATCAGATGATTTTGAAGAAAAACTAGAACTAATTGCCAAAGGGCCACAACGCCTAACCGCTTCTTCTTTCGAACTGCCTGCAGGAGTTAAAATCATCAACCCCGATCATTACATTACCACCCTTTCTGATGATGTTTGCTTTCATATGACAGTTACCATTAAAAAAGGCATTGGTTATGTTGGCGCCAAAGATAACAAAGTTCACGGCGAAAATCAAGTAGGTGTTATTGCAATTGATTCTTTATTTACTCCTGTTGTCAATGTTTCTTATCAAGTAGAAAAAAAATTAGGCAACAAAGACGAATTAATTATTGAAATTACCACTAACGGCGCTCTTTTAGCTAAAGAAGCTTTAGCAACTGCAGCTAGCATTTTAGTAGATCATTTTAATGTTTTAGTAGAATTAAGCCAAAAACCTGCTCATGTAGAATTTGTTTCTGAATCTAAAAAAGAAGCTCACAATTACGTACTAGATTTAGAAATTGAACAACTAGATTTATCTGTAAGGCTTTTTAACAGTCTTAAAAGAGCAGGGATTGACACAGTTGCTGCTTTAGTAAAATTAAGTGAAAAAGAAGTTGTCAAACTTAAAAGCTTAGGACGAAAATCTTTCCAAGAATTAAAAGATAAATTTTTAGAATACGGTTTAGAATTCAATAATTATCTTAAAGAAGCTTTGCATCACAGCGTTGAAGAAGACAAAGAAAAACATTAAAACTAAAAAAACACATTAGAAAATAGAAAGGACAGATAAATTTTATGCCTTTTAGCAAATTAGGACGCAATAAATCTCAAAGAAGAGCTTTGTTAAGAACTTTAATGACTGATTTAATTGTGCAAGAAAAAATTATGATAACTGAATCCAAAGCTAAAGAATTACAAAAATTAGCTGATAAAATGGTTACTTTATCTAAAAAAAATACTTTGCATACTAGACGCCAAGCCAAAAGACATCTTTTTGATGAAAAAATCAACGATGACACTACAGTTTTGCAAAAACTATTTAAAGATATCTCCTCTAAATATCTTGATCGTCAAGGTGGATATACTAGAGTTATTAAAACTGTTCCTCGTCGTGGTGATGGTGCTCCAATGGCAATTATTGCTTTTGTTTAATAACAATTAACCGAGCATTTTTAGGTTCTTGCTCAAAAAACTTAAATTATCAAAACCTTCTTATCTTAAGGATTAAGGAGGTTTTTTAATATTAAACCCTTTTTTCTTCACTCCTTATTTCCCATTTTAAATTCTTAATAAATATTTTGTAGTTACACAAGGAGGCATTTTTGCAACACTTTTTTTATAAATTAATTTTAAGCTATGATGGCACTTGTTATTATGGATATCAAAAACAACCTCAAAAAATAACCGTACAACAAACTTTTGAAAAAGCTTTAAAAAAAATGACCCATCAAAACATCCCTAATTTTGCAGCTAGTAGAACCGATAAAGGAGTCCATTCCCAAGGGCAAACCCTCCATTTCCAAACCACTTTTTTTCTAAAACCCACACATTTCCAAAAAACTCTTAATTATTTTTTGCCTCCTGATATTAGAGTTAGACAAATGAACTTTGCCACTCCTAATTTTCATGCTCGTTATTCAGCGAAATCAAAAATTTATCAATATGTTTTTTCCAAAAAACCTATCAACGTTTTTAACCATCATTTTCAAATTTTTGCTGACAAACTTGATTTTGATAAAATCACCAAAGCCCTAAAATTTATTGAAGGCACCCATAATTTTTTTGCTTTTACTAGTGAGACCCAACCTAAAAATTTTTCTAAAACCATTTTTCAAGCCTTTCTCAAAGAAACTTCACACAAATATATTTTAGTTTTTCATGGAAACGGTTTTTTAAAATATATGATTCGTTTTTTGGTAGGAAGTTTAATTGAAATTGGTAAAAATAAACTTTCTTTGGAACAATTTCAAGCGATGTTATTAGGCAACACAACTAAAAAAGCCACCCTTTTGGCTCCTGCTAAAGCCTTAGTTTTAAAAAAAATTTTTTATTGATTTTGTGACAATAAATAAAAATACACAAAAAGGAGAATTTATACTAAATGTTTATTTCTTTTGAAGGTTGTGAAGGCACCGGAAAAACCACCCATTCACGTTATTTATTTGAAAAATTAAGTAAAAAATATTCGTGTGTTTTAACCAAAGAACCTGGTGGCGGTTTATTTAATGAAGTAATTAGAAATATTTTGTTGCATTCTTCTAACAAACAAATAGATTTCTACACTGAGGCTTTGTTATTTGCAGCAGATAGAGCAGAACATTTAAGCAAATTAATTATTCCTGCTTTACAACAAAACAAAATAGTTATTTGTGATCGTTATTTAGATTCGACTATAGCTTATCAAGTTTATGCTCGCGGTTTAAGTCAAGATTTTGTTTTAAATATTAATAATTTTGCTCTAAATTACATGCCCAACATTACTTTTTATCTAGATTTAGACCCTAAAATAGGCATTCAAAGAGTCAAACAATTTAGACCTAAAGAAATTAATTCGTTTGATTTGCAAAAACTGTCTTTTCATAAAAAAGTACGCAAAGGCTACCTTGACCTTTGTCAAAAAGACCAACAAAAAAGAATTTTTTTAATTGATGCAAGCAAGCCCTTGGAAAACATTTATAACATCATTGAACAAAAACTCAAAGAAGTCTTTCAAATAGAATTATGAACAAAACCCAATCTTTGTTAGCCAAATTTAACCAAATTATCCAAAATAATAAACTCGCCCATCTTTATTTAGTTGTTGGCTCCACTCTTTCCCAACAAAAATTATTTGTTTTGGGACTTGCCTATCGTATTTTCAAACCTCATGACCCTCATCTTTTGAAAAAAGATACCTTACTTAATTCGCAATACCCCAATTTTTATTATTTAACCAAACAAAACCATCTTTTTACCAAAGAACAAATTTTGCAATTTCAAAAAAACTTTTTGCAAACTTCTTTATTCGGAACCCAAAGAATTTATGTAATTGAAGAAATAGAAAAAATAACTACCCAAACTTCCAACAGTTTATTGCATTTTTTTGAAAATCCTTCCAACAACAATACTATAGGTTTTTTATTAACAAATAATTTAGAACAAGTTTTACCAACCATAGTTTCTCGTTGTCAAATTATTAATATCTCTGATACTGTGTATGCAAAATCACAAAATTTAGACTCTAAAACCAAATCCCAAATAGATGCTTTTGATTTTTCCTTAAGTAATTTAATAAATAAAAATTCCGATCAAATGGATTTATTTATTGCCAGCGATTATTATCAAAATTTTAAACAATTTTTTTTGGATTTTCTTATTCAATTCCCAAAAACAATTTCATTAAAATTAGCAGTTTTTGCCTCTCCTCTGCTTGCAAAACTTATCTCTTGTCCTCATTTTTTAAATGATTTTTTATCAGTGTTATTACGTTTTTTTTCTGATATTTTATATGAAAAAACACCTAACTCCAAAACACCCATTTATTTTTCCAAAACACAAATTTTAACAAATCCAGAATATCAAAAATACTATCAAACCCTAACCCTTCCAACCACTTTTAATATTTTAAAAATTATTCACCAAATTTACAAAAAACAAAATATATTATCTAATCAAGAAAATCTTTTCATGGCTTTGTTAATTCAATTAGAAGCCCAAAGACTTTCATTTTAAATCTTTAAAAATGTGCCCCCCCTATTTAAAGCAATATAAAATTTTGCACACACCCAAACCCAACAAATAAGGTAAAAAATATGTTATTTCAACAACAAAGTTTTTGCAACGCCAAACCTACTTTATATTTGGTAGCAACTCCCATAGGCAATTTAGAAGACATCACCTTAAGAGCACTTGCCACTTTAAAAGAAGTTTTTTTAATTTTAGCAGAAGATACTAGAAGAGCCAAAAAACTTTTACACACTTATCAAATCCAAACACCTTTACTTTCTTATTATGAACACAATCAAACAAGAAGGCTACCTCAAATTTTAGAACTTTTATCACAAGGGAAAAATATTGCCTTAATTAGTGATGCAGGCACTCCTCTTATTAGCGATCCTGGGTTTTCTTTGGTTTGTGAAGTGCAAAAACATGGTTTTAATGTGGTAGCGATTCCAGGAGTATCTGCTTTTTTAACTGCTTTTATGACTTCTGCCATCCCCTCACCTTTTATCTTTTTGGCTTTTTTACCCCGTTTGTCTCAAGCTTTGGAAAAATATTTACTCCAATATAAAAACGCCTCAGAAAGCCTTGTTATTTACGAATCTCCTCATAGAATTAAAAAGACTTTACTTTTAATACATAAATTATATGGTAATAGAAAAATTTCTTTAGCGCGCGAATTGACTAAAAAATTCGAAACCATTATCAATGGCAATCTTGACTCTATTTTAGAATTTGATTTAATTAATAAGGGCGAATATGTCATTGTTGTTGCAGGCAACCCCAACCCCAACGAACATTTGCTTGCTCTAAGCATAAACTATCACGTTCTTTTTTACCTTAAATTAGGCTTTAACGAAAAAGAGGCTTTTAGCAAAGTTGCTCAAGAAAGAAACATTACCAAAAAAGAAATTTATCACCAATACAAAATCAAAAACCCCCAATCTTGATTTGATTTCCCAAACCACATGCAGATTTTTCCCAACAACTCACAATTAAAAAATATTTTTGTCACCATTTATTTAAGGAGTTTTTATGAAAACAACCCCCAACCAAAAACCTAAATTTTTTCTTTCCACAGCAATTGCCTATGCTTCTGGCATTCCGCACATTGGAAACGTTTACGAATCTATTTTAGCTGATGCCATTGCTCGTTTCAAACGCCTAGAAGGATTTGATGTTTTGTTTCAAACAGGAACCGATGAACACGGACAAAAAATTGCTGCCAAAGCTTTGCAACAAGGCAAAAATCCCCAAGAATACGTAGACCAAATATCTTTGGAAATTAAAAGAATTTATGATTTAATGCAAGTAAGTTACGATAAATTTGCAAAAACTACCAATCCCCGCCACAAACAAACAGTTCAAGCCATCTTTTACAAGTTATGGCAACAAGGAGATATTTATTTAGGAAAATATCAAGGACTTTATTCAGTTGCTGAAGAATCTTATGTGGCTGCCAAAGATTTAATTGATGGAAAAACTTTTAATGGTGAAACTCCTATTTTAATCAGCGAAGAAACTTATTTTTTTAAGCTTTCCAAATATCAAGCCCAGTTATTGCAATATTTAGAAAACAATCCCTCCTTAATTAAACCTGATGCCCAAAGAAAAGAGCTGTTAAATTTATTAAAAGAACCATTAGCAGATTTGTCTGTTTCTAGAACTTCTTTCAAGTGGGGCATTCCCGTTCCTTTTGACCCCAAACACGTTATTTATGTTTGGATTGATGCTCTAAGCAATTATCTAACCGGACTAGACTACAATCCTACATCCAAAAATAGTCAGTTTAATCGATATTGGCCCTGTGATATGCATGTTATTGGTAAAGATATTTTAAGGTTTCACCTTATCTACTGGCCTATTTTATTGATGGCACTTGAAATTTCACTACCCAAACAGTTTTTAACCCATCCATGGATTTTGTTTGATAAAAATAAAATGTCTAAATCTAAAGGTAACGTTTTGTACGTTGATGATTTGTTAAAATATTTCGCGGTGGATTCCATTCGTTATTTTGTTCTATCAGAAATTCCTTATGCTCAAGATGGTAATATCACTTATGAATTGTTAGTAGAAAGGCACAATAATGACCTAGCTAATGTTTTGGGAAATTTAGTTCATAGAGTTTTTGGGATGGTAAAAAGTTATCGCCAAAATAATTTATCCAAAACTTTAATTACAACTAATTTAGAACCCAAATTTGATTTATCCAAACAAGCTTTAGCAACTCTTCCTTTGGTTCTTCTCAAAATGCAAGATTGTAAAGTAGGAGATGCCTTGAAAGAAATTATGAATTTGGCTCGTTTTGCTAATAAATACATTGATTTGGTAGAACCTTGGAATTTATTTAAAAATCCTGAAAAACAACAACTATTAGACCATACACTATATTCTTTGGTAGAAACTTTAAGGTTTTTAGGAGTTTTATTGCAACCTTTTTTACCTCAAACTGCTCATAAAATTTTAACTCAACTCAAAGCCTCCGATATTACTTTTGAAAGTTTAGATACTTTCGGGCTTCTTTCAAGTCAAAAATTAGATAATTATCATATTTTATTTAATCGTTTGGAAATTGATGAAGTTTTACCTAGATAATTAAATTATTAACATACAATAATTTTATTTATTTTTAATGAGTTTGCACTTTTTTAAAACTTCTTTATATTATTACATTTATATGTTCACATTTAAAATAATGAATTCATAATTAATTTTAATTTCTCGAAGAATGGGTATGGCTCCAATGATTATAATTTTAAAAAAGAACTTTTTGCGATGTTGCCTGATCCTTTTTATAATATCTTTTTTGAATTATTTTCTTTTTGCAAATTTAATGGTAAAAGGGGCAATACCCAAAAAACTAATCCAGAAAAAGAATCCGAACAACCACAATCACAAGAAACAATTGCCAAACAAACTCCCAAAAAAAGAATAAAAAGATCTTCCAAACAACAAAACAAAACGGATTTTGAGCCAATCTCAAGTGAAACTAAATTTAATGATGTGGCAGGGATGTAAGAAGAAAAACAACTTCTCCAACGTTTTATTGTTTTTTAAAAGAACCTAAAAAATATCATGAAGCAGGAGCCAAAATTCCTAAAGGAATTTTGTTTTATGGACCTTCAGGAACAGGAAAAACCTTACTTGCAAAAGCTCTTGAAGGCGAATCAGACGCATCCTTTTATGCTTTTAGTGGTACTGATTTTTTGCAAAGAATTCATGGTGATGGCGCTAAAAAAGTAAGAGATTTGTTTGGAAAAACAAAAACCCATAAAACAAGCATTATTTTTATTGATGAAATCGTTTCTTTTGGTATTGCTAGAAACAATTTTAGCCAAAAAGAAAAAGAAATAACTACAGAATTATTAAATCAAATGGATGGGATTAAATCCAAAGATAATGAAAATAATGTCATTGTGATAGCTGCTACTAACAGAGTAGAATCTCTAGATTCTTCCTTGCTTCGTCCAGAACGTTTTGATTATGTAGTTAATGTTTTGCTCCCTGACTTTAAAGCAAGAAAAGCTATTTTAAAATTATGTGCTTAAAGGCAAACAAATAGCTGATGAGGATATTAATTTAGAACAATTAGCCCAAGAAACCAAGGATTAAGTGGTGCTTCAACTCAAAGCCATTTTAAATGAGGCTTCAATGCTTCAAGCAGAAAAAAACAAAGAACAAGAATTGCAAAAAATTTCTTCTGAAACAATTATTCAAGCTAAAGAAAACGTTTTATTAGGGATAACAAATTCTTCCAAAACATATAATCACAAAGAAAAAGAAATTGTTGCTACTCATGCAGCTGCTAAAATAATTATCAGCCAAGTCAAAAAAACTCATTTTTTAAGTTCGGTTTCTTTAATTCCACGCTCTTCGGATAAAATATTGACTTTATTTGCTAAAGAACAAGACCCCTAATATTTTATTAAAAGAAACCTTAATCCAAGAAATTACCGTTCTTTTAGCAGGAAAAGCTGCTGAAGAATCGATTTGCGAAATAACTATTGATAAAGCTTGTTCTGATTTTGTTGAGGTTTTCCACAAATCCCAAGAACTAACACGTTTTTTTGGTTATAATTCGATATCAGTTAAAGATAAAGAAGATTTACAAAGAGATATTTTAAAAAAATGTTTTTCTGATGCCAAAGCTTTAGTGAAATTAAATTAACCTTTAATTAAAGAATTGTCTCAAAAATTACAAGAACAAAATATCACTCCAATGCCACAAATTAAAGAATTTTTACAAAACAAACAAATAAAAGATATGAAAGAAATTAAAATTCAACCATTCCAACCTGCAAAAGGTTTTAACAAAACTACTATTTGGCATTTTATTTGCACTTTGCTTTTTGTCCTTTTTCTTTTATTATCAACAATTTTAATTTTTAAAACCATTTATTGGTTGTTTGCTATTCCTAAAAATTATTTTATTTTCAAGAAAAAAATTATCACCCCCTTTTTTAATTGTGGTAAGTTTGATGTTTTCTATTTTGTTGTTTTCTTTTGATTGCTATCATCATTTGCCTTTTATAAATGCCACTTCCAACATTACTGTTTCTGATTTATTGAATAAAATTGATAATTATGAAACCAAAAAAATTACTTATGTTGCTAAAAATAGTTGGCTGGAAGGTTTTTATTACCATATCAAATTAATTGATAAAAACGGAGTCCCTTTTTATTGCAAACTAAAACCTATTTCTCAAAACATTTTGGAACAAAAAAGCTTCTCTTAAATACAAAGATTTTATTTTCCAAGAAGAAAAATATTTTGATTGGGTAAACTTATTAATTAAAATAATCCTTTCTTTGTCTTCATTTGTGTTTTTGCTTTATGGTTGCCTTAACATTAAACGGATTAGAAAACAATTCTCAAACGAACAAATTTCCAAAAAAATATGATTCATAAAAATGCATTTTTTCATTTTGTTTTAAAAATTAAAATAACTAAAACATATCTTTATTAATTAACATTTTTTAAATTATAATAAATGGTTTATGCCAAAACCTAAACCCCAAAAAAACAAAAGGAGTTTTAAATATAATGAGTAATTTAATGAATTATCAAGGACAAGATTTTGAAACCATAACTGCCACACAACAATTGGTAGTTGTTGATTTTTTTGCTACATGGTGTCCTCCATGTCAAAGATTATTGCCTGTTTTGGATGAAGTTTGCCTTTTAGAAAAAGACATTCTTTTTTACAAAGTAGACGTTGATTTTTTTAGACAATTAGCATTAGAAAAAGGCGTTTCTGGCTTTCCCACCCTTATTTTATACAAAGAAAAAAAAGAATTAGCAAGACATAGTGGGTTTTTAAATAAAGAAGACTTGCTTAAATTTTTACATTCTTATAAATAATTTTACCACAAACCGAAAGCAAAATCAAACGTTATGAACGGATTTTTTTTAGTCAACAAACCAGAAAAGATGACATCACATGATGTAGTTTTTCAAATTAAAAAAAAATTTCATTTTGACAAAGTAGGACACACAGGAACTCTTGATCCTTTAGCCTCAGGACTTTTAATTATTTGTGTGGGTAAAGCCACTAAACTGGCTTTTTTGTTCGATAAACTACCAAAAACTTATCAAGGAACCTTTCTTTTTAATAAACATTATGATACTTTGGATGTGACAGGTAAATTGTTGGATACCAAAAACACCCCTTTAACTGATTGTACCATCCAAAAAAGTTTTGCATCTTTTCATCAAAAAAAGTATTTGCAAATACCTCCTATGTTTTCAGCAGTTAAAATTAAAGGAAAAAAAATGTATCGTTTAGCACGCAAAAATCAAGTTGTAGATATTCCTCCAAGAGAAGTTTTTATTCATCATTTTGAAAAAACATCTTTGCTTTGTCGCGACCAAGTAGATTTTTTGGCACATGTTTCCAAAGGCACTTATATTAGAAGTCTTGCGCGCGATCTAGCTTTACAATTAAATACTTATGGTGCTCTTCTTCGTTTGCGAAGAACTGCAATTGGCACGCATTTATTACAAAACGCTAAAACTATTGAAAATGTAGAACTCAATGATTTGATTTTGGATAGTACTTTTTTTGCTGCTTACGATGCACTTATTTTAAATGATTATTTAATTAAGTTAGTAAAAAACGGCACTCATTTAGACCAAAGACAAATAACTACTAAAAAACCTTTTATAGTTAAAGATAGTAATAAAAATTTTGTTGCTTATTATGATACCTTGGATGAAAATAAATACTATCCGCGTTATTTTTTTTAATTTGCAATATTTTTAATTATTAACTATTAGAAAAACAAAAGACATTTTTGAACAATATTTTAATAATAAGTTTTTAAACATCAAACCACACAATCAAGTAAGGAAGGATTGGAAAATAATGCAAAGATTACAAAAAGTTTTGGCTTATGCAAATGTGGCATCTAGAAGAAAAGCAGAAATTTTAATTTTGGAAAAACGCATTAAAGTTAATGGCAAAATTATTTCTGAATTAGGAACCAAAGTATCTTCCAGCGACATTATAACTTTGGATGACAAACCGATCACCAAAACCACTTATTCTTATTTTTTGCTCAACAAGCCCAATGGATTTCTTTCCACTGCCAAAGACAATAAAAAACGCCCTACTGTTTTGGATTTAATCGAAGAAGCAAGCATACAAAGATTATATCCAATAGGACGCCTTGATTTTAATACTACAGGACTACTTTTAATTACTAATGACGGCGATCTTACTCAAAAATTAACCCATCCTTCCTTTTGTATTCCTAAAGAATATCATGTTAAAATTAATGCTTGTTTACAAAAAAAAGACCTTGCCACATTCCGCAAAGGAATTATCATTGATAAAAATTATTTGGCTGTTTGTAAAGAAATTGATATTTTGAAAAGTTCTTATACACCCAAACCTTCTACTTGGTTAAAGCTAGTAATAATTGAAGGAAAAAACAGGCAAGTTCGTAAAATGCTGCAAGCTTTAGGCTATCAAGTTTTAAAGTTAAAACGTTATCGTTATTCTTTTTTAACTATTGAAAATCTCACAATAGGCGCTTATCGCCCTTTAAAAATTCATGAAATTAAAAAATTAAAAACCTTAACTACTCAAATACCGCATTAATTTAGTAAATTTAAGATCGCTATAAGGAGTTAGTTATATATGCATATGAAAAGTTTTAAAATCGCCATTGATGGTCCGGCAGGTTCTGGCAAAAGCACTATTAGTAAAAAGTTGTCCCAAAAATTAGGTTGGAATCACATTGATACTGGAGCAATGTTTCGGGCGCTAACTTTATATTTGTTAGAAAATGAATTTTCATGGCATCATGAAAAAAGTCTTAATCAAGCTTTAGATAAAATCAATCTTTCTTATTCTTGTAATAAAATTTTTCTTAATCAAGAAGACGTTTCTTTAAAAATTAAGTCTTTGGATGTCGAAAAACATGTCTCTTCAGTAGCTTTAATTCCTGCTGTAAGAACTAAATTATTGAAATTGCAAAAAGAAATTTGGGTCAATACTCCTAATTTAATTATGGATGGAAGAGATATTGGAACAGTTGTAATGCCAGATGCTAATTTAAAAATTTTTCTTACTGCCAACATTACTAAAAGAGCTTTGAGAAAACAACAAGAAGATGCCCAAAAAGGAAAAATCACAGACATTGCTCAAATTATGAAACAACTCAAGGAACGTGATCATAAAGATTATCATCGCCAACTTGCTCCCTTATCTAAAGCTTTAGATGCCATTTTACTAGATACTACCGAATTATCGATTGATGAAGTAATTGCCAAAATTATTGCCTTAATTGATAAAAAAAGGAGAACTTAAATGTCTTTTAAAATTGCTATTGTGGGTCGTCCTAATGTTGGCAAATCAAGTTTGTTTAACCGCATTATTGGGAAAAGACACGCTATTACTCATAAAAAAGCAGGCATTACTCGGGACCGCATTTATGCTACTGCCGAGTGGCTTACTAAAACATTTGGAGTTATTGATACGGGCGGTATCGAAATTCAATCAACTCCTTTTTTGGAACAAATTAAATTACAAGCTCAACTTGCAGTTGATGAAGCTGATGTAATTGTTTTTGTAGTTGATGGGCAAACAGGACTTACTCAAAATGACATTTATTTAGCTAAACTTTTGTATAAAACTAAAAAACCAGTTCTTTTGGCAGTTAATAAAATTGACAACCACAATTTATTATCTAACACTTATGAATTTTATGCTCTGGGATTTGATACTCCTTTTGCAATTAGTACTCAACATGGTATAGGTATAGGTGATTTGTTAGATAAAATTGTTTTTCTTATGCGCGATGCTGCTTTAATTTCTGATTCTTCCTTTTTAGAAGACCTTCCAATAGATACACCTTTGCAAAGTCCCCCTTCCGAATTTAATTATGAAATCCAAGAAAAAGGCAACAACATTATTAAATTTTGTGTTGTGGGACGCCCAAACGTTGGCAAATCAACCCTTACTAATTCTCTTTTAGCATCCCAAAGAATGATTGTCTCTGATATGGCAGGAACTACCACCGATGCTGTTGATACTTTTTTTGAAAATGATGGGCAAAAATACCAAATTATTGACACTGCAGGTATTAAAAAAAGAGGTAAAATTTATGAACAAGAAGACAAATACAGCGTTTTGCGTGCTTTAGGTGCTTTGGAAAAAGCAGATATTGTTTGTTTAGTTTTAGATGCTAAAGAAGGTATTTTAGAACAAGATAAAAATATTGCAGGGTTTATTTTAGAACATCATAAAGCTTGCATTATTATTGTCAATAAATGGGATTTGTTAGAAAAAGATACCAATACCCTAAAGAACTTTGAGCAAAAAATTCGTCAAGAGTTTGTTTTTTTATCTTATGCGCCTGTTATTTTCTTATCAGCTTTGAAAAAAAGTCGTCTTACTCAAATTTTTGCTATTTTAAAACGAGTTTTTAACAATTATAAAAGTCAGTTTAGCACTAGTCTTTTAAACGATATTTTACAAGAAGCAACTCTTATAACTCCTCCCGCTTTCTTTAAACAAAAAAAAGCTAAGTTTCAATATATTTTTCAAACTAAAACCAAAGCTCCTGAATTTCTTTGTTTTGTTAATGACCCTAAACATATTCATTTTTCTTATGAAAGATTTTTAAAAAATCAATTTAGAAAAAGCCTTGATTTAGAAGGAACACCCCTCAAAATTATTTTTCATAAAAAAAAGTCTAATTTTTAAAAATATTTTGAATCCCCCTTTTTCTCCTTCCCCTTCTTTTTGCATTTTGTTTGCAAGTATTTTATTATTTGTTCTTATTTTATGATTTAATTATAGTGGTTGAAAAAAAATCAACCTTATTTTTAATTATCAAAAAAACTTTTGTCATTTTTGCTGTAACTTTTTTCATGACCGTTTTTGCTATTTTGATTACAAGAAAGAAGCTATATTTTATGAAAATTACTATTATTGGCAGTGGTGCTTGGGGTTCTACTTTGGCACAAGTTTTAACTGATAAAAACAATCAAGTTTTACTCTATGACACCAACCTTTCTTATGTGGAAAAAATAAATCAAGGGAAACATCCCATTTTTAATGCTCCACTAGTAAATGTCAAAGCAGTTTCTTGCCTTAAACAAGCCCTTGATTATTCTGATTTGATAGTTTTGGCAGTTCCTATGAAATTTATGCGTCATCTTCTCAAACAAATTGCCCTTATGTTAACTACTCCCAAATCGTTTGTCAATGTTTCTAAAGGTATTGAACCTTTAACTTTTTTGCGTGTTTCTGAAATTGTCAAACAAGTTATTCCTGCCCCTCTTTTAGCTAATTTTGCTTCCTTAATGGGTCCATCGCATGCTGAAGAAGTTATTTTACGCAAATTAACTCTGTTAACTGCAGCTTCTTCCAATCCCGCTTTTGCCTTGGAAATTCAAAAATTATTTTCTTGCCCTAATTATTTGAAAGTATATACTTCTTCTGATTTGGTAGGAAATGAAATTTGCAGTGCTTTTAAAAATGTTTTAGCCATTATTAATGGTATTTTAGTAGCCAAGAACTTTGGAATTAATTCTCAAGCAGCTTTGATGAGTCGTGGTATTTTAGAAATGTCGCGGTTAGTTACTTTTTATCAAGGGAACCCCCAAACCGTTTTAGGACTTCCAGGATTAGGTGATTTAATTGTGACTGCTTTTAGCAAATACTCCAGAAATTTTAATGCTGGTGCTAAAATTGCTGCAGGCATTAATTACCAACAAATTATTGAATCTTCTTTGCAAACCATCGAAGGATTCCAAACTCTTAATGCTTTTTATCAATTGCAATTAAAACATAATTTAGATCTGCCCATTATTCAAGCCTCTTATCAATTAATTTTTGAATCCAAGCCCTTTGACACTGTTTTTGCAACTTTAATGCAAAGACCTTTCAAAAGTGAATTCTAAATTATTTTTACCCACCTACCATTTTTTTAATCCATTTTGCAAACACCCCCGCAGTCAATTAAGAATAAAATGCAAATAATTACCAATAATTTCAAATAATTGTTGGTTTGCGCTTGTAAATTATTTTTTTGATGTTATAATAAGTACGTAAATAAAAAGAAAAGGAGGCAAAAAATGAACAAATTAGAATTTTTAAGAAAATTAGCTGAAAAAAATGGCGTTAGTCAAAAAGAAGCTGATAAATTTCTTAATAACTTTATTGAAGTTATTTCTCAAAGTCTTCAAGAATTCAAAGAAGATGAAAAAGTTACTTTAACAGGTTTTGGTACCTTTGAAGTAAAACACAGAAGTGCTCGCGAAGGAAAAAATCCAAGAACTGGTAAAACTATTGACATTCCAGCTAAAAAGGTTCCTACTTTCAAATTTAGCAAAAGTTTTAAAGATCTTTTCGTTGCTTAAAATCTTTACTATTAAGTTTTTTAATATTTTACAATAAAAAACAAACTAACTAGTTTGTTTTTTTATTTACACTTTTTGATAAAGTGAACTCATAAGGAAGTAGGTTAGTGCTTTTGCAACCCACAGCTAAAAATTATTTAATAGGAACTCGCGCCAAAGTTCAAAACGAACCCCAAATAGCAGTTATTACTCGCATTGATTATCAAAGAGGTTTTATTTACTTGTTATTTAAAAGAATGAGAGAAGAAAAATATCCTTTCCCCCAAGCCTTAGAACAAAACATTATTCAACCTATTGTTTCTAAAAATAAATCTTATCAGCAATAATTTATCATTAATCCAATTTATAACTTATCTTCATTATCCATTATTTTAATTGCATTTGTAAATATTTAAATGTTAAACCAAAAAGGAACGATATGAAAAGAAAATTAAGATTTAAAAAAATTGTTTTAAGAAATTATTTTAAAAAGCCCAATGTTGTTTTTCTTTTTTTAATGTTGTCTATTTGTACTTTAATGCTTGTTTTTTTTCATGATTTTAAAGAATGTGTTAACAAAGGACAAATTTATTGGCAATATAAGTACAAAGCCCCTACTTTTATGCCTGAAATTGATTTTGACACCACAGGAAAAGAAGACAACATTTTAGATTACGAAGAAGGTTATTATCCTGGGCACCACACTTTTATCAAAACAGTTTGGTATTTTACCCATCAAAGTAATTTATTTGTATTAATTGTTTATGCTTTATTTTTTACCAAAGTAAGACAAAAAAATTGGTATCATTATGTAGTTTTTGCATGTTTAGTTAGCATTTTGATGACAGCTTTAATTTTTCACACTTTAATTGATAAAGGTAGACATTTTTACGAACCTAAATTTAGTCTTTCTTTTTTTCTTTCTCATCTCCACCACACTTTAGCTCCTTTATGTTATCTATATTTTTATTTTAAAGTCAATTCTTATGCTATTCCTTATAAAAAAATGTGGATAGCTTTTATTCATCCCTTGCTTTATATGACCTTTTTTAGTTTATTTGGCTTTTTATCTATTCAAGATTATTTTCAAGATCTGCAAAAAGACAAACCAATTATAACTTCAGAAAAACAAGCAGCTAAAAGAGATCCTTTTAAAATGTTTCCTTATGTTTTCTTTTCTCCTTTTAAACAAAAATTAAATAATCCTGCAAATGCCCAAAAGTTAGAAGATAAGGAAAATCACCATCATAAACGTTATCGTTTTGTTTATTCATGTTATGGCTTTGTTTGTTTGGTCTTTTCTTGCCTTTTTGTTTTTACAGTTTCTATGACTTATACTCTTTTATGGATTAAAAAACGTTTACTTAATAAAAAAACTACTCCTCATTATAAAAAAACTAAAAAATAATAATTTTAAAAACTCTTTATTATTTATTAAAAAAATTTGATATAATAGTACTATATTGCTTAATTAGTTAGGAGAAAATTAACATGCGTGATTTAGTAAAATTAGTTTGTACAGAGTGCAAAAGAGAAAATTATCATACTGATAAAAATAAAAAAAAGACCCCAGGACGTTTAGAATTAAAAAAATACTGTCCTTTTTCTAGAACTCACACTCTACATAGAGAAAAAAAATAAAAAACAAAACAAATGTTTAATATTTAGAAAAGCAAAACTTTTAGCCAAACAAATTTTTTCAATATTTTTCCAAGAAATTCGCAAAACAAAAGTTTAAATTACTTCCCAAAATCAAATTTTTTTCAAATCAAAAGTTAAATTATTTTACCAAGTTTTTTGACTGCTTTTTTATTCCAATTTTTTAATATTAAACATTTTTCCGTTTGCTTTATGAACTTATATTTTTTTCATTTCTATCTTAAAAAAGGAAAATCGTGTTTTTATGTTTTTGCACAATAGAAATAATTTGATCCAAAAAATGAAACCAAACACCGCTGCTCTTTTTTATTCTGGAAAAGCAATTACTAAGAGTGGCGATCAAACTTTTCCTTTTGAAGTTGATCATAATTTTTATTATTTGACAGGAATTAACCAACCAAACACTATTTTATTGTTGGCAAAAACACCTAATTTATCTCATACTTTTTTATTTTTAGAAGAAAATAAACCTAGTAAAGCCTTGTGGGATGGAGATATTTTGAGTTTTTCCGATGCTTCTTTGATATCTCAAATTAATTTATCAAACCTCAAAAACATATTAACTTTTGAAACTTTTTTATTTCAGATGATAAATCCTTTGAGAGGTTCTTTTGTGGATTCTTTAGAAGGTTTTTATTTTGACCTATCCAAGCAAACCTTAGACCAAAAAGCAAGTTGGGCTTTAGAATATTGTCAAAAAATGACTTCTTTATATCCTTTTTTGCAAGTTTATAATAGTTCTTCTTTTTTATTTTCTTTGCGTCAAACAAAAAGCGTTTACGAACAAACCCAAATCCAAAAAGCTCTAGATATCAATCATCAAGCCCTTAATTATTTATTAAAAAACTTAAAACCTGGAATGTATGAATATCAAATAGCTGCTCTTTTTCATTATTTTTTGGAAAATAACCAAACTCAAAAATCCTTTGAAACCATTGCTGCTTCAGGAAAAAATGCCTTAATTTTGCATTATAACAAACCTAACTGCCAATTAAAGCCCAACGACCTTTTATTATTTGATGCTGGCGTTACTTATAATCATTATTCCTCTGATATTACTCGTTGTTATCCTGTAAGTGGACAATTTAGTTCTTTGCAAAAAGATATTTATAATTTAGTTCTTAAAGCTAACAAAGAAATCATTGCTTGGGTAAAACCGCATCACACCTTTACGCAATTAAACCAATATGGCAAAGATATTTTATTGCAAGGATTAAAAGAAATGTCTTTACTTAAAGAAGGCGAAACAATCCATCAATATTGCTATCACGGATTAGGACATCACTTAGGATTAGATATTCATGATGTTTACAATTATACAGGTGTTATTGGAACAAACAGCGTAATTACTGTCGAACCAGGTCTATATTTAAAAGATTTAGGGATTGGAGTAAGAATTGAAGACAACCTTTTAATCACTCAAGAAGGGGCTGTTAATTTATCCAAACACATCCCTAAAGAAGTCAAAGACATTGAAGCTTTAATGAAACCATTTGTCACTCATTAATTTAATTATAACAAACTCGCATTAAAGCGATGTTTGGCCCTGTAGCCAAGTGGTAAGGCATGGCTCTGCAAAAGCTTGATCAACGGTTCAAATCCGTTCAGGGCCTCCATTTATTTTATTTTTTTAATCCACTTTTGGGATATTTTTTTAACACATCTCAATTAATATTTTTTTCATCCCCTCTTTTTTTATTTTTATTTTTTATATTTGCTTACATTCACCTATTTATTTTTTTATTTTGCAAATCTATACAATATAATTTAGGAGTAGTACTCAAGTGGATATAAGAGGCGTCCCTGCTAAGGACGTAGTCCGAGAAATCGGTGCAAGGGTTCGAATCCCTTCTGCTCCGCCATTTTGAATTTATTTTTTTATCCTTTATTTTTTAATAAATATCTGGTATTTTTTTTAATCAATAAAAAAACTTTTATCCCCCCCTTTTTTTATTATGGATTACCAAATTATCATCTCAACTGCAATTATTTCTTGTCATTTCCAAACTATAACAACATTATTATAAATCGAAATAAAAGAATTGTTAGATTCTTTAAAAAATAAATATTTTCAAAAGACCTTCATTTACAAGTCATCATTATGCTTTTAAATATTTATTTTTTATTATTTTTTCATGTTATAATATTTTTGCTTATAGTTTGTTCTTTCCCTGAAACCAACACAAATAACACATTAATTAAAATATTTATAATATATTATAACTAAACAAAGGTAATGCAAAAATGAAAACAATGAAACGAGTTAAAACAGTTACTGCTCGCTCATCTGATTTTGGAAAATGGTATACAGATGTTTGTCTTAAAGCTGAATTAATAGCTTATTCTGAGGCAAAAGGTTTTATTATCTATCTTCCTTATGGTTATGCTTTGTGGGAAAATATTCAAAAACATCTTAATTGTACTTTACAAAAAACAGGTCATCAAAATGTTTATTTTCCGTTAGTTTTTCCAGAAAAACTATTTCACAAAGAAAAAAATCATATTCAAGGATTTTCTCCAGAAGCAGCAATGATAAAAACTACAGGCAAAAAAAACTTATCCGAAAAACTAGTGATTCGCCCTACTTCAGAAATTTTATTTTCTCAATATTATTCTAAAACAATCACTTCTTATCGTGATTTACCTAAGTTATATAATCAATGGTGCAATGTGGTTCGCTGGGAAAAAACGACTAAACCTTTTTTAAGAGGTAAAGAGTTTTTGTGGCAAGAAGGACACACTGTGCATGCTACCGAACAAGAAGCGATGCAGCAAACTTTATCCATCCTTGATATTTATCAAAAGTTAGGCAAAAACCTTTTAGCCCTTCCTTTTGTATGTGGCAAAAAAACCGAAACAGAAAAATTTGCTGGAGCCCTCATCACTTATTCTATCGAAGCGTTAATGCATGACGGACAAGCTCTTCAAGCAGGAACTTCTCATTACTTAGGTACTAATTTTGCTAAATCGTTTCAAATCCAATTTCAAGATTGCGACCATTCAAAAAAATATGTTCATCAAACATCTTGGGGTGTTTCTACACGTTTAATTGGAGCTTTAATTATGGTTCACAGCGATGATGAAGGACTAGTTTTACCGCCTTATGTTTCTCCTATGCAAATTGTAATCATTCCTTTGCAACCTCAAGATGATGCAGTAAAACAAACATCCGAAAACCTCTTTTCCATCCTTCAAAAAAACTATCGCGTTCATCTCGATCTACAAGACAAAACTGCTGGTTGGAAATTTAGTCAATATGAACTTAAAGGTGTTCCTTTGCGTATAGAAATTGGCAAACGTGGTTTAGAAAATGATGAAGTTACTATTTTTCAAAGATATAACTTCGCCAAACAAAATATCAAAACCAAAGATTTGCCATCTCAAATCCCGCAATTATTTGAAACCATCCACAATAACATGTATCAAAAAGCACTGCAACATTTAGAACAAAATCGCAAACAAGCTACCACTTATGAAGAATTTAAAACTTATCTCAAACAAGGTGGTTATGTAGCAATGAGTATTTCAGGAACTGATGCCGAATTGCAAATTAAACAAGAAACAGGAGCTACTGCCAGAGTTATTTTAGAAACTAATTTAATTACTGCTAACTGCCCTGTTACTAACAAAAAAGCCCTTCAAACTGTCTTATTTGCTAGAGCTTATTGAAATTATTTTAAAAATGATTTGTTATAAAAGCCAACCAAAAAGTTTCAACACATTTAATACTAAATCATTTCTCCAAATATTTTCTTTCTTTTTATAAACATTTTATTTTTACATTTTGACCCCCACAACCACTATTTTTTAATTATTCAAAACTTTTAGGCTTGACATTTCATACTAAAAAAGCTATAATTAAGGAAGTGTGTTAAATAGAAAAGAGGTTTTTTATGAAACGAACATATCAACCTAGTAAAATCAAAAGAAAAAGAACTCATGGTTTTAGAGCCAGAATGGCAACTGTTGGAGGATGCAAAGTTCTTGCTAGAAGAAGAGCTAAAGGACGTTTGCAACTAACATTTTAAAATCAAACTAACTTGATTTTGATTAATTCAAACCAAAAATAAACACCGCTTTTTCGGTGTTTTTTGATAAATTTCTTTTTATTGCTATTGTATCATTAATAATTGTGGAATTTATATTTTTTAAAATGGTGAATTGATGTTTTGAATATAAAAGTTAAGAATTTTAGGATTATTAAGAAGATGAAAAGAAAATATATTCTTAAAAAAGAAAGCGAAATCACCCCTGTTTTTAAATCTAAAAAAAGATACGGAAACTCCCTTTTTATTATTTATTACGCCAAACAAACTGCCTTTCCTCATTTTAAATTTGCTTTAAGTGTTGGCAAAAAATATGGTAAAGCCCACGAAAGAAATTTAATTAAACGTCGTTTAAGAGCAATTATTAGGAGTGTTTCTCCTTGCCTTAACCCCAAAATGTTTTTTGTTATTGTTATTAAAGCTCAAGCTAAAAGCCTAACTTTTCAACAATTAAAAACTTTCTTTTTGCAATTTGCTACCAAAACTCGCATATTACTTTCAAATAACTAAAATAAGGAGTTAATTAAAATGGATGTTAGAAATCATTCTTCAAAAAAAAAGTTTTTATTTTTAGCAATTTTTCTATTCGGGTTATTTTTTTGGCTCCTTACTCCTCCAAAGCGTGAAAAAATAGAAGTTTTTGACAAAGTTTTTGTTTTTAAAAGTAGCGAAAAATATCAAGAATATTTTACAAATAATGTTCCTTCTAAATTAAATGAATGTGCTGATATTTTTGTGGTTTATGTTATCAATAACAAAAAGAAAGAAATTCAAATAGCTATGCAAGACGAATTTAAAGGCATGTTAAATAAAAAAAATCAAGCAAAATATTTTTTTGGTTTAATGAAAAAACCAGATCCTGAAGTAGAAGATGTTTCTAATTTTGATCTTTCTAATAAATTAAATACAAAAGAATATTTTTTAACTTTTAAACCAGATGCTGATGTTTTTAAAAATAAAAACGATAAAGAAAAAACCGAATTCAAAAATAAATTAATGAAGGATTTTTTAACAGTTTCTGCAGGCACTAATAATGATTATATTCAAAACAATAAATATCAAAAAAAAGAATTAAAAGATGCATTAGAATTTAGAACATATGAAGATGAAACCCCTCTTTCTTTAGAAAATATAAAATTAGATTTTGACAAAGATCATTATGCAGAAAATATCAAAAACACTTCCAATAATGATTCATCTAACATTGATATTAAATTTACAAACAACAATAACGACCATTTAATATCTAGAAAACTTTTTATAACTAATTCTTCAGTTCCAATTCAATTTCCTTCTAGACTGGAATGGAGCCTGTTTGGTTATTTTTGGAATGTTTTAATAATTTCAATTGGCTCTTTTTTATATTTTTTCTCAACTTTCTTAGTTTCTGGTGCTTCTGGTATGTTTTTTGGCAACTTAGGGTTAGGAATTGTTTTAGCTACTATTTTCATCCGTACTTTAACTTGGCCTATTTATACTAAAACAAGTACTTTGAGTATGAATATGAGTTTAATTCAGCCCGAAATTGAAAAAGTAAAGCAAAAATATGCTCTCAAAAAAGATCCTGCCTCAGCTCAAAAAATGCAGTTAGAAATTTTTAAAGTTTATCGCAAAAATAATTTTTCTTTTTGGGGCTTTTTATTGTCTTTCTTGCAACTTCCCTTATTTATTGCAATTAATCAAACCTTAAGTCGCTTTATTATTCCTGGAGGTATTTTTGCAACTGATAAATTAATTGAAAAGCCCTTTTTAGGATTCATCAATTTAAACCCTTCTAATCCCAATAATGCTTTTGTTATCTTTTTGCTTTCTTTTTTAGTGGGAGCAACGATGTTTATTTTGAATAAAATTAGTTTTAAAAAACCAGATTATTTAAAAACCCCTTCTTATCATTTGACTTCAGAACAAAAACAAAAAGCTAAACAATCAGAAAAAAGCATGAAAATTATGAGTGTTGTTATGATTTTAATGATGGTATTTTTCTCGCGTTCTAACCCAATATTGTCTTTATATTGGATTGTTGGGAACACCTATACTATTTTCCAAACTTTGCTCACTAGAAAAAAGATGCAACAAAAATATTTTGCATTAAAACAAAACGCTTTATAAAAACTTTTTCCTTCATCAATACTTGCAAAAATTCAAAAATCAAACTAAGTAAAAAACAAACAAAACTTTTATATTTTTTTCTGCAGTTCTTAATTTTCATCCTTATAATTTTTAAAAAACATTTTTTGGAAAGCAACATATTTAGTTAGGATAATTTCTTCATAAATATATTTTTTATTTTGCAAAAAAATATTTCAAACACCATTATCCAATTCCAAAATATCTTTTTCCAAACCCCAAATTCCTATCAAAAATAACAACCCAAATTAAAATTTAAAAAAAAATCAAAAAAGCTTGCTTTTCATTTTTATATGTGCTATAATATCTAAGGTAAATAAATTTGAAATTGTTAAGCAATTTCGGAGGGATAGCGAAGTGGCTAAACGCAGCAGTCTGTAAAACTGTTCCGTAAGGTACGGTGGTTCGAATCCACCTCCCTTCACCATTAATTTTTTTAATCTTTGAAAACTGAAGATGATAATTAACGAATATTTTTAATTATTTTTTAACACCTTAAAATTAACACCAAAAAGCAATTTTTGATGTATCAATTTTGTAACATACGAAGAGTTTGATCCTGGCTCAGGATTAACGCTGGCGGCGTGCCTAATACATGCAAGTCGAACGGAAGTTTAAGCAATTAAACTTTAGTGGCGAACGGGTGAGTAACGCGTAAGCAATCTGCCCCTAAGACGAGGATAACAGTTGGAAACGACTGCTAAGACTGGATAGGAGACAAGAAGGCATCTTCTTGTTTTTAAAAGACCTAGCAATAGGTATGCTTAGGGAGGAGCTTGCGTCACATTAGTTAGTTGGTGGGGTAAAGGCCTACCAAGACTATGATGTGTAGCCGGGCTGAGAGGTTGAACGGCCACATTGGGACTGAGACACGGCCCAAACTCCTACGGGAGGCAGCAGTAGGGAATTTTCGGCAATGGAGGAAACTCTGACCGAGCAACGCCGCGTGAACGATGAAGTATTTCGGTACGTAAAGTTCTTTTATTAGGGAAGAATAAATGATGGAAAAATCATTCTGACGGTACCTAATGAATAAGCCCCGGCTAACTATGTGCCAGCAGCCGCGGTAATACATAGGGGGCAAGCGTTATCCGGAATTATTGGGCGTAAAGGGTGCGTAGGCGGTTAAATAAGTTTATGGTCTAAGTGCAATGCTCAACATTGTGATGCTATAAAAACTGTTTAGCTAGAGTAAGATAGAGGCAAGTGGAATTCCATGTGTAGTGGTAAAATGCGTAAATATATGGAGGAACACCAGTAGCGAAGGCGGCTTGCTGGGTCTTTACTGACGCTGAGGCACGAAAGCGTGGGGAGCAAACAGGATTAGATACCCTGGTAGTCCACGCCGTAAACGATGAGTACTAAACGTTGGTTAAAACCAGTGTTGAAGTTAACACATTAAGTACTCCGCCTGAGTAGTACGTACGCAAGTATGAAACTTAAAGGAATTGACGGGACTCCGCACAAGCGGTGGATCATGTTGTTTAATTCGAAGGTACCCGAAAAACCTCACCAGGTCTTGACATGCTTCTGCAAAGCTGTAGAAACACAGTGGAGGTTATCAGTTGCACAGGTGGTGCATGGTTGTCGTCAGCTCGTGTCGTGAGATGTTGGGTTAAGTCCCGCAACGAGCGCAACCCTTATTGTTAGTTACCAGCACGTAATGGTGGGGACTTTAGCAAGACTGCCAGTGATAAATTGGAGGAAGGTGGGGACGACGTCAAATCATCATGCCCCTTATGACCTGGGCTACAAACGTGATACAATGGCTGTTACAAAGGGTAGCTGAAGCGCAAGTTTTTGGCGAATCTCAAAAAAACAGTCTCAGTTCGGATTGAAGTCTGCAACTCGACTTCATGAAGTTGGAATCGCTAGTAATCGCGAATCAGCATGTCGCGGTGAATACGTTCTCGGGGTTTGTACACACCGCCCGTCAAACCACGAAAGTTGGCAATACCCAAAGCCGGTGGCCTAACTTCGCAAGAAGAGGGAACCGTCTAAGGTAGGGTCGATGATTGGGGTTAAGTCGTAACAAGGTATCCCTACCGGAAGGTGGGGATGGATCACCTCCTTTCTAAGGAAACAATTATCATCTTCAGTTTTGAGAGACTTAAGAAAGTTTTTCATTGTAACTTGCTTGCAAATTGTATTTTCAACATTTTAATCTTTTTAAGATTAAGGGCCTATAGCTCAGTTGGTTAGAGCACATGCCTGATAAGCGTGAGGTCGGTGGTTCAAGTCCATTTAGGCCACCATAACCACAAATAGGCAAAATCTTAAAAAAGCTCTTTGAAAAGTAGATAAACGAAGGTTAAAAAATCAAAGGAACTAAGGGCGCACAGTGGATGCCTTGGCACTAAGAGCCGATGAAGGACGCAATTAACGGCGAAACGCCACGGGAAGCTGTAAATAAGTGAAGATCCGTGGGTCTCCGAATGGGAAAACCCATTACATTGAAGATGTAATATTCTTCTAATACGATTTATCTTGTTAGAAGAAAGGAAACGCGGCGAACTGAAATATCTAAGTAACCGTAGGAAAAGAAAGTAATAACGATTCTGGTAGTAGTGACGAGCGAACTCGGAACAGCCTGATACCATTTCTAGTTACAAAATTTTAACGAAGCAGAAGCTTTTGGAAAGAAGCACCAAAGAAGGTGACAGTCCCGTAAACGTAAGTTAAAATCTAGGGTATCAATAAGTACGGCGAGACACGAGAAATCTTGTCGGAAGATGGGAGGACCATCTCCTAAGACTAAATACTTCTTAGTGACCGATAGTGAACTAGTACCGTGAGGGAAAGGTGAAAAGAACCCCGAAAGGGGAGTGAAATAGATCCTGAAACTGTGTGCCTACAATTAGTCAAAGCACGTTAATGTGTGATGGCTTGCCTTTTGCAGAATGAACCGGCGAGTTATGATATGGAGCAAGGTTAAGTTTTAAGGAACGGAGCCGTAGCGAAAGCGAGTCTTAATAGGGCGTTTAGTTGCATGTCATAGACCCGAAACTGAAGTGAGCTAGCCATGAGCAGGTTGAAGTTTAGGTAAAACTAAATGGAGGACCGAACCAGGACACGTTGAAAAGTGTTTGGATGACTTGTGGCTAGGGGTGAAATTCCAATCGAACTCAGAGATAGCTGGTTCTCCCCGAAATAGCTTTAGGGCTAGCGTTGATTTAGTAATTTGGTGAAGGTAGAGCACTGAATGAGTAAGGGCTCCACCTCGGGGTACCGAACTCAATCAAACTCCGAATGTTACCAAATAAAATCAGCAGTCAGACTGTGGGTGATAAGGTCCATGGTCAAAAGGGAAAGAGCCCAGACCGTCAGCTAAGGTCCCAAAATTGATGTTAAGTGGCAAAGGAAGTGAAGACGTTTAAACAACTAGGAGGTTGGCTTAGAAGCAGCCATCCTTTAAAGAGTGCGTAATAGCTCACTAGTCGAATGACTCTGCGCCGAAAATGTACCGGGGCTAAAACATCATACCGAAGCTACGGATTGAAATAACTTCTTAGTTATTTGAATGGTAGGGGAAGCGTTCTGACATCAGTGAAGCCATAGCGGAAGCAGTGGTGGAGAGGTCAGAAGTGAGAATGCCGGTGTAAGTAACGAAAAGATAGGTGAGAATCCTATCCGTCAAAAACCCAAGGTTTCCAGGGCCAGGTTCGTCCTCCCTGGGTTAGTCGGGTCCTAAGGTGAGGGAGAAATCCGTAATCGATGGCAAGCAGGCTGAGATTCCTGCACTAGTTAATCAACTGACGGAGGGACAAAGCAGGCTAAACACGCCCCTTATTGGATTGGGGTAGAAAAACTAAGTTTGAGAAGACAGGCAAATCCGTTTTCTCATTTAAAGACAAGGTTTGAAAGTAAAGTGATTGATGTCATACTTTCAAGAAAAGCTTCTAGGGATTAATTGATTAACTACCCGTACCGCAAACCGACACAGGTGGGTAGGTAGAGTATACTAAGACGCGCGAGCAAACTCTTGTTAAGGAACTCGGCAAAATTACTCCGTAACTTAGGGATAAGGAGAGCTTTTATTAAAACTAAAAGCCGCAGAGAATAGGCCCAAGCGACTGTTTATCAAAAACATAGGTCTCTGCTAAACCGCAAGGTGATGTATAGGGGCTGATGCCTGCCCGGTGCTGGAAGATTAAAAGGAGATGTCAGGCAACGAAGCATTGAATTGAAGTCCCAGTAAACGGCGGCCGTAACTATAACGGTCCTAAGGTAGCGAAATTCCTTGTCGGGTAAGTTCCGACCCGCACGAAAGGCATAACGATTTGGGCGCTGTCTCAACAAGAGCCTCGGTGAAATCAAATTACCGGTGAAAATGCCGGTTACCCGCGACAGGACGAAAAGACCCCATGGAGCTTTACTGCAACTTAATATTGAAATTGGAAATAAGATGTACAGGATAGGTGGGAAACTGTGAGAGAAAAACGCTAGTTTTTCTGGAGTTATCCTTGGGATACCACCCTTGTTATTTTTAGTTTCTAACCTGCACATGTGTAATGTGAGGGACAGTGTTTGGTGGGCAGTTTGACTGGGGCGGTCGCCTCCTAAATAGTAACGGAGGCGTTCGAAGGTTCCCTCAAAATGGTTGGAAATCATTTGTAGAGCATAAAGGCACAAGGGAGCTTGACTGCAAGACTTACAAGTCGAGCAGGGACGAAAGTCGGACTTAGTGATCTTACGGTACCGAATGGAAGGGCCGTGACTCAACGGATAAAAGCTACCCTGGGGATAACAGGCTTATCGCTTCCAAGCGTTCACAGCGACGAAGCGGTTTGGCACCTCGATGTCGGCTCATCGCATCCTGGAGCTGGAGAAGGTTCCAAGGGTTGGGCTGTTCGCCCATTAAAGCGGAACGCGAGCTGGGTTCAGAACGTCGTGAGACAGTTCGGTCTCTATCCGTCGTGGGCGTTGGAAATTTGAAAGGAACTGTCCCTAGTATGAGAAGACCGGGATGGATATACCGCTGGTGTTTCAGTTGGTTCGCCAGAGCCACAGCTGAGTAGCTATGTATAGAAGGGATAAACACTGAAAGCATCTAAGTGTGAAGCCTCCCTTAAGATGAGATTTCCCTATGAGGTCCCTGAAAGACTATCAGGTTGATAGGCTAGAGGTGTAAGAAGAGTGATCTTTTCAGCTGATTAGTACTAATAGACCCATTGACTTTGATTTTTTAAATACTAACGTTTATCTAGTTTTGAAAGATCCTTGGTGCATAAAACTAAGGGGCAACACCTGTTCCCATCCCGAACACAGCAGTTAAGTCCTTAGTACTGAAAATAGTTCTTTATTGAGCGAAGATAGGGAGTGCCAAGGTTTGCTTTATAAAAAAGAATAAAAAAGAGGATTAGCTCAGTTGGGAGAGCGTCTGCCTTACAAGCAGAATGTCGGGGGTTCAAGTCCCTCATCCTCTACCAAAAACTGCCTACGTAGCTCAGTTGGTTAGAGCATCTGACTGTTAATCAGAGGGTCCTAGGTTCGAGTCCTAGCGTGGGCGCCATCTTTGTTGTGTTTTTTCTTTTGTCCTTGAAACCCATTTTTAAATTAGTATTTTCTAATTTATTAAGTCAATTTTACAATCAATGATTGGCTTATTTTTTTAACAAAATTCTCTTTTTTTAAGAAAATAATTTTAAATTGATTTTTTTATAAATATCACTTAAAATTAAAATAATTATCTAATTATTAAGCTAGTTTGTTGAAATCAATTCAAACTCTAGCTTTTTATTTTTATATATTTTTTTATCACATCCAAAATTCCCCCAACCCCAACCCAGTTACTTAAAGGAGTATCTCAAGTGTTAAAAAAAGTTTTTGAAACTACTAATTTAAAAGATTCTTTTCAAGTCGAAATAGGAACTTACGCCAGAAACGTTGATGCTTCCATTTTAGTACGCTACCAAGATACAGTGGTTCTTACAACTACTGTTTTTAGTCGCAAACCCAATAATCTTGATTTTTTACCTCTTACTGTTATTTATCAAGAAAAATTATATGCTGCTGGAAAAATTCCTGGCAGTTTTTTACGCCGAGAAGGACGTTCCAACGATCACGAAATCCTCACTTCACGCCTCATCGACCGTTCTTTACGCCCCCTATTCCCTGATTATTTTCAACAAGAAGTGCAAGTAATTAATACAGTTTTAAGCCTAGACCCTGATTTTAAAAGCGAGCTTGCCTCCATGCTTGGAAGCTCTCTTACTCTATTGATTTCTGAAATCCCCTTTTTTGAAGCTATTTCCGGAGTTTATGTAGGAAAAATCAACGACAAGTTTATCATCAATCCTACTTTGCAACAACTTGTCAATTCTACTCTACATTTGATGGTTGCAGGTACCAAACACAACGTTACTATGATAGAAGCACACGCCAATGAAGTTAGCGAACAAGACTTTTTAGAAGCCATTAATTTTGCTCACCAATATATTAAAAAACTGTGCTTATTTCAAGAAAATATCAAGCAACAATTTGCACCTGCTAAAATAACAAACACCTTGCAACAAATCGAACAAACCCAACAACAAGCCTTTTTTGCCAAACACCAATCCCAAGTTAAACAAGCTATTTTAAGTTGCAACAGCAAAAACGATTTACAGCAATTAAAAGAACAAATCCTAGATCAAACCAAACAAACTCCTTTTTTCAAAACTATTGACACTACCACTGTTTTTGATTACGAAGCCCACAAAAAACATTTACAAACAACAGAAACTCTATTTCAAAAATTATCCAAACAAGAAACACGTTCTTTAATTTTGCAAGAAAAAATAAGACCAGATAAAAGAGGATTAGAAGAAATAAGAACTCTTGAATCTCAAATTGATTTGTTGCCCCGCGCTCATGGTTCTGCTTTGTTTACTAGAGGACAAACCCAAAGCCTTGCTGCAGTGACCTTAGGATGTTTATCAGAAAGCAAAATTATTGACGGTCTAAGCGACGAACAAAATAAACGTTTTATGCTTCATTACAACTTTCCTCCTTTTTCAGTTGGTGCAGTTGGTCGTTATACTGCCCCTAGTAGACGAGAAATCGGACACGGCACTCTTGCCGAAAAAGCCATATCTCAAGTTTTGCCCGAACAAAAAGACTTCCCCTACACTATTAGAGTAGTTTCTGAAATTCTAGAATCTAACGGCTCTTCTTCTCAAGCCACTGTTTGTGCTTCTTCTTTGGCATTAATGGCATCAGGAGTTCCTTTAAAAAAAGCAGTTGCAGGAATGTCAGTAGGATTAGTTTTTGACCAAGCAACGAATAAATACGTTATTTTAAGCGATATCCAAGGTTTAGAAGACCACGTTGGAGACATGGATTTAAAAATCGCAGGCACCAATAAAGGAATTACTGCTTTACAAATGGATCTTAAAATTCAAGGAATCCCTTTTAAAATTTTGCAAGAAGCTTTTTTGCAAGCCAAAAAAGGACGCCTTCATATTTTAGAACACATGAGCCAAACAATTTCTCAACCTCGTTTAGAAGTTTCGAAGTACGCCCCTAAAGTTTGTATGATGCAAATCAAACCAGAAAAAATTCGTGATATTATTGGAAGTGGTGGCAAAATCATCAATCAAATTATTGAATCTCATGATGGTGTAAAAATCGATATTGAACAAGACGGACGCGTTTTTTTAATGCATTCCAACTTAGAAACAGTCAAAAAAACAGTCGCTTTTATTGAAAGTTTAATCCAAGAAATTCAAATAGGCACTTGTTATCAAGCCTCTATTTTGCGTTTTTTAAGTGACAAACAAGGAAAAATGATTGGAGCTGTGGCACAAGTTTGTCCAGGAATCGAAGGACTTATCCACCTTAATCAAATGAAATTTCAAAAAATCACCGATGTTTTAAAAATAGGTGAAACGGTTTCGGTTAAATGCACCAAAATCAACGACCGCGGAAGAATTGATTTTTTGCTTTTGCCCAAAAATACACAAGAAAAAAACTCTTAGTTTGGCTTTCAAAAATTATTACCAATACCCATTAATTTATAAAAAAAATACCGATATCATTTAAGAAAAGTGTGGTGGTTGTGCATGAATGAATATTTAAATAATCCCAATATCGCAACAAAACAAAACTTTACAGGACTAACTAACAAGCAAGTAGAACAAAAAAAAACTGCGGGTCAAGTTAATGTTTCTAACTATAAAAATTCTAAAAGTATTAAAGATATCTTATTTAGTAATTTATTTAATTATCTTAATTTGTTGATTTTAATTGTAGCATTAATCATTATTTTCATAGAACAATATGAACATTTATTTTTTTTAGTAGTTTCTTTAACCAATGTTTTTATTAGTTTTATTCAAGAAATTAAAGCTAAAATAACTCTTGACAAAGTATCTTTGTTGATAAAAAACCATTCTCAAGTAATAAGAAATAGTCAAAAAGAAAAGGTTTTTTCTTCTGATTTAGTTTTGGGAGATCTTTTATTTTTGGAAACAGGAGAACAAATTGCAGCTGATGCCAAGGTAAAATCGGGTGTTTTAGAAGTTAACGAATCACTTTTAACTGGTGAATCTAAATTAGTTATCAAAAAAGAAAATGATTTTTTATACTCTGGTAGCTACGTGGTATCAGGTCAAAGTTATGCCGAAATTGTAGCTGTAGGAAGTGATATGTATATTGAAAAAGTTTCCCAAGAAGCTAAAAAATACAAAAAACCGACCACTCCTTTAATGCAAAACTTATCTTCTTTAATCAAAACGATCATTATTTTCGTCACACTTTTTGCTATTATTTTAGCTTTTTTTGCTTTTAATAAAGAAAATAATAAAATATCAGGTTTCAGGCAAAATTCCTTACTAGGTTTGTGTGGTATGATGATAGCAATGCTTCCTTTGGGACTTTTTTTGCTGACTAACATTTCTTTGGCAGTAGGTTTTGTACGTTTAGCAAAACAAAAAACTTATGCCCAAAATCTATTTGGAATCGAAATGTTAGCTCAAATAAACACTTTATGCCTCGACAAAACAGGAACTATTACTGATGGAACTATGCAAGTTAAAAAAGTCATTCCTTATCACCCTAAAGAACTTGATTTTACTAAATTAATGAACTCTTTTTTATCTGCTTGCCCCACTTCTAATAGTACTTATAATGCTTTAATAAACAAATTTAGCCCCAATACTTTTCCTGCTTCAACTCCTTATCAACCCTCCCAAAATCTTCCTTTGTCTAGCACAAGAAAATATAGTGCAGTTGAATTTAACAATTTAGGAACCATTTTTTTGGGGGCTCCTGAATTCATTTTAAAAAACAATTTTCACCTTATTCAAAAAGATTTTGAAACTTACACTAAATCAGGTTATCGAGTGCTTTTATTAGCCAAAAGCCCTGAGCCTTGTATTTCTCAAATAACTTGTAAAAACCAAAAATTACACGACATCCCATGCATTCCTTTAGCTTTAATTATCATCAAAGATACTATTAAAAAAGACGCAGTTGCTACCATTGATTTTTTCCAGAAAAATGGCGTTTGTGTTAAAGTAATTTCTGGTGATAATCATGTGGCAGTTTCTCAAATAGCTCAAAGAGTAGGTATTATTGATGCTTATAAAACCATCAGTTTAGAAGGGCTTTCTGACCAAGAAGTTATCCAAATAGCTACTAAATATAATGTTTTTGGAAGAACTTCGCCCCAACAAAAAAAAATCTTAATCCAAACTTTTAAACAAGCAGGACAAAAAGTTGCCATGACAGGCGATGGTGTAAACGATATTTTAGCCCTAAAAGAAGCCGATCTTTCCATTGCGATGGCATCAGGCAGCCAAGCTACTTGTAATATTGCTAATTTAGTTTTGATGGATTCTAATTTTTCTTCCATGCCTAAAGTAGTTTTTGAAGGCAGAAGAATTATTAACAATTTAGATAAAATCTCTATTTTGTTTTGTACCAAAACTATTATTGCTTTTATGCTTGCAGTTGCTGTTATTTTATTTAATTTTTTAAGGCGTCCTTGCTACTATCCATTATCACCTTTGAAATTACAATTTGTCATGGATTATTGGTCAATTGGCATTCCTTCGCTTTTTTTATCTTTTGAAAAAAACAACGAAATTATCAGCAAAAACTTTTTACTTAATAATCTCAAAAAAGCCTTTCCCTATGCAAGTCTAGCTTTTATTAGTTATGTCTTAACTTTTGGTGTGCGAATTGGTTTTGTATCAACCCAAACTCCCGATTTCAAACAATTAGAAACAGTTTCTAATTTTGTCATTTTGCTTTCCACCTTCATTTTATTTACTGTTTTATTTAGAATTTCTAAACCTTTAAATCTAGCTAAATTACTTTTATTTGTAGCAATGTTAATAGGATTTATGACAGCTTCATTTATTTTGGATGTTTTTGAAGAAATGTCTCAATTCGATAAACTTGAAAAAGTTTTATTAGTTTTAATCATCATTTTATCCCTTGTCATAACCCAAATCTCCCAAAAACCCCATCCAACAAAAACTACAAAATCGAAAGAAAACAAATAATTAATATGATTATTTACGGAAAAAACCCCATCAAAGAAGCAATTAAAGCGCAGAGAAAAATTTATCAACTATATTTAGATGAAAAAATTAAAGACCATCTTTTTATAATGTTTTTGCAAAAACACAATATTGCTTATCAATTAGTTGACAAAAAGTTTTTATATGATCTAACCAAACAAAAAAACCATCAAGGAGTCGCTGCCAATGTTTGTGACTACACTTTTTACGACTTAGACACTTATTTAGATTCTGCCAAATTCCAAAAATTCTTAATTTTAGACGCCATTAATGACCCTCATAACTTAGGAGCCATTTTAAGAACTGTTGAAGCTTGTGCTTTGGATGGTGTTATTATGAGTAAAAAACATCAAGTCCCACTCAATTCCACAGTTGCCAAAATTTCTTGTGGTGCCTTGGAATACACTAAAGTTTTTTTAGTTACTAATTTGCATCAAACCATTTTAAAACTAAAAAAAAATCAAGTTTTAATCGTTGGTACCGATAGCAATTCTTCCCAATCTTTTCACCAAATCCCTAAAAACAGTTCTTTGGCTATTATTGTTGGCAACGAAGGAATAGGTATTAGACATTTATTAAAACAGCAATGTGATTTGTTGGTTAAAATTCCTATGTATGGAAAAATCAATTCTTTAAATGTAAGTGTTGCTGCTGCATTAATGATCTACTCCACTTTTATTTTTGGCGATAATTAACCCTTGCCTCCTCCAAAAAACAAACTAATCACTAGCTTTTTTAAGCAGCTAATCATTTATCTAATTTGGGTTACTGTTAGTTTTCTTACCATCTTTCATCCAACATTCCAAATATTTTCTTCCCGGGATATTTTTTTGCACAAAGCAATTTTTATATTTTATTTTTTGCACAAAAACACTGATTTATGATATAATAAAAAAAGATGTTTTGAAAATAAATTAATGTTTTTTTTAACTTTCTAACATAAAAGGAGCTATTTTTTTGAAAAAAAATATTTTAGTTTGTGTTTTGTGTCTAAACCGCAATTACAACACCAAACCACGAGCCAATCAAAACTCAAAACGTTTAACTTTAAAAAAATATTGCTCTTATTGCAACAAGCACACTTTGCATCAAGAAACTAAGTAAAGGAGTTTTTAACTTTATGGGAATTAAAATAGTAAGCGAAAACAAACCAAATCAGTTATTAGAAGTAATCAAAAGAGAATATAGTTGGCTCAATATTTTACTAATTACCACTTCTATTTTGTCTCTTGCTCTTTGTGGGCAATTATGGCAACAAAAACAGTTTGAAACTATGCATTGGGCATTGCCTTGTGCTTTAGTTCTTTTGAGTGTTTTTATTTTTGCGATAAGTTCATTTGCTTTTTTCAAAGATGCATTTTTGCAAATTTGTAACATTAGTTGGCCTTCCTTAAAACAAATTTTGTTTAAAACATTACAAGTTATTTTTTTCACATTGTTCTTAATCCTTTTTGTTAATGCCATAGATTCTTATGTCGTTGGCAAATTAACCCAATTTTGTCTTAAAATCAAAAATTTGTTGAGCAAATAAAATGAATAAAACAGAAAAACAAATAAAAGAGACACAATCGCAAGAACAACAAGATCAAGAAAAAGACTCCCAAAATACATGTCACCTTAAATGGTATATTGCTCAAACTTATTCAGGTTATGAAAATGTTGTAAAAGGCGATTTGTTAAGAAGAGTCGAAAGCATTGGCATAGGTGATTTAGTATCTAATGTTTTGTCTCCCAAAGAAGAATATTATGAAACTCGTTTGGATGGAAAAAAGGTTAAAAAAGAGCGTAAAATGTACCCCGGGTACGTTTTTATTCAAATGATGATTACTGACCGATCTTGGTTTGTTGTCAGAAACACTCCGCGAATTACTGGTTTTTTAGGTTCCAGCGGGATGGGTTCTAAACCAGTTCCTTTATCTGAAAACGAAATCAATCCTGTTTTATTAAAAATGGGCATCATCAATAAACCCGATTATAAAAATTTTATCGGCAAAAAAGTAGAAATTATTTCTGGTTCTTTTTCGGGTCAAATAGGGCAAGTATCAAGTATTGATGACGACCGTGAAAAAATGACAGTGGAAGTAGATTTGTTTGGTAGAGCAACTCCAGTAGAAATTTCTTTCAACGACTTCAAAGAAATATCTTAATTTTTTCATAATTTCTAACATTTTTTTATCAAATATTTAAAATTTATTTTAAAATAAGTTGTCTAAAAAATTTTATCATATTTTTTTATGTGACAATATCAACAATATTCCAAATTTAATGAAACGCAAACAAAGAATAAACAACTCAAATTATCAAGTTTTTTATTTCAAGTCCCCGTTCCAAAGAAAGGTTTTTTATGGCTAAAAAAGTTGTTAAAACGGTAAAATTACAAATTCCTGCAGGAAAAGCTAATCCAGCTCCTCCAGTAGGACCTGCTTTAGGGCAAGCCCAAGTTAATATTCCTGCTTTTTGTTCCCAATTTAACGAAACAACTAAAGATCAAATGGGTTTCGTTATCCCTGTTATCATTTCTGTTTATGAGGACAGAACATTTACTTTTGTAACTAAAACTCCTCCAGCAAGCGATCTTTTAAAAAAAGCTGCTAAAATTGAATCTGGTTCTGCTAATGCAAGCCAAACCAAAGTAGCTACTATCACCCACAAACAAGTAGAAGAAATCGCCAATTTAAAGCTTCCAGACCTAAATGCTTATTGCGTTGAAAAAGCTTGCAAAATCATTGAAGGCACAGCTCGTAATATGGGAATTTTAGTAAAAGATTAAAATATTAAAATAGTTTTTACCCCAATTATTCAAATTTCAAATTAAAAAAATTTCTAAAAAATGTCAAGTTGTTTTGAGAAAGGAATTACTGCGATGAAACGAGGCAAAAAATATTTAGCATCATTACAAATGTTTGATGTTAAAAAAACATATCCGCTTCAAGAAGCTATTAGCTTAGCTAAACAAACTCAAGTTGCTAAATTTGATGCTGCGGTAGAATGTGCTTTTCATCTAAATTTAGATCCTAAAAAAGTTGATCAAAATTTAAGAGGAGCCTTAGTTTTACCACATGGCACTGGCAAAGTCTTAAAAGTAGCAGTTCTTGCTAAAGGAGAACAAGCTAAACAAGCACAAGAATCCCAAGCAGATTACGTAGGCGACCAAGATTTAATTGATAAAATTGCCAAAAACTGGTTTGATTTTGATGTCTTAGTTGCTACTCCCGAAATGATGATGCAATTAAGTAAATTAGGGCGTCTTTTAGGACCCAAAGGACTAATGCCTAATCCTAAAACAGGTACTGTAACAAATGATGTTTTACAAGCAGTCAAAGAAATTAAAAATGGTAAAATTGAATACCGCCTAGACAAAAGCGGGAATATTCACGCCATATTAGGTAAGGTTTCTTTTGATGAGACAAAATTACTAGAAAACTTAAAAACTTTATATCTTCAATTAATGACTGTTAAACCTCGTACAGTGAAAGGCACTTACATTAAAAGTGTTACTATTTCAACTACGATGGCACCAGGTATTAAAATTGACCCTGTTACAATTTCACAATAATCAAGATCAAAATTTTGAAGGAAGGAAAAGGGCATAATCATGATAAAACCTCAGTTAGCCAAAAAAATAGATTCAGTTGCTCTTTTGCAAGAAAAAATTAGCACTGCCAAAACAGTTATTGTTTTTGAATATGCAAGCTTACCGGTAAGCTCTTTTATGCAACTGCGTCGTGAGTTAAAAAAAACTAGTTGTGAAGTAAAAGTATATCCCAAAAACATCATGCAAAGAGCTGTTACCAACGCCAAACAAGCTGATTTAGTTACCTTTTTAAAAGGGGCAAAAGCTTTAATTATTAGTCCCCAAGAATTATTAGAACCAATCAAAACGATTTATAATTTTGCTAAAAAAAATAAAGCAGTTAAAATAGTTTCTGGCATCGTGGAACAAAAAATTGTCTCCTTGCAAGAAATAAACACCTTAGCTACTTTGCCTTCAAAAGAACAAATGTTAGCGCTTTTAGCTGCTTCAATGTTTGCACCTTTGCAACATTTAGCAATTGGTCTAAATATGTTAGTACAAACCAAAGAACAAGAAAACCCCCAACAATAAACAATTAATTTATGAATGAAAAGATTATAACAAAGGAGATTGACATGGCTAAGTTAACGAAAGAAGCTTTTGTATCGGCTTTAAAAGAAATGTCTTTATTAGAGATTAAAGAATTATTAGATGGTTTGAAAGAAGAGTTTGGAATTGACCCAACTGCTTTAGCAGTTTCAGCTCCTGGAGCAAATAATGCAGCTGAAGTAGAAGAAAAAACCGAATTCACAGTAGTTATGAAAAGTTTTGATGAAAAAAAGAAACTTGCTGTTATCAAAACAGTGCGCGAAGTAACAGGATTAGGCTTGCTAGATGCTGCTAATTTTGTTAAAGTTCCTGACTCTAAAGTAAAAGAAAATGTTTCCAAAGCTTTAGCAGAAGATATCAAAAACAAGTTAGAACAAGCTGGAGCTGTTGTTGAACTTCAATAAATTATTATCTTGTAAGTAATATAAAAACCTGAGTTTTCTCAGGTTTTTTAGTCTTGCATTGTTTTTATTTTTATACCCCAACCCCCCAAAACCCAAAAATCGCAAAGACACAATTAAAAATAAAGATTTTGGCAAAACAAACTACCAATTAATAATTTATAGGAGCATAAGATGGGTTATCATAATGTCAAATATGGCAAAAAAGCACAACGTCGTAATTATTCTAAAACAATTTATGATGTTGATTTGCCCAATTTAATTGAAATTCAAAACCAATCTTTTGATTGGTTTTTAAAACACGGTATTAAAGAATTGTTGCAGGATTTTTGTCCTATTGAAAGTTATAATGGGGATTTAAAAATTCACTTTGATGATTATTTTTTAGCACCCCCAAAATATAGCATTGAAGAAACTAAAATTAAAGATATAAGTTATGTTGCCCAATTATTTGTCAAAACTACTTTAGAAAATGTTTTAACTGGCGAAACTAAACAAAGCAATATTTTACTTACTGAATTGCCTCTAATGACTCCCACTGGGAATTTTGTTATCAACGGCACTGAAAGAGTAGTAGTTTCTCAAATTGTACGTTCCGCTAGCGTGTATTTTGCAGGTAATTTTGACAGCAAACTCAACAGAACCACTTATTCTGGACAAGTAATTCCTTCACGTGGTGCTTGGATTGAATACGAAGAAGGCTCTAAAGAAATTTTGTATGCCAAACTAGATCGTTCCAAAAAAATCCCCTTGTCTAATTTTATTTATGCTCTAGGTTTTGACAGCAAAGAAGCAATCGAAAATGTCTTTGGCAAAAGCGCTATCCTTGATTCTGTTTTTGATAAAGAAACTGATATGGACTCAGACAATGCTTTGGTAGAACTGTATTCTAAAATCCGTCAAGGCGAAAAAGTTCCTGTCGACACTGCTAGAGATTTTATCAGAACAAGACTTTTTGATCAAAAAAAATACGACCTGGCTAAAGTGGGAAGATACAAATTTAACAAAAAACTAGACGTTCTTACCCGAGCTGAAAACACTTATTTAGCTTGTGATTTTGTCAATCCCGAAACTCAAGAAATAATAATTGCACAAGACGAACTTTTAACCAAAGAAAAAATTGCAATCCTGAAACAAAATCGTCATTTTTTGCTCCAAGAAATCTTCGACGCTAAACATAATTTAGAAAACGAAACTGATGAAGAGATTTTAGCATATAAAAAAGACCCCCAAAAAAACGAATTATTCACCAAAACTAACATCATCAACTCTCGCACTGGTGAAGTTTTAGTAGCTAAAGATACTTTAGTTAACGACGATATTATCAATCATTTAAGACACAATATTCACACTCTTGATGAAAAAGTATCTAAATTTTTCTTAGGAACTAAAGATATTTATCAAAAAGAAGCAGACCGTCAAGGAGTTTTTAACGAAATTTTAGAAGTCTATACTTCAAAAGACGAATCAGGCAAGCTATATCACAAAGTCAAACTTATTGGAAACGACCAAAGAGAAACCAAAAAACACATCACTTTATCAGATGTTATTGCAAGTATTAATTATTATTTGAATCTTTATGAAAACGTAGGCACTGTTGATGATATTGATCATTTAGGGAATCGTCGTTTAAGATTAATTGGAGAATTGTTAAAAAACCAATTCCGAATTGGTCTTACCAGAGCTGAAAAAAATATCAAAGATATGATTTCCACTAGCAAATTCAGCGAAGTTAACGGTCCAGGCGACCTAGTTAATTTTACTTTTTTAATGAGTGTAATCAAAACTTTTTTCACAAGTTCACGCTTATCTCAATTCATGGATCAAATCAATCCTTTAGCAGAATTAACCCAAAAAAGAAGGGTATCAGCTTTAGGTATCGGAGGAATTAATCGTGATCGTGCAGGCATTGAAGTGCGCGACGTGCACAATTCCCACTACGGCAGATTATGCCCCATTGAAACTCCTGAAGGACCTTCCATCGGACTTATCACATCCCTTTCCACTTATGCCAAAGTCAATAAGTACGGTTTTATCCAAACTCCTTTCTTTAAGGTTTTGCACCAAGACGGGAAAACTATCCTTTCGCGCCACATAGATTATTTAACAGCTGACCAAGAAAAAGAAGAAATTATTGCCTCATCTGGGTTTGTTTTGGATGCCAATAATGCTTTTAAAGACAAAAAAATAATTGCTCGTAGAAACGGTGAAACAGGCATTTTTGAAAGAAGCCAAATAACATATGCTGACGTTTCTCCTAAACAAATTGTCTCTGTTGCAACTTCTTCGATCCCCTTTTTAGAACACAACGACGCTTCCAGAGCTTTAATGGGAGCCAACATGCAACGTCAAGCAGTCCCTTTATTAATCCCTGAATCTCCTATTGTAGGAACAGGTGTTGAATATCGTGCTGCCAAAGACTCAGGTTGCTTAATTATTGCCCGCGAATCAGGATTTGTTACTTATGTTGATGCTCAAAAAATAATTATCACTAAAAAACCCAACCAAAATGTTTTATTAAATGGCAAAACCCTTTACGATACTACCCAAGAATTTACCTACGCCCAAGCCAAGGCTTTATACGAGAACAACTACAAAGAACACCAAGCCAAATACACCCTCATCAATTTTGCCAAATCCAACCAAGACACTTTAGTATTGCAAAAACCGATTGTAGTTTTGGGAGAACAAATCAATGAAGGCGATATTTTAGTAAGTGGACCTTCTACATCTCAAGGCGAATTAGCACTTGGCAGAAATGTTACAGTGGCTTTTATGACTTGGGAAGGCTATAACTATGAAGATGCCATCATTATGTCAGAAGAATTAGTCAAACGCGATGTCTACACTTCCATCCACATTGATAAATACGAAGTTCAAACTAGAGAATTAAAAAAAGGTAGCGGTCAAGAAGAAATCACTAGAGAAGTTCCCAACGTGGGCGCTGATGCTATTAAAAACCTTGACGAAAGAGGAATTATTATTCCTGGTTCCGAAGTTAAAGAAGGAGATATTTTAGTAGGTAAAATAACTCCTCAAGGAAACATTGAACCTTCTCCTTCTGAAAAATTAATTCAAATTGTAATTGGTGAAAAAGCCCGCGAATACAAAGACTCTTCTTTAAGGGTTCCTTTTGGTGAAGGGGGGATCGTTCAAAGTGTTCATTATTTCTCCAGAAAAAACGGTGATGTTCTTCCTGCTGGTGTCAACGAAAACATCCGTGTTTTCATCGCTAAAAAACGTAAAATCAACGAAGGCGACAAAATGGCAGGACGCCACGGAAACAAAGGTGTAATTTCTCGCATCTTACCTAAAGAAGACCTTCCTTATATGGCAGACGGCACCCCAATTGATATCATGTTAAATCCTTTAGGAGTTCCTAGTAGGATGAACATTGGACAAATTTTAGAAATCCATTTAGGAATGGCTGCCAAAAAATTAGGCATCAAAGTGGCAACTCCTGTTTTTGACGGCGTTAATGACTACGACCTTAAAGAAATCATGAAAGAAGCCAATTTAGATCCTGATGGCAAAATGGTTTTATATGACGGACGCACCGGCGAACCTTATGACAGTCGTATTTCTGTAGGAGTTATGTATATGGTTAAATTATCTCACATGGTAGATGACAAACTCCATGCCAGAAACGTAGGACCATACACTTTAGTGACCCAACAACCTATGGGAGGAAAAGTCCAAAACGGTGGACAACGCTTCGGTGAAATGGAAGTATGGGCGCTTTATGCTTATGGAGCTGCTCATACCTTACAAGAAATTTTAACAGTTAAAAGTGATGATATTGTAGGTAGAAACAAAACTTACAGCGCCATCGTGCAAGGAACTCCACTGCCTAAACCAAGCATTCCTGAAAGTTTCCGAGTTTTCATTAAAGAATTGCAATCTTTAGGATTGTATGTAGAACTAATCAAAACAGATACTAAAGAAAATGAAGTTAATAAATCCTTAATTGATTACAAAAAGGAAGGTTATAATTAAAGATGAGCGATAACAGATTATTTACTTCAGTAGAAACTTTAAATCTTTCATCTCCAGTTTTAGAAAAATTAAAACTTTCTGGAATCAATACTTTGGAAGATTTTAACACTTTTACTTTAGAAGAGTTAAGGCTTTTACTGCAAGAAGCTTTTTTAGAAGTTTTACCTATCCTCAAAAACTTCGCCCTACCTCGCAATTTACAAAATCTAGATTTGAGTGAAGCCGTTATTAACATTCTTACTGAACTAGGAATGGAAGATTTTCAAGATCTTTTACAAACTAAAATGGCTGTCCTTACAAAAGCCTTTGAAACCAATCCCCTTGCTTTTCAAAAATTAAACGACCTATTTAAGTTATACAATCACTTCCCTTCTATTTCATCTGACAAAGAATACGGTAGTAGAGATTATGATTATTTTAAAATCCGTCTAGCTGCTCCTGAAGAAATCAGACAGTGGTCTTATGGTGAGGTTACTAGCTACGAAACAATTAACTATCGCACCTATAAACCAGAGATATCAGGATTATTTTGTCAAAAGATTTTTGGTCCAGTAGTTGATTTCCAATGTGCTTGTTCTAAAAAACAAGTCAGCATCAAAAGTCAATTTTGTAACAAATGTGGAGTTGAATTTACCGAAACCAAAGTGCGTCGTGAAAGAATGGGACACATCGAATTACAAACCCCCATCGTCCACACTTGGTACCTTAACTCTTCTCCCAGCCGTTTAGCTATTCTTTTAAACATCAAAACTAAACAATTAGAAGAAATAGTTTATTATGTTTCTTACGTTGTAATTGATCCTGGAAAAACCGAATTCAAACCTAAAGAAATTATTACAGAAACCCAATACAGTGAAGCTCTTTATGAATTTGGAAACGCTTTTGTAGCTTTAACAGGTGCCGAAGCGGTTAAAAAATTACTAGAAAATCTCAATTTAGAAAAAACTATCAAAGTCCTTCGCAAATCTTTATCGGAAAATTCCAAACAAAAAAGAGAAAGCATTATTAAAAGACTAGAAATCATCGAATCTTTTCATCAATCAGACAACAAACCTGAATGGATGGTAATGGATGTTATTCCTGTATTGCCTCCGGGATTAAGACCGATGGTTCCTTTAGATGGTGGTCGTTTTGCCACTACTGAAGTCAACGATCTTTACCGCCACATCCTTAATCGCAACAATCGTTTAAAAAAACAAATGCTCCAAAAAGCTCCTCGTTTAATCATTAAAAATGAAAAAAGAATGCTACAAGAAGCAGTTGATGCTTTATTTGATAATGCCAAAACTAGCAAAAAAAACGTTAACAACGTCGAAAAAAATCGCCCGCTTAAATCTTTATCCGAAATGCTACGCGGTAAACAAGGGCGTTTCCGTCAAAATCTTTTAGGTAAAAGAGTGGATTATTCGGGACGATCCGTAATTATTGTAGGTCCTGATTTAGAAATGCACCAATGCGGTGTGCCTCGTGAAATGGCAATTATTTTGTTCAAACCTTTCATTTTGAAAAAACTACAAGAAACCAAAGGAATTGACAAAAAAAACGCCAACACCATTTATGAAAAAATGAATGAAGAAGTTTGGAACGCCTTAGAAGAAGTAGTCAAAGAACACCCGGTCCTTTTAAACCGCGCCCCAACACTACACCGTTTAGGAATTCAAGCTTTTGATCCTAAATTAATTGACGGTAAAGCCATTCGCCTCCACCCTTTAGTTACGCCTGCCTTTAATGCCGATTTTGATGGCGACCAGATGGCAATTTATGTCCCTCTTTCTTTAGAAGCCCAAGCCGAAGCACGCTTATTGATGCTTGTTTCGAACAACATTTTAGACCCTAAAAATGGTAATCCAGTAGTAACACCTTCCCAAGATATGGTTTTAGGAAACTACTATTTAACCATTGAAGAAAAAAAAGATCGAACTATAAACAGCTATGATGCTGCCCAAAGAACTGCAGAACAACAATACAAACATCGCAATGAAGGAGCTTTTTTTGCTGACATCAACGAAGCCAAAACCGCTTATCAAAATAAAGAAATCCACCTTCACACAAGAATTTTTATCAAACCACAAGCAATTAATTTATCATTTACCGAAGAACAACGTCAAAAATATTTAATGACTACTTTAGGAAAATTAATTTTTAATGACATTTTGCCTCCAAGTTTCCCCTACATTAACGAACCAACTCAGTTTAATTTGGATGTCAAAACCCCTGATGCTTATTTTTTAGCTCCAGGAACCAACCCCAAACAATTCCTAAAAAAACTTCCCACCCCTAAACCTTTTAACAAAAAATTCCTATCTATGATTATTGCATGTTTTTTCAAACAAATGAAAATTACAGAAACTTCCAAAATGCTAGATCACATCAAAAACTTAGGTTTCAAGTATTCTACTATCGCAGGAATTACAGTTTCATTTGCAGACATCAATACTTACTCCAATAAACAAGAATTGTTACAAGAAGTAGAAGCCCGCAATATTCAAATTGAGACTTGGTACAACGATGGTTTTTTAACAGATGCCGAACGTCGTCGTTTAGTAATTAACGAATGGAAAACTATTCGTGATGAAATTCAAGAAGGTTTGATGAAAGAATTTCAACAAGACAACCACATTTTTATGATGAGCGAAAGTGGCGCACGTGGTAGTGTTTCTAACTTTACTCAATTAGCAGGGATGAGAGGGTTAATGAATAACCCTAAAGGTGAAATTATTGAAGTCCCTGTTAAAGCTTCTTTCCGAGAAGGTCTGAAAGTTTCTGAGTTTTTCATCTCTACTCACGGAGCCCGTAAAGGTTCAACTGACACTGCCCTCAAAACAGCCGAGTCAGGTTATCTAACGCGTCGTTTAGTTGACGTAACTCAAGATATTGTTGTTATCAAAGAAGACTGCAATAGTGACCGCGGTTTTGTTGTAGAAGCTATGCTTAGCGACGGCAAAGAAATTGTTTCCCTCAAACAACGCATTATGGGACGCTTTGCTAGCTGCGACATTTGTCATCCCAAAACCAACGCCCTTATTATAGCGCGCAATGAATTAATTACTGAGTCCAAAGCCCAAGAAATTATTACTGCCAAAATTAAAAAAGTTCCTATTAGAAGCATTTTAACTTGTAATTGTGAATATGGTATTTGCGCCAAAGACTACGGCGTCAATCTAGCTACCAATAAATTAGTAGAAATTGGCGAAGCTGTTGGTGTTATTGCTGCTCAATCCATTGGGGAACCAGGAACTCAATTAACTATGAGAACTTTCCATACTGGAGGAGTTGCTTCTGCCTCAGATATTACTCAAGGTCTTCCAAGGATCGAAGAATTATTTGAAGTACGCAAACCTAAAGGAAAAGCGCTAATCAGCGAATTAAAAGGAAAAATCAAAAAAATTGATAAAATCCGTTCCCAAAATCCAGAAATTGTAATCACAGAAGAAAATGACCCTGACACAGAGCACCGTTATATTTTGGAACCTAATGTCGATATTTTAGTAAGCAAAAACAACAGTGTTTATCCCGGTCAAAAACTAACTTCTGGTTCGGTTGATCTAAAAGAACTTTTAAGAGTGGCAGGCACAACAGAGGCTCAAAAATACATCTTAGAAGAAGTACAAAAAGTTTATCGTGCCCAAAATGTTTATATCAGCGACAAACACATCGAAATTATTATTCACCAAATGTTTAAACAAATTTTAATTATTGATGAAGGTGATACTCAACTTTTACCTGGCACAGAAATTACTATTAACAACTTTAAAAAAGCTAATTTAAAAATGTTAGAAGAAAACAAACTTTTAGCAGTGGGGCGCCCCATTATTTTAGGAATTACGCGTTCTTCTTTAAGAAGTGATTCTTTACTGTCAGCTGCATCTTTCCAAGAAACTACTAAAATTCTAATCGATGCTGCCATCAAAGGAAAAACCGACCATCTTTACGGACTTAAAGAAAATGTTATTATTGGTGGCTTAATTCCTGCAGGAACAGGTATTTTAGAAACTACTTTATTTAAATATCCAAAAGAACCTGCAACCACTTCTGAACTTGCTGAAAAAACTAAACAAAATTAAAAAAAAGAAAGGAAATAAAAAATGTCTACTGTTTCTCAATTAATCAAAAAACGTCGTAGCAGTAAAACTTCCAAAACTAAATCACCTGCTCTAAGTTGCGGTTTTAATGTTTTGCAAAAAAAAGCTAAACATTACAGTTCTCCTCAAAAAATGGGTGTTTGTCTGCGTGTAACTACCATGACTCCAAAAAAACCAAACTCAGCTTTACGTAAATTTGCAAGAGTGCGCCTAAGTAATGGTTCTGAAGTAACTGCCTACATTCCAGGCGTTGGACACTCCTTACAAGAACATAGCTCTGTTTTAGTTCGTGGCGGACGCGTAAAAGACCTTCCTGGTGTGCGTTATCATATCGTTCGTGGTGCTCTAGATGCTACTGGTGTTGCTAACCGTAAACAAGGGCGTTCTAAGTACGGCTCTAAATTACCTAAAGAAAAAAAATAATTACAATTACAAAGAATAAAAAATAAATAATAAAAAAATCACAAATCCCCAAAAAAATAAATAAAATAAAGAAAGTAGGTGAATTTTTGTGTCCCGTAAAGGTCATATTAAAAAAAGAGATGTACAGCCAGATCCTATTTACAATTCTAAATTAGTTACTAAAATCATTAACATCATTATGGAAGACGGCAAAAAAGGCAAAGCTCAAACTATTTTTTATCAAGCTTTAAAAAAAGTAAAAACTATCACTAACCGCGAGCCTATTGAAGTTTTTCATGAAGCCCTAAACAATATTATGCCTGTATTAGAAGTACGCACGCGTCGTGTGGGTGGTCAAAATTACCAAGTGCCTTCCGAAGTTCGTCCCGAAAGACGCCAGTCTTTAGGATTAAGATGGATTGTTAAATACACTAAAGAAAGCAATGAAAAAACAATGGAAGAAAGACTTGCCAAAGAAATAGTAGATGCTTCTTTAGGTAACGGAGTATTAGTTAAAAAAAGAGAAGAAACGCATCGCATGGCAGAAGCTAATAAAGCCTTTGCTCATTATCGTTGGTGATTGTAACTTATAGGAGAATAAAAGATGGCACGTCAGTTTTCATTAGAAAAAACTCGTAATATTGGCATTATTGCTCATATTGATGCAGGAAAAACCACCACTACAGAAAGAATTTTGTTCCACACCGGAAAAATTCATAAAATCGGAGAAACCCATGATGGCGCTTCTCAGATGGATTGGATGGAACAAGAACAAGAAAGAGGAATCACTATCACCTCTGCTGCTACTACTGCTTTTTGGAAAAACCACCGTATCAATATTATTGACACTCCCGGACACGTTGATTTTACGGTGGAAGTTTCGCGCTCTCTTAGAGTTTTGGATGGAGCAGTAACAGTTATTGATGCTCAGGCAGGAGTAGAACCACAAACTGAAACTGTTTGGCGCCAAGCTAGTGAATATAAAGTCCCAAGAGTTATTTTTGTTAACAAAATGGATAAAGTAGGCGCTGATTTTGCTTATGCAATTGAAACCCTTAAACAACGCTTAGGAGTTCATGCAAGCGCTATTCAATGGCCAATTGGCTCAGAAAATGACTTTAATGGTATCATTGATTTAGTAGAAATGAATGCTTTTGAATATGATAACACTTCCCCAGAAACAGGAAAAGTAGTTCCTATTCCTAGCGATTTAGAATCAATTACCCAAACTAAAAGAAACGAATTAATAGAAACTTTATCTACCCTAGACGAAGAATTAATGATGTATTATTTAGAAGAAAAACCAATCTCTTCTGAAATGTTGAAAAATTCCATTAGAAAAGCAACCTTACAAGCTTCCTTTTTCCCAGTTCTTTGCGGTTCTTCTTTCAAAAATAAGGGTGTTGTTAAAATGTTAGACGCTATTGTTGACTACCTTCCTGCTCCTTGTGATGTTGCAGCTATTGTTGGTTTTGATTCTGACAACCAAGAAATTGTGCGCACCGGATTAGATGAAGAACCCTTCATAGCTCTAGCTTTCAAAGTGATGACCGATCCTTATGTAGGAAAATTAACCTTTTTCCGTATCTATTCAGGTTCAGTTAAAGCTGGTTCTTACGTAACTAACACTACTAAAGGAACCAAAGAACGTTTTGGACGGTTATTACAAATGCATGCTAATTCTCGTGCAGAAGTAAAAGAAGCCTACACAGGCGATATTTTAGCAGTTGTAGGATTAAAAGCAACTACTACAGGAGACACTTTAGCATCAGAAGGACAAACCATCGTCTTAGAATCAATGAATTTCCCAGAACCAGTAATTGAAATTGCAGTAGAACCAAAAACTAAAGCTGACCAAGATAAAATGGGGATTGCCCTTGCAAAATTAGCTGAAGAAGACCCTACATTTAAGGTTTTTTCCAATCATGAAACCGGGCAAACTATTATTGCTGGAATGGGTGAACTTCATTTAGATATCATTATTGAACGTCTTAAAAGAGAATTCAAAGTACAAGCAAATGTTACAGAACCTCAAGTAGCATACCGCGAAACAATCACCCAAGAAACTGAGACAGAAGGAAAATTCATTCGTCAATCAGGTGGTCGTGGACAATACGGACATGTGTGGATGCGTTTTGAACCAAATCCTGGAAAAGGTTTTGAATTCGTTAATAAAATTGTAGGTGGTGTAGTTCCTCGTGAATACGTTCCTGCAGTTCAAAAAGGAATTCAAGAAGCTCTTGCTGGTGGTATTTTAGCTGGATATCAAATTATTGATGTTAAAGCAACTTTATTTGATGGCTCTTACCATGATGTCGATTCTTCCGAAATGGCTTTTAAAATTGCTGCTTCCATGGCATTAAAAGAAACCAAAACCAAAGGGAACCCAGTCATTTTAGAACCTATTATGGACGTTGAAGTAGTTACTCCCAACGATTATGTAGGAAATGTTATTGGTGATCTAACTTCTAGAAGAGGTAGATTAGAAAACCAAGAATCACGCGCCAACGCTGTTGCTATTAGAGCGTTTGTTCCCCTTTCTGAAATGTTTGGATATGCTACTGTTTTGCGTTCCAATACTCAAGGAAGAGCTACTTTTATTATGCAATTTGCTAAATATGAAAAAGCTCCTAAAAGCATCACTGAAGAAATTATTAAAAAACGAGCTTAGACAACCTTACACTAAAAAACATTTTTATTAACAAAATAGTTGTGAAAAGCCAAAAATAAGTTAAAATTTAAATGGTAAATATATTTATTAAAACAAACCTTAAAACATAATAAAAGGAGGCCTTTGAAAAATGGCTAATGAAAAATTTATACGAAACAAACCGCATTTAAATGTAGGTACTATTGGACACGTAGACCACGGTAAAACTACTCTTACAGCAGCTATTACCCAAGTTTTGTCTACTCGTGGCTTGGCTAAAAGTAGAACTTATGATCAAATTGATAATGCTCCTGAAGAAAGAGAACGTGGAATCACTATTAAAACTTCACACGTAGAATATGAAACAGAAAAACGTCACTATGCTCACGTTGACTGTCCTGGACACGCCGATTATGTTAAAAACATGATTACTGGTGCTGCTCAAATGGATGCTGCTATTTTAGTTGTTTCTGGTGCAGATAGTGTTATGCCTCAAACTAGAGAACACATTTTATTAGCGCGCCAAGTTGGTGTTCCAAAAATTGTTGTTTTCTTAAATAAATGTGATCTTTCCCCAGACGAACAAATTTTAGAATTAGTAGAAATGGAAGTTCGTGAATTATTATCTCAATACGATTTCCCAGGAGACGACATTCCTGTTATTAGAGGATCTGCATTAAAAGCTTTAGAAGGTGACGCTCATTACGTTGCTCAAGTAAACGAATTAATCGAAACTCTAGACACCTACATTGAAGACCCGGTGCGCGAAGTTAACAAACCTTTCTTAATGCCTGTAGAAGATGTTTTCACTATTACTGGTAGAGGAACTGTTGTTACTGGTAGAGTAGAAAGAGGTCAAGTAAAAGCTGGTGATGAAGTAGAAATCGTAGGACTTAAAGAAACTAGAAAAACTATTGTAACTGCAGTAGAAATGTTTAAAAAAGACCTAGATTTTGCTCAAGCAGGAGACAACGTTGGAGCTTTATTACGTGGAATTAACCGTGAAGACGTACAACGTGGACAAGTTTTAGCTAAACCAGGTTCTGTTAAGCCTCATTCTAAATTTGTTGCTCAAGTTTATGTTTTAACTAAAGAAGAAGGAGGACGTCACACTGCCTTTTTCTCTCAATACCGTCCTCAATTCTATTTCCGTACTACAGATATTACAGGAGTAGTTGAATTACAAGGTGATGTTAAAATGGTAATGCCAGGTGACAACACTGAATTAGTAGTTACCCTTAACAACCCAATTGCTATCGAAGAAGGAACTAAATTTTCTATTCGTGAAGGTGGAAAAACAGTTGGTGCAGGATCGGTTTCCAAACTTCTTAACTAAAAATTCATTATACCCAACCTTATTAATAAATAAAACCCACATAATGTGGGTTTTATCTTTTTTAACTATTTTTTATTTTGTATTTTGCCCCTTTTTGCCCTTTTGCCTTTTTATCGCTTTTTAAAACTCCACAAATCTAACCCAACTCAACTAAAAGATGCAAATTTGGCAATAATGACATTTTAAACACTTATAAAAAAATTAGTTGTGTGCCAAAAAAAACGCTATTTATTATCAAATTTCACAACACTAACCAAAAAAATACCACTTTTTGTCATTTTTTGCAATAAAAAAGCAAAATATCTTCCAATTAATTTTAAAAAAAGGTAAAATATATATGTGCTTGTTTATTAAGCAAGTTAAAAAAGATGTAAATATTTTTTTAAATAATAAGAATAATAAAATAAATTTAATTTTAATAATAAAAAAAAATTTAAAAAGGTGGTTTAGATGGAATCCAATAAAGTAAATAATTCGTTTACCCAAATTAAAAATAACTTTCTTTCTTTATTTGAAACAACTACTTATAATAATATTGCTACTCGTAAAGGAATTGCTTTAAAAACAATTTTGCTTTTATGTGTTACAGCAATCACTTCAATGTTTTTTTACCCAATTCTAAAACCCGTGATATTAAAAAATCTAAATATTCATGCAATTTATTTTTCCATGATTGCGTTAGGTTTTTTAAATTATGGCATTTATTCTGCAGGATTAAAACAAGTTGAAATTTCTAAAGCTTGTGGATTAATTTATTCTTTTATAGAAGGAATAATTTTATCAATTATTTTTGTTGTTCTAAATTTAGCTTATGCCAATTTAGTTGAAATTGCCTTTATGGCTATTTTTGCAACCTTTATCGTCTTTGTTGCAATGTCCCATGCTTATTATAAAGGTTTTATAAAAGTAACAAATAGATTTAGACAAATTATGCTATATTGTTCTTTTGCTTTGGTGGTTTCTTATATAGTTCGTTTAGTGTTGTCTTTATGCGGCATTTGGACAATTGAAAATATTATTTACAATAGCTTTTTAACTCTTCCTATTAGTTTAATTATGTTAGGATTTGTATCTATGTTTTTAGCACTTCATTTTGATTACACCGAACAAATGATTAAACAAGGAATGCCTAAAAAATATGAATGGCAAGTTTCTTTGGCTTTTGCAACAACTTTAATTGAAATTTTTTTAAGAATAATGTTAATTTTGCTAAGGTTATTTGGTCAAGAAAGAAAATAAAAAAGATCACGAATATTCGTGATCTTTTTTTTATTATATTACCTTTTTTATTCGGTTTGGAATAATAAATTAGTTCTTGTTCCTAATTGCATTGGTAATTCCAATGTTTTTGCACTAACTAATTTAACTCTTATTTGCTTAATTATCTTTTTGCTAGCTTCTAATTCTTGTTGAAAGTTTTTACCTTTCATAGCAATAAAATAACCCTTTTTTTTCACTAAAGGAACACACCATTTTAAGATAAGTTCCAATCTAGCCAAAGCGCGAGCAACAACACAATCATAACTGCCATTTTGGGCTATGTCATATTGTTCTACTCTTTGGTGAAAAAAACATATATTATCTAATTCCAAATGGCTTGCTAATTGTTTTAAGAAATTGATTTTTTTTAAAGATGATTCAATGATTACAATTTTTAAATGAGGAAAAAGAATTTTTAAAGGAAAGCTAGGAAAGCCAGCACCCGAGCCAACATCACAAAGATTAGTTACAGTATTAAAGTTAAATATTTCTTTTAAAATTAAAGAATCATAAAAATGTTTATAGCAAACATCAGATAAAGATATTAGAGAAGTAAGGTTCATTTTTTGGTTTTCTTGTTTTAAAAATTCATAGTAAAAAACAAACTTGTTTAATTGCTTTTCGTTGAATGCAAATTTGTCTTTTAATGATTCAAAGTAAAGCATGATGTTTTTCCAAATAAACTAATAAAATCGAAATATCAACTTGATTAACTCCTAATATTCTTGTTGCTTGTCCTAAAGTTTGGGGTTTGATTAAATCAAGTTTTTCTTGAGCTTCTTTTGATAAATTTTTAATATCTGCGTAATTGATTTTGCTAGGAATTTTTTTTTGTTCTAACCTTGCTAATTTTTGAGCTTCTTTTTGGGCTTTAGCAATATAACCTTCGTATTTGATTTGTATTTCTACTTGTTCATAAATGGTTTTATCTGCTTTTTCCTGTAAAAAATGTTGTAAAGTGCAAAAATTTAATTCTGGTCTTTTTAGTAGTTGTGCTAATGTGGTTTTTTCTCCAAGACTAGCTGATTTTTGTTGTTTTAAATAAGATAGATTATCTGAATTAACTAAAATTTCATAATTTTTGCTTTTTTCTAATAAAAGGTTGATTTTAGCTTTTTTGTTTTGAAAATTGTTATAATCTTTTTCATCAATCAAACCTAGTTGATATCCGTAATCTTTGAGGCGCAAATCGGCATTGTCGTGTCTTAATAATAAACGAAATTCCGCGCGTGATGTCAAAAGACGGTACGGTTCTTTGGCGCCCTTAGTGATTAAATCATCGATCAAAACACCAATATAGGCTTCATTTCTTTTTAATACAAAAGGAGGTTTATTTTGGAGTTTTAAAGAAGCATTAATTCCTGCCATAAGCCCTTGACAAGCAGCTTCTTCATAACCGCTGGTGCCGTTCATTTGTCCTGCTAAAAAGAGATTTTGGATTTTTTTAGTCTCTAAACTGTGTTTGAGTTGGTTGGGATTAAAAGCATCGTATTCGATAGCATAAGCATATTTAGTGATTTGGGCGTTTTGTAATCCTGGAATAGTTTTAAGGATTTCGTGTTGAACGTTTTGAGGCATGCTGGTAGAAAGTCCTTGTAGATACATTTCATCCAAAGATAGGCTTTCTGGTTCAATAAAAATTTGATGACTGTTTTTATCACAAAATCTTACTACTTTATCTTCGATAGAAGGGCAATAACGAGGGCCTGTGCCTTCAACATAACCTCCATACATAGCTGATTGGTTTAAATGTTTTTGGATAACTTGGTGGGTGGTTTGGTTGGTGTGAGTTAAAAAACATGGTTCTTGGGGTCTTTGATTTGTTTGGGGAACAAAACTAAATATTTGTTCTAAATTATCTCCCATTTGTATTTTGGTTTGGCTATAATCAATGCTGTTTTTTTTAACTCTTGGTGGTGTGCCTGTTTTTAAACGAATAACTTCAAAACCTAATTCTTTTAATTGAGTGCTGATACCGTAAGTTGTAGGAACGCCATTAGGTCCCGAGGATTTTTTGGTATCTCCAATTAAAATTTGGCTTGCTAAATAAGTTCCTGTAGTGATAATGACAGTTTTGGCATTAATTTTTGTTCCATCAATAAGACAGACTCCTTGAACTTGGTTGTTTTGGATGACTAGATTGTTTACGAGCCCTTCCAATAGAGTTAAATTGAGGGTTTTTTGTAATATTTCTAAAATAATTTGAGGATATTCTAATTTATCAATTTGAGCTCTCAAAGCTCTTACTGCAGGACCTTTGGAAGAGTTAAGCATTTTGATATGAATTTGTGCAAGATCTGCAGCTTTTGCCATAACGCCACCTAAAGCATCTATTTCACGTACTACAACACCTTTGGCAGGACCTCCGATAGAAGGATTGCAAGGTAAGGAAGCAACTTGTTTTAAGGAGCCTGTAATGAGTAAAGTATTATGTTTTTTTGCCAATATTAAAGCAGCTTCAACACCTGCATGTCCTGCTCCAATAACAATGCTATCGTAGATCATTTGAGTACCTTTCTTGATTGTTTTTTGGGTTTTATAATCATTTATTTATCATTTGTTTAATTTAAATTCGTTTATTTCGTCTATTGTGTTGTCTTTGTTTTTGGGGGTGTCTTCATTGGGATTTTGGTCGGATTTGGGTTCAACAAAAGTTGGATTGAATTGTTTTTGTTTTTCTTTTAATGATTCGTAAAGTTCTATTCCTAATTTTTCTTTGATTTTGTCCAATGTTTCTTGTAATTTTTTATCTCTAAATATGTGTAATTTTTTTTGTTGGTTTTTCATCCAATAATTCATAGAAAAACAAGAAGATATCAATACAACAAAAGCAGGAATTCTTAACCAAACAGAAAATTGTCCACTAAGAAAAAAAGAATTTAATAAAATAGGCACTAAAACTTCCATAAATAACAATTTTATTTTTTTGATTAAAGTAGCTTCTTTTTGGAAAATCTGCCATATAAAATATAGCCACATATCGTTTATATCTTTTTGATAAAAAGCTCCAAATTCTTCGTAATATTTTTTTTCAACCAAAAGGCGGCACACTCCTTTATCAGCAGTCCAAACAGCAAATTGGCGTGATTGAAAAAGAGTACTATAATATTTGCTTTGATCCAAATAATAAAATTCTACTTTGGTTTCTTTTCCTTTTAATGTTGTTTCTTGGGTTAAAAATGGTTCTCCTTTTAAAGAGTTGTAAATATTAGTTAATAATTTAAATTCTTTTTCTTTTTGAAAAAATGAAAAATTCATATGATTGCTCCTTTTCGTTTATTTTTTAGTTGTGAAATTGTTATTTTTCGAAAGTTTTTTTGCCAAAATTCATTAATAAAAATTTATTTTTTTGTTTTTTTAATTTTATGCATTGAATTGTTGTTTTAAAAATTGTTTTTTGGGTCTTTTATATTAAAAATAACCTTTTCAAACCCTATCTTCCACACAATAAAAATAACTTATGGCTGCTTCAATCAAGACCTGACCAAATTCGTTTCTTATTGTTGAATGATAAGGTTTGAAAAGGCTACCTTAGTTTTGTTGGATAAAAATACTTGTCTTTCGTTAATGTTTTTTTGTGATTTGTAAATTATTTTTTTCTTGAAAACATTTTTAAAAAATTTTGTATTTTTTGTTTTAATTTAGAAATTATTTAGAAATTAAAAATTAACATTATTATTATATACTTTTTTTATGTATTTGTGCAAACTTTTTTTATTTAATAGATATTTAATGACTTTTGGATCGTTTTTTCTTTGAGGTTTCAAATAAAGAAACTATCTTCACTACTTTAATTGCTTTTTTTTGTCCAAAACAATGATTTTATAGTATAATATTTGTTGTATGTTTGTTTGAGTAGCTCAGCTGGATAGAGCAACGGCCTTCTAAGCCGTCGGTCGGGGGTTCGAATCCCTTCTCAAACGCCAGTTTATCTTTTATTTTTTGCACCATTTCCCTTAATTTAGTAATTTAGCACTTAGGCATTTATATTTATTTTTAATATTTATTTTTTTTGTCCCAAACATTTTCACAATTTTTTATTTTATGTATGTTATTTGTTTTTCAAATAAGAAATAAATATTAAAAATATTTAAAGAACAAATCTCAATAATAACCCTTTTTTTATTTTTGTTTTGTTTTTTATTTTTTGTATTTTTTTATATCAACTTTAATGCATCCCAAAGCTAAAAGACATTAAAAAAGAAAAAAAGAAAAAGGAATAACAAAATAAATGCCTCAAGATCAAATTGTTTTTTTATTAATCTTAACTTTATCCGTTATTTTGATTCTTATTTTGGGTGGTGTAACTTTCATTATTTATTTTTTTGTTGCCAAACCGAAAAAAACGCAAGTCAATATCCAAGATTTTGTGAAACAAGCTTTTTTAGAGTCAGAATCTAGGGTTATTTGTCGTTTGGATGATAAAATTAACAATTTAACTCATCAAAGTCAAGATAGTTTAACTAAAGAAATTAAAGATACTCGCCAACATTTAACAATTAATCTGGAAAATTCTTTAAAAGTTTTAAGAGAACAAAATGCAAGTGGTTTTCAAGAAGTGCAAAACATTCATAAATTATTGTGCCAAAACGATAAAACAGGACAAGCTGGAGAATTTTTGTTGGCACGCGTTTTGGAAAATGTTTCTCATTTTAAAGATAAATTAGTTTTTGAAAAACAATATTTAATGAAAAAAACAAACAATAACGGCAATCGTCTTAAAGTTGATGTGATGTGTAAAGGTTATGGTAAATTTGTTCAAATTCCTATTGATTCGAAGTTTCCTACCACAGATTTTCTAACCTATATTAACGCCACTTTCAACCAAACAGAATTAAAGAGTCGCTTTTTATTTCACGTTAAAGAAAGAATTAAAGAAGTTCAAAAATACGTCAGCAAAGAAGACAACTGCCCTTATGCCATTATGTTTATTCCTTCTGAAAGTATTTTTGCCCAAATTAATTGCGATCCTGAAATAATATCATATGCTTTTAAACGCAATGTTATCATTACAAGTCCTTCCATTTTACTTGCTATTCTTAATTCAGTTGATTATTATTTTCAAATTTTCGAAAGTGTTCAAAACAACGAAGAAAAACTTGAATGCATTGAAAATGTGCTACAAGCGATGAAAAATTTTGATAAAGTCTTTATTTATGATTTGAAATCGGCTTTGGAAAAAGTTCTCAAAGTGATTGAAGATATTCAAAAAAAAGAAAAAACCTTAGAGCAACGTTATCAAAAATTGTTAGAAGTTCGCAAAAAAGAAAATAACAATTCCAAAAACAACATCAAAAATGAAAAGATAGATTTTTAAATCATTATTTTAACTCCTTTTTGACATTATTTTAACATTATTTTGCAAATACTTTTTTGAGTTATTATATAATATTTACGGATACTATTTTTTTTATTTAGTATCTTATATATTTCATTAATTAAATTATTAAAATTATCTATATTTTTAAATCCAAATTAAAATTAAAAAATTATGCATTCAAATCCAATTTATATTTTTTATTATTCTTTATTTTGATATTTTGAGTTTTGGCATGATTTTTATTCAACAACCAAAGGATATCATTTTATTTTTAAATTTACTTCCAAGCAAATCATTATTACTAGCGTTTTTATTGTGATATTACTTGCCATTCCTATTATTATATTTTTTTCTTTAGAAGAAGAATCTCCTCAAGGGTCATCTTCTGATGAAGTTACTGAACAAATGCAATTTTCTGATGAAACACAAAACCCAAACCCAGCCCCTTCGATTTTAGAAAAAAAATCTTGGAAAGATGTATTTATTGAAAAATCAGGAGAAATTGTTGAAAAAGTTATAAAATCTCCGAAAGTATCTCAATCACTAGAAACTTTTTCTAATAAATTATCAAGCACCGTTAGCAAAAGCCTTTCGCAAAATAAAAACCAATCACCAAGAAAAGCTTGATTATTAATTATATTAATAAATTCAAATATTTTGCTAGCACATAATAATATATAATAATTAAATATTTTTCATTACAAAAGCTAATCTTTTTAAGGTTAGCTTTTCAGTTTTTTTATTTTTGCCACTATTCATCACAGAACCATTGTTTTTTGCATGGTTTTTGCTGATTTTTTTTTCGCAAACCAAACTTTATTATTTTTTTTAACCCCAATTTATACATTTTTATTTTTTCATTTCACGATGAAATTTTGTACTGAACAAATTAAAAAAAATAATAAAACTTCCAACCCGCCCCATTCAAATTTAATTCTAAATTAATTATCAATATTAAAAAACAAACTTATTTATCGTTTTAATGACAAAATTGCATCAAAAAATCTAACCCCCCCTATTTTTTTATTTTTTGTTTTGCATTACAAATCATTAAACTAAATTCAAAAAGAAAAAGAGGTAAAACAATGATTTTACATTTGTTAACCCCCCCAAAAGAAAGGTATCAAGGATATGAAAGGTGATTATTGGCGAACTCATTGTATAATGGGTTGTTCCCTTCTTGTCTTTGCTTTAATTTGTGGATCAATTATCGGCTATTTTTTTTATTCTTTTTTTAATCAAAAGAAATTAGAAGAAAAAAAACAAACATTTGACAACAAACTAAAAGAAAAAGAAAAAGATTTGCAACAACGCGAACAAGAAATGATGCGTAATGCTAAAATAGAAATAACTTCTTTAAGACAAAAATTAGAACTGGATTTAGAACAAAGAACCAACACAATTGTTTATTTAGAATCCAAAAATAATCGTCGTGAAGAATTGCTTAACAACAGAACTGAGAGCCTCAATAAAAGAGAAGATCATTTAGATTCTGAACAACAAATAATTAGCCATACTAAAAAAAACCTAGAACAACAAATCAAAGAACAAGAAACAATTTTAAACACCCAAAAACAACAATTAGAAAAAATAGCTTCCTTAACGCAAGATCAAGCCAGACAAATCATAATGAAAGAAACAAGAGACCAAACCACTTATGAAATGATGTCATATATTAAACAAGAAGAAGAAAAAGCCAAAAGCGAAGCATCTAAAAAAGCCAAAACTCTTTTAGTTTTAGCCATGCAAAAATATGCTGGCGATATTACAGGAGAAAAAAATATTAGCGTTGTTAACATTCCTAACGAAGATATGAAAGGACGGATTATTGGGCGCCAAGGCAGAAATATTAAGTCTTTGGAAGTTTTAACCGGAGTAGACTTAATTATTGATGAGTCCCCTTGCACCATTATTTTAAGTAGTTTTGACCCGATTAGAAGAGAAATTGCCAAAAAAACTTTAGAATTTTTGGTCTCTGATGGGCGAATTCATCCTTCTCGCATCGAAAAAGCCTTAGAAACTTCAACCATAGAAGTAGACAATTTTATTAAAGAAATAGGCGAAGAAGCTGCTTTTATTACTAAAATCGGCGAAGTGCACCCCGACTTAATTAAAATTTTGGGAAAACTGCACTTCCGCATTAGTTACAGTCAAAATGTTTTGAAACATTCTTTGGAAGTAGCTTTTTTAGCTGGTAAACTTGCCTCTGAAATTGGCGAAAACGAAATTCTTGCAAGAAGAGCAGGACTTTTTCATGATATCGGTAAAGCTCTAGACCACGAAATGGAAGGAAGCCACGTAGAAATTGGCGTTTCTATTGCTTCCAAATACAAAGAAAAAAAAGAAGTTATCGACGCTATTGCCTCTCATCATGAAGACCAAGAACCCCAATCAATTATCGCTGTTTTAGTTGCAATAGCAGACACCTTGTCTTCCGCTAGACCAGGAGCCAGAAAAGAATCAGTAGAAAACCACATCCAAAGACTAACCAAATTAGAAACTATTGCTAATGCAACAGAAGGAGTTGCCAAATCTTATGCTATTCAAGCTGGACGCGAAATTCGTGTTATCGTTGAACCAGACAAAATCGCAGACAATTTTATTTTCCAAACTGCCCGCACCATTAAAGAACAAATTGAAAAAGACATTAGTTACAATGGTGTTATCAAAGTTACTGTTATAAGAGAAACCAGAGCTGTGGAAATGGCTAAATTATAATCCACCAAAGGAGATAATTAATTCATGAAAATAATGTTTATCGGAGATATTTACGGAAACCCAGGAATTAGTTATTTTGCCGAAAAAGTGGGTTTTTTAAAAGAAACTTACAAACCTAACCTCATTATTGCCAATGCTGAAAACGCTGATAATGGCAAAGGTTTAAGTTTTAAAATTTATAAAAAATTACAAAAATTAGGTGTTGATTTGATGACTATGGGAAACCATGTTTGGAAAAATAAACAAATTAAAAATTTTATTGACAAATCAAATGTAATTCGTCCCATCAATGACACCCAACAATTAGGGCAAGGTTATAAAATTATTGATTGCGAAGATAAAAAAATTTTAGTTATGAATGCTTTAGGACGTGTTTTTATTAACTCCAAATTGCATTGCCCTTTCAAAACTATTGATAATGTTTTGGAACAAAATAAAGCTAAATATGATTTTTCTTTTTTGGATTTTCATGCCGAAGCCACTAGTGAAAAAATTGCTTTAACTCATTATTTTGATGGTAGAATTGATGCTATTGTAGGCACTCACACTCATGTCCAAACTAACGACGAACGCCTTTTTCCCCACAATACTCTTTATATTTCTGATGCAGGAATGACAGGAGCCAAGGACGGCGTCATTGGTAAAGAAAAAGAACCTATAATTCAATCTTTTTTAGGAAATCGTGTTGTTTCAAGACCTAATGCCGAAGGAAAAAGACAATTAAACGGTTTACTTGTCACTCTTAAACCTCACAAAACTATTGAAAAGATTAATTTATCAGAATGAAATAAAATTTGTTTTATGAAAACTAAGCGAAAAAGAATCAAAATTATCTTCTGTATCACTTTAATTTTTTTGTTTTTTAACGCTTTGCATTTTTTTATTTTATTCTGGTTTTTTAATTATTTAAATTATTAAATTATTATACCAAACATAACTTTTCCATATAAATTTATAATGATTTTATATTTTGGAAAATATTTAATAACCCCAAAACACTTCTACCCTCATAAAGGAAAATTATGAAAAAAGTAATCGCTATTACAGGTCCTACCGCTTCAGGAAAAACTAGCCTTTCTATTAAAATAGCTAAAAAAATTAATTTAGAAATAATTAATTGCGATTCTCTTCAAATGTATCAAAAATACGATATTGGAACTGCTAAAATAACTCTCGAAGAAGCCCAAGGAATTAAACATCATCTTTTAGATTTTCTTGCTCCTGGAACAAATTACAGTATTTATCATTTTCAAAAAGATGCCCGCAAAAAAATCGAAGAAACGCCCCTTCCTTTATTTGTGGGTGGTAGCGGGCTTTATCTTAAATCAGCTCTTTTTGATTATGAATTAACTCCTAAATCTTTGTTTTTGCCACCTACTTCTTTACCTGCAATAGAAAATATGATTGATTTCATTAAACAAAAAGATCCTCAATTAATTGCGAACCTAGATTTAAAAAATCCTCGTCGCATCCTAAGCGCTTATCAAGATTTACTTGCAGGCACTTTAAGGTCACAAAAAAATAAAAAACACAATCCTCTATATTCTTCGCTAATTTTTTATCTCGATATTGATAGACAAATTTTGAAAAAAAGAGTTATTTTAAGATTGGCACAAATGTTAAAACAAGGTTTTATAGAAGAAGTTAACCAAATTCAAACTCATTTTCCAAACGCCAATTTTAATATTATTGGTTATCGTGAAATTAAAGCTTTGTTAGAAGGAAAAATAACTTTAGACCAAACCAAAACCTTAATTATTCAAAAAACTATGCAATATGCCAAACGCCAAAAAACTTGGTTTAAAAATCAAATTAAGCCCATCATTCTAGATGCCTTATCCCCTGATTTAGAAAAAACCACCATTTGCCTTATTAACGATTTTTTAAAAACTGATTAAACATTAAACAATTAAACCAACGAAAACAATTCCAAAAAATAAGAAAGTAATTAGAAATATGATTAATACAAACGATTTTAAAATTGGACAAACCATTAAATTCAACAACCAAATTTATCAAATCCTAGAATTTTTACATGTCAAACCTGGTAAAGGTGCTGCATTTGTAAGAACCAAATTAAGAAACCTAAGAACAGGTAGTGTCATTGACTACACTTTTAACGCTGGTATCAAAGTGCAGCCTGCCTTAATTACTAAAATTAAGATGCAATTTCTTTATGCTTTGGAAGATAATTATATTTTTATGAATACTCAAAATTACGAACAATTAGAAATTAACAAACATCAATTAAAAGATTTTCTTAAATATCTTTATGAAGGGCTTTTAGTAGATATTATTTTTTATGAAAATGATGAAATTGTAGGTATCAGTTTGCCTGACAAAATCTCTATTAAAGTAGCTTACACCGAACCTGGAGCCAAAGGAGATACCAAAACTAATTCTTTAAAAGATGCCACTTTAGAAACAGGTTTAGTAATTAAAGTTCCTCTTTTTATCAATATTGGAGAAAAAATTATTATCAATACTGAAACAGGACTTTATTTATCAAGAGACAACAATAAATAAAACACCTTATTTTTGCATTTTTAAACTGCTTTTTTGTTTTATACACCACATTTAAGCCCTTTTCTTATATATTTTTATAAATTGTGTTTGTTAATTTCTTTGTTTGTTATATAATTATAGGTAGTTCATGTCATCTACATTTTGCCTTTATATAGTGTTTTGCGATTTGAATCCGTTTATAAAAATTATAAAAAATAAAAAAAGGATGATGATATTGTGTCTTTTTGGGAAAAATTTTTCAACATAACAAAACAATTTGCTTTTTTTAATACTTTCTTTATGGGTATTCTTTCTGGTGTTATTTTAAGTTCTTTTATTTATTGTCTTCTTTCTTTGTGTAGTGTGAAAAAAACTTTAGCAGCTCATAGACTAGAAAAAACAGATGTTAGTCAACAAGAAATAATTAAATTAATTGAAGCTAAGAAAAAAGATTTCAAAGAAAAAATGAAAAAAGATAAAGGCAATTTTGGGCATTTTTTGATAACTTCTATCCAAGAATTAATTTTAGAAATCTCAAGCCAATTTTATCCCAACTCCAAATATCCCTATCTGGAACTTACCATTGATGAAAGTCTTATTTTGATGTTTTACATAAATCAAAGAGTTGACAAAGTATTTCAAAACACAATTTTGAGAATGTTTCGCAAAATGACTTTAAAAAGAATCTTTGTAATTAGAGAAATGGTTGTTAAAAAAAACATGATTCAAAAGTATCAAAAAGTTGCTAAAGTAACTAATAATTTTAATAATATCAGAAATTTTTTCAATCCTTTTCATTGGTTTAAAAAAATAATTTTTGAAAAACCCTTAGAACTTATTTATCATCAAATAGGAGTTTCTTTGATTGCAATTACAGGCGAAGAAGTTTATAAAATTTATAGTAAAAAGATTTTTGAAACTGAAGAAGACCTCGAAAAAGATCTACAAAAAGTTTTAGATACTATCTCTAAAGTAAGTGCAGATCAAAGCGAAAAAGAGTAATTTACTTAACAAAAGAAATAGGTTTAACAATGAAAACATTTAATTGGTTTCCTGGTCATATGAAAAAAACTTTTGACCAAATTAAAAATAATTTATCTTTGGTTGATATTGTTTTAGTAATTTTGGATGCAAGAATTCCTCTTTCAAGCCTCAATTCTCAAATTTTTTCTTTAATTAACCAACGCCAAAAACCCCTCCTTATTTTGCTAAATAAATTTTCTTTAACTGATCCTTGTAAAATCAATAATTTTATCGCTAATTATCACAAAAAACAAATTCCTGTTTTAACAATTGATGCTATCAAATCCCCTAAACTTCAAGAAATATATCAAAAAGCTTTAACAACAATCAAAGCCAAAAATCCCCTTTTTAAATCTAGAAGAATAGCAACCCAAACTCCCAACATTAAAGCTATGATTGTAGGAACTCCCAATGTTGGCAAATCAACTTTAATTAACAGTTTTGCCCAAAAAAAAGTTTTAAAAACAGCTAATTTAGCAGGCACTACAAAAAGCATTCAATGGATTGACATTGCTAAACCCAATATCCAGTTTTTGGATACTCCAGGAGTTTTGTGGCACAATTTTTCTGATCCTCGCATAAGCTTGGCATTAGCACTTGCAGGCTGCTTTAAAGATTCCATTTTACCTTTAGAAAAATTAGGCATTCACGCACTTTGCTATCTTATAAAACATTATGGTGCCAATTTGCAAAAACGCTTCAATTTAGACCAAAATGATTTATCTAACCCTAATTTAGTTGATATTATCGGACAAAAAAGAAATATTTATACTAAAAATCAAAAAGTTGATCAATCTAGAGTTTATCAAATGTTATTGCAAGAAATAAGGCAAGGTAACTTAGGGAAATTAAATTTTGACTTAGATGTTTTATCTCTCTTTGAAAAACTTTTCTAAAACCCAACCAACCACCAAACCAAAAAATAGAAACGCAAAACAATTAATTACCCAAACTAACCATATCTTTTAATTGAGGGAGCCCAAAAAATGAAATCAAAAGTTATTATAGTAGAATCTCCTGCTAAAACCAAAACTTTAAGCCGTTTTTTAAATGACGAATTTTTAATTTTATCTTCCAAAGGTCATATTAGAGATTTGTCGCTAAAAGGCAAAGACAGAATGGGAATTGACATCGAAAAAGGATTTATTCCTAAATACAGCATTATCAAAGAAAAAGACAATATCGTAGAAACTCTTATCCAAAAAACTAAAGGCAAAGAAGTGCTATTAGCAACCGATCCTGATCGCGAAGGAGAAGCAATTGCTTGGCATTTATCACAAATTCTTAATTTAGACCCCCAAAAAACTAATAGAATTGTTTTTCGAGAAATTACCAAAGAAGCAGTCTTAAAAGCTTTGCAACAACCTCGCAAAATCGATGAACTATTAGTGTTTTCACAAGAAACTCGCAGAATGCTAGACCGCATTATTGGGTTTAAACTGTCGCGTTTGGTAAGGAGACTCAAATCACAATCAGCAGGAAGAGTGCAATCAGTTGCCCTTAAATTAATTGTTGATTTAGAAGAAAAAATAAAAGCTTTTGTCCCTGAAGAATACTATATTATTACTGCTTTTTTTAAAGATTTTCAAGCAGAATACCAAAATCCTTACAAAGGCAAAACCAAAGCCAAAGAAGCTTTTAAAATTGTCCAACAAATAACAGATAAACCCTTTTTAGTTAAAGAATTAAAACAAAAAGAAGCCAAACAATCACCCAAACCACCCTTTATTACATCTACCCTGCAACAAGAAGCCATCAACAGCCTAAATATAACTTCTAATCAAGTTATGAGAGTTGCTCAAAAACTTTATGAAGGAGTTGATATTTTAGGTGAATCTATAGGGTTAATTACTTATATGAGAACAGATTCGCAAAGACTTGCAGACAGCTTTGTTAAAGATGCTCAAAAATTAATTAAAACACAATATGGCAAAGAATATTTAGGTACTTGCAAAACCAATAAAAAAGCTCAGTCGCAAGACGCTCACGAAGCTATAAGGCCCACTGATTTATCCAAAACGCCCGAAAGCCTAGCCCCTCATCTTGATAAATACGAAAATAAACTCTATAAACTTATTTATCAAAGAACTTTGGCTTCTTTAATGACACCTGCCATATTTCAAAAAACCCAAGTTTTTTTTGAAGTTGCAAACCATATTTTTTTAACTGAAGGTTTGATAAAAACTTTCGATGGCTATCAAAAAATTTTGCAAGATGGCACCAAAGACAAAATTATTCCTTCCTTTAAATTAAATGAAACTTATTTGCCTCAAGAAATCCAAAATTTACAAAAATTTACTAATCCTCCAGCACGCTTTTCTGAATCCACTTTGATTAAAACTTTAGAAAAACTAAATATTGGAAGGCCTTCTACTTACTCTCAAATCATTTTTACCCTCAAAAAAAGAATTTATGTTGATTTAGTAGAAAAACGTTTTGTTCCTACCGAACAAGGAATTTTGACTGCTAAAAACTTAGAATTGTTTTTCAAACAAATTATTGATGTTAAATATACTGCCAAAATGGAAGAAAATTTAGATAAAATCTCTTCAGGATTAGTTAATAATAAAGAATTATTGCAAGAATTTTATGATGCTTTCAAACAACTTTATCAAATAGCCGATCAAAAATTAGAAAAACCAAAAGATATCGAAACCGAACAAAAATGTAATTTATGCAATGCCCCTTTACTCATCAAAAAAGGACGCTATGGTAATTTTTTAGGTTGCAGTCGCTTTCCTGAATGTAAAAATATTGTTTCTTTAAAAGAAAAATCAAGTTCTGTAGAAACAAATCCTTCTATGCAAACCGAACAAAAATGTAATTTATGCAATGCCCCTTTACTCATCAAAAAAGGACGCTATGGTAATTTTTTAGGTTGCAGTCGCTTTCCTGAATGTAAAAATATTGTTAAAATTAAAAAAACTTAAGTTTTTTCGATGAAAAACATAAAAAATTTATTTCATATTTACAATATTTTCAAGTCATTTATATAACAAAAAAGACTATCAATCGATAGTCTTTTTTTAATTTATGAATTTATTTAAAACTTTTTGGTTGCTTTTCCTTTTTTAATTTATATACAAAACTAACACATACAAAAACCATAAACATTAACATAATGAAATTAGCACTGAAATTGGCAAATCCATATGCATTATTTATTTTAATGCTTGTTTTTTCTTCATTTCCAAACCAAACATTTCTAAAGAAATAAAGGGCAGGTATTCTGAAAAGAAAAACACGACCAAAACTTAACAACAAATCATATTTAGGTTGTTTAGCTGCAATTAAGAAAGTAGAAAAAACTTCTAATTGAGTAGTTAATAGACCAGTTGTTAAAAGAGCACCCAACACAAAGGACTTAAATTCTGGGTTTTTTGCATGAAACATATCTAATGTCATTTGGTCTTTTTTTTCTTTGCCTAAATTTTTAAAAAATAAGCATAAATCATCACCAAAACCAAGCCCACAATATTCTTTAGGAGCACAAATTAAATAAGTAACTGCAAATACTAAAAAACAACAAAATGAGACAAGCATTAAAGTTTTAATTGCTCTTTTGTTATTTTTGTTCCCTAAGTTTTCAGAAACAATCATTAATTGTCCTTCTTTTAACGAAAACGATATTTGAGCAAAAAAAGTAATAATGCTATCAGCAACTCCAATTGCACCTAAGCCGCCCAAACCTTTAAATTCGAAAGGAGTTCCAGCTAAAAATGGTTTATCAAATGTGCTATCTACCATAAATAAGGTAAACATTCTTCCGCCTTCATAAATAAATTTGCCTATTGTTAAAGTAATACTTAATTTCAAAATAGTTTTAAGTAATTTTTTGTCTTGGAAAAAAGTTTTAAAAGAAAAATCGCCTAAACTTAAAAATAAAGGATTTTTTTTGTTAAAAAGAGTGAAAAAAGCAACTATTGTAATAAATAAATAAGCAAGACATGAAGCTGTTTGCAACCCTAAAACATTGGGACACAACGCTTCTAAACCAATGACTTTGATGCCAAAACATAAAGTACTTAATCCAATTTTTAAACCCATCATAATACAGTTTAGAACCAAAATTTTTTTAAGTTTTCCCAAAATTCTTTCAATTCCTAAAAAGAAAACATTAATAGCAGCTAAAATAGTGCCCAACATTTGTAATCTAAAAGCGTTAATGCAAAGATTTTTTTCCTCAGTTGTTATTGCCTTTGGTACTCCGTTAATTACTTTTTCCTTTAAAAAAAGACTACAAATAGGGCTGGAAAAACCAATCATAACACAAGCTACAACCAAACTTACTATGAATAACAAAACAAAAACGCTAGATGCTATTTTACGAGCTTTTAAAGATTTGACATTTTTATTTTTACCCACTTCGCGCGAAATTAATGCAACTCCTGTAATTCCTAAACAAACTCCTACTGCTTCTACAATGGTTTGAGCGGATTTGGAAAATTGAATGTAGCTTTGGGTTGCTCCTTCTAGACCAGCTCCAAAAAAAGTATCAACACTACCGAAACAAGCTTTAAAAACATTAAAAACAATAATAGGCAAAGAAATAATCCATAAAGCTTTTAATAAGTTTCCCTCCAAAACAAGCCTACTTATTTTATCTTTTTTATTAATTACTTTGTTTTTCGTCATTTATTTAAAAAACCTTCCTTTTGATTTGAAATTAATTGAAATAAATTTATAAATTATTATATTTATTTTTATTGCATTTGTTGTGCAAAAAAGTATAAATTTAAAAAAACAAATGGCAGTTATTTTTTGCAGTTTTAAAAGTGTTTGTTTGTATCTTTTTTGTCAAGGTAAAAATTAATTATTTTTCAAAAAAACATTTTTGCCTTTATTTTAAGGATTTTTAATTAAGGATTTTTAAAGGTTTTCAAAAAAAAGATTTTAGGTTTAATTGGTTAAAGTTTTTGTTTTCTTTTAGCAAGCATTTGATGAAAAACATAACAAAAAAAATGCTTATTAAATCTAAAATAACTGCAAATTGTTTTCTTAACTACTCTTTAAGTATAACATATAAAAAAATAAGTGTTAATATTTTTGCTACTCCCAAAGATAAAAAAAACTAAAAAAAGGAAATCCAAATCCAAAAAGCTAATAAAATTATTCCAAAAAAACAACTTCATTATTTTTTTGCAAACTTATTTTTTCAATTGTTTTATTTATTTTAGCCAATAAATATTTGTTGCAATATTTTGTTTTATTTTGCGAAAAAGCCCCCAATATCACAAAATTTTTACAAAAAGAACAAAAATAATACGTTTTAATTGCAATATTTGATTAAATCGTATACAATTTAAATGTAGCTGTTAATAAATCAAAAAATTCTAAGACTAGCATAAAAAGTTTTTTCATAAAAATTTTCATAAAAAAAGATTAGTTAGTTTTTGAAATACCTAAAAATTTACTTAAAATAATAATTTATAATTTGGATAAAGACACAAAAAAGACAGTTAAAACAAAAACCAAACTAATCATATTATATTTTATTATTTTTTTTAAACGCTTTGGAACTTTTTCAAGTACACTATTTTTTTACTTATTAGCATTTAACAACTATTTATTTCATTTATTTTAATTTTGGCTCGCGCACGCGGATTTATTAAAAAAACATTCATCAAACTAATCATTTAACAATATTTACAATATTTCAAAAATATAAAGGAGACTTAATTTTAAAATGAAAAATGAAAACCAAAAAGCAAAAACAACAACAAAAGAAAACAAAAAAATTGCTGTGTTAACTTCAGGCGGCGATGCTCCTGGAATGAATGCAGCTATTCGTGCTGTAGTTTTTGAAAGCGCTAAACAAGGATTTGAAGTTTTCGGCGTAAAAGATGGTTATTTAGGACTTTTTAATAACCAAATCGAAATCTTAAAACCTCAAACATTTCCTCGTGTTCTTAATGTGTCTGGTACTTTTTTGGGAACTGCTCGTTTTTTAGATTTTCAAAATAATTTAGATGTTCGCAAGCAATGCGCCCAAAATTTAAAAACTTTAGGAATTGATAAATTAGTTGTAATTGGTGGTGATGGTTCTTATAAAGGAGCATCCAAATTGCACGAACTTGGCATCAAATGCGTAGGACTACCAGCCACCATTGACAATGATATTTGTGCCACTGATTTTACTATTGGATTTAGCACTGCTCTCAATAATATTGTAGATGCCATCGAAAAATTGCGCGATACTTCTGTTTCTCACAACCGATGCAGTATTATTGAAGTGATGGGACGCCACAAAGGGGATTTGGCTTTATTTGGTGGACTTGCTGCAGGAGCAGACGTTATTGTTACTCGCGAAAATCTTTTATCCCAAAAAACTATTTGCCAAAAAATTAAATCTTTGCGCCAAGCAAACCAAAGATATGCTATTGTAGTTGTCACTGAACATATTTTTGATGTTGCAAGTTTAGCCAAAGAGGTAGAAAATTACAGTGGTTTCGAAACTAGAGCCCAAGTTTTAGGACACATTCAAAGAGGTGGTAAACCAACTGCAGAAGATCTAGTCCTTGCTTTTAGAATGGGAAGTTATGCCGTTTCTTTATTGCAACAAAACATTTTTAATTGTGCTGTTGGCACTTGCGGACTTAATTTGCATTACACTACTTTTGGTGATCTTTTTGAAAAAACTTATGAAAAAAATGAATTATTTAATGTATTAGCTAAATTGTTGTAAAATGATTGTAGAATAAAATATTTTATTTATCAAAATTAATTTTTGTACTTCCAAATCCCAAACCCCAAATAAATTACAATTGATTTTGATATAAATACTAAAAAAATAAAACGGAGTATATTTATGTCTACTGAAAAAATCATTTGCCACACCCTTCCAAACCTGCCAACCAAACCCCAAATCATTTAAAAGACCTATTTGGATCAATTTAATTATTCTTACTTTTCCCATTGCTATTTATTTGTTATTTCAACAATTATCCGTATCCATTGATTTTTATATTATTAGGAACCAACCCAATTCCAGCACCAATTTAGATAAAACCATCTCTTATATGGCACAAATTAAAAAAAATTTGCAAAGTGTTGCTATAGCTTTAGGTGGAGCAGGTGTTATTTTATTAGCTAGAGAATACAAAAAAAGAATTTTACTAAAGCCAAACAATACGCTACCCTAGCTTTTTTATTGGCAATTATTTCTTCTTTATTCTTTTTAGTGGTTTTGGGTTTAGGTGTCCTTTTACCAGCTCCATTTGGAGATATATTTTTAAATAAAAGTTATCATAGCCAAAATGGACTTACATATTATTATCTTATTTTAATTACTTTTGTAGCTATTACTATGAATGCAGTTTTTATTGGATTAGAACGCGCCAAGGAAAAAACTAGATTTGTCTTAATCCTTAATATTTGTCTTATTATTACAAGAATTAGTATTTCTTTTGCTTTTAAAGCAATCAAACAAAACCAAGTTAATTTAATTGATTTAGCCCTAGCTGATTTAATTGCTAATTTATTGTTTACTTTGGTAACTTTTTATTGTATGTTTAGTTCTAAAAATATTTTTAAGTTGCAATTTAAAAACCTAGTCTTTTCTAAACGCACAGTAAAAACTATCCTGAAATTAGCAGTAACATTAATTATTGCCAAATCTACTTATGAAATTGGTAAACTCATTATTATTGCTATGATAGACAGTTATTTTACCAAAGATCAAGAAAACTTAGTAGATATTTTTGGATTTGTTATGGCAGTTAATGGTATTTTTTTATGCTATTTCTAATTCTTTTGAAGATAGTCAATCTGCTATGGTATCTCAAAGTGTTACTTTTCAAAGCAATAGCAAAACTTTTAAAATCTTTAAAAATGTTGTTGTAATTACTCTTATTATAGGAATTATTGGAGTATTTATAAATCAATTTTGTGGTGAACAATTATTGCGTGCCTTAAAACCTGAAAAAGTTTTTACCACACAAGAAATAACATCCTTTAAAGAAATCCTTAATTGGGAACAAACTTCTTTGTTTTTTTTCTGTATGGACTACTTTAATGATGGGTTATGTCGCATCTTATAAGAAAAATGCTAATCTTATTTTTGTAATTAATCTTTTAAGAGTTGTTTTAAGAATAACTATTTTATGGTTTTTGCATGACATTTTGCCCCAATTAAAAGATGTTTCAATTCCTGATGCTACTCAATGTGGTTTAAGTACTTTTGGAAGCAATATTATTGTCTTTTTGACAACTACTTATTTATTTGTATCTTTTTTGCGTCAAAAAAAACCAACCAAACCCCGCGTTTTAAGAAAAATAAAAATAATGCTTTACAAACCAAAATTATTAAATAAAAATTAATACAATACTGAAAAACATTTAAAAATATTTAAACATTTAATAAATGAGAATAAAATATTTAATAAATTATAACAAAGCACCAAATAATAAATAATAAAAGGAGTAAAATTACACAATGTTGAAATTAAACCTTGAAGGGATTTATAATTTTTTAGATTGGCACAATTATGCCCAAACTTTTGCCCCTCAAATCAAAGTCATAAACCAAAAATTACATCAAGACCAACAACTAAAAGAAAAATATTTGGGTTGGTTAGAACTACCCTTACATTTTGATTTCCAAGAACTTGAAAAAATGAAACAACTAAAAAATTCCCACCCCAATTTAGATGTTTTAGTAGTAATTGGCATTGGAGGCTCTTATTTGGGCGCCAAAGCAGGAATTGAATTTTTGCAAACGCCCTTTAAAAAAACTAAGCCAGAAATTCTTTTTGCAGGTCATCAAGTATCAGGCAATTACTTAACTAATTTGCTCCATTATCTTAAAGACAAAAATTGGGCAATTAATGTTATTTCAAAATCAGGTATCACTTTGGAACCAGCCCTTGCTTTTAGAATCTTAAAAAAAGAAATAGAAGAAAAATACGGCAAACAACTTGCCAAAAATCGTATTTTTGTAACCACTGACAGCCAAAAAGGCGTTTTGTTAAATTTAGCCCTTAAAGAAGGTTATCAAACATTTGTTATTCCTGATTCTGTGGGTGGAAGATTTAGTGTTTTTACAAGCGTAGGCATCCTTCCTTTTGTTTTTGCTAATTTAGATGTTGTCTCAATGATGAAAGGCGCTTTGCAAGCTTATCAGGACACTTTTCAAGAAGACCTTTTTCAAAATCAAGCCTATCAGTACGCTTTAGCAAGGTATTTGCTTCACACCCAACAAAACAAAAAAATGGAACTATTGGTAAGTTACGAACCGCATCTCCTTTCTTTTTCGGAATGGTGGAAACAATTATTTGCTGAATCTGAGGGCAAAGAAGAAAAAGGGCTTTTTGTAGGAGCCACCAACAATTCTACTGATCTACATTCCTTAGGGCAATTTATCCAAGAAGGCACCAAAATGCTTTTTGAAACAGTTTTAAATGTTACATCAACAAAAGATGATTGCGTTGTTCCTCACATTCCAAACGAACTTGATAATCTTAATTATGTAGCTGGAAAAACTTATTCACAAATTAATCAAAAAATTCTTCAAGCCACTAAACAAGCCCACATTGAAGGCAAAGTTCCTAATTTAGAAATTGTCATTCCTACTTTGGATGCATATCATTTTGGATATTTAGAGTATTTTTTCCAAAAAGCTTGTGCAATGTCAGGTTTGTTGTTAGGAATTAACCCTTTTAATCAACCCGGAGTAGAAATATACAAACAAAAAATGTTTGCTTTATTAAAGTCATAATTGCAATTATTACAAAAATATTCATTTATTACACATTAAAATACATTTTTTAGCAAAAAAACCATTATAATATTTATGGTTAGTAAATTTAACTATTTGTCCCACAAACAAAAGTTATTTTATTTTTCATTTTATAATTAAAAGCCAATTTAAAAAAGGAGTATTAATTATGCCATATATTGAAAGTATTTTAGCGCGCGAAGTGCTAGATTCCAGAGGAAATCCTACATTAGAAGTAGAAGTTTATACAGAATCAGGAGCGTTTGGAAGAGCTATTGTTCCTTCAGGAGCTTCTACCGGACAATACGAAGCAGTTGAATTGAGGGATGGGGATGCCAAAAGATTTTTAGGTAAAGGCGTTTTGCAAGCTGTTAAAAATGTTACTGAAGTTATTCAACCAGAATTAGAAGGTTATTCTGTCTTAGAACAAACTTTAATTGATAAATTATTAATTAAACTTGACGGAACTCCTAACAAATCTAATTTAGGAGCTAACGCTATTTTAGGTGTTTCTTTGGCTTGTGCTAAAGCTGCAGCTAACTACTTAAATCTTGAGTTTTATCAATATGTAGGAGGCGTTTTACCTAAACAAATGCCAGTTCCTATGATGAATGTTATCAACGGTGGAGCTCATGCTTCTAACAGTGTTGATTTTCAAGAGTTTATGATTTTACCAACTGGAACAACATCTTTTAAAGAAGCTTTACGTTATGGGGCTGAAGTTTTTCACCATTTAGGAAAAATCTTAAAACAAAAAGGACTTCCAACTACAGTAGGAGACGAAGGCGGATATGCACCCGACCTTAATTCTAACGAAGAAGCCTTACAAATCATTTTGGAAGCTATAAAAAGTGCAGGATACGAGCCAGGAAAAGACATTTTTTTAGGAATGGACGTTGCAGCTTCCGAGTTTTATGACAAAAAACTTCAAAAATACGTTCTTGCATCTGAAAATAACAAAGCTTTTAGTAGCCAAGAATTAGTTCATTATTACGAAACTTTAGTTGCTAAATATCCAATTATTTCAATCGAAGACGGACTTGATGAAAATGATTGGGATGGATGGAAATACTTAACCCAAAAATTAGGTAACCAAATCCAATTAGTAGGGGATGACCTATTTGTTACTAACACCCAAAAATTAGCTCAAGGAATTGAAAACAAAATAGGGAACTCTATTTTAATTAAATTAAATCAAATAGGAACTCTAACAGAAACCCTAGAAACAATTGAAATGGCAAAAAAAGCTTCTTACACCGCTGTTATTTCTCACCGTAGTGGCGAAACCGAAGACACAACTATTGCTGATTTAGCTGTTGCTACTAATGCGGGTCAAATTAAAACTGGTTCTTGTTCACGTACTGATCGTATGGCAAAATACAATCAATTATTAAGAATTGAAGACCAATTAGTAGAAGCTCCTTTTTTAGGATTAAAAACTTTTTATAATTTGAAAAAATAAATCCCAATTAAACACAAAACAAAAGTGATTTAATAATACAAACAATACAAAAACAAAATAACATTATTATTGACAAAACCATCGTTTAAGATGTTCTTTTGAGGTAAGGAGTTTGGGAATATGACTAAAAAATTTGTAGGATTAATTATTTTAGATGGCTTAGGCTTAACCGACCAAAAAGAAAATAACGCTTTTCATTTGGCAAAGACTCCCTATCTAGATTATCTTTTAAAAAACTTTCCCAATACCACTCTTAAAGCCTCAGGTGAAGAAGTGGGTCTTCCCCAAGGTCAAATGGGAAATAGTGAAGTAGGACACCTTAATTTAGGAGCAGGAAGAGTTGTTTATCAATCGCTTACTCAAATTAATAAAGCTATTCGTGATAAATCTTTTTTCACCAACAAACAATTTCTTCAAGCCATCAAACATGTTAAAAAAAACAACAGTAAAATGCATCTTTTAGGACTTATCTCTGATGGAGGAATTCATTCTCATTTAGATCATTTTAAAGCTTTATTTGATTTATTAAAAGAAAACAATTTAGCAAACAACACCTTTTTACACGCTTTTACTGATGGAAGAGACACAAGTCCTCATTCAGGTATTAACTACATCAAAGACCTTCTTGATTATGGCTTTAATATTGCTTCTGTTGTTGGTAGATATTATGCTCTTGACCGTGATAACAATTGGGACCGCATTAATTTAGTCTATAATATGCTTACATCCAAACAAGCTCCTGTTATTGACTTGCCATTAGAAAACACTATACAAAATTTTTATAATCAAGGCATTACAGATGAATTTATCACTCCTTTTATTACCAATCCAAATGGTTTAATTAATGATAATGATGCAGTTATTTTTGTTAATTTTCGTCCTGACCGCGCCATGCGTCTTGCAACTGCTCTATCTAATCCTTGTGCTACTAATGCTTTTTGTTCTGAGGGTAAAACCAATTTTTGCGGTACTAAATTATTAAATAATCTTTTTTTAGTAACAATGACTAAATACAGCGTTCAAGTTAAAAGTGTAGTTGCTTTTGAAAAAATAACTCTAAAAAATATTTATGGTGAAGTAATTGCCAATTTAGGAATGCACCAACTAAGAATTGCAGAAACTGAAAAATATCCTCATGTAACTTTTTTCTTTGATGGTGGCAAGGAACTGCAATTAAAAAATGCAGATAGAATCTTAATTCCTTCTCCCAAAGTAAAAACTTATGATCTTAAACCCGAAATGAGTGCTTTAGAAATTACCACCCATGCTAAAACTGCTATTTTATCTGGTAAATACGATACTTTAATTCTTAATTTTGCAAATCCTGATATGGTAGGACATACTGGTTTTTTAGATGCTACCATTAAAGCGATTCAAACAGTAGACAGCTGTCTTAAAGAAGTTTTAAATGCCATTTTTGCAGTTAAAGGCAAAGCCTGTATTGTAGCAGATCATGGAAATGCCGAACAAATGACAGATAACCAAGGAAATCCACACACAGCTCATACCACTAATTTAGTTCCTTTCATCGTTACAGATAAAAATGTTGTCTTAAAACCGGGATCTTTATGTGATGTTGCACCCACAATGCTAGATTTATTAGAAATTAAAAAACCTCAAGAAATGACAGGAAATAGTTTAATTAAAAAACTAGTTTAATCATTAACTTTATTATTTAAGAATACCATAATTAATTATTTAAGTGATTTTGATTACTTATTTAGCTAATAATTTTGAAAATAAAAAATCACAAAAAAACAATTTATTAACCATTTATTTATAACTTTATTATTTATATTACATCATATTTATAAATTTATTAGTTATTTTATTTTTTTGTGTAGTATCGGAGTAAATTATAATGAAAAAAGACAAACAAATAAAGATTTTTGGGTTTCACCCTTTAATGTTTCTTTTTTTTGTAGCTGTTTGTGCTTTACATCTTTTTGCAGTTAAAGAATGGGGAATAAAAAAATTATATCACCCTCTTTTAACCCCTTTATTTATTATTTTTGTCTTAGGATATGGTCTTAATTTTATTGGCGATAGTGTCCCTTATTTAAATAAAATAGGATTAGGATTTTTGCTTTGTATTTTTGTTCCTTCTTATTTAGTTTATAAAGGATGGATACCGCAAGATTTAGCAGACAAATGTAATGAAAATTTTTTCAGTACCAAAACACCAAATAATCATTTAGGATCTGATTTTGCTAACTTTTTTATAACTTGTGTTATTGCTGGAAGTATTTTAAGTGTTGATAGAAATTTATTAAAAAGATCGCTTTCTAAGTTTCTTCCTTTAACATTAATTGTTTGTTTAGTAGCTATTTTAAGTGTTGGTTTTGTAGGATTCTTATTTAATTATCAAAAACCAGAAGGGTTTAGCACTCAAGGTTCCTTTTTAGACTCTATTTTTTATGTAGCTGTTCCGTTAACAAATGGAGGAACTAATTTAGGTATTAATGGTTTTGCAAATGGTATTTATAAAGATGCTTTTCCTCAATTAGATCAAAAAACTATTAGAACAGCAATTATAGTGCCTTTAATTATGGCTAGATGTTTAAGTATTTTATTTGCTGGCTTAATGTATGTTATTTTTGATAAAACTAAATTTAGTGGTAAAGGAAAATTAGAATACAAAAACAATAAACTTACACCCAAACCAACAGAGAAAAAATCTCCTTTAGAATATAAAAATATTGGTATGGGTTTAACGATGATTTTTGTATTATTTAGTTTAAGTGGTCTTTTAAATAAATTATTATGGGGTTATTTAGAATCGTTAGTTTATTTTATTCTTTTCTTAATTTTGATTAGAGTTTTTAATTTATTATCACAAGAAAATCAAAGTCATATTTCTCAAGCAGGACAAGTAATATCTAAAAATTTCACTACTCCTATTTTAGCAGGTTTGGGAATGACAGTTAAATGGCAACAATTAATGGGAGGAATAAAACAAATACCTGTTTTAACTATGGTTTTAACTGCTTTATTGGTAGTTGTTTTAGTATCCTTTGTTCTTGCTAAAGATTTGGGTTTTTATCCTTTTGAAACATCTCTTACAGCTGGTTTAGGTGCTTTAAGTGTAGGAGGAACTGGACATTTAGGAATAATGTCAATAAGTAAAAGAGACAATTTATTACCTTTTATTATGATTGCTACTAGAATTATTGGACCTATTATCTATACTTTGGCTTATTTCTTATTTAAATTTTTTTATATGTCATAATGTCATAATTTAACTAATTTTGACAATCATTTTTATATTTTAAAAAACAAAAAAGGATGTAGTTATTCATGAACAAAACTAAAATAATTTGTACCTTAGGACCTGCTTCTTATGATAAAAACATTTTACAAGCCTTAATTCAAACAGGTTTGAATGTAGCAAGATTTAATTTTTCTCACGCTCAATACGAACAAACTAAACTTTTAATGAAAACCATTAAAACTATTAGCGATAAATTAGACAAACACACAGGACTTATGTTAGATACTAAAGGACCTGAAATTAGAACTCACGAATTTGATGGTGTAGTAACAATTCAAAAAGATTCTGAAGTAAAAATATCTATGACAGAAGTTTTAGGTAATGCTAAACTTTTTTCAGTTAGTTATTCTAATTTATACAATGAATTAAAAGTTGGCGATATGGTTAATATTGATGATGGATACTTATCTTTGGAAGTTGTAGGCAAAGACGAAGTCAAACAACAATTAGTTACTAAAGCCAAAAATACTCACTCCATCAAATCTCGTAGAGGTGTAAATGTTCCTAAAGTTAATTTAGAAATGGATTTTATTTCTCCTAAAGATTATCAAGATATTGTTTTTGCTGCCCAACAAGATTTTGATTATATTGCTGCTTCATTTGTTAGAAGAGCTCAAGATGTCAAAGATATTAGAAAAATTTTACAAGAACAAGGAAATTCCAACATCCAAATTATTTCTAAAATAGAAAATCAAGAAGGTGTTGATAATTTAGAAGAAATCATTCAAGAATCAGACGGTATTATGGTTGCAAGAGGTGATTTAGGAATAGAAGTTGATTGTGAATTAGTACCACTTTACCAAACACGTATGATTACTAAATGTTTAGAATACGGCAAACCAGTTGTAGTAGCTACTCAAATGTTAGAATCTATGCAAAGAAATCCGCGTCCAACCAAAGCTGAAACTTCTGATGTCTTTAATGCAGTTAGAGAAGGCACCACCTTTACTATGCTGTCGGGCGAAAGTGCTTCAGGTGAATATCCTGTAGAAGCAGTAACTTATATGAAAAAAATTAATTATCAAGCTGAAAAAGTAGTTAATTATCAAGCTTTATCACAAGTATACCAACCTAAAAACTCCAAAGGAAACCTTTTATTAAGTGCTGTGGAATTGGCTTTACGCACCGATGTTAAAGCAATTGTTGTCTATGACTTAAAAGATGCTTATAATGTTTCTAAATTTCATCCATCCGTTCCTGTTTTGGCTTTAGTTAAAACTGAACAAGAAGCTCGTCGTTTAGTACTAAATTTTGGGGTTTGTCCTTTTGTTTCTGAAACCAAATTACAAACTAAATTGGAAGAACTTACCCAAAATCAAAGTAGTAATTGTCTTGTTGTTAAAGATGGGATGCTTTATTTTAAATAATAACATTAAATAACAACGAACCAAGCATACATCAAAAAAACATTCAAATTATAATTTAGGTAGTTATTACCTCATATTTTATATTAAAAAAACAGTAGATTGCAAATTCAATCTACTGTTTTTTTTTAAATTTTGTAATAAAGTGTTTTTGATTGTCCTGTGTGTTTAGAATATACATTAATTTTTCTAAGACTTTTGATATGAGTATTTGATAATAAACCTTCTATTTTGTAGTTATAAAAAGGAAATTTTAACTCTAAATCTAGTCCATCAAGTGAACAAGGCACTTCAATTTTACATTTAACAGGAAAAGTGGCAATAATTTCATTGGTGTTAATATTTTTTAAAGCAATGTGTTTGACATTCAAATAAGAAGGTCCACCTAAAAAAGATCCTTTTTCATAAATAAGGTCAGTGCAAAAGTTGTTTTGAATAAAGTTTTTGTCATTAAAAGGACTTTCATCTTGCCAAAGAATATACATATTTTGAGCACCATTACCTAAAGTTTTTAATGCCTCCAAAGAATAACAATTATTAGCTTTATCTCTTGTGCCTCCATCAAAATAAACTAATAAAAGGTTTTGGGGTGGTGGTTCTTTGATTCGTGAATCAAAAAAAACTGTGGATTGGATAATTTGAGAATTATACAAACCATAAGAAAAGTTAATTTGATAATGTTGATTAGAAAAGTTTTTTCGTAACCATTCTAATGCCATATCTTTATCGCTTTTTTTCCCTAAATATACATTATAAATGTTCATTCCTTGGATTTGAGATTCCAATTGAGGTTTAATTTGATCACTAAATTGATTATCTAGTTCTTTGGGTTTGTTTTTTTCATTTTCCAAAAGTAAGATTTGTTCTTTTAAATCAATAATTTTTTGGTTTTGGTAAACTAGTTTTTTTTGCACCACTTTTCTTTTATTTTTGGCTTTTTGTAAATGAGGATTTTTTTTGATAGTTTGTGTGTTGTTGTTTGGGTTAGGTTTGGGAGTTGCTTTTGGTCTGTATTTGGGTGTTTCTTTTATTTCTTCATTTTCTTCAATTTCTGTTATTTGTGGATACAATGTTTTTTTTCCTTTTTGATTGGGATTATCTAAATTGTTTTCTTTTGCTTCTGGAGCTTGTTTTTCGATTTTTTCATTTTGGTTTTTTGGTAAATCTTGTAAATCATTATAATTAAAATTTTTAGAGGATAAAGAAGTATTTTTAGTAGAATTTTGTGAAGCTTCTAAAGCAAAAAAGTTATTTTGCCATCCTAACCAACCAAATATTATTAAAAGTATAGAAAAGATTATTATTACAATAATTATGTTTTTTTTAAAAGATGGTATTTTCACTTATCTTTTTTTCCAACATTTCTATTTTATTTTTTATAAATTTATAAATATAAAATAAAAAAGAGGCTATAAACCTCTTTGATATTTTTTAATTATGAATGAGTATTTCTTTTTTTAAAAATAACAAAAAGCAAACTTAAAAAAGTGATGGAAATTAATATAATGCAAGCAATAACAATATAAAATCCATAATTTGTATTTTTGTTATTATCTGTTTTTTCGCTTGTTATTTTAGGAGATAATATTGTTTGTGAGTTGTTTTGCAACTCTTCTTCATTGGGCATAGAAGTTGTTAATGTTTCAGATAAAGTATTGCCATCATTTAATAAAAGTGCGACTGCTTCTTGAACTTTTTGCATAACTAAGTCTTTAGTTGAATCTGGGTTTCCTACTTCTTCTGCAATTACATTTTCAATTGTTTCATCTAATTGATTTTGTTTTATGGTTGAGTCAAATGGAATATTATATTTTTTTTTAACTTCCGCAATAAACTCTTCTTTATTTATTTTTTTAATTTGATAAGTTAATTTAGCTTTTCCTTTATATTTAGGAGATTTATCCAATGCTTCAATGGTTATATAACCTTTTGAGCGATCTTTTTTAGGAAAATAAATATCTTCTTTTGTAATTACTAAACCATTATTTTTACTTTCAATGGCATTTAATAAATCCTCATTAGAAATCAATGCTTCACTGTGAATTTTATTTAATTCTATATCCCCTAAAGCTTTATTTTGAATTAAAACATTTAGGTCTTCTTTTACATTAAAAATAACCTCTACTTGACCTTTAATTTTTTTAGAATTTTCTTTTGCTTTGACAGTTGCTTTGTTATTGTTTATCGAAACAACTTCTAAATCGTCTCCAATAGCAAGACCACTTATATTTTTTTGATTTTTTACAATTTTTTCAATGATTTTTTTTTCATTTGGTGCACTTTCAAAAGATCCTATATTTTTTTCAATAGTGCTGATATCTATTGGTTCTGTTGGAGCAGCTTTTAAAGTGTAATTAAAACTTATTACAAATAAGATCAAAAGTAATAATGCACTTAAACAATAAATAAACCTTTGTTTTAAACAAGGTTGTTTTTGGTAAATATTTTTCAATGATTTTATTTTTGCTTTCTAATATCTTAATCTTTGCAAAATCCAAATGTACAAATTTGTAAAATGCAAAAAGTTTAAGATGAACTAAAGAATTTTAAACGAATTTATTACTAGCGGTTTTTGAAAATTTCTCGAATTCCTTTAAAATCCACTAATATTATAACTGAATCAAAACGAAAAAGAAACACTTTTTTATTTTTTATAAAAAAAATATTTTTCTTCTTTTAAATGCTAAAATAATGTTAAAATTTAAGTATTAAGATGTAGATAAAGTATAAAAATAAATGTAGAATTAATATTTTGTTTTTCGCCTTTCCCTCTTATTTTTGCTCAAATATCTGCTTTATTATATAGATTAATATTGATTATTATGACCGAAATTAAAAAAATACCTTATCTACGCTTACATTTTATTTTGTGTTTGTGTTTTTGATTTTGCAAGTGTTTCCAACAAAATATACAAACAAAAAACAACACAAGCAACAAACAAAAAAATTAAAATTAACAAAATTAACAAAAAAAATAAAAATAATAAAAAAGAGGTTAGAAAATGATTGATTTTAAAAAAGAGGTTTTAAAAAGAAAAGACGCCTTAATTGAGGCTTTGCAAACATTATTAAAAATTAACACTGAACTTACCACCTTTGATTCTAATAGAACAGGCGCTCCTTTTGGCGAAGGAAATCAACAAGCCCTTGATTTTATGCTTGATTTAGGCTCCCGAAGCGGCTTTAAAACCCTGAATTTAGAAGGATACGCTGGTCATATTGAATACGGAAACCAAAAAGAATGGGTTGGTATGATTGGTCATTTGGATGTAGTGCCAGCAGGAACTGGTTGGGGCTATCCACCTTATGCGGCTTTAATTGTTGATGGCACGCTTTATGGCAGAGGAACTCAAGATGATAAAGGTCCTACAATGGCAGCTTTCTGGGCTTTGAAAATATTGCACGAACTAAATTTGCCGTTTTCCAAAAGAATTAAATTAATTTTGGGTGTCGATGAAGAAACTGGATTTCGTTGTATGAAACACTATTTTAAACAAGTCCCTGAATTACCTGTATCTGGTTTTGTTCCTGACAGCCATTTTCCTGCTATTTATTGCGAAAAAGGAATTGGGGATTTTACTTTTGAAGGCACAGTTTTAGATAATAGAATTGTAAGTATTCAAAGCGGGCAAGCCTCTAATGTTGTTCCTGATTGGGCACAAGCAGTTCTAAAATTTGATCCTAACTACTCAGATTTATTTCATAATTTTGTTAAAACCAACAGCATCAAAGCCACTTTAGAACCACAAGGCGATTTGTTAAAGCTTGAAGTTCACGGCGTTTCTGCGCATGGTTCGACTCCTGAAACAGGAAAAAATGCCCTTTATGATTTGATGAAAGTTCTTAAAGCATTGGGAATTACAAATACTTTGGTTGATTTTTTTGATCAATATTTGGTAGATAGTTTGGATGGAAAAAAATTAGGCATTAATCACTTTGATGAAGAAACTTATAATTTGGTTTGTTTTTCTGGAGTTTTAAAATTAGAAAATAATCAAGCTTTTTTCACTCTTAATTTAAGATATCCTAAAGGAATTACATTTGAAAAAATCCTTTTTCAATTGGAAAAAGCAGCCAAGAGCCAACATTTTTGCCTCAAAACTACCCTTCATCATCCCATTATGTATGTTGATCCTAAAAGTGAATTAATGCAAACATTATTAAAAGTTTATCAAAAACATACTAATGATTTAGTTTCCAAACCTATGTGTGTGGGTGGTGGTTCTTTTGCAAAATGCGCCCCTAATTTAGTACCTTTTGGACCTACTTTTGTCGATGAAGTTTCTTTAATTCATCAAAAAAATGAATCTATTTCAATTGATAAATTAATTACCTTAACTGCCATTTACACAGAAGCTTTATATGAATTAGCAAAATAAAATTAACAACCTATTGTTTTTAAAACCAGACATTTGGCATCCAACTTTGCTACTTGCAAAAACTTCAAAAAATTAAAAATTTATCTCTATATTTCACAAAAATTTAAAAGTTCATTTTTCCATTACTTGTGTTTATAATTATTTGGATTATTTTGATACAAAAACATAAAAAATTATCCATCCAAAGTTTTAAAGGGGTTATAAAAAAAAATGATTGATTTTAAAAAAGAGGTTTTAAAAAGAAAAGACGCCTTAATTGAGGCTTTGCAAACATTATTAAAAATTAACGCTGAACTTACCACCTTTGATTCTAATAGAACAGGCGCTCCTTTTGGCGAAGGAAACCAACAAGCCCTTGATTTTATGCTTGATTTAGGCTCCCAAAGCGGCTTTAAAACCCTGAATTTAGAAGGATACGTTGGTCATATTGAATACGGCAACCAAAAAGAATGGGTTGGTATGATTGGTCATTTGGATGTAGTGCCAGCAGGAACTGGTTGGACTCATCACCCTTATAAAGGTTTTATTGCCAATGAAAAAATTTATGGCAAGAGGTGCACAAGATAATAAAGGACCTACAATTGCTGCTTATTTTGCTTTAAAAATCTTGAAAGAACTCAAATTGCCTTTATCAAAAAGGATTAAATTAATTTTGGGTGTGGATGAAGAAACTGGATTTCGTTGTATGAAACATTATTTTACTAAATTGCCTGAAGTGCCTGTGTCTGTTTTTGTTCCTGATAGTCGTTTTCCTGCTGTTTACTGTGAAAAAGGTCTTTGTGATTTTTCTTTGCAAGGTGTGGTATTGGATGACAGAATTATAAGTATTAAAAGTGGTAAAGCAACAAATGTAGTTCCTGATTTGGCACAAGCAGTTCTAAAATTTGATCCCTCTTATAAAACTTTATTTAATAATTGTTTGCCTAAAAACGATACTAAAGCCACTTTAGAACCGCAAGGATATTTGTTAAAAATAACTTTTTATGGAAAATCAGTACACGGTTCGACTCCAGAAAGAGGCAAACACGCCCTTTATGATTTGATGAAAGTTCTCAAAGCGTTAGGCATTACTAATAATTTAGTAATTTTTTTTAACGATTATTTAGTAGATAGCTTAGATGGTCATAAAATAGGAATTTTTCACTTGGATGAAAAAACCACAAGTTTAACTTGTCAATCAGGTTTTTTGATATTAGAAAAACAACAAGCTTTTTTACTCTTAATTTAAGATATCCTAAAGGAATTACATTTGAAAAAACCCTTTTTCAATTGAAAAAAGCAGCCAAAAAGAATCAATTTCTTTTAAAAACTGATTTTCATTATCCTATTATGTATATCAATCCCAATAGCGAATTAATAACAACTTTAGTAAATATTTATCAAAAACATACTCATGATTTTTTAACTGCGCCTTTGTGTAGTGGTGGTAGAACTTATGCTAAATGTGCCCCTAATTTAGTTCCTTTCGGACCTGTTTTCCCCAATCAAAAGTCTTTAGCTCATCAAGTGGATGAATCTATTTCAATTGACCAATTAATTACCTTAACTGCCATTTACACAGAAGTTTTATATCTTTTGTCCCGATAAACATCAAACATTTATTCAATTAAAAAACAAGGAGTTATACAATTATGAATACTTATTTAGATTTATGTCGTTTTATTTTGCAAAAAGGCAGTTTTAGAAACGACCGCACTAATACAGGTACCAAAAGTGTTTTTGGCTACCAAATGCGTTTTAATCTTGAAGAAGGTTTTCCTTTGTTAACTACTAAAAAAATGAATCTTAGATCAATTATCCACGAACTTTTATGGTTTTTAAAAGGGGATACTAATATTTGTTATTTGGTACAAAACAATGTTAATATTTGGAATGAATGGCCTTATCAAAAATATAAACAATCAGCTTTTTTTCAAAATGAAACATTAAAAGAATTTGTAGAAAAAATTAAAAATGATCCTCTTTTTGCCATAAAGCACGGTAATTTAGGTCCTGTTTATGGTAAACAATGGCGCGATTTTAATGGCGTTGATCAAATCAAATTTTTAATTTCTGAAATCAAAACCAATCCCAATTCCAGGCGTTTGATTCTTAATTCTTGGAATCCGCCCTTATTAAACCAAATGGCATTGCCACCTTGTCATGTCTTAATTCAATTCTACGTTCATCAAGGCAAACTCTCCTTGCAATTATATCAACGTAGTGGAGATGTTTTTTTGGGAATACCTTTTAATATCGCTTCTTATTCTTTATTACTTATGATGGTCGCACAAGTAACTAACTTACAACCTTACGAATTTATCCATACTTTAGGAGATGCCCACATTTATTCCAATCACCTTGCACAAGTTCAGACCCAAATTCAAAGAACTCCTAAAAAATTACCTCAAATGATTTTAAATCCTGACATCAAAAATATTGATGATTTTAAATTTAGTGATTTTACTTTGCAAAATTATCAATGTGATGGCATTTTGAAAGGCGATATTGCTGTATGATTAATTTAATTACTGCCTTTGACGGCAATTATTTGATTGGCAAAGACAACAAACTACCTTGGCATTATTCCCAAGATTTACAATATTTTAAAAAAATTACCCTTAATCAAAATGTTTTAATGGGGTATGAAACTTATAAATCCTTAAAAAATTATTTCAAAAATAAGCCCTTTAATTTTAAAAAAACTTATGTAGCATCTTTAAAACATGATTTGGAATTGCCTAATTGTACTGTTGTTTCTGATTTGCAATCCTTCATGGCAAGTGATGCTGTCCAAGATATTTTTATTATTGGCGGAGGAAAAATCTATCAACAAACCTTACCTTGGGTAACAACTTTATACATCACCCACATTTTACAAAGACATCAAGGAAATGTTTTTTTTCCCAAAATTGACTTATCACAATACCAATTAATCCAAAAAGAAATTCACCCACAATTAATTTTTGCCGTTTATCAAAAGAAATTAGATACGCCCAAATGTTAACTTTTATTTTTGTTTTCGTTTGGCTAACATTTGTTTTTTTGCAAACTTCCAAAACTATGCTAGTTGATTTTTCTTTTTGCTACAAACTGCCAGTTAATTTAATTTTGGGCTTGTTGTTTGCTTTTTTAATAACGTTTATAATTTTGGTTTTTTGCCTCGTTTTAATGACTTTTTTGCCCCATAATCATTATTTTAAAGGATTTGTTTCGCGTAGTTTGTCGCGTTTTGTCAACCGTTTTTTAAGAATTAAAGTAGTAGTTCGAAATCCTCATTTAATCCCTTCAAAAGAAAACGTTGTTATTTATGCCAATCACAAGTCATACACCGATCCTTTTGTTATTACAAGTGTTATTCCAAGAACTTTATCATTTGCTCCCAAACAAAATTTTAATTGTTTTTTTGGAACTGCATGGTTTTTAAAATTAGCTTTTTTATCTTTGGATTGTATGGTAATCTCAAGGGATGATATCAGAAAAACTGCCCAAAATTTAATAAAGGCAGTGCCTAAAGTTAAAAATGGTATGGCAATGGTAGTTTTTCCTGAGGGAGGCATTAAAGATAGAAATAACGAACAAGCAATGCCACTTTTAGGAGGAGCTTTTAAAATTGCTTGCAAAAGTAAATCTTCTATTTTGCCTTTAACTATCAAAGGAGCCAGTCAAATCAAAAATAAGCGTTTTTGGCAAAAAAAAGTAGTAGAAATAATTATTCATCCTCCTTTAAAATACGATCATTATTGCAATACAAATATGCATCAAGTAGCTATTGATGTGCAAAATATTATCAACTCTAGTTTTAATCAAAATAATTATATTTTAACTTATTTTGATGTTATAATAAAATAGATGCTTAAAGAAATGCATAAAAAAAGAAATATTTTTTTAATAAAGAAAGGTTTTATAATATGATTATTTTTAAAACAACTGCTTATTTTAATCCCCATTTAGATGATTTATGTTTTTTTGAAGAAAAAGAAGGCATCACTAAAAAATTAGTTTCAGCTTTAGAACCAAGTAACAAACAATCAGGACCTGTTGATTTATTTTGTCTTTCTTGGGCAATTTGTTTTTATAAAACTTCTAAAAAGATTTTAGCAGAACAAGTCTATACAAATAAAGATTTAAAAGTAAAAGTAACTTTAGAAATGCAAAAAGATGATAAAGGTTTTTATTTTAAACCTACTGCTATTTTAGGAATTCAAGATATGACGCTGGAACAAACTGAAATAATCGCAGATGCAACTCATAAAAGATGCCCTATTTCTCGTTTAATTAGTGCTGATGAAAATGTTTCTGTTAAAGTTGCAAATTACAATGAATTGATTACAGAATAAAAATTTTTCATGATATAATAAAAAAACACCTTTTAAAGGTGTTTTTTTATTATATAACTTTGAAATTATAAATGTTTAAATGATCAAAATTATTCATGGTAAATTTTTTTTAAATTTTTATTTTTGTGAATAATTTTTTTTATTAAAGGGTTAAAAACATAATTATTATATTTAGCATCCGAAACTATTTCTTTTAAAAAAATGATATTCAATTGTAATAAATTTTTGGTAATGTTGGCATCTTTTGTCAAGGAAAAAGTTTTGTGAGGATTTTGCAAAAAACTTTTTAATATTTCTTGTTCTAAATTGCTACAAGACAATAAATAATTTATAATTTTGTTTTTAACATTTTTACGATAAAAATAATTCATTATAAAAATAACTAAAAGACAAATAAAAACAATAAAAATAAATTTAAAAAAGATACTTTCAAACATTATTTTATTTGCCTTGTTTCATGCTGTTCATAATTTGACGAATTTGTTTTTCAGAAGGGGTACGACCCATTTGGCGAAACATTTCTTTGATTTGTTTTTCACTGATGGGAGGATTTTGTTGTAAATGTTTTTTAAACCCATGAAACATTAAAAAAGCTCCTAAAACCCCGCCTAATAAAAATCCTATAATTGGATTTACATATAACCAAATATTGTTCATTTTGAACTCCTTTTTTATTTTTCTTTTTTGTTTTTTCCTTGGTGAAAGTCTAAATTTTTTGATAAAATTGAATTTTTTTATTACCGTATTGTTTTTCTTTTTGTAAAACAAATTCTTTAATTTGTGTAGGCAAAACAATTTTGCGATGTAATTCACAAATAATAATGCTATTTTGATGTGTTAATTTGTCTAAATATTCAAAAGCAGGTAAATAAAAATCTTTAAAATAAGGAGGGTCTAAAATAATAAAATCAAAAATCAAGTTGGCTTTTTGGAATTTTTTTAAAGCTTGAATAAAATGGCCATAAAAAATAATGCTTTGTTCTAAATCCAGTTTTAATTTTTGGTGGTTTTCTTTTAAGGTTTGAAAAGCTTTTAATGAAGCATCCACAAAATAGGCTTGTTTAGCATCTCTGCTTAAAGCCTCAAAACCATAAGAACCGTTGCCTGCAAATAAATCTAAAAAGATTTTGTTTTGGACTGAGGCTCCAAAAGTATTAAAAAGAGATTCTTTGACCAAAGAGCTAGTGGCTTTGGTGTGAGGTGATGGCACTAGTTTGATTTTGTGTCCTTTGAATTTTCCTCCGATGATAATTGTTGTCTTTGTCATGAAAATATTTTTCTTTTGATGGAGTTTTTCAAAGAGGATAAAATTTCTTGGTAATTGTAAGGCAAAGGGGATCCTTTTTGGCTGAAATAATCAAAATTACTTTTAAGAAGTTCATATACGGCTTGATTGAGGTTAAAGTAGGCTAGCTTTTGAAAATATTTTATTTGGGAAAAATTTCGTTGAGGTTCTAATTTGTCACTTAAAAATACAATTTTATCGCAATAATTCATTTTTTTATCACCCCAAACATGTTTTTTGATGGCATTAAGAATAGTGACATTTGTGATGCCAAATTCTTTTTTTAAGATGTTTGCAGCAGATAGAGCGTGAAAAATAGCAGGCGTTTTGCTGTATTTTTGGATATTGGCTTGAGTAAGATAGGGTTTTTGTTGTTCTAAGGTGTCGTTTTTGGTGTAATCATGAAATAAAGCTGCAATTTGAATAGGCAACAAAGGTTTGTTATAATGTCTTGCCATTTTGGTAGCAGTGCGATAAACTCTTATAGTGTGTTCTAACCGCAAAGGATAGTTTTTTAATTTAGTTTCGACAGCTTGACGAATTTTGTGTAACAACATATTATTTTCATTTTCCTTCAAAGTCTTGAAATTTTTCTTTCCAAAGGTGATAATCTTGTTTTTTGAGATTGGTTAAAAACTTTTTTTCACGATAAAAACGATTGAATTTGGTAAACGCGCTTTCTTGAAAGCGATTTAGGGGTTTTACCAATAAAGAACAAAAACCTGCTTGATTAGCTCCTTTGATATCTGTTTGAAGTTGGTCTCCTATCATCAACATTTGTGTGGGTTCCAATTTGAGAAGTTGGCATGCTTTTTGAAAAGCTGTAGGGGATGGTTTTTTTTTTAATAAATTTAAATATATAAAAGTAAAATCATTTTTTAAAACTTTGTGGAGGCGTTTTTTAGAGGCATTAGAAAGAATAACGACTTTGAAAATAAGAGATAATTTAGTTAAAAGGTTTTTAATTTGTTCATCTAAAATATCTTTGTTGCATTCAATTAAAGTATTGTCTAGATCAAAAATTAACGCTTTAATGCCTTGTTTTTGAAACAACTCAAAAGGAATTTGCAAGACACAAGGAAAATAGTGTTGAGGAATGAAAAGTTTGTTGGGGCAAGTCATTTTATTGGACATCTACAATTTTGACTCTAAAAGTGTTTCCAGTTTCGCCGGTAACAAAAACAACATCTCCTATTTGGTGCCCTTTGATATTTTGTCCTAAAGGAGATTCAATCGAAATTTTGTTGGTAAAAGGATCTGCTTCCAAGGTGCTTACTAATTCAATTTCTTGTTGTTGTTTGGTGTGTAAAAGCTCCAAAGATACTTTTTTGCCAATACTTACTTCTCTTTCTTTGGAAACTTTAACTACGCGGACATTTTTTAAAATATTTTGGATTTCTGAGATGCGATGTTCTATTAAAGCTTGTTCGTTTCTAGCAGCATCATAATCAGCGTTTTCGGATAAATCTCCTTGTTCGCGCGCTTCTTTTAAAGCTTCTAAATTTTCTTTTCTTTTAACTTCTTTTAAAAAAGTTAATTCTTTTTTTAATTTTTCTATTCCTGATTGGGTAAGTTCATAAATTTTATTATTCATAAATAAAAGACCTTCTTTTTTTATTTTTTGATGGTTTTTCAAAATTCCTAAATTATTTTTTGAGATAAGAAATAATCAACCCATCACCTACATCTTGAAAAGTGGTGCAAAAATCTGGGTGATTTGTTAAAAAAGTTTGAAAATTATGCATTTTTTTGAAAATTCCTTGATTATTTTTAGTCGTTTTGGCTTTTTTAAAACAACTTAAATTAAGGTTATCAAAAACGATAATGCCTTGTTTTTTGAGTAAAGGAGCATATTTGCAAAATAACTTTTGATATTGGGCTTTGGCAGCATCAATAAAAATTAAATCATATTTTTTTAAATTGCAAGTAGGATAAATTAACGCCTCTGCCCAAATTACATTTATGCGATAGGGAGTTTCTTTTAAAAAGTTTTTAGCTAAATTATAATTTATAAAATCTCTTTCTAAAGTATCAATTTTAGTGCTAAGAGAGCTCATAGCCAAAGCGCTATATCCAATGGCAGTTCCGATTTCTAAAATATTTGTGATTTTGTTTTGTGAAATTACATCAAGTAACAAAGCTAATCCTTGGTCTTGGATAATGGGGATTTTGTTTTCTTGGGCGTATTTTTTTAATTTTTGTAAGTTTTTTTCTTTGTTAAAACCAAACATTTCAATGCTCTTTGTTTGGGTGTAATTTGATATAATCGAGATAATTTTGTAAAATGATGGTTGCTGCAATTTCGTCTTTCATTTGCAAAATTTTGCCCTTTTTTTTGTTATTGGTTTTTAACATTTGGAGTGCTTGTACGGTAGATAAACGTTCATCCCATAAAATTACTTTTACTTGCTCAAACTTGTTTTCTAGCGTTTTTTTAAAATCACTACTTATTTTGGCTTTAATTCCTATGTCGTTGTTCATGTGTTTGGGGTATCCCAAAACAATTGTTTTAATTTGATATTGAGAAATGATTTCTTGTAAAGGTGCAATCAATCGATCGTATTTGTGGGTGGCAAAAAAAATAGTTTTGAGGTTTTGGGCAATAATTCCTGTTTGTGATAAAGCGATACCTAAAGTTTTTTCACCTAAATCCAACCCCAAAGATGCATTATTTTGGCAGTTTAACATAATAAAACATTCTCATTTGTCAAAAAAATGGTTTAAATGATAAAAATTATTCTTTTTTTCTTGGTTTTGGTTCAACTTCATTTTATCAATTTTTTTGTGTTTTTGGGCAAATAATTTTATTAATAATTGTTTAAAAGATTTGAAAAATAGTGGGTTTGGGGTTTCAAAAGGGTTTAATTTTAATTTTTCTTCTGCTTTGATTATTTTTTTCTTTTTTATTTTGTTGTTTTTTGTCATTTCGAACACCTTTTAACAATTTTTAGGAATTTTTAGGAATTTTGATTATTTTTAATAATTTTAGGAATTTTTTCCTTTAGGATTTTTTTATTATAAATTTTTTAAACAGTTTAATTTATTTCTAATTTGGTTTTTACAAAATTAAGCACTTGTTCTAAATTTTTAGTTTTTTTGGTGCCCCCTTGAGCTAAACTAGCATTGCCACCACCAGAACCACAAACCAAGGATACAGCTTCTTTAATCAAATTACCTGCATGTAGAGTTTTGCTTTTGCATAAAAAAACAATTTTTTCAGGTTGCACATAAGATAAAAATAAAACTTCTAAATGGTATTTATCAAAAATATGATTCATAAAAAATTTGAGAACTTCTAAAGGTTTTTCTTCTTCAATGGTTAACATCATTTTTTTGGTAATTTGTGGTGGTACAAAATTAGATTCTGCTTGTACCATATTTTTTTGATGATATTCTAAAACTTTTTTTTCAAAAAGAACTAAGGCTTGTTGTTGTGCTTTGATATGTTTTTGATAATTGAGAATATCTTGATAACTTTGGGTTATTGGAGGAAAATTTTTAACATCAAAAATGAGGTTTTGCGTTTGTAAGGATTTTGCTTTTTGGGTTAGTTGGTGCAAGTCGTTTTGGTAAGGAACTAATTTGGCGTTGAGACTTTCTTGGCAATTGTTATTACAAACTGCCTCAATGCGGTAGATACCAGAGCTAATGCTTTCGCATGACAAAATAGTAAAATGTTCTAAATCTTTAGTATTTGTGGCATGTGTTCCTCCGCATAAATCCACTGAAAAAGTATCAATACTTACGATTCTTACTTTGTCTTTGTATTTGGCTTTTTGATTTTGTTCTAGAAGAGTGGTGTATTTTTTTTGGGCGTCTGGGATTGAAAGTTGTTCAATTTTGACTGGAACACTTTTTTGAATTAGTTGGTTTACTTCTTTTTCTATTTGTAATAAAGTTTGGGGAGTAATTTTTTCAAAATGATTAAAATCATAACGTAAAGAGCTAAATCCCACTGATGAACCTTGTTTTTTGAGGTGGCTGCCTAATTGTTTTTGCAAAACTGCTTCTAAAAGATGTGTTGCTGTGTGATGATAAGAAATTTGATTACGTTTAGTCTTTTCAATGCAGGCATAAACTTCTTGACCTTCGCAAAAGTTGCCTTGAACTTCGTGCAAAATTTGTCCGTTTGGTAGTTTAGTTATTTTGGTAACTTTGGTGTTGTCAATCCAACCTTCATCTTCTATTTGTCCTCCCATATTAGCATAAAAAGGTGTTTTTTCAAGCACTATTCCTTTGTCAAAAACTTTGATTACTTTGGTTTTGCAAGTAAAATTTGTATAACCTATAAATGCGCTGGGAGTTAAAAATTGGAGAAATGCTTCTTCTTGCTTATTCATGTGTGTTTGCGATGTTTGATTTTGTTTACTTAAATTTTGGTGGTCGTGGAGTAATTCTTGGAATTTTTGGTAGTCTATTGTAATGTTTTTCTTTTTAGCATAATCCAAAATTAAATCTTCAGGAATGCCGTAAGTGTCGTATAATTTGAAAAAGTTTTGTCCTGATAAAGTGTTTTGGGTGAGATGTTGTAAAAAAGTTTTTTCGGCAGTTTTGAGAGTTTGTTCAAAAATATTTTCTTGTTGCAATAGCACTTTGGCAATCATTTCTTTGTTGGTACATAGTTCTTTGTAAAAAACTTTCATCATTGCAACTGTTGGAGGCACTAATTGATGTAAAAAAGGTTTGTCTAAACCTAGTTTTTTGCCTTCGTTAGCAGCTCTTCGTAATAATTTTTTTAAGACATAGCCCCTTTTTTCGTTAGTAAGGACTGCTCCGTCATTGATTGCAAAAACCAAAGTTTTTAAGTGATCTGCAATAATTTTAAAACTTTCTTGTCCTGTGTATTTGATTTGTGTCTTTTTTTCCAAAGCTTTTATTAAAGGAAAGAAAAGGTCTGTTTCAAAATTGGTTTTGGTGTTTTGCAAAATACAGGCTAAACGTTCTAAACCAGCCCCAGTATCAATGTTTTTGCTTGGTAGTTCTTGATATTTTTCGATAGGTAATTTAGGGTCGCAATTATATTGAGAAAAAACAATATTCCAAATTTCGATAAAGCGGTCGTTTTCTAAATCTTGGATAATTAGTTCTTTGTTGCGAGGGTCAAAAGTTTTTCCTCTATCAAAAAAAATCTCGGTGCAAGGACCAGAAGGACCAGGACCTATTTGCCAAAAATTGCTCTTTAAAGGAATAAGGTGGTTTTTTTCTACTCCTAAGTCAAGCCAATATTGATAAGTATCTTGGTCTTGAAAAAAATAAGTGATGTAGAGTTTTTCTAAGGGAAAAGCAAACCATTTAGGCGAAGTTAACAACTCAAAGGCGTAGTGGATAGCTTCTTTTTTAAAATAATTTCCGATAGAAAAATTGCCTAACATTTCAAAAAAAGTATGATGGCGCGAGGTTTTTCCTACGTTTTTGATGTCGTTGGTACGAATACATTTTTGCACGTTAGTAATGCGTCTAAAAGGAGGTGTTTGTGTGCCATCAAAATATTTTTTTAAAGGGGTAATGCCTGCATTAACCCATAATAAGTTAGCTTCGTTTCGTGGTATCAAAGAAGATGATTTTGCGATGTGATGGTTTTTGCTTGCAAAAAATTTGAGCCACATTTGTCTAATTTCAAAAGATGTCATTATAAAAACTCCTTTAATTGGGTGAAATTTGGGGTGATATTTGATATTAATTTGGTCTTTGATTTGTTCTTTTGTGATACAAATAATAATTAGTTTATTAAAATGCGTTTTGAATTAATTTTGATTTGTGATATATAATTGATATCTAACATGTGTATAAAATGAAAAAACCGATCAAACTTAATTTTAACATTTTTTTATGGCTTTTCGTTATTTTTTTTTGCATTTTTTCGTTATTTTTTTGACTTATTTTGGTTTTGCAAAAGCTAAAAATATTATTTTTTAATTGTTGATAATTATAAAAAGGATTGTTTTAAAAAATGATATAATTTAATTGTTGTTTTAAAATAACAAAATAATTTTAATTTAACATTTTTTATTAATTTATTTCGATTTTTTATTAATTTAATTTTTTTCTTTTTTGAGTCAAAAACAAATAATTATAATCATACAAAAAACAAAAAGTGAAGGTATCAAAAGTGAAAATCACATCTTTTTACAAATTTTTTAATTCTTCATTTTTTTCAATTCATTTTATTAAAATTAAAAAAAATTTAAGCTCGTTATTGTTAGTGATTTTTTCTTCAATAATTTTAATTTGGGGGCTTTTTGATAGTTGTTTGCAAACGCATCTAGACTCATTTGCTTATTGTAAAAATATTTTTCATTATACAAGACAAAGTATTTTTTTAATTTTGGTAGTTGCAATAATTGCTTTAACTAAATATAGAACTACTAAATTTTATCAAATATTAAGTTTTGTTGCTTTGGTAAATATTTTAATTATAAGTTTGGTTTTTTGTGATTTTATTGAAGACCACAAACAGCATTTTATTTCTGCAAATTGGCAAATGCAGCTAATTCCTTATTATTTGCAATATGTTTTTGCCCCTTTGATTTATTGTTTTTATGTGTGGAAACGACCAATTACTTTTTTGGGTTGGAAAAAAGTATGGATAGTTTTTGTTCATCCTTTTTGCTATTTTTTGTTATCTGCTATTATTTTTGGTTTTAAAGCGGATTTGAAATCGCATTTTATTAATCCTTATTACCAAAACAATTTAACAGTAGCTTATTTTAAACTTTTTGTCTCTTTTTTGCTTTTGGCAATGGGTTTAATCGGAGTGCAAAAAATAAAAATTCATCCTTTTTATAAAGGTGCACTTTTAGTGCTAGGAGCATTTTTGATTTGTGTTATTCCTAGGGAAACAAGTGATTGGAATCATGCCAAAGAATTGGTGTTTTACCCTCAACAAATGGGTTCTTCTCTTTTTCCTGAATCACAAGATATTGCTAAACAATTAAGTAATTTAGTGCTTGAATTTGAAGGAAAACAAGACACAGGTTTAAAAACAGGTGAAAAAATTTTGGAACTAGGAGCAGGCAGTGGTAATGTTACTAAATATTTAGTACAAAAGTTTGGAGCCCAAAATGTTATTGCTTTGGAATATGATAAAGAATTATGTAATGTTTTGATAAATAAATTTCCAGGTTTAACAGTTATCGAAGGAGATGCTTGTAATTTTATTGAATTGTTAAAGAAGCAAATTGATGAAACTCAAATAAAACAAATAAAAGGGATAGTTTCTACTTTGCCTTTGAGTATTTTTTCTCAAGAACAATTGCAAGAACTAAATAAAAACCTTGCCACAGTAATTAAACAAAATAAGATTAGGTTTGTTGAATATCGCTTTTTGCCATTTTTACGTGAAAAACACATTATTGGAGATGGTGTAGAAGAAATTCAAGATACTAAAAATCAAATTTTTGTTTCTAGTGCAATTTTACCAACCAAAGTTTTTATTTTTGCTGATACTGATGTTACAAAATAATATCATTTTATAAAATAAAAAGTTAACTTATTTTAAGTTAACTTTTTTATATTTTAGGGATTTGGCAATATTAATTTAATATGCGTTTAATTGCTTGTTCTAAAAAATGTTTATTGATTTGGTCTTTGTTATTTCTGATAGCCAAAATTAAAGCCTCATTGAGAATGGCTGCAAGTTGGGCACCTGATGCACCTTCAGTAATTAAAGCTAATTTGTAAAAATCAACATCCAAAGAAATATTTTTATTTTTAGCATGAACTTTTAGAATAGTTTCTCTAGCTTTTAGATTAGGTAAATTAATTTTGATTTTACGGTCAAATCTACCTGGACGAATCAAAGCAGGATCTAGTATATCTATTCTATTAGTAGCAGCAATAATGATGATTTGTGAAAGTTTAAAAAAACCATCCATTTCTAATAAAAGTTGGTTTAGGGATTGGTCGTGTTCTCGTGATTCTATGATGGAGTTGTTTTTTCTTTTGGCTCCTAAAGCATCTATTTCATCAATAAAAATAATGCAAGGAGTAGTGCTTTTGGCTTTTTGAAATAAATCTCTTATTCTAGAAGCTCCAACGCCTACATAAACTTCGACAAATTCAGAACCAGAAACAGCATAAAAAGGAATTTTGACCTCATTAGCTAATGCTTTTGCAAGTAAGGTTTTTCCTGTTCCTGGAGGTCCTTCTAATAATACTCCTTTAGGAATTGCAAAGCCCATTTTATAATATTTTTGAGGATGTTTTAAGAAATCTATTAATTCTTGGATTTCTTTTTTTTCTTCTTCAAGACCTGCTACATCTGCAAAAGTTATTTTGTCTTTGGAAGAATCAATGTTTGTATTAAATTTATTTATTTTGTTTGATAACATTTGTTTAAGATGAATTAAAATATAAAATCCAAAAATAAAAGAAAAAAGATAACTTATAAATTTGAAATATAATTCTAAAAAATTAAATTGGATATTTTCTTTGACTTCTACCAAAACATCTTTATATGAATGAAAAGCATATACTAAATAATCATAATTGGAGGCTGCCATTTTACAATAATATTTTTGATTATCAAAACTTTCTGCTTGGATTAAATAATGTTCTTTGTTCCAAATGCTGTATTGGCTTTTATAAGTATAATGAATTTTTTTAATTTCGTTGGCTTTAAATTTTGCAAATAGTTCGTATATATTTATTAAAGAAGCGTTTTTTAATTGATTTTTTTCTATCCAAAAATATGATAATTCTAGACTAATTAAAAATAATAAAATTAAAGATAATGGCAAAATAAAGCAGATAATAATTTTGTTTTTGTTAAAAAGTTTGAAAAACACTAAGTAAGTCTCCATGATGAAATTTATAAAAGAAAAGGTTATAAAAAAATTATTTTAATTAAATTTGTGTGTAATTAAATTAATAAAAGTGAATAGCGCACAAAAATTTATGTTGTTTGGGTTGAAAAAAAGATTTTCCAAAATTTAATTTTCCTTGGAAAAACCATATAAAAATTCCATATTATCTTTAAGACGTAAATTAATTAAATAAAATAAAGCTCCTATGATGGTATTACTTACAATAACTGATGAAAAACTATAAATAAGATTAAGCGACCAAGAATAAGAAGGACTTGGGATGAACCACTTTAAAAAAGTTTTTTTGGCAAAGTTTTCTTGTAATAAATTAATAAATAAAATGCTTGAAATAATTTGAACTACACTAATTAATACTAAAGTTATTATAATAGGTGTTTTTTTGGTGAGATGATTTAAGTTTTTTTGATAAAATAAGCCCGAAAAAGAGCAGACAATATAGGGAAGAAAAAATCTGTAAAGGAAAATAAGGGCTTTGCTTGCATGTTCGTTTTCGTGGTCATGACTGTGATTATGATTTTCGTGTGTATGGTGTAATAACACTTCCATAAAAGAAAATTCCAAAACATAATGAATTAAAAGATAAAATAAACTAGCCCAAAATCCGTATTTAGGTCCAAAAAGATAACCTATTAAAATGATAAAAATTAATTCAATGCGAAAAAAAGCATAATTGCAAGGGATTGTTGCATTAATAGTATAACGAGAAAGAAGTTCCAAACCAAAAGCCAAAAATAATAAGAAAGAAATGGCAATGATTTTTCTTAAAACATTTTTTTGATTATTTAACATAAATATACCTTCGATTTTATTTTCATATTTTATTTTGCTAGTTTTTTGTGTAGTTTTTTCGTTGTTTATCTTTTTTTGATAGTCTATATAAAAATTTTTCAATTTAGAACTATTTTAGTAATTGCTAATAATTTAAATTTTTAAGTTTTTCTTCTAAAATACCTTCTTTAAGTAAGCTTAAAAAATCATCATTAGTAGCATCCAAAATATAAAAACCTATGTTTGTTTTTTCCAAAACTTCTTGTATTTTTTCAGTTTGATAAGTTATTCCTTCAAAAAGTTTGCTAAATTGTTCTAAATTATCTTCTTTGTGAAAGAAATCTCCAATCAAAGTCATTTTTTCAATTAAACCAAATCTAATATCTAAAAAAATTTCTAATCCTCCCCAAGAAAAACGTTTTTTAAGTATTTGGGTGTGATGGGGTTGGGTTAAAAATAAAAATTCATTGGAAGCAAATTTGAGAGAATCTTTTTCTATTGATTTTATTTCTTGGTCACTAAGTACATAAGTTTGGTCAGTTAAAGCCTCAGTTAAATACTGCATTAACTTTTCTTGTGACATATCTGGAAGATAGCCTTTGAGGTTAGTTACTCGGGAACGTACACTTGCAATTCCTTTAGAAATTAATTTTTGGTCGTTTGGAGTAATTGTGTTTATCATAGTTTGAAAATCGCAATTATAAAGAAGTGTTCCATGAGTTACCATGCCATTTTGGTTTTGCATAAAGGCATTTCCAGAAATTTTTTTGCCTTCTAGTAAAATGTCGTTTCTGCCACTAAATTCAACATTAAGTCCTAATTTTTGTAATGCAACGACAATTTTAGCTAAAAAAGGTTTAAAACTGAAATTTTTTTCTTTTTTGGCAATAATGCTAAAAAGAGGAGTTTGAGGATCATTATAAACACATCCTCCGCCAGTAGGTCTTCTAAATAAATGAATTTTATGTTCTTTGAGGTAATCTAAATTAACTTCGTTTTCAATTATTTGATTTTTCCCAACTACAACTCCTTTGATTTTCCAAATAAAAAAGAAGTTTTTTTCAGGTTTTTGCTTTAATAAATGATTAAGGGCGTATTGTTCTAGGGCGTAATAAAAATAAGGTTTAAGGTCGCAGATGCGATTAATTTGAATCAAAATCATAATAAAATCCCCTTTTAAAGTATTATAAAGTATTATAAAGTATTATAAATGTTTTTTCCAGTAATATTATATCATTTATCAGTTATGTAGACTCATATTAATCTTTTTTGCCTTTTTTCTCTAACTCCAAAATCAAATCTCTTAATGTAGCTGCTTTTTCAAAATCAAGGGTTTTAGCAGCTTCTTTCATCATTTTTTGTAAACGTTTAATTTCTTTATTTTTAGCTGTAATATTTGTATGTGTTTGCAACTTTTTTTGTCCCTTAACTTTACCATTTTCATTTTCATTTTGGGCACTTTCTTTTTGTTTGATTGAAATTGTTTCTAAAATAGTTTTGTTAAGAGCAGTTGGTGTTACTTTCATTGTTTCGTTGTATTGTTGTTGGATTTTTCTTCTACGATTAGTTTCTTCAATAGCAATTTGCATAGCAGGAGAAATACAATCAGCATACATAATAGCTTTGCCTGTAATGTTTCTAGCTGCTCTTCCAATAGTTTGGATAAGGCTTCTTTCGTTTCTTAAAAAACCTTGTTTGTCAGCATCCAAAATAGCTACTAAAGCTACTTCAGGTAAGTCAAGTCCCTCCCTCAAAAGATTAACTCCCACCAAACAATCGTATTTTCCCAACCTTAGATCTTTTAAAATTTCAAGTCTTTGTAAAGATTTAATTTCACTGTGTAAATAAGCTACTTTGATGCATAAATTTTTTAAATAAGCAGTTAGGTCCTCGCTCATATTAATAGTTAAAGTAGTTATCAAAATTCTTTGATTATTTTTAGTTTGGTGTTTAATTTCAAAGTAAAGGTCATCCATTTGGTTGTGGGTTGGTCTTATTTCAAGTTCTGGATCAAGGACAAAAGTAGGTCTTATAATTTGTTCTACAATGGGGATTTTTTTAGTTAATTCATAGTTGCCAGGAGTAGCTGAAAGATAGATAACTTTATTCATTTTGGCTTGGAATTCATGGAATTTTAAAGGTCTGTTATCAAGGGCACTTGGTAGTCTGAAACCGAAATTTACTAAGTTGGTTTTACGAGAAAAATCACCAAAATACATTCCTTTAATTTGGGGAATAGTTACATGAGATTCGTCAATAATGGTTAAAAATTCATTTCCAAAAAAATCAATTAAAGTTGATGGTGCCTCGCCTTTTTCTTTGAGTGCTAAATGTCTTGAATAATTTTCAACACCATTGCAATTGCCTATTTGTTCTAACATTTCTAAATCATGTAAAGTGCGCATTTTAATTTTTTGAGCTGCTAAAAGTTGGTTAGTTTTTTCAAAATGACTAATTTGTTCCTTTAATTCTTGGCGAATTCTTTTGATACTTTCTTGTAATTTTTGGGTATTTGTAGCATATAGACTAGCAGGAAAAAGAGTAATTAATTTAAGATTCGTAATTGCTTTGCCATTTAAAACATCAAAATTTTGAATATTTTCAATTTCATTGCCAAAAAAAATAATGCGGATACCAATTTCTTTGCTAGATGAGGCAATAATTTCTATAATGTCACCTCTTACTCGAAAAGCTCCTCTTTGAAAATTAATTTCATTTCTTTGATATTTTAATTCTATCAACTTGTTAATTAATGCTTGCCTTTCGTACTTATCTCCAATTTGTAAATGTAGTGTTGATTTTTGATAATCTTTAAGGTCGCCTACTCCATAAATGCACGAAACCGAAGCAACTACAATTACATCATCGCGGTTAAGTAATGAACCTGCGGCACTATGACGCAACTGATCAATTTCATCGTTGATTTTGGAGTCTTTTTCAATGTAAGTGTCGCTTGATGCTACATATGCTTCTGGTTGGTAGTAATCATAATAAGAAATAAAATATTCTACGCGATTGTTGGGAAACATGGCTTTTAATTCGTTGTAGAGTTGTCCTGCTAATGTTTTGTTGTGAGCAATAACCAAAGTTTTTTGTTGTAAATGTTGAATAATATTTGCAATGGTAAAAGTTTTTCCAGTGCCAGTAGCTCCCAAAAGAATTTGTTCTTGTAAACCTTGTTTAAAATTATTAACCAATTTTTGAATTGCTTGGGGTTGGTCGCCACTTGGTTTTAAAGAACTTTGCAATTTAAATAAATTTGTTAAACTCATTTGTTGCTCCTTGCGTTTGTTTTTTTATTTTGGTGATTTTTGGTTTTTAATTTCAAAATATTTAGATGGTTGTTTTTCTGTGTTCCAAAATTTTTGTCCATGTTTTTATCAATATTTTTAATAAATGTCTATTTGCCCACTTTTATAAACTCTTTTTAATTAACAAAAACAACTTTTGATTAATTCCTATTTTTTGAAAATCTTGCAAAGTGGCTTTTTTGATGGCTTCTAAACTTTCAAAATGATTTAAGATGGCTTTTTTTCTAACAGCGCCAACTCCTTTTATATTTGATAAAGTAGTTTTATAATCTAGTTTGTTTTTGGTTTTGCGGTGAAAAGCAACAGTGAAACGATGGACTTCTTCGCTTAAACTTTTTAAAAAATAAAATAAATTAGGGCTTTGTTCCAACATTAATTTTTCTTGCAAAGTTACAAGATGAGTTAATTGATGTTTGTTATTTTTTTGCAATGCTCCTAAAGGAATTTCATAGCCTAGTTTCTTTAAAGTTTTTTGGCTTTGTCTTAACTGTCCTAAACTGCCATCAACCAAAATTAAATCTGGTGAATCATTTTTAACTTCCTTGTCTTTGTTATAACAACGTGTAAGTGTTTCTTCGAAAGCTTGATATTCGTTAGGAAATTTGCCTTTAATGTGAAAAGTTCGATAAAGTTTTTTGTCAAATTCAAAATGATTAAATACAATTCTTGCTGCCACAAAGGCTTGTCCAAATAGTTGAGAATTATCAAAAAAATCAATTCTTTTAATATCTTTATTAAAAATAATTGCCAATTTGTCTAAGGATTCTTGGATTTTTTGGTCTTTGGATTGATAGATTAAATTATTGTTAGCTAAATCATTTTGGGCGTTTTTTAAGGCTAGCAAATAAAGTTTCTTTTTGTCTCCTTTATGAGCAATATTTACTTTGGTTTGCAAGATTTGTTCCAATAAAGTTTGGTTAGTTATCATTTGTTGCAAAATAGTTTCATCTTGGCTTTTGCCTGTAATAATTATGTCTGGTTTAAGGTTTTTTTGATAATAACAATTAAGATAAGTTAAAATGTTTTCCCACACAAAGCCCACATATGAAAAAACGCTATGATAAGAATCAACGATATTTCCTTGGCGCATTTTTAAAATTTGAATTGATATTTGGTCTTGATTAAATGCATAGGCAAAAATATCGCAATTTTTGAGTTTTTGATTGCTGATAAGTTGTTTTTTGGTAGTCTGTTTGATTGCATAGATAATATCTCGGTATTCTTGGGCATTTTCATAAAACATTTTTTCGCTAGCTGTTTGCATTAAATGGTGTAATTTTTTTAAAATATCTTTGATATTTCCTTTTAAAAATTTATTAATTGCCTCAATGTTGGGTTTATAATTAATTGTTTTTCCTGCGCAAGCACCGAGGCATTGATTGATGTGAAAATGAAGACACGGTTTTTTTGATGCTAACGGACATTTTCTTAAAGGATACAAAAGATGCAACAATTTTAATGTTTCTTTGGTGTTTTTAAGATTGGGATAAGGACCAAAAATTATTTTTCCTGGAGGAATTTGTTTGAATCGCGAAATTTTTAATTGTGGGTGCTTTTCTTTAGTAATTTCAATATAAGGGTAAGTTTTGTCATCCAAAAGTTTGAAATTATATTTAGGAGTGTGTTTTTTGATTAAGTTAGCTTCCAAAATGAAGGCTTCTTGTTCGTTGTTAGTAATAATGTAGAAAAAATCTTGGGTTTCTTCAATTAGCATCGTTGTTTTTAAGTTGTTGCTTTTGGTAAAATAACTTTGGACGCGTTTTTTTAAATTTTTGGCTTTGCCAACATAAATGATGGTATCATTTTTGTTTTGGAAAAGATAACAACCAGGATTGGGCGGTAAAGTTTTTATTTTTTCTAAAAGAATTGACATTTTAAATTACTTCCGTTTATTGAATTGTTTTTTTGATTTTTTACCCAATTTAAGGGTGGTTTTATTTTCTGGTTTGGTTTTGGCGTTTTTTTATTTTGCTTCTTTTTTTATTTATTTTTCGTTTGTTTTCATTAACTTTATTATATCAAAATTACCATTCTTTTTTTGAAATGATTAAAAAAAATTGAAGTATTTTTGATAATAAACTGATTTTTTCCAAACTAAAATAATAATTCATAAATAAATTGCAAAATAAGTTTATTTTTGATTTAGAATAGAAGTATAGTTTTAGATTATAAAATAGTAAAATGAAAAAATCAAAACTAAAAGACTTTAAAAACAACCAAATACCAACCAAATAAAGGAGAGTTCCAAAATGAATATACCCACCAAACCCAAAAGTATTCTTTCTATCCAATCTCATGTAGTATATGGCTATGTTGGAAATAAAGCAGCAGTTTATCCTTTGCAAAATATGAATTTCGATGTTTGGCCTATCAATACAGTTCAATTTTCCAATCATACAGGTTATCAAAAGTGGCAAGGACAAATTTTTAACAAACAAAATATAGTTGATTTGGTAGAAGGTCTTTTTGCTCTTGGAGTAGAAAAACAGTGTCAAGCTATTTTAACAGGATATATGGGATCTTTAGATATTTGCGAAGCTGTTTTGGAAATTGTTGCAAGATTTAAACGAACGAACCCTGATATTTTATATTTATGTGACCCTGTAATGGGCAATAACAGATGTTTTGTTAATCCTGAAATAACTTCTTTTTTTAAAAATAATTTGCAAGCAGATATTATTACTCCTAATCAATTTGAAGCTGAATTTTTGTCTGGTATTAAAATAAATAATGTCTCGGATGCTATTAAAGTAGCAAAGCATTTCCATAATTTAAGAGTTAAAATTGTAATTATTACAAGTATTAATTTTCAAGATGAAAAATATTTTCAAGTGTTTGCATCAAATGCTACAAAAAAATATTTGGTGCAGGCTCACAACAAAGAAAAAAGCATTGATATTGCAGGTACAGGAGATTTATTTGCTAGTCTTTTTCTGGGTTTTTATTTGAAATATGAAAGAAATATTAAAAATGCTTTGGCTCATGCTGTTTTTTATCTTAATAAAGTTGTTCAAAATACTTTGTTATCACAGAAAAAAGAATTGCAATGTTTATCTGTTTTATATAAACAAGTTAATTTAGCAAAATTGCCTCAAGTCATGGAAATTAACGATTAAATTATTGATTAAAAAAAATGCCTTTTTAATAAAAAAGACCAACTTTTAAGTCAGTCATAATGTTATTTTTGGAAATATTTTATTTTTTTAGTATTTGAACGCAGTTATTTTTTACAACTTCAACTACATCCAAAAAGTAAAATCTTTGCAATCCATTCGAAAAGCTTTATTTTTGGGTTTTTCTTTTGATTTCCCAATAGCAACTAATAATACAGGCAAATATCGAACATCAATATTTAATCCTTCATTGATTTTTTTTGCGTTAAATCCTCCCATAGGGCAAACATCATAATCATATTTTTTAGCAGCTAACATCAATTGCAACGCTCCGATGCCACCTTCTAAAAATAACTCATTTTGCAGTTTTACTTGGGAAATTTGTTTGTAATAATAATCAATTTTTGTAATTACTTGTAATTTGGTTGCATCAGATATTTGTTTTTGTAAAACTTCTTGTTGATAAATTTTTTCAGCTAAGGCACTTTTTTGAGCATCGCAACACAACAAAATCATAGTAGAACAAGTTTCTAATTGAGTTTTGTTGCCATATAAAAAAGGAGCTATTTTTTGTTTGCTCTTTTCGCCTTTAAAAACAAAAAAACGCCATGGTTGCAAATTAAAAGCAGAGGGCGCTTGGAAAACTGTAGCCAAAATTGCTTCTAAAATATCATTTGGTATTTCATGATTGGCGCAAAATTGGCGCACACTTTTAATTTTTAAAAAATCCATAAAAAGCTCCTAATATTTTGTTAATTTCAATTTGATTATTATATTTAGTTAAAATAATTTTAATATTGCATCGTTTTAAAATTTTTTAAGTTAGTATTTGTAATTTTGGAAAGACAACAATTTAAACAGCAAAAGATTATTTTTTCAAAGTTTGCATTTGTGTTTCTTATTTTGTTTTTGTTTTCAAAAAACTCCTTTAATCCAATTTATCAAAATTATCAAATATATTATAACATTTTTTATTATTAAAATACTAACTGTTTCGTTTATTTAGACAACTTAATATTTTAATATAACATTTAAGACCAACTTAACTGAAACGCTCCAATAATTTGCCCCCAGTAAAGAATGAATAATTTTAGTCTCAAACTGTTTATGCAGTTTGGGGGTTTTTTGTTTATCTGACAATTTTATTTAATTTTGACAATCAAAAACCTCATTATATTAAAAGAAAAGTAAGGTTTGTGGTAAAATTATATAGTAAATTATTTATTTTATAAACGCATAATTATTAAATTTTTTATGAAACAAAAAAACTAAATTAACAACAAACACAACTAATAATTACAACAATAATCGCAACTTAATAATTCATTAAATAAATGATAAAGTTTTGAAACATTAAATGAAATGAAGGTGCAAAATGGAAAACTTATCGTTTTTATTCTTATTCTTGTTTTTTTATATTTTGGGGTCAATTCCTACAGGTTTAGTTATTGGAAAATTGGTGCAACAAAAAGATTTACGCAACACAGGTTCTGGAAATATTGGAGCAACTAATGCTTTGAGAGTTTTGGGAAAAAAATGGGGAATATTAGTATTTTTGTTAGATTTTTGCAAAGGATTTGTGCCACTTACAATTTGTTTGCATTTCTCAAAATTTTGGCTAACAGAACCATCCACAAAAACTTTTTTACAACCAAACCCCGCAATAAAAATCTCCCTTTTGGCAATATCTCCTATTTTAGGACACATGTTTTCTTTATTCAATAAATTCAAAGGCGGGAAGGCAATTGCAACTTCGGTAGGTATTATCACTGCTTTTAATCCTTTGATTGGCATTTCTGGTATCATTTTTTTTGCTATTTTTTTAAGACTTTTTGGTTATGCTTCGTTAGCTTCAATTATTGCAAGCACTTTAGTTAATGTTTTTTTATGGCTAAATTATTTGTATTGTGGCAATTTTGGAACTTTGGGACCAATTAAAAATCAGATTCCAAAAACAGAATTATTTTACTTTTCGATCAATTTTGCTACCTTAATTATTATAGCTAAACATTATTCTAATATTTTGCGCCTTATTAATGGAACAGAAAATAAATTTAATTTCAAAAAAGAAAAATAAACAGCATCAACACAAAATATTTTAAAAAAACAAACACCAAAACCAAAACCTAAAAAAATCAAACCTAAACTCAAAAATCCTAAATCAAAAACTCTCAACCCCAAAAACATTTTTATTTATAAAAAAGGTGCAAAGCAATGCAAAATTTTGATCTAATTAAACAAAAAATTAAATCCTTGGTAAAACAACTCACCAAAGCCAATTACCAATACTATAATCTAAGCAATCCCGATCTAAGCGACCAACAATACGATGCTTTACTCAAAGAACTAATCAATTTAGAAATCCGCTATCCCCAGTTCAAACTTCCTTATAGCCCCACTTTAAAAATTGGTGGTTTTGTAGAAAAAAAATTTAGCACCATTAAGCACAAAACTCCAATGATGTCTTTGGGAAATGTTTTTAATCTTGAAGAACTCAAAGCTTTTTATGACCGTATTGTCAAAAAAATTCCTACTTTTTCTTTGTTAACTGAATTAAAAATTGACGGCGTAGCTATAAGTTTAAAATATCAAAAAGGCATTTTAGTGCAAGCTTTAACAAGAGGAAACGGCATTTGGGGAGAAGACATTACCAAAAATGCCCAGACCATTAAAACCATTCCTTTAAGATTAAAAGAAGATCTCGATTTAGAAGTTAGGGGAGAAATTTATTTATCCCATCCCGCTTTTGAAAAACTCAACGCCCAAAGAAAACAAGAAAACAAACCCCTTTTTTCCAATCCCAGAAATGCTGCTTCAGGAACTTTAAGACAACTTAATTCAGCAATTGTGGCTCAAAGAAATTTGTCTATTTTTGTCTATGGCATTTCAGATCCTTATTTGACTAAACCTACCCAAAAAGAGACTTTGGATTTTTTAACTGTTTTAGGATTTACCACAAATCCCCATTATTATTGCGTCTCTAATTTTGAAAATTTGCTTAGTGTAATTGAAAAATACAAAACCATTAAGGAACAACTTACCTACGATACTGATGGAATTGTCATTAAAATTAACGAGCTTGCCTTTCATTCTTTAATTGGTGCCACTGCCAAAGCTCCCAGATGGGCAACTGCTTACAAATTTGCAACTATTACAAGCCAAAGCATAGTTCAAAACATCATTTTTCAAGTGGGACGCACTGGTGTTATAACTCCAGTTTGCAAAATTATGCCTGTTATGGTAGATGGAAGTTTGGTCTCAAAAGTGGTTTTACATAATTATGACTACATTTGCAAAAAAGATATCAGAATAAAAGACCATGTCATAGTTCATAAAGCAGGCTCGGTTATTCCTGAAATTTTAGAAGTTATCAAAAGTAAAAGAACTGATTTGCAAAAACCCACTTTAATGATTGAAAAATGTCCTGCTTGTCAAACAATTTTAGAAAAACAACCAGGTGAAGTTGATTATTTTTGCCTCAACCCAAATTGTCGCGAGCAAAAAATCCAGAAACTCATTCATTTTGTATCCAAAAATGCTATGGATATCAACGTTTTAGGAGAACAGACCATCATTGCTTTTTTTGATAAAAACCTAATTGCCAAACCTTCTGACCTTTATTTATTAAAAAAACACAAGCATATTTTGCAAGAAATGCCAGGCTTTGGCGCTAAAAAAATTACTAACATTTTGGATGCTATCGAAGCAAGCAAGCAAAAAGGATTTGAAGATGTTTTATTTGCTTTGGGGATCAAACATATTGGCAAAAAAGTATCTCAAGTTTTGACAAAACATTTTCAAACTATCGAAAACCTCCAACAAGCCACACCAGAATTAATTACTCAAATAAGAGAAATAGGAATCAAAATTGCCCAAAGCATCCAACAATACTTTTCCAATTCTTGTAATTTAGAAGAGGTTTCCAAACTCCAAACACTAGGAGTTTCTTTTCAAAGCACTAACCCCCAAAATCCAACTACCCAAACTATTTTTACCAACAAAAAAATTGTTTTAACAGGAACTCTCCAAAAATATTCCCGTCTTCAAATCCAACAAATCTTAGAACAAATGGGAGCAATTATAACTAACAGTTTATCTTTACAAACCAATTATTTAATAGTTGGCATCAATGCTGGTTCTAAACTAACCAAAGCCCAAAAAGCCCAAATTCCTATTATCGAAGAAAAAGAATTACAACAAATTATAGAAAATAGCCAAATTAAATTATAAAAAATCACCGTTATTTTGCCTAAAACTCCTCACTGAACCCCAAACCCCCAAAACAAATAAAAAAATCCAAGAAGGTGCCAATGTCTTTTAACATTAAAATTAAAGAAGAAATTGCTTGTCAAAAATTCTTACCCATAGAAAATTTTTTTGAATTGACAGCTTTATTACATTTTGGCTGTGAATTAGAAAAAAAACACCAAAAAACTTTATTGTGGTTCCAAACCAAAAGTATCAAAATTGCTAGGCGTTTCCTTATTTTAATCAAAACTTTTTATCCTAATACCAACTCTTTTTTGATGACTAGCAAAGAATATAATTTACCACATTTAAAAAGCATTCATGTAGGAATTGAAAAAGACATTCCCTTAATTTTAGAAAAACATCATTTTTTTACTCAAACTCCAAGCGATTTTTTACCTTTGCTCAAAAGCCAAAAAGCCAAAAAAGCATTTTTAAGAGGTATTTTTTTATGCATAGGTTTTGTAAACGACCCCAAAAAAACTAATTATCATCTAGAATTTTTTCACAAAGACCGCCACAAAATTGAATTAATTAAAACTTTGATGCTTCATTTCAACCTTAACGCCAAACAAATTAATCACAAAAAAGGTTTTTTAGTTTATTTGAAAGAATCTCAAATGATTATTGATTTTTTAAGGTTAATCGGCGCTTTGGAAATAGTTTTTCAATACGAAAAAACAATAATTCAAAAAGACTTAAACCACATTATTAAATCCTCTATTAATTTTGAAATTTCAAATGAAAAAAAAATTCTTACTTCTGCCAATTTACAATTACAACAAATTAATTTGATTGAAAAACACTTTCAAACCCCAAATCTAAAACCCAAAAACACGAACTTAAAAATGAAAAATCCCAAAAATGAAAAATCCCAAAAACAACTTCCCAACCTTGAACCTAAATTATTGCAAATTATGTTATTAAGAAAAGAAAACCCTGATGCAAGTTTACAAGAATTAACTCAAAAATATTACCACAAACACAAGCAACAAATCACTAAATCAGGACTAAATTATTATTTTCAAAAAATCAAAAAACTAGCTTGTGAAATTGAAACTCCCCAAATTTTGGCATCATCTAAGGAAAAAAAATAAATATGGAAAATATTGGCATAGATTTAGTTGAAATTAAAAAAATTAAAAAAATAGGCAAAGAGATTTTAGCAGCAAGGATTTTATCCTCAGAAGAACACCAAATTTATCAAATTATTCAAAATCCCCAAAGCCAACTTACCTTTTTAGCAGGAAGGTGGGCTTCTAAAGAAGCTCTTTTTAAAGCTTTTCAAACACCCCAAAAAATCGACCCTACTTGCCAAAACTATTGCAATTGGTCTATTCTTAACGACAAAAACGGCGCTCCTTATGTGAAAAACAACACATGCAACACTTTTTTCAACCCCATTTTAATTTCTATCACTCACACCGATAATTACGCCTTAGCCCTTGTTATTGTAAAAAAGTTGCCACAAAGCACGTCATAATCAAATTCGTTTTATTTTTTTGATTATCCTACAATTTTATTTATTTTGTCAAGTGTTTTTTAGGTATAATTAAAAGTGTATAGCAAAAATAAAATTAAATAAAAAAAAGGAGTTAATAACAAAAATATGAAAGTTATCGTTGTTGGTTGTACTCATGCAGGAACTGCTGCAGTAAAAACAATTAAAAAAAACAATCCCCAAGCTGATGTTGTTGTATATGAAAGAAACGATAATATCTCTTTTCTTTCTTGTGGAATTGCCTTGTATGTTGGAGGAGTTATCAAAGACAGTCTAGGACTTTTTTATTCAAATCCTGATGAACTGGTAAGTATGGATGTTTGTACCAAACTTAAACATGAAGTATTAAAACTAGATTTTGACAAAAAAGAAGTTTTAGTTCAAAGTTTAGAAACTGGCAAACAGTTTAAAGACAACTACGATAAATTAGTAATTGCAACTGGTTCTTGGCCTGTTATTCCTCCTATTAAAGGAATTGATTGCAAAAATGTTTTAATGTCTAAAAACTTTGATCATGCCAAAGATATTATTAATTACAGCAAAAACGTTAATAAAATCACAGTAGTAGGCGCTGGCTATATCGGAATTGAGTTAGCTGAAGCATTTGCGGTACAAAAAAAAGAAGTAGTTTTAGTAGACGCAGAAGATAGAATTATGTCTAAATATTTAGACAAAGAATTTACAGATGTAGCTCAAAAAACCTTAACTGACCACGGAGTTACACTAGCATTAGGACAAAAAATAGCAGGATTCCAAACTAAGGACGGCTTAGTGACTCATGTAAAAACTGATAAAAACACCTTTGAGACCGAAATGGTAATTATGTGTATCAGCTTTAAACCCAACACTCAATTATTTGCTCATCATCTCGAAACATCCTTTAATGGTGCTTTAGTTGTTAACGAATATATGCAAACTTCAGACCCTGATGTTTATGCTTGTGGCGATTGTGTTAACGTTTATTACAACCCTACCCAAGAAGTAAAATACATGCCTTTAGCAACTAATGCTATTAGAATGGGAACACTTGTAGGACTTAACATTGAAAAACCTTGCTTAAAATATTTAGGAACTCAAGGAACAAGTGGCATTAAAATTATTGATTTGAGTATTTCTTCAACAGGACTTACTGAAAATGTAGCCAAAGCTTTAGGTAAAAACTATGGTACTGTTACAATCAAAGATGCTAATAGACCTGAATTTATGCCTGATTATGATGCTGTAATGTTAAAGCTTGTTTTTGACAAAGAAACTCGTAAAATTTTGGGAGGACAAATTGTTTCTCGCGTTGATTTAACTGAAAAAATGAATACTTTAAGTGTTTGTATTCAAAACCAAATGACAGTAGAACAACTTGCTTTTGTTGACTTTTTCTTCCAACCCCATTTCAACAAACCTTGGGGATTACTCAATTTAGCAGGACTTAAGGCTTTAGAAGTTAAATCACAATAACTATTTGCAAACTACCAAATGTGCGACAAAATAAATTAGATAAAAAAACACAAAAGACAAAAACACAATAAAACATTGTTTGTTATAATTACAAACAGTGTTTTTTATTCCATTTTATCACAATTAACCCCTCATTCCAACACTACACCCCCAAAAAATATTTTCATTAACCATTAAAGGAGCAAACAAATGAACTTTACTCTACTTTCTCTTCCTTATCAATATGATGCTTTAGAACCTTTTTTTGATACTCAAACTATGCAATTACATCATCTCAAACACCATCAAACATACATTAATAACCTTAATGATGCTCTCAAAAAACACCCTCAACTAAATTTATCTTTGGAACAAATGCTAACTGATTTATCGTTAGTACCACAAGATATTAGACAAACAGTTAGAAATAATGGTGGCGGACATTTTAATCATTCTTTTTTTTGGAGAATTCTAAAAGTAAATAATGGCAATATTCCTCAAGGATTATTAAAAGAAATGATTGACTGCGAATTTGGTTCTATAGATTCTTTCAAAGACAAATTTGCTAATGCTGCTAAAACCATTTTTGGAAGCGGTTGGGCTTGGCTTGTATTAACTCCACAACAAAAACTTGCAATTACTTTTACTCCTAATCAAGATGTAGTTCTAAACCAAGGGACTCCTCTTTTGGGTCTAGATGTTTGGGAACATGCTTATTATTTAAGTTATCAAAATCGTAGAGTTGATTATATTGAAGCTTTTTTTAGTGTCTTAGACTGGGAAAAAGTACAAAATAACCTTACTCAAACATTAAAATAATTTACCATGAAACATCCTCAAAATAAAAAAGAATCACAGTTATTACGAATTGAAGTGATGAAATTATTATATCAATATGATTTTTACCAAAATAATTTGACTTTGTCACAAACAAATCCCAATCCCATTTTTACTTTTTTTCAAAAAATCATCACCAAGCTTAAATTTATTGATGAAATCATCACAAAAAGTTTATATGATTATAAAATAAATCGCCTTAACAAAGTAGACAGAGCAATCATTCGCTTAGCTACTTATGAATTGTTAGAAACAAACATTTATCATGCCATTATAATCGACGAGGCAATAGAACTTACCAAACAATTCTGCAATTTAAACGATGAAAAACAACATAAATTCAACAATAAATTATTAGATCAAATATATCAACAATTACAAATGTATAAAAAAACTTATTACCTAATTGAATTGAAAAACTACCCAAATAATAAATAATTTTTTAAAGAATTTTCTAATTGAAAGGTCTTTTTTTATTTTATTTGATAGCATACCTTAAATAATTATGAAAAATTTACAATAATTCTATACCAAAAAAATAAAAACAACAACAATAAAATAATTAACATCTCAGCAAAAACAAAACACCAATTTTAGATCGTTTTAAAAAACTTTTAAAATAACAAGTTTAGTGAAAATTCTTTTTTCTTTAGAAAGCATAATTAATGGCTCATTTTTATAATAATTTTTTTGATTTGATAACAGTAGCAAAAAACAAACTTGCCAAATTAAAAAAATATAGATATCCTCCTTAAATCTTTTTAATTACAGAAACATTCAAAAAACTTTAGCTTGAGCAGATAAAAAAACTACAATAAAATAATTATTTAATATTCATTTAACCCTATTATTTTATTTTTTATTAAGGAAACAAATATTTTGAATATTAAATTATTTAATCAAAAATATAAATTAGTGTCTTTTTTATGTGTTATTTCATCAATAATATTAGTATTATTGTTATTAATATTAAGTTTACAAAAAAAGACATTCAACCTTTAGATCATCAGAAAAAATACAATTAACTAATAACCAAACCCAAAAACCCAATCAACAAAATTTCGTCAAAACTCCCAATTTGACAAAACCAAAAACACAAGAATTACACCAAGAAAAAGAAACACTACCTCTTTATATTCAAACAGTAAATGACAAAAAAACATTATCATTTTATAGTGCCTGATAGTGAATTTATGCAAGATGGCACACTTAAAAATTCTGAAACCCATGTTTATATGGAAAATCTAAAACCTACTTTAATGCATAAAATTATCTACAAAATACAACCTCAATATGATGGTTGGGTAGCTTGTTCCCCTTCCTTTAATGGACAAGATCTTGCAGGCGATTTTTTATATAGCGTTATGACAGGAATCAAAACTCCTCCTTTAGATTTAGTAGGGATTTATTTTAAATCTCCTTTTGATAAGTTTGATATAAGTGATTGGAACAAATACACTTTAGATGATATTTTACAAATGAAAAATGAAAGCCAAAATATTTATTTTTTTTTGGAGAAGCCCAAAAATGACTAACATTTACAAAGAATATCATTTATTTAAACCAGGTAAGGAAAAATACCATCCTACACTTAACAAACCTATAAGCCCTCAAAATGCCTTAATGCTTACCGAAGAATTTATAGATAAATTCATCCCCAATGCACCTTCAAAAAATTCCAAAGAAACTGAACAATAAATTATTTAGTTAGTTCCAATACTTTTCAAAATATTTAAAACTTGCCATATTTTCAAATTAAAAACAAATTAAGATCGACTTTAAGTTGGTCTTTTTTGCTAATTATTTATTATAATTTTGCTTGCTATACTACTTATTTATTCTTATTTTATAATTTTTTTGTCAAAATAAAAATGTGATTTAATTGGATTTTAACATAATTTATAACTTTAATAACTTTAAAATTACAAAAAACACTAATTTTGCACCTAGAAACTATTTTTTTGTTATAATAACTTTTGAATTAGATATTAAATAATTTAACTTTACAATGATTTATAATAGTTATTTTTAAAAACTTAAAAAAGAATAAAACAACCTTAACAAACTACCAAACCCAATAATCAAAAAAATAATAACTATAAAATATCATTTCATAATTAAAAACCAATAAAAATCATAAAAATTAATTCTACCAAGCACAAACCACATTAAAACCCACAAAAACAAACTAAAACCAACCAACCAAAATATAAAGGAAATAAACAAAAAATGAACATAGAACAATTAAAAGAAAGGCAAAAAAGCATACGTAATTTTTCCATTATCGCCCACATTGACCACGGTAAATCAACTTTGGCCGACCGTATTTTAGAATTTACAGGCACAATTGACAAAAGAATAATGAAAGAACAAATTTTGGATTCCATGGACTTAGAACGCGAGCGCGGAATTACTATTAAATTAAATGCTGTAGAAATTAACTACAAGTCCAAAGATGGCAAAAATTATATTATGCATTTGATTGACACACCGGGACACGTTGATTTTAGTTATGAAGTATCGCGTTCTTTGGCAGCTTGCGAAGGTGCTCTTTTAATTATTGATGCTGCCCAAGGCATTCAAGCCCAAACTCTTGCCAACGTTTATTTAGCTGTTGATAACAATTTAACCCTTATTCCTGTTTTGAATAAAGTGGATTTGCCAAGCGCAGATGTTCCTAAAGTTAAAGAAGAAATTAAAGAAACTTTGGGACTTGACCCTGAACAAGCCTTAATTGCAAGTGGAAAAACAGGGCTTGGAGTCATTGATATTTTGGAACAAATAGTAACTAGAATATCACCTCCTCAAGGAGACATTCAAAATTCCTTGCAAGCCTTAATTTTTGATTCTTATTTTGATTCTTATAAAGGAGTTGTGCCTTCCATTAGAATCGTCAATGGCACAGTTAAAAAAGGCGATCAAATTCGTTTTATGGCAAGTAATAGTGTTTATGAAGTAGTTGAAGTAGGAGTTTATAATCCCAAACAAATTGTAAAAGATTTTTTGGCACCAGGTGATGTAGGTTATCTTACTGCTGCTATTAAAAGTATTAATCATGTAAGAGTTGGAGACACCATTACTTCGCAACCCAATCAAGCTTTGCTACCTTTACCGGGATACAAACAAATGAATTCAGTAGTTTTTTGTGGACTTTATCCTGTCGAAACCAATAAATATGACATCCTTAAAGAAGCTTTGGAAAAACTAAAACTCAACGATTCTTCCTTAATTTTTGAACCTGAAAGTTCTAATGCTTTGGGACTTGGTTTTAGAACTGGGTTTTTGGGACTTTTGCATATGGAAATTATTCAAGAAAGAATTAGTCGCGAATTTGGAGTAGAAGTAATTGCTACTGCTCCTTCTGTTATTTATCATGTTTATTCTATCAAAGGAGAAAAACTTTTAGTTGATAATCCTTCCAAACTTCCATCCACTCAAATGATTGACCGCATTGAAGAACCCTTCATTAAAGCTACTATTATGTGTCCTGAAATCTATATTGGTAAAGTAATGGAGCTTTCCCAAAACAAAAGAGGAGCCCTTCAAAATATTGAATATATTGATAGTCAAAGAGTAATGATTAATTATTTGTTGCCTTTTTCAGAAATTATTTATAGTTATTTTGATAAGTTAAAATCATTAACCAAAGGCTATGCTTCTTTTGATTATGAAATAGATAAATATCGTGTTTCTAAATTACAAAAAATGGATATTTTATTAAATGGAGAAATTGTTGATGCTCTATCTTTAATTGTTCATCATGATTTTGCCTATGAAAGAGGAAAGGCTATTTGTGAGACTTTAAAAGAGTTTATTCCTAAACAAATGTTTGAAATTCCTATTCAAGCAGCTTTGGGTAAAAAAATTATTGCCAGACAAACTATCAAAGCTATGCGTAAAGATGTAACAGCTAAACTTTATGGAGGCGATGTTACTCGTAAAAAGAAATTATTAGAGAAACAAAAAAAAGGTAAAAAGAAAATGAAAACATTAGGAAAAGTGCAATTACCTCAAAAAGCCTTTCTTGCTATTCTTGCTACTAAATAATGATTTGTTTCAAAGATATAAAAGAATATTGAAAAACTCCTTATAATATATAAGGAGTTTTTGTTTTATTTATTGTTGACATTTATATTTATTTTTGTTATTTTTTGGGGGTATTTGTATTATTTTTGGATTGATTATTTTTACCATTAGGAGCAATTTGTGGTTTTGAATATATTTTACTTAAAATGAATTGGCTAAATGTTCTTCCTTTCATATTATCTACACCCATCAAAAAAAGAGCAAAAAAACAAATGGAAGGGATAAAGTGCACATATCCAAAAAAATAATTTCACCATAATAAGAAAATTTTTCATTAAAGGGTGTAATGTGGTATTTTGTTTTAAAATACTATCTATATGAAATGAAATAAACCCCGAAGATAACAAAATTACCAAAAAGAAAAGGAAATTAAAAATATTTCTAATTTGAGTTTTCCAAAAATCTATTTGCTTTCTTCCTTGTTTATCTAATTCTGGTTTAAAAATAATAAATTTGATTCTAAACATTTACTTGCCTCTTTTCTTTTTATAATATTATAATGATTTTAAAAATAAATATTTATATTATATCAAGTTTTTTAAGTTAATATTTTGATGATGAAATGCAATAAACGAATTAAAAATACTTATTTCAGCGTTTTTATGCTTTTATATACTGCTCTTTAATTGTGTATTTTATTATAAACATATAAAAACAAACAAATTAACAAAACAATAATAAATTCATTTGGAAAACTTTTATATAATATGCTTAAAAAGCTTAAAAAAATGATAAAATAAAAGAGATTTACAAACAATATAAAGGAGAATATTATTTGATGTTAAATAAAGAAGATATTCAAAAAATTCTAAATTTATCTTTAGATAAGGGAGTTGATTTTGCAGAATTATTTTTTGAAAATGCTTATTCTCATACCCTTAAAGTAATTGGCAAAGATGTAGTTTATGCTGATACTTCTAATACTTTTGGAGTAGGAATTCGCTTATTAAAAGGCTTTGATGAAGTTTATGGTTATACCAATAAAACTGATTATCAAAATGTTTTATCCTTGCTTTTAAAATTAAAAAAATCTTTTCAAGGAAAAGCAAATAAAGTTATTGCCTTGCAAACCGAAAAACCCCTAAAAAATACTATCCAAAAACCTTATAACAGCATGACTCAAGAACAAAAAGCCCAAAAATTACTTAAATTATCTGCTATTATTCAAAATTATGATCCTCAAATTATTCAATCCATCACCTCTTTAAGCCAAAAAGAACAACATGTTTTAATTGCTAATACTTTAGGAGTTTATCAAAATGACACACGCAATTATATTAGATGTGGGCTTGTAGGAGTTGCACAAAGAGGACAAGAAATGCAAGAAGCCTTTGAAGGTCCTGGACGTGCAATGGGATTGGAATTCTTGGATGTAATTGATTTAGAAACAATTGCCAAACAAGTAGCAAAACAAGCAGTTGCTTTATTAGATGCTAAATCTTTAAAACCTCAAACTATGCCAGTTGTAATTAATCATGGTTTTGGAGGCGTTATTTTCCATGAGGCTTGCGGGCATCCCCTTGAAGCTACTGCAGTTGCTAAAGGCCTTTCTCCTTTTTGTAATAAATTAAATCAAAAAGTTGCTTCTGAAGTTGTAACTGCTTATGATGATGGAACTATTAAAGCGTCTTGGGGCAGTCTTAATTTTGATGACGAGGGAAATCCCACCCAAAAAAATCTTTTAATTGAAAAAGGTATCCTTAAAGGTTATTTAATTGATTTTAGAAACGGACGCAAAATGAAGATGCAATCTACCGGTTCTTCACGTAGACAATCTTATAAATACTCTCCTACTTCGCGCATGAATTCCACCTACATCGAAAAAGGCACAGAAACGCCCGAACAAATTATTGCAGATACTCCTTACGGTCTTTATGCTAAAAGTCTAGGTGGTGGAACAGTTGTTCCTGCTACTGGAGAATTTAATTTTGTAGTTAATGAAGGTTATTTAATTGAAAATGGTAAATTAACAACCCACGTTAAAGGAGCGATGTTAATTGGTCATGGAGCAGATATTTTATTTAAAATTGACCGTGTTGCCAATGATTTAGTTTTAGGTCAAGGAATGTGTGGTTCTTGTTCTGGTTCTCTACCAGTTGATGTAGGACAACCCACTATTAGAGTAAAAGAAATGATTGTAGGAGGAAATCAAAAATGATAAACGACGTAACAAAAACCCCAAAGCCCCAAAGCCAAACCACTCACACAAACCCCACTCCTAACAATTATCAAAAATGGTTAGAAAAAGGAATGCAACAAGGTTTTGAAGCATTAGAAATTGCAATTCATGAAAGTCAAACTTTTAAACTATCTTTGGATAAAGGCAAAATAGATGCTTGTGTTTGGAGCGATGTTGCTTCTGTAGTTATAAGAGGTATTTTTGCCAATAAAAAAACTTCTATTGCTTTAGAACAATTAACTGACAGCGCTTTTGATAATGCTTTTGAAACCCTCAAAGAAAATTGCCAAACAATTACTTCTAAAGAACCTGCTCTTATTTTTGAAGGATCTTCCAGTTATCCTGAAGTATTGGAAAATAACTTTGATTTTGGACAAGTTCCATTAGAACAAAAACAAAATTTGTTGTTGCAGTTAGAAAAAACAATGTTGCAAAGTTCCCATTTGCAAGCTACTAATGGCATTATTTACCAAGAAGTTTGTCATAAAAAAACATTATTAAATTCCAAAGGGCTCAATTTATCGCACCAAAACAGCTTTGCTTATTTGTATGCTTCTGCGGTTTTTCAAAAAGAAGGCGAAATTGAAAGTTATGGTAAAAGTATTTTAGCTAAGGATTTTGTAACCTTCAATCCTGTTAAATTAGGCACTGAAATTGTTGAGATGGGCGAAAAAAAATTAGGAGCTAAATCTTTGGTATCTCAAAAATATCCAGTTGTTTTTTCTAATGAAATGTTTGCAGACCTTTTGGAAAGTTTCAGCGATATTTTTACTGGTACAAGTGCTTATCGCAACTTAACTAAATTAAAAGATAAAATTAATTGTTTAATTGCTTCTGAAAAAGTTAGCATTATTGATGATCCTTTAAACGATGGGGCTTATTTTAAAGAAAAATTTGATGATGAAGGAGTAGCTTGCCAAACCAAACCCATTATTACTAAAGGAGTTTTTCAAGGATTTATCCACAACTTAAAAACTGCTCGCATTTTTAAACAAGCTCCAACTGGAAACGGTTTTGATGGCAGTACTTCTATGATTAATTGTTATTTGGTGCCTGGCAAAAAAAGTTTTTCAGAAATGATTGAACCTATTCAAAATGGTATTTATATTGCCGATTTAGTAGGGATGCATGCAGGAATTAAAACTGTTAGTGGAGATTTTAGCCTACAAGCTAGTGGTTTTAGAATTGAAAAAGGTAAAGTTACAACTCCTGTTAAAATGATTGTTGTTTCTGGTAATTTTTTTGATATTCTTAAAAATGTAGACACCATTGCTAATGATTTTGAATTTCAAACTTCAGGATTTGGTAGTTCTAGCGTTTATGTAGGGGATTTAAATATTGGAGGAAAGTAAATTTTTCTTTGTAAATGATTTTTTGCCCCTTTATTCTTTTGTAATTTTTATCGAAAAAAATAAATATTAAAATAATAATTGAAGTTTTGAAAACTTTTTAATTATGTATAAAAAACAAAAAACACCATCTTTAAGATGGTGTTTTTTATATCTTAATCAAACAAATACTTGCGAAAAAACATCAGAAATGTTTGATACAGGAATAATATTTAATTTAGTTCTTACTTCTTGAGGAATATCTTCAATATCTTTGATATTTTCTTGAGGAATAAAAATAGTGTCAAGGCCGCTACGATTAGCAGCAATAGCTTTTTCTTTTAAGCCTCCGATAGCTAAAATATTGCCTCGTAAAGTAATTTCTCCTGTCATTCCCAAACCTTTTTTAACATATTTTTGGGTAATTGCAGAGACAAGGGAAGTAGCAATAGTAATTCCAGCTGAAGGACCATCTTTAGGAATGGCTGTTTCTGGAAGATGAATGTGAAAATCGTTTTCTGCAAAAATATTGGCATCAATTCCTAAATTTTGACAGTTAGATTTGATGAAACTTAAAGCAGTATAAGCACTTTCTTTAAGGACTTCTCCTAATTTACCTGTAAGGACTAATTGTCCTTTACCTTTGTAATAAGTAACTTCTACTGGAAGCAAATCGCCTCCAAAATAAGTATAGGCAAGTCCGTTAGTGGAGCCTATTTTTTCTTTTTGTTCATCTAAAAGATATAGGTATTTTTCTTTACCTAAGTATTTAGTAACGTTTTGAGGAGTAATAATTACTTGTTCTTTTTTGGTAATTAAACATTCTTTAACTGTTTTTCTAGCTAGTTCTGCAAGGATTCTATCTAACTCTCTTACTCCTGCTTCTTTGGTGTAATGTCTAATTAAATAAAGGATAGTATCATTGTCAATAACTAAATTTGTGTCAATGATTCCGTGATTTTTGAGTTGTTTTTTTAAAAGATATTTAGAAGCGATGTTAATTTTATCTTTTTCAGTGTAAGAACTTACTTCGATAATTTCCATACGGTCTTTTAAAGCTTCGGGAACATTGTCAAGGTAATTGGCAGTGGTGATAAATAATACTTGGGATAAATCAAATGGTTCGGATAAAAAATGATCCATAAAATTAATATTTTGTTGTGGGTCAAGGACTTCTAATAAAGCTGATGCAGGATCAAAGTTATAATTGGCTACTAGTTTGTCAATTTCGTCTAATAAAAAGACAGGATTAACTGTTTTGGCGTCTCTAATGCCTGCAAGAATGCGTCCAGGCATAGCTCCAATATAAGTTCTTCTGTGGCCTCTAATTTCTGATTCTTCTTTTAAACCGCCTAAGGATTGTCTGACAAATTGGCGTCCTAAAGCTTTGGCAATAGAAGAAGCAAGTGAGGTTTTCCCCACTCCTGGAGGACCTACAAGACATAAAATATTTTGAGGGTTTTTCTTAGTCATTATTTTGACTGCTGCATATTCTAAAATACGTTCTTTGACTTTTTCAAGTCCGTAATGTTGGTTATTTAAGGATTTTTCAATGGCAACTAAATCGTTTTCATCTTGGCTGGTTTTGCCCCAAGGTATTTCCAGTAAAAAATCAAGATAATTTTTAATTACAAAAGATTCTGCCATTAAAGATGATGATGATTGGTAACGTGATAATTCTTGTAAAGCTTTTTTTTTGATTTCAGGAGGTAAAGGAGTTTTTTTGATTTTATTGCGCAATTCTGCAATTTCTTCTTCCTTTTTGGTTTTGTCCCCTAATTCTAGTTGAATCGCTTTCATTTTTTCTCTTAAATAAAATTCTTTTTGGTTTTCATCAATACTTTGTTTTACTTTTTCATTGATTTTTTGTTCTAAATCAAGTCCTATAAGTAAACTTTGGATGTCTTGAAGAATATAAAAAATTCTTTTATTAAGGTGAGCTTCTTTAAGGTATTTATATTTATCTAAATCATCGATTTTTAAATTAAAAACAATGATATCAGTGATATTTTCTGTTTCTGGTTCTGTTTTGATGATATCTAAAAAATTATTGGTGTTTTGAACAAGCAGTTGAAAAGGTTTGTCCATAATTTTTTCTATAACTAGCTTGATTAAGGCTTTTTCTTCTTCAACGTTTCCATAAATGGTGTTGACTTTTTCATATGAGGCTTTTAAAAAAGGTTCTTTTTGCAAAAATTTATCAATTTTTATTCTTTGTAAAATGCGAAATCTCACTTTAAAATCGCCGTGAGGGATTTTTACTTTGGTAATTATTTGTGCCAATACACCGTAACGTTGAAGGTTAGTTAGTTTGGGTTTGTTGTGTGATAAATCTTTTTGAGTTAAAAGAATAACAAAAGAATTTGCTTTAGTTTCTGACTCTTTTAAAGCTTTTAAATAAGAATTGTCTGATACTTCAATACGAAAATCAACATTTGGAATAGGCATTACTTCGCTGATAACTACAACTGGAAGTTGTTCAGGAATTTCTTGAAAAATATCTTTAAATGCATCCATAGAAAGATCGGATTTTAATTTTTTGCTTTTGGTTTTCATATATTTTCATCCTTTCGATATTTTTTTAACTTTTAAACTTTTTCATTTTTAAGTTGTGGAGTGATTTTTTGGTGGGGTGATAAATTTTATTTAGCAACAACAGCTTTATTAATAACAAGTTCTAAGGCTTCATCCATCAAAAGAGAATGTTTTAGGTTTTTTTCAGGAAGGTTTTGTTTGATTTGATTAACTGGAACTTTGTAATGATTACTTAAGTTTTGGTATTTTTGTTCGATTTTTTCTTGGGAAATAGTTAGTTTTTCTTGGGCTGCAACTTGTTCCATAATAAGTTGATATTGGAGGTTTTTTTGTGCTTGTTGGCTGAATTCTTTTTCCATTTTTTCATCATCAATACCTAAATATTGTTTGTATTGTTCCAAAGTTAAATTTTGTTGTTTTAATTGTGCTTCAAATTCTTTTTGGAGGCGGATTTGTTCTTGGGAAACAATTTCTTGAGGAATTTCTAATTCGGAATTTTTAACTAATTGTTCTATTACTTGTTTTTCAACGTTTTCTTTGTCTTTGTGTTTTTTTTGAGCTAAAAGAGTTTGTTTAGTGTTGTTTTTTAATTCTTCTACGGTTGAAGCATTGGCAAGTTTAAGTGATTTTACAAAATTATCTGTTAGTTGAGGTATTTTTTTAGTTTTGATTTGGTGTAGAGTTACTTTAAAAACAGCTTTTTGATTAGCTAAACTTTTTTGGTGGTAATCGCTTGGAAAAGTGATATTAATGTCTTTGGTTTGTCCTCGTTTCATACCTAACATTTGGTCTTCAAAACCAGGTACAAATTGACCAGAGCCAATTTCTAAACTAAAATCTTTGGCAGTGCCACCTTCAAAAGGTTTGTCATCAACAAAGCCTTCAAAATCAAAAATAGCAATGTCTGTTAATTCCAAAAAGTCGTTTTGGGTTTTGGGTTCCAAAGTTGTTTGTTTTTCTAATAAGGAATTTATTTTTTCTTCCACTTCACAATCTGTTACTTCAAGATCGTCTTTTGTAATTTCTAACCCTAAATATTTTTTTAAAGTAACTTTAGGTTTAACGATAAATTCCAGTCCGAAAGTAAAATTTTGATTATCTTTAAGTTTTTTTTCGTCTAAATCAATTACTTGAGGCATTCCCATACTTTCGAAATCTTTTTTTTGTAGGACTTCTTGATATTTGGTTTGCACGATATTTTCTAATGCATCGGAGTATAAATTGTCTTTACCGAAACGATTTTCAAAAATTTTTCTTGGAACGTGCCCTTTTCTAAAACCTTTAATTTCTACTTTTGGTTTAATTTTTGCATAAGCACTAGCCAGTTGGGTTTCTAATTCCTTTGAAGAAACTTCAAAAAAATATTGTACTTTTTGATCGTTGATTTTTTTAATTTCCATTTTTAATACCTTTTCCTTTTTGGTTTGTTGGGGTTTGTTTTATGTTTTGGTGTGTTATTTATTTTGATTATGAAGCATCAATAAAAACTAAAAAATATTGTTGTTGGGGGGGGTATTTGGTTTAATTGGTGCAAATAGTTGCAAATAATTATGAGTTTTTTCATTTATATATTGATTATATAAGCAAATTCCAATTAAATTAGTGTTAATTGTTTTTTTGGGGAAACAAGTTGGGTTTTTGCATTTTTGTTTTACAATTTGGCAACTAATTTATAATTAAGTTTTTTAACTAAATTAAAAGTTGTTTTTTCGGGTTCGCGGGTTTATTTAGTTTAATTTTTTTAGCTTTTTTTAATTCATTTAATCTTTTTTATAAATATTTTGTGGTAGAAAAATAATTGTCATTTATAAATTTTGTAATTGTGTAAATTACTTTTCTTTCCTACTTTTTATTATACCACAATAACTAAATATTTCTTGAAATTATTAGTAATTTTTGCTTTCTGATTAAATGGTTTTTTGGTGAGGTTGCAATTAAAATATTTTTTTTGTAGAAGGATAAAATATTTCCTAAAATTGTTTGGTTGGTGTGAGTTTAAAAGCGGTTTTGTTTTTGCCCATTTTGCAATTTTTTTTAATATTAGTTTTTAAATTGTTAAATTGATTTTAATTAGTCCAATGTTTAGGATGTAGTTAGTTTGGATTTATCTAAATTAAAAGTTTGATTGCATCTTTAAATTTTGGATTTATTTTTCTTCTTTAAGAAACTTTTTTAAATATTTACCAGTATAACTTTTTTCATTTTGGCTTACTTGTTCTGGGGTTCCTGTTGCAACTACATATCCGCCACAAACTCCTCCTTCAGGACCTAAATCAATGATATAATCAGCATTTTTAATTACATCTAAATTATGTTCAATTACAACAATAGTAGCTTTTTGATCTGTCATTTGATGAAGAACTTTAAGCAATTGTCTAACATCTTCTGAATGAAGTCCTGTGGTAGGTTCATCTAAAATATACAAAGCACCTGGAATAACTTTTTTGTGTAGTTCGCTTGCTAATTTAACTCGTTGGGCTTCTCCTCCGGATAAAGTTGGCGAGGACTGTCCTAATTTAATGTAGCCAAGCCCTACATTTTGTAAAATTTCTAATTGATGTTTAATTTTGGGATGATTTTGGAAAAATAAAACCCCTTCTTCAACACTCATAGCAAGAATATCTGCAATAGTTTTATCTTTGTATTTGATGCTTAAAGTTTCTTTTTGATAACGAGTTCCTTTACAAGCTTCGCACATAACATAGACATCTGGTAAAAAATGCATAGATATTTTTTTAACTCCATCGCCACTACAAGCCTCACATCTACCGCCTTTAACGTTAAAAGAAAAACGCCCTTTTTGATAACCTTTCATTTGGGCTTCTTTAGTTTTGGAGTAAAGTTCTCTAATTTCATCAAAAACACCAGTATAAGTAAGGGGATTACTGCGAGGAGTTTTACCAATTGGGTCTTGTGAAATTTCAACTATTTTTTTGACTTTGTTAAAATCGTTTACTAAATGACTAAAATCTTTTTGTTGAGTTTTGTTTTTTTTGCCGTATTTTTGTTGTAAACAATCAAGTAAAACATCATTTACTAAAGTAGATTTTCCCGAACCAGAAACGCCTGTAACTACAATTAATTGTTGCATAGGAAAGCAAACATCAATTGATTTAAGATTATTTTTAGAAGCTTTGGTAACTAAAATATGATCTTTATTGCCTTTTCTTCTATTTTTGGGAAATGTAATTTGGATTTGTTTAGATAAGTATTTTCCTGTAAGGCTGTTTTTGTTTTGCATTACTTCTTGGGGTGTGCCAAAAGCTTGTACTTTCCCTCCCAAAATGCCTGCTTGAGGACCAATATCAATTAAATAATCAGAGGCAAGCATTGTATCATGATCGTGTTCTACTACAATTAAAGAATTGCCTAAATCTCGTATTTTTTGAAGTGATTTAATTAAAAGATCGTTGTCTTTTTGGTGCAATCCAATGGAAGGTTCATCAAGGACATAAAGTACTCCTGAAAGTTGGGAGCCAATTTGAGTAGCAAGTCTAATTCTTTGTGCTTCTCCTCCCGAAAGAGTTGCTCCACTGCGCGATAAAGAAAGATACCCTAACCCAATTTCTTGTAAAAAAGTAAGACGATTAATAACTTCTTTGAGAGCTAAATTAATAATTTTTGTCTCTTCGTTGGACAATTCTAAATTTTGGAAAAAAGCAAGGGTTTGTTCAATTGATAAATCAGTTATTTCATAAATATTTTTATTATTAATTTTAAAAAGTAAAGCCCCTTGATTAAGTCTTTGTCCTTGGCATGTTTTGCATTTTTTTTCCATCATACAACTAGAAAGCCATTTTTTGAGCCATTCGCTGGTTGTTTCTTCAAAACGTCTTTTAAGCATAGAAGCTATACCTTCAAAAAAATCATATTTAGGAGTTTTGGTGGTAGTTTTTTTGGAAAAACGAGAAAAACGCAAAGGAGGCGTTAAAGGAATTTGGTCAGGTGAACCATAAAGAATAATATTTAGTTTTTGGGGATCTATTTTTTTTAAAGGAACAGACATATCAATTTGATAATGATTGCATACAGCTTTTAATTCTTGTTCTTTGCTAGCAAAATTATTATATTCATTATTACTTTTAAAAATTAAAATTGCACCTTTATTTAATGGTTTTTCATAATCTAGAATCATATCGCAATCAATTTCTGCTGTTTTTCCAATCCCTTTACAACTTTGGCAAGCTCCTAAAGGAGTATTAAATGAAAAAAGTCTTGATTCGCGCAAGGGAATATCAAAATTCATGCCTTCTAAATGATAATTGCAATTTAGTTTTAATATTTGATGGTTTTTATTGTTGTTTTCATTCTTATTACTATCATTACTATTTTTACTTTGATAATTCATAATAAAAACTTTTCCTTGAGCTAAATTTAGAGCTTGTTCTAAGGCTTCAAAAAGACGAGTTTGATTATCTGAATTAACTTCAAAACGATCAATTACTACATAAATATTATGATATTGATTTTTTGATAAAGAAGGAATATAATCCATTAAATAAATAGTATCATTAATCATTACTCTATTAAAACCATCTTTGGCAAGAGTTTCTAAGGTTTTTTGATGGGTACCTTTTTTTCTTTCAATTATAGGAGCAAGAATTAATATTAGTTGATTGGAAAATATTTGATTAGTTTTAGTAATCATTTGTTCTTTGGTTTGTTTTTCTAAGACAATATTTTTTTCAGGATGAAAAGGAACTGCAATATTGGCATAAATTAATCTTAAATAATCATATATTTCTGTAATAGTTCCCACAGTAGAGCGAGAATTATTAGAAGTTGTTTTTTGGTCAATACTAATAGAAGGACTCAAACCTTCAATACTATCTACATCAGGTTTTTCAAAACTACCTAAAAATTGTCTAGCATAAGCACTTAATGATTCTACATACCTTCTTTTTCCTTCTTGATATAAAGTATCAAAAGCTAAAGAAGATTTGCCAGAACCTGATAATCCTGTTATTATAACTAATTTATTTTTGGGAATATCAATATTAATATTTTTTAAATTATTTTGACGAGCTCCGCGAACTTTAATAAATTGATGTTTATTGGTTTTCATTTTAATTCCTTTAATATATTCCTTTATATTTATATCGGCTTATATATATTATTTATAAATAATAATTTCTTTGTTAATTATAACAAAAAAGATTAGCAAAAAGTAAGAAAAGATAAGAAAATGATATAAAAGATGAGAAAAGTAATGGAAAATGAGCAAAAAACTTGCAAAAAAAAGAGTAAAATAAAGGTAAGGGAATTTTTTATTCCCTGAAAACTCAAAGGAGAGTAAAGGAATGTTTTTTTGGAATCCATTTATTAAAGATAAAAAAAGTAAATAAACCTGTAGTTGTAATTGCAATTGTATTTTTTGTTATTTGTTTTATATTTACATCAATCAAAGAGTTGCAAAAAACAAAACACAAAGTAAAAAAGTAGAAGAGTCAAATGAATATGCAAAAAAATTAATAGGTCAAATAGATGATGAAATTGAACACAATAATGAAATGATATCAGGCAGACCGAAAATGACAAAAAAAACAACTTATGCTAGAACAAATTAATTCCCAACAAATATCATTACAACTAAGATTATCACAAATTAAAAAACCATTAAAAGATTCTGAAAATGATTTCGAAACTGCAATATCAAATTCAGACGGTAAAAAAGCAAAAGAAATAAAAGAACTTCAAGAAAGATTAATAAAAGAAGTTAATGATATTTTAGAAGAATTGGGAAAACTTAGAGAAAAAGAGCAATTACTTAATTCAATATAACTAATAAATTAAATAAAAAGGAATTGAAAATGCATTTACAACAAAAAAATAATAAAAATTTTATAATATTAACAGTAGCATTTACAGTATTAATGTTAGGATTAATTTTAGGTATTTGTTGGGTTTTAAAATATAAACAAGAACCTGCCAAAGAAGACACAAGCAAAACAACTACAAGCACAACAGGAAGCAATAACTAACTGTTTCATTTATTTAGACAACTGAATTCTAAATTTGAATTTGAACACTATATGGCAAATGCACTTTTAGATATTAAAAATAAAATGGATGACATAAAACAAGAAATCGAAAGAAAAGGAATTGAACCAACCCAAGAAGACGGTTTAAACTTCGTGAAACACATAATGCAATCTTTTTTACTACCTAAACTAAAAAATAAATTATCACCAAAAGCATATAACGAATATAACCAACAGATTGATGAAGCCTTAGAGCGAATTAAAGCTGCAACTTTTCAAAACCAACAATTACCAGAAATGATTAAAATAGATGATGAAATTAAACACAATAATGACTTAATTAACAACATAGATAAAGATAAATCATTCATTGATAAAGGAAAAAATGAATCAGAAAATAACTAAACAAGCTTGGACCGCAACAAAATTAATGAATTAAAAGAAATAAAAAAAGAGATTGAAGATTATCAAAGAAAAATTGAAGAATTACAAAGAAAACTTGCTACTAAAGAAAAAGACCCCAAAATAGAACAATATCAAAAGGAATATGATGAACATATTAAAAATTTTAATTTATATCAGCAACAAATGAGGGGAATAACACCAGAAAAGGAATTACAAAATAAAATCGAAGCCGAGTTAGCTGCAAAACAAAAAGCAATTAAGGCAAAAAATAATCTAGAAACTGAAATTAAAAGAGACAAGATAAAATTAGATTATGCCTTAAAAGAACAACAAAATCTTTATAATGTAATATACAAAGAATTATCTCCCAAAGGAAAAGAAGAATTAGACAAAAATACTAAATAACAATTGATTAACTAAACAATCCATATATAAAGATAAAAACTATTTTCATTAAGAAAATAGTTTTTTTTATATCTTAGATTAAATTTTAATTATTTCTTTATTTGTTCCCAAACAGTAGCAGATATATAATATAAAGGAATTGAACACAAACAAACAACAACGCCCCAAGATAATAAATTAGAAAAACTAAAGTTAAAACCTTTTTTATTTGATTTAACATTTTTATTATCTTTGGTTAATTTAGTTTTATTATTATATTTCTTACTTTGTTTTAAATCATTATTTTTTTGTTTTTTCTTTTTCTTATTATCATTATTCTTATTATTTTTATTTGTTTTCATTACCCTATTTTCTTTCCTTAATATATGTCATTATAATTTATAATCAAGTCAAAGACTTACTTATATTTTAACTGGAAATAAGTTTTTTTCAACAATTTATTGCAACAAAATTAATTTATTACTAAAATACTTCCAAATTACCAAAATACTGGTATAATATATATGATTTAAGGAGGTTTTTAACTTGCACAACTATATTCAAAAAAAAATATTACAACTTCAATTCCAAACTTTAACTCCCATCCAAAAAGAAGTCTTTTCACAATTTGAAAAACCAGGTAATCTAGTAGGAATTGCTCCTACAGGAACAGGCAAAACCCATGCTTATCTTTTACCGATATTAAGTAAAATTGATTTCCAAAAACCATTTACTCAAGCAATTATTTTAGTCCCTACCAATGATTTAGTATTTCAAGTATGGGAAATGTTTAAACAAATTGAAAAAACTAATTTTACCAAAATTCTTTACGGAGGAATGGATAAACAAAAAGCAATTGCTACTTTTGAAAAAAAACAACCTTCATTAATTATTGCAACTCCCGATAAGTTATTAGAATACGCGTTTAAATTCAAAAAAATTAACTTAAAATATGTATCTTATTTAGTCCTTGATGAAGCTGATATGATGTTTGATGAGGTATTTTTAACTTCCCTAGACCCTTTAATTAATCATCTTAAAGCCAAAATTTTATTATTTTCAGCTACCATTACCGAACAATTAAAACCTTTTATTAATCGTTATTTTGGTAAATCTACTTTTATTGATGTTTATAAACAAAGTAATCTTAATCGTACTTTTTATTTATTAGAAACAACTACAAGCAGAATGCAGACCTTAATTCATCTTACCAAAGTCCTTAATCCTTATTTAGCACTCGTATTTGTCAATGAAAAAAAAGAACAAGAATTAGTATTTCAAACTTTACAAAATGACAGTCTCAAATTGCTTAATTACAACTCTGCTTTATCAGTTAAACAAAGAAAACAAAGCCTTAAAGCTATTCATAAATTAAAATATCAGTACGTAATTGCATCAGATCTTGCAGCTAGAGGAATTGATTTTGATGCTTCTTGTGTTATTCACTACAACTTACCTTCACACCTTGAATTTTTTTTCCACAGAAGTGGTAGAACATCAAGAATGGGCAAAAAAGGTGAAATCATTGTTTTGTACGACCCCCAAGACATTAAACAAAAAGACAAAATTAATAAATTAATTCAATTAGGAATTGCTTTTCATCAAGCCTCTTTAAATAAAGATGGTTTTATAAGAACTCAAAATTACAAAACTATTACAACTACCAAAACTGATAAGCCAAATAAAAACAATAAAAATACCAAAAACATTCAAAAAAATCAAAACAATCAAACTAACCAAAAAAACAATTACAACCAATCTAGCCAAAAACAATTTTTCAAACAAAACAAATTTACCAAAGAATCCAAACTTCCTAAAAAAGAAAATAATAAAGATTCTACTTTGGAAACACCAAATAAAACTCAAAACACAGTCCAAAAAACAAACAACAACAAAAAAACTAAAAGCAAACAAGTAAAACCCAATTATAAGAAAAAGAACCAAAAAGAAAACCAATCCCCCAAAAGCAAAAGTACTTTTTTGCAAACAAAATTCAAACCAAAAGCCAAATACAAATCACAAAAACCATCAAAAAATAAATTAACGAATTACAAAACTAATTATCAAGAAAAAACTAAACTAATTTATAACTAATAAATCAAAAAAACAAACCAATAAAGGAGCTTTTATCATGTTATTTTTGGGAAGCCATGTTGCTATGAAAAAACCACATAATTTTCAAGGAGCCATCCAAACTGCCATTTCTTATGGTGCTAATGCTTTGATGGTTTATAGCGGTGCTCCACAAAATACAATAAGAACCAAAACCGAAGAATTAAAAATTAAAGAAGCCTTAGAAATTGTCCAAAACAACAATTTATCTTTAAATAATTTGGTAGGGCACGCTCCTTATATTATCAATCTTGCTAATCCCGACGAGACTAAAAGGGCTTTTGCAATTGATTTTTTATCCCAAGAATTAGAACGTTTTGCAGCAATGAAAATTAATAAAATGGTTTTACATCCAGGAAACTATCTCAAAACAAACCCCCAAGAAGGAATTAGTTTAATTGCTCAAAGCCTTGATTTAATTTTTGAAAAAACTAAACATTTAAAAACCCAAGTTGCCTTAGAAACTATGGCAGGCAAGGGAACTGAAATTGGGAAAAAACTAGAAGAATTGCAACAAATAAGAACCCAAGTTAAAAACAACACAAGAGTTTCTTTTTGTCTTGATACTTGTCATCTTTTTGATGCTGGCTATGATTTAAAAGAAAACTTAGAAGAAATTATCGAAAAGATAGATTCCATTTTGGGATTTCAAAATATCTCTGTAATTCATATTAACGACTCTAAAAACGAATGTAATAGTCACAAAGACCGCCATGAAAACATCGGTTTTGGCAAAATCGGGTTTGAAACTTTACTCAAAATTATCTATCATCGTGCTTTTGCTTGTATCCCTAAAATTTTAGAAACTCCCTATATCAATGAAAAAGCACCTTATAAACGCGAAATTGAAATGATTAAAGCCAAAGCTTTTAACCACGAATTAAAAAAATTATTTTAAAAAAACAAAATAATCATTAAAACAAGTTCGAAAAAATCCAAAATCACTTATAATTAATATTGGTGTTTATTGTTTATTAAAATATTTTCTAAAACTATTTTAGACTTTTAATATAGCATTTTAATAATGTTGAACATCGAAAAATACAATTATTAGTAAGGTTTTAAAATCATCGATAAAAAACAAATTATAAGCAATACATTTTCTTTTTGGAACACATTAAATCCCAATTATCAAATGATAATTATTGCTTTTATCATCGGATTATTTTTTTTCTTTTTACATAGTATCATCAAAATAATTATTGGTATTATTTTATTAATTTTAATATTAAAATTTGGTTTAAAAGTTGATTTTTTAAGAAATATTAACTAACCTTACCAAACTAGATAAAATATTTACTTTCTAATTAAAAAAATAATTTATTATTTAACAACTCTTTTGCAAATTAAAGGGTTGTTTTTTTAATTTTAATTAGGAATACCAAAATATAAAAAGAGTACTTTTTAACATTTAGGCTATTTTTTAATATTTTTTAATAAAAATTTATGAATAAAAAAATGCATAAATGCATTTAAAAACATTTTATTACTAAAATTAATCCAAACCAAACCCAACAATAAAAATTTTTTTGCAATTCTTAATATTTTTCTATCTAATTTACAAATACCAAAATAAGTATCTTAACTTTTTTCAAACAAAAATTATAAAAAATGCTATAACAGTTTTATAAAATATGTTTATATATCTTAAAATATCAAAAATGTTTATCAAAAATGTTTATCAAAAAATTAACGAGACAAATTTTAGGTAAAAAGTTTTTAATAATTTCATTATTTTATCATTTATTGTCATCATTCAGGAATCATTTTTTATTTTACAATCCAAAAAGAAAGGAACTGCAATCATGAATTTACAAACCACCAAAAGCAAAATCCAAAATGCAATCCAAAAAGTTTTATTAGAAGAATTAATTTTACAAGAACAACTGGAAAATGACAAATTTGATTTTTCTTTACCTTTGTTTGCTTATGCCAAAAAAACCAAAACTAACCCTCATATTATTTTTGAAAATATCAAAAAAAACCTTGTCACAATAAACGAAATCCAAGAATTAATGTTTTTAAACGGTTTTTTAAATATCAAACTTAAAAGAGCTTCATTAGCTTACGAAATATTACTCAAAATCAACGAATTACAAGCTAATTATGGCAATTTTCCCAATCAAAATCAAATCATAGTTATTGATTATTCTTCTCCTAATATTGCTAAAAACTTTTCTGTTGGTCATCTGCGTTCTACTATTATTGGAAACGCTCTCAAAAATATTTATCAAAAATTAGGTTTTGAGGTAGTAGGAATCAATCACTTAGGAGACTGGGGAACCCAATTTGGTAAAATGATTGTAGCTTATCAAAAATGGGGCAACAAAGAAAAAATCCTAAAAGACCCAATTAACGAACTACAAAAATTATATGTTTTTTTTCATCAACAAGCCAAAACCAATCCTGAATTAAACGAACAAGCCAATTTTGCTTTTTTACAATTAGAACAACAAAACCAAAAATATCTCGATTTGTGGAAATGGTTCCGCGAAGTGTCTTTACAAGAATTTTGCAAAATTTATGATATTTTGGGGATTTCATTTGATTTTTTCTTGGGAGAATCTTTTTATAATGACAAAATCGCTCCTCTTTTTGAAGAATTAGAACAAAAAAAACTTTTAAAAGAAGAAGACCAAGTTTTGCTTATAGAACTTGATAATTTACCTCCTGGTTTAGTGAAAAAAACTAATGGCAGCACCTTGTATTTAACAAGAGATCTAACTACTTTTAAATATCGTTTTAACACTTTTAATTGTCAAAATGTTTTATATGTTGTAGGCAACGAACAAAAACTTTACTTTAAACAATTAGCCCAAATAATTGAAAAAATGGGATACTGTGACACTAAAATAAAACACATTAATTTTGGTTTAGTTTTGATGGATGGCAAAAAAATTTCTACTAGACATCACAAATTTACTACCTTAATTGAAGTAATTAATCAAGCTACTATTTTAGCCCAAAAAATCATTGAAGAAAAAAATCCTCATTTATCAAATCTTAACCAAATTGCACGCAAAATCGCTGTAGGAGCAATCATTTTTAACGACCTTAAAAACGATAGGCATCTAGATATTGATTTTAATTTAGAAACTATTTTACAATTTAAAGGACAAACAGGACCTTATCTTCAATACACAGCAGCACGTCTAAATTCCCTTTTAAACAAAGAAAAACTAGACACAAACTTAATTGACAAAACCATTTATCAAAAAGACCATTATTTTATTTTAGTAAAATTATTAGACCAGTTTCCTTTAATTTTGCAAAAAGCCAAAAAAGACAATATGCCAAGTATTTTGGCAAGATATATGTTAAAAATAACTCAAAATGTTAACTTTTTATATTCACAAGAAAAGATTTTAACAGATGATAAAACCACTACAAACACTAATCTTTTATTAATCCAAGCAGTTTTTATCACTCTTAAAGAAAGTTTAAGAATTTTAGGGGTTCCTTTTTTAGAAAATATGTAGTAATTTTTAAAAAATACCTTATTTTCATAAAACAATTAAATCCCAAAGAAAAGCCTGCAAAGACTTTTTTTATTTTGTTAAAATTAAATATTTTTATTTTGGTTTGGAAAATCAAATCCACAAATCCAAAACTAAAAAACTAAAAAAAAGAAAACCCAAACAACCCCCCAATAATTAAAAGAAGGAAGTGATTATTTTCATTGATAAAAAACATTTTTTTAAAAACATTTTCCAAAATACCAATAAAACCCAAATGTTAAAAATTACTGCATTATTAATTAGTTTTTTATTTTTAATATGGCTGAATTTATCAATATTTGGATATTTCCATATAAAAAATAATTCTAAAAAGAAAACCATTTTAAAAGTAGGAGTTAACAACAATTCTGCTCCTAATGTTTTTAAAGTTTTAGAACAAAATGAGGGAAAGAAGGCCAAAAAAGCTGTAAACGGTGAATATATAGCGGGTTTTGATATTGATTTAATCAATAATATAGCTGATAAACTAGATTTAGAATTAGAATTTCATGTCTTTGATTTTGCAGGACTTCTTAATGCCTTAGAACAAGAAACAATTGACATCGCAGTTGCGTCTTTGAGTATTACAGACAAAAGAAAAGAAAAATACGATGTTTCTAAAGCCTATATGCAAACTGGAACCAGCATAGTAGTAAGAAACAAAAGATTTGATGATTTATTGGATAATTTAAGAAAACAACAAGAGCCAAACAATAACAAAGAAATAAAAATAAATTATAATGAATTTTGCCAAAAATTAAAAGATTTAGGAAAAGAAAAACCCATTAAATTTATAACATTTCTAAATACTGTTGCAATCCCAGTAATTGAAAAAATCAAATCAGATACTAATAAAGAAAAAGAATATGTCATCAAAAATAAAGAATTAACAAGTTCATCTGCATGTTTTACTGATATTTTACAAGGAAAATCAGATATGTTTATAACAGATAATTGTTTAGCTAGATGGGCTTATGAAATAAATCAAGATTTGACATATTTTGATGTGCATTCTGATAACTTAGAACATTCTACTTGTCCCCAAGGTTTAGGAATATTTTTTCCTAAAAAAAATGATGAAGATAGAAGAATACCAAATTTACAAGAAAAGATAAATGCAGCGTTGGTAAAATTGGATTTAGTTAAAAAAGATGAAAAAGGCGAATTCCAAGACATCATAGACTTAAAGAAAAAAAATCATGAATTAAAAGAAACTAGCAAAGAAGAAGTTAGTTCAGAAGATAAAAATAAAATAGAAGAAATAGAAAAAAAAGTAAAAAAACGACTAGATAAAGTCTTTAATGAAAACAAAGAAACAATTGAATTACCAACAAAAAAGATTTTCATCCAAGCCAAAAAAACCATTCCATCTTATCTAAAAGGACTCAAAACTACTTTAATTTTAGCTATTGATAGTCTTATTGTTGGCTTTTTATTAGCTATTATATGCACTTTAATTAAAAATATAAAATTAGATTATCACAAAAATAATTTCTTGATAGTTGCTATAATAAAAATATTAAATACTTCCATAAATGCTTTGTTTTTTGTCTTAAAGGGCATTCCTGTAGCCGCTCAAGCAATGCTTATTTATTACAGTATTACTTTTCTTTTTAAAGGAAATTTTAATCCTTTACACGCAGGAATTTTTGTTTTAATACTTAATTCTTTAGCAAGTATTACAATGATTTTAATGCAAAATATTAAATTCTTAGATAAAGGACAAATTGAAGCTGCTCATTCTTTGGGGATGAACCAAAAGCAAGTTTTTCTCTCTATTGTCTTTCCTCAAACTTTAAAAAGGTCAGTTCCTTTTATTTTGCAACAATTAATCACAAACATTAAGGATAGTTCTTTTTTTGCCATTATAGGAGTTGCCGAACTTTCTTGGCAAGCACAAAGCAATATGGGAGCTACCTTAAATCCAATCTTGCCTTTTGTAATGATATCTTGTTTTTATTTAATAATTATTAGTATGACTGGTTTTTTAAGCAAAATGTTAGAAAAAAAATATTAAATTGAAAAAATAAAAGAAAAAGAATAGAAAAGGAAGTTAACAATTTCATTAATTTAATTAATAAAAACTCATTTTTAAAAAATATTTTCCAAAAGAAAAATAATATAAAAATATTAAAAATTATTACATTATCAATTAGCTCTATATTGTTGGTATGGTTGCATTTTTCAGTATTTGGATGGCATTTTTCAACCAAAACAAAAAAACAAAATCTTCAAAAATATTCCAAAACTTTAAAAGTAGCAATGACTAATAGTTCTATTCCCAATACTTTTAAAGCTACAAATCAAAAAAACGCTATAAAAGCTACAAATGGCGAATATATAGCAGGATTCGATATAGATTTAATCAAGGATGTAGCTGAAAGATTAGAGTATGATTTAGAAATTCATGTCTTTGATTTTGCAGGAGTTCTAACTGCCTTAGAGCAAGGAACTGTAGATTTGGCAATTACAACTTTAAGTATTACAGACCAAAGAAAAGAAAATTTCATAGTTTCTAAAGCATACACACAAACTGCAACAAGCATGGTAGTAAGAAAAAAAGATGACAGATTCAAAGAAATAGTTGAAAATAAAAAAATAGAATATAAGGATTTTTGCCAAAAATTAAAAGAAAAAGGTGCACCTCAAAAACCAATTAAATTTGTAACAGTTACTAGCACTGCTGCAATCAAAATGATTGAAGATGAAATAACAAAAAAAGATGATATCAAATCACATGTTAAAAAAAACAAAGAATTAACTAGTCCTCCTGCATGTTTTCAAGATGTTTTACAAGGAAAATCAGATATTTTTGTAATAGATAGTTATTTGGCTAGATGTGCTTGTCAAAAAGAAGATGACTTAGTATATTTTGATATGACCTCAGATGATTCAAAATATTCTGTTTCTCCTCAAGGTTTAGGGATATTTTTGCCTAAAGGAGAAAAAGAAAACCGAAGCCTAGAATTAAAAGAAAAAATGGATAAAATTTTATGCGATTTAAAATTAGTTATAAAAGATGAAAACCAAAGTTTACAAGACATTATAGATTTAAAGGAAAAACGTAAAAATTTCACAAAAGACAACGATAAATACAAACAAATAGACAATCAAATAAAAAAAATAGAAAGTGAATCAGAAACAAGATTAAAAACAGTTTTTGACAACCACAAAGACATGCTGTCTAAAAGCACTACTTGGCATCAAATCAAAGAAACTTTTCCATCTTATCTAGAAGGACTCAAAACCACTTTAATTTTAGCTATTGATGGTCTTATTATTGGTTTTTTATTTGCAACTTCATATACTTTAATTAAAAACTCTCAATCCCATAATAAAATAATATTAAATATTAACAAAGGAACAACTTATTTTTTAGATACTTTATTTTTTATTTTAAAAGGAATTCCTGTAGCTGCCCAAGCAATGCTTGTTTTTTATGGTATTGGTTATCTTTGCAAAGATCTTTTTGAAATTAAACGTTTGTATGCAGGTCTTTTTGTTTTAGTACTTAATTCTTTAGCAAACATTACTGTAATTTTAATGCAAAATATTAAATTCTTAGATAAAGGACAAATTGAAGCCGCTCATTCTTTAGGGATGAACCAAAAGCAAGTTTTTTTCTCTATTATCTTCCCCCAAGCTTTAAAAAGATCAGTGCCTTTTATTATCCAACAATTCATCACAAACATTAAGGATAGTTCTTTTTTTGCCATTATAGGAGTTGCCGAACTTTCTTGGCAAGCACAAAGCAATATGGGCTCTACATTTAATCCGATTCTACCTTTTGTTACAATATCTTGTTTTTACTTAATCATTATCAGCATTACTAATTTATCAAACAAATTATTAGAAAAAAATATTAAATTATTACAACCAAAAGCATAATGAAATATTTAAAAAATCAACACTATAAGAAAGACCATTAATAATGTGGTCTTTTTTTATACGATTTTTAGCTATTTTTGTTTATAATAAAAATAAGTGTAAATATTTAATTTTTCCCAAATAAATATTCCAAATATCAAAAACGTCAGGAGATAAAAGCAATGAATGTTAATTTCAAATATAAAACTACATATTTGTATCAACTTTATTGTTTTTATTATTGTTTACAACTCAAATTTTAATTATATTAGGAGATAACGATGGACGTTAATGTTTTTTAGATACAAGACTAAATACTTATATCAATTTTAGCATATATAAATAGCAAAATATTTAAAAAAGAAAACCAAAGAAACAAAGACACAAAAAAGACAAATACAATCCAAAAAAGAACAAAACAATCAAAAAATTATTATAAAAAACAGACTAAAACTATCATTACTATCATTTTTTATTTTTTATCATTTTTTATTTATTACAATTAACTTTTATCATTTAATTTATTTAATTATCAAAATTAACAGTAAAAAAGGATGTAAAAAACATGAATACAAAACGGTATTTTTTTTTCAATGTTTTATCAAAATTTTTTAAAAACGTTTTCAAAAGTAAAAAAAATATAAAGATATTTAAAATTTCTACATTATTAATTAGTTTTATGATTCTAATTTGGTTGCATTTCCAAGTTTTTGGAATTAACATTCACCAAGCAAAAAAATCATTCAAACCCAAATTAATAGTGGTAACAACTAAAGATTCTGCTCCTAATGTTTTTGGGGTATTAAATCGTACATCAGATTCTTTGAAAGCCAAAATAAAGAAAATATAGCAGGGTTTGAGATAAGTTTAATCAAAAAAAATAGCTGATAAACTAAATTTGGAATTAGAAATCAATGTTTTAGATTTTGAAGGAGTTTTAGCTGCTTTAAACCAAGAAAAAATTGATGTAGCAATTACATGCATGAGCATTACAGAAGAAAGAAGCAAAAAACTTGATCATTCTAAGGCTTATATCCAAGCCCAAACTAGCATGATAGTAAGAAGGAATGACAAAAGATTTGAAGGTTTAATCCAAAAAGAAGAAATAAATTTTGAAGGTTTTTGCGATGAATTAAAAAAAATAGCAACTTCAAACGAACCAATTCAATTTGTAACATTCCAAAATACTGCTGCAATCCCAGTAATTGAAAAAATAGTAGCACAAACAAATATGCAAGAATCACAGCCACTTGTTAAAAAAACAACGAATTAAGTAGTCCTCCTGCATGCTTTCAGGATGTTTCACAAAAGAAAACCGATATTTTTGTAAAAGATAGTTTTATAGCTAGATGGGCTTGTGCCTCAGATAATAATTTAGCTTTTTTTAACATGAATTCCAAAAATTTAAGTCATTCTGCTTGCCCTCAAGGTTTTTTTTGTAGGCGATTACTGAGTTTTTTTTAAATATTGTTTCTTTTAAAAAAATCTTTTTCTTATTACTTATATTATAGCATTAATAATTTCAATAATTTAAAATTTTTTTAAGTTTTTAAAATTTATAAATAATTTTATTTATTTTTTTCCAACAACAAAAGCCGTCTAATAATTAGACAGCAAAATTAATTAAAAATATTGAATTTAAAATAATTTAATCAAATTAAATTAAGGAGAAAGTTGAAAACTTTGAATATAATTATTTTCAAGATATCTATACCAATATTGACATTCAACTTTATTTAATATTTTAATATCTTTTTTTTCATAATCTTTTTTAAGTTTTAATTTAATTTTTTGTAATTTAAAATATTTTTTAAAATTCTTATTAAGAAAATAATTTTTTGGTTGAATACTAGATAAATTTAAACTAAAATAATTATAATTTTGAACTTGGTTTGGAGTCATATAAGATTTAAACAATAAAGTTAAATTATGTGGAATTTTAATATTTCTTCCATTAATTATTTGTTTAATATTCCATTCAAATATATTAGAAAAATTAAAATTAACCATTGGAAATGAACTTAATTCTATTTCTTTAATTATATCATAAGGCAATAATGCCAAAAAAGATTCTTGAGGACAAGTAAAACATGTACGAGAAAATCCAAACAAATGACGACTATAAAAATCAATTCCTTTATTAGAATTTAATTCAATTTGTTTATCGTTTTTAGAAACATATTTACTAACATATGAAACAACTTTATTAACATAATCTTTTTTATCAAAAGTAACTTTATAAAAACTTTACATTTACTAATTTCAATTTTTTCAAATAAAAGATTTGTTTTTGATGGTCTAAAAATTTGAACGTTTTGACTAATTGGATTTAAATTTTTATAATGTTTTATATTATTTTTATTCATAACAGATGCATAAGCATTAGCCCAAAGCAAAGTAATTTTTGAAACTTTAACATTCTTTTTCTCATAATAATTTTGAGGTATTTTAATATTACCTTTTTCATCTATTTTATGCATTAAATAATCATCATAAAAAATACTCTTATTTCCTTTAATAGGTCGGTTTTTTAAACCCAAAGCATAATCTTTATCAGTACACAAATAACGAGAATATCCACCAAAAGAATTTAAAACATCAATATTAAAAATCATATGATAATGAATAGCTCCTAATTTAGTAGTTTCCAAAGACCAAAAATAACGAAAATCTTGCATTTTGGAATAAACCAAATCTTTTTGAGAGAATTGTTGAAATAAATTTGATAAATATTTTTTTCTCACTAAACGAATAAAACGTTTCCTTACTTGCCCCATAATATCAGGTTCATGAGTATATTTTATAGTTTTACCTTGTAAATCATAATAAGGAGCTGTCAAAGTAATAAAAGATATTTTTTTAGAATCTTTGAAATTATATAAAAGTTTATCCTTAGCATTTTGTGAAGAATCTCGATAATGCCTTAAAATTTTTGATTTTGGTTTAATTTCCTGCAATTTAATTTCTTTTAATTGTTTTTTTAAAGAATAATCCAATTTCAAATCATCATCACTTAATGACAAATACCTTTCTTCTTTTTTTTCTTTTAAATGTTTTTTATAACATTTAATTCGTTCCAAAGGTTCAAACATAGAATAATTAAACCCTTTTAAACGAGTCTCATAACCATTATCTTTTTTTGTACTTTATAAATATTTTTAGAAATTTCCTTAAATAAAACACATAATTTTAAATAACATTTCTTATAATAAGATTCAGTAATTTGATTAAATTTATGTTGTTTTCTAATTGGTTAACTTTTTCATTATAAATTTTAATAGTAGTAGATAATTCATCATAAATTTCTATATCTTTTGAATTAGGTAAACAAATTTTTAAATAATCTAAATCAAAAATTTTATCGTTTAATCCTTTTGTAAAATCATCAGAAATTAATTCTTTTTTTATTAAGGAATAAAAATAATCTATAAAAATAGAAGAATCATTTAAAGTTAAAATTTCAATATCATGTTTAGCACGAGTTATTGCAGTATAAATTATTTTCTTTTCTAGAACTTTATCTTGTGATTCATTTCGGTTTTGCCAACCAATTAAATAAACACATTCATTTTTATATCCTTTATATCCATGTATCGTTGACAAAACAATTTCATTTTCTTTACTATTATTATCGGATATAGTAAAAGGAATTTGGTTTTTTCAAACTCATCTTTAAGTTTTTGTAATTCACCATTACTACAGCAAAGAAAAGTTGTAGAATAAATTAAAGAATTTTTAATTTTTTCACACAAATAATTAACTTGTTGATAAAAATTATCAAAAAAAGAAAAATTTATAAAATCTCTATATTTTTTTTCACTAAAAGATAATTGTAAATATTCCTTATTATCAATTAATTCATTAGCTGCTTTAACAATATTAATGTCTTTAGAACGATAATTAAAATTTAAAAAATGTTTTTGAGGTATAAAATCTTTTACAAAAAGTTCCAAAATACGTTCACTAGAACCAAAAGAGCTATAAATATTTTGAGTATAATCACCAAAACAATATAAAGAATTTGGTTTATTAAATAAAAGTTCTTTTATAATAAAATAATAAAAATAATTTAAATCTTGAAATTCATCAATAAAAACAGGACGATTATAAATTAAACCATTATTTCTTTCAACAAATTCAATAAAATCACTAGTTTCAATTAATAAACCATCAAAAGTTATTAAATTATAATAATTTAATTTTTCATAATACAAATTTAATAACAATTCAAAAGATTTTTTTAAAACTTTATCATCAATTTTAATAAATGAATAACAGTTTTCTTTTTGAAAAGTTAAACGTATTAAATTATTTAATTCCTGTAAAAGCTTTCTAAATGAATATTTTCTTTGTTCTTTAAAATACAATTTTAAATCTTGATTTTCTTTTAAAATCAGTTTTAAAATATTTAATTTAGTTTCATCATCAATAAATTTTCGTTGTTTTGCTGTTTCATTAAAAATATTATATTTTAAATAACAAGAATAAGCAAAACTATGAAATGTTCTAATTTCATAATTATCTTTTAAATATTTTTCTAATTCATCATCATTATAAGAAGGATAATCTTCTTTTAATGATGAAAATAATTTATCATAAATAATGTTTTTAGTAGCATTAGTAGCTAACAAAATTAAAGGTTTTTCTTTTTGTCTTAATTTTTCAATTAAAATAGTAGTTTTGCCAGAACCAGCTCCACCATGTATATACATGCAAGAAGCATCTGAATTGATAATATCTTTTTGTTCTTTTGATAAATTCAATAACATCTTGTTCTCCTTTATAATATTAAAAACCCCCTAAATCCCCAGAGGGGACTTTATAGGAGGGGTGTAATATATTAATTGTAATATTCCTCGGCTGGCCGCCTAGTTCGCTCTGCTCGTCTTTGGATACTATTATTTATTATCTAAAAATTTATATATCCAGCAATTCTTAATTTATTCAAATCATATTGAAGGCCAAACATTTATTATTTGTTGAATACTAATATATCCCATAGATTTTAATTCATACAAATTATATCCAGATCTTTCTAATTTATCTAAATTATATCCAAGATTTTCAAATTCTTTTATACTAATATATCCAGCATCTTTTAAATCTTGCAAACTATATCCAACAGATATTAATTGTTCTGAAGTATATCCAGAAGCTTTTAAATCTTTTAAATTAAAAATACGAGATTTTAAAAAAGAAGTTTCTAAATTTTTGTCATTAATAAATATTTTCTTAAAATCTGAAATATTTTTATAAAGTTTAGTTTTGAAAAATTTAACTTTACCGTTTTTATCTATTTCTTTAAAATTTTCTTGACTATCATAAAATTCTTCAATAGAACCATCAATATTTTTACGTTTGATTAATTTTGAATTAATAGGATTATATTCCATCCAAACGCCATCTGATAAGGTTTTTTTGATTAATTTACCGTGTGAACCGTACTCTTCAACATTATTATATTTATCAGTTTTTTTTCAACAAAAGACCATTATTTTTATCATATTCCCAAATTGTATCATCTTTATCAATTTTTTTAACTAATTTGCGAGTAAATAAATTATAATATTCTTTTTCTCCATTTTCTCTTACAAACCCATAAGGAGTATCTTTCATATATTCGTTTTCTTTTTTAAGTTTTTTTTCATTATATATATCGTCATTTAACTCTCTTGCTTTTGCTTTAATATCTACTTCTTGTAATTTACGTCTTTCTTCGGTTTCTAAATGATATTTATAAGCAAGCCCACCTATCCAAAAAACAAAAAAAATTAATGTTCCGGTAGTAATTAAAAAAAGGAATCATTTTATAATGTTTATTGCCTATTCTACAACTTGACATTTTTAAACCTCTTTTCTATTATCAAAAATAATTAAAGAAATTTTTTAGCATTTTCAAATACCCATAAATATAGGAAATTAATAAAAAATGATAAAAAGAAACTCAATATTATTATAACCTTTTTAAACAAAAATAAAAATAATTTTAAAACAATTGAAATGATATCTAATATTCTTAAAACAATTTTAAACAACAAATCACCTATTTTAATGAAAGAGTTTAAAAGAAAACTATTAACTTCTTTAAAAAAATAAATAACAGAACCACAAACAGCAACACTAAAAATTATCTTTGCTATTTCTTTTAATTTTTCCCACATACTTTCAGGGTCCATTAATTTTTGACCGGTAAGACTTGTTATAGAACTTTTAATATAACCTATAATACTACCAAAAACATCAATAAAAATTTTTAATATTTGCATTAAAAAATCAAACAATGAACTAAATAATTTTAAAGGATAAATTAAAGTTGTTAATTGTTCCCATATAAAAACAATTGCTTTTTTTATCATATTAAAAATAATTAAAAAATTATTATTCCAACCAACATTAAAACCAAATAAAAAAGATGATTTAGTAAAAAAAATACTATAAAAAATACTATATAATAAATAAAAAAATCTTTAAAATCAAAGGAAATTAAATATTTTAAAAAATTAAAACTAAAAATCATTTTCATTATCATCAATAGATTCCACAATTAAAGGATTTTTTATATTATTTAATTGATTTTTTAATTTTAAATTCTCTTTTAAAATTTCATCTAAATTATTATTTTCTTTATTTTCTTGATTATTATCTTTTTCATCAAAAATACCCTCAAAAAAATTAAGTCCTCCATGTTCTCCAAATTCTTTAATCATTATTTCAACATGTTTTCTATATATACCTAAGTAATTTCCCATATGTGCCATTAATCTAACTAAGGCACCATATTCACTAATACTAATTTTACCTTTTTTAAGATAATGGTTTACTATATCTCGTAATTCATCACTAAAATCATATTTACTTTTCAATTCTTTAATATAAAAATAAATCCAATAAATAAAAATACCAAAGATAAAAGAAGTAAAAGAAATAAATACTTTAGATTCAACAATATTAATAATTGTTTGTTGTATATCCATCAATTATTCCTTTCTATAAAATTATTGCCTTTTTAATTTCTTTATTATTTCAACTATTTTATTATCTTTTTGAATTGTTTCTAATTCTTTATTATTTTTGATAAAAAAAATTAATATATAAAAAAATACCAATAATCGCGCCCATCAATAAACAAATAAAATTATCAAATAGATTATATTTTTTCATCTAATTTTCCTTTATTCTTTTCAACCTTTTCATAATCTAATTTTTCAAAAAGTAATTTAGGCATAAAGTGAGCTATTAAACAAAATGAAAGAATACCAATAACAAAAATATAAATGAGAGTTGTAAAAATTTCATGATTAATTTGAAAAAATGAAAATAAACTCAAAAAAACAAATAATACAAAAATTCCAAAACTAATTAAAATCATTAAAGCCATTATTACACCAAATAAATTCAAATAAACATCATTTATATTTATTCCCAAATCAGTTCCGCAACATTGACAATGTTCGTAAAATTCTTTTTTTATTTTTTGTTTTTTATCCATTTTAAAAAAATCCTTAATTTTAAATGAATTTATTCATATATTATCCCTTAATGAGTGTTTTTTTAAAAAAACACTCATTATTTAATCCATGTAATTTTAGTTGCATCAGGAACAATAAAACCAAGTTTATAAGCTGCAAATATAAAAATACAACCAAGAGCAATTAAAATTAATATTTGTCTTAAAGTCATTTTTTATCCTCCTTTTTATTATTTAGCTATTGATAAATAACCTTTTGAAGTAAAATAAACAATAAAAGGAATAACAATGCCTAATGTAGGTAAAATCCAATATGTAAAAAACTGCCTAAAGTTAATTTATTTCTTCTAAAAGATTTTTTACTGAAATAAGAACGTCTGTAATTTCTCGCCATTTTAATCTCCTTTTTTATTATTTAATAAGAAAAATATTTTTTAGTATTTAGAAACAATAAGGAAACCAACTTAAAAGTTGGTATTTTTTTTTAATGGTTCTTTAATCGCCTACAATATTCGAGGGTTGGGAATGTTTTTGCCTAAAAAAATGATAAAGATAGAAGAATACCAAATTTACAAGAAAAGATAAATACCGTATTATTAGAATTGGGATTAGTAAAACAATAAGAAGGCAAATTCCTAGATATTATAGATTTAAAAAATAAACTTAATAGCTTGGGAAACAAATTAGAAAGATTAGCAAATCCAGAAACACAAATTACACATGAAAATGAAGAAATAAAAATAACAACAAAACAAATATAACAATTAGGAAAAATCACAGATATTGACACACTAAAAGCAAAACTTAAGGAACTTACAAATCCATTAGAACAAAATAAATCAATTTTAAGTGATAATGAAAAACAAAACTTAATAAATGAAATTGCAAAAACAAAAAAACAAATTACAAACATAGAAAAAATAACCAAAAAATGGGTAGACGATATTTTTGAAAACCATCAAGAACAATTAATCTAGCAAAAAATAATACTTGGTCACAAATTAGAAAACTTTTCCATCTTATAAAGAAGGGCTTAAAACTACTTTAATTTTGGCTATTGATGGTCTTTTTTTAGGCTTTTTATTAGCTATTTTATGCACCTTAATGAAAAATTGCCCAATCCAATAATCCTTATATATTAAAAATTAGCAAAGGAATAAGTTGGATCTTTGATATTTTATTTTTCATTTTAAAAACGATGCCAACAGCAGACCAAGCAATGCTTGTTTATTATGGCATTGGAAACCTTTGTAATAAAGGCGTTATTACTTCTCTTAATGCAGGATTTTTGGTTTTGATTCTTAATTCTTTAGCAAACATTAATGTAATTTTAATGCAGAATATCAAATTTTTAGATAAAGGACAAATTGAAGCGGCATTGAGTTTGGGAATAAGCCAAAGACAAGTTTTTTTCTCTATTGTTTTTCCCCAAGCTTTAAAAAGATCAGTGCCTTTTATTATCCAACAATTCATCACAAACATTAAAGATAGTTCTTTTTTTGCTATGATAGGCGTCTCTGAGTTAACTTTAGTAGCTAAAAAAATAATACTGGAGTGACTTTTAATCCGATCTTGCCTTTTGCTATGATAACTGGTTTTTACTTAAGTATCATTGTTATTACTAATTTATTAAACAAAATATTTACTAAAAATATCCTTCATAAATAAATAATTTTTCAAAGTTTTAACACCGAAACCTGATAAAAGGCCATTAGCTAATGTGGTCTTTTTTTGGGTGGCGGGCATGTAAATATTATTTTGGTTTATGATTTTGAGAAAAAAAACAAAAATCAAAATAAAACTGATATAATATATAAGTATGATATTTTTATCATTTAAAACAAAAAGCTGATGTGGCGGAATGGTAGACGCACTTGACTCAAAATCAAGCGAGCAATACTCATGTCGGTTCGAGTCCGACCATCAGTACCATTAATTTATTTTTATTTATAATTGCATCTATGAAAAGAAATAACAAATAAAAAATTGCATGAATTTCATGTGTTTTTTTATTTGTTTTATTTTTTAAAAAAACGATTTGAAACAACAATTTTGATTTCTTGCCTCTTTTCCCAATCAACTATTAGGTGGTATTTATTGTGTCTACTCATTCATTTAAACAATTTATCGAACAAAAAGGTTTTTGCAAAAAATATTTTCAAAATCCTCAAGTAAAAAAAATATCAGTTTGCCAAAAAAGCCAAAAATGGGTTTTACAAATCACATTTAAACATTTACCTTTAGTTTGTGATTTAGCATTTTTTTTAGAACAATTACTCCAAGAATTAACTATTTTATGGAAAAACCAAGCGCAAACCAAGCCTAATTTGCCCCAAATTGAATACCACATCGATTTTGAAAATTGGGATTATCTAGAATCTTTGGCAGAAAGTTATTTTAATTATATTATAACCCAAGCCAGTTTAATAAAAAAATATCATGATTTAGATTATTTTGCAATTCAAAATCACCAAGTAAATTTTCAAAACGGCAAATTTATCATTTTTGTAAATCCTAATGCATTTAAATGTTTAAATAAAAAAATGGGACTTCTTCAAGATTTTTTTTCTAAATTTTATGGTTTTAAAAATGAATTTATCTTATCAACAGATAGAAAAATTGATATCAATAGAAAAAAATCCACAAATATTGAAATCGAAGAATTGCAACAAAATCCGAATCATCAAACCAACTCCAACGAACAAAATCAAGAAAAAAATCCAAATAACAAATCAAATCCAACTTCTCAAACCGATCAAACAAAACAAGCAAAAACAACACCCCAAGCAAAAGCATATATTCATAATAAAGGAGCTTATAATAGCAATTCTAAAATGACAACTAAAGATACAAAAATAAAAGATCTTCCTAAAAATAAACAAGAGCTGGAAGAATTCAACCGTCAAAATCCCAATACTTATGTAATTGTTGAAGGTTTTTTGGCTCATCCTATCAAAGAAGCTAATTTTCAGTATTCTTATTTAAAATTTGTTATAGAAGAAAACGACAATGATTTTTCTATCGAAAATAAAGATGCTATTTTAATTCAAAAAAAAGTGTCCAAAGATGAAAAAGAACAATTTTTAAAAGCCAATTACCAAACTGGACAATTATTTAGAATCACAGCTCGAATTAATTATAGTGCTTGGGACGATGTTCATTTAATGATGACACAATACGAAACCCTAGAATCAGATTCAATTTCGCCTTCATTAATCGGCCAAGACTTGGGTTTTCAAGGCAAAAAAAGAATTGAATTTCACACTCACACTAAAATGTCTAATTTAGACGCCATTAACAGTGCCAAAGAATATTTACAAATAGCAGAATCATGGGGACACGAAGCGATTGCTTTTACGGATCATGACGGCATTTATGCTTACCCTGAAATTAACGAACATGCCAAAAATAAAAAAATCAAACCTATTTATGGAGTGGAAGTTGATTTTATTGAAGAAAAACCTATTTATATCACCAATCAAAAAGAAGATAATTTAGAAAAAGATTTTGTTTTAAAAGAAGCTACTTATGTGGTTTTTGACTTGGAAACTACTGGATTATCTAATGTTCGTGACAAAATTATTGAAATCGCTGGAGTAAAAATTAAAAACGGAAACAAAATAGGCGAGTTTCAAAAATTTATCGACCCGCAACAAAAATTAACCAAAACTATCACCGATATTACCAATATTACGGATGAAATGCTTAAAGGACAACAAACAATTGACCAAGTTTTACCACAATTTTTAGCTTTTGCCAAAGACTGTGTTTTAGTGGCTCACAACGCTTCTTTTGATATTAATTTTTTAAAAGAAAAAGCAAAAGAACTCAAAATATCTTTGGAACCACAACCCATTATTGATACCATGGCATTGTCTCAACGTTATTTCAGTAATCTTTTAAAATATTTTTCTTTAAAAAGATTGGCAACTTTTTTCAAAATCAAATTAGAAGACCATCACCGTGCACTTGCGGATGCCACTGCCACAGCAGAAGTTTTTATCAAAATGATTGATCAATTGGCAGATCCAAACAAAGATCCCAAAGACGAACAAGTAATTACTTTTTTTGACTTACAAGAAAAAATCGATCCCAAATACGAAAGACCCTATCACATCAATATTTTAGTGGCTAATCAAACCGGTTATCGCAATCTTTTTGAACTTTTAAGCAACGCTTTAACTAAGGATTTTAACAAAAGCCCTCGTGTTTTAAAATCTAATTTAGCTAATTTAAGACAAGGTCTTTTAGTGGGTAGTGGTTGCATGAATAGCAATATTTTTAAAATAGCTCTCAATCAAAACATTTCCAAATTGGAAAAAGCTATTTCTTTTTACGATTACATCGAAGTGCAACCTCCCCAAGCTTATAAACATTTAATTCATGATTTAGGCAAAAACGGGCTTCAAATCATTGAAACTACTCTCAAAACCATCATAAAAGAATCCCAAAAACAAGCAAAAATAGTAATTGCCACTGGGGACGTTCATTATATTCATCCTTGGGAAAAAGATTATCGCGAAATTTATATTAGTGCCAAAATGGTAGGAGGCGGCTTACACAAATTATCTAGATACGAAAATAAAAACTTGCCAGAAAATCACCTTTTGACCACCCAAGAAATGATAGATGCATTTGCCTTTTTACAAGATGAAAAATTAATTTATGAAATTGTAATTGAAAATACTCATTTGCTTAATTCCAAAATTGAAAAAATCAAAGCTTTTTCTTCGGAACTATTTTCTTTCAAAGACAACGCTTTCAAAGCCAACTTACAAATACCAAGCATCAAAGAAGAAATTAAGCGTTTGGTTGATACAAAAGTTAAACAAATGTACGGCGCAACTCCCCACCCTTTAATTAAAGAAAGATTGGATCAAGAGTTAAAAAGTATTATCGAAGAGACAAAAAACGAAAAATCTAATCAAAATATTGCTCCTATTTATTATTTATCACATTTATTAGTTAAAAATTCTTTGGAAAAAGGTTATTTAGTAGGCTCACGTGGTTCGATTGGTTCTTCTTTAGTAGCAACTATGTTAAAAATTACCGAAGTAAATCCGTTAAAACCACATTATTATTGTCCACAATGCAACTACACTATTGTCCAATTAAAACCACAAGAAAAAGAACAATATTACAACCCAGAAGAAGAAAAATACCACAACGAACTTGATAAGGTTTTTTCAGGATACGATTTGCCAAACATGCCTTGTCCCAAATGCGACACTCAGTTCAAAAAAGACGGTCATGACATTCCTTTTGAAACTTTTCTAGGCTTTGAAGGCAACAAAACTCCTGATATTGATCTAAATTTTGCAGGTGATTACCAAAGCCAAGCCCACAATTACATTAAAGAATTATTAGGAGAAAAACACGCTTTTAGAGCAGGAACCATCCAGACTGTTGCCCAAAGAAACGCTTATGGTTATACGATGGGTTTTGTAGAAGAAAAACAAAAACAATGGCGCAAACAAAAAGTAGCCCAAATTGCCAACAAAATCGAAGGAGTTAAACGTTCTAATGGGCAGCATCCAGGAGGAATTGTTGTTGTGCCGCCCGATCGCAGTATTTATGAAGTAACTCCTGTCCAATATCCAGCTAATGACACCAATTGGAAAACCACTCATTTTGATTATCATTCCTTTGAGCAAAATCTTTTTAAATTAGACATTTTAGGACATGATGATCCTATGATGATTAAATTTTTGATGGATTATGTTAAAGAAAATCGAATAATTTTCCCTTTCACAAGAGCCCAAGATATTCCTGTAGATGATCCCGAAGTTTATAAATTGTTTTCCAACGAATTCAAAATTGATTCTTCTGTAAATCCAGGAAATAAAATCACTATTGATTCTTTGGGTATTCCTGAATTTGGAACTATTTTTGTCAAACAAATGTTAAAAGATTTAACAACCGCTAAACAAAATTCACAAAAACAAGCAATTAAAATTAATTTTGCTGCTTTAGTAAAAATCTCAGGACTTTCACATGGAACTGATGTTTGGAACCAAAACGCCAGAGATGCTATCAACAAAACAGGCGAATTTGAAAAATACAAAAATAAAACAATTTCTTTTGATGATATAATTGGTTGTCGTGATGATATTATGTTACAATTACAAGAAAAAGGGTTTGATCCTTTAAAAGCTTTTGATATTATGGAATTTATCCGTAAAGGCAAACCCCAAGATGATTTTCAAACATGGAACAAATACAAACAAGAAATGAAAGACAAAGTAGAAGCTTGGTATATTGATTCTGCTGCTAAAATTAAATATTTATTCCCTAAAGCGCACGCCACTGCTTATGTTATTATGGCTTTGAGGATTGCGTGGTTTAAAATGCATGCACCATTAGCTTTTTATAGTGGTTATTTTTCTAAAAGAACAGAACAATTCGACCACCAAACCATGATTAGTAACGATATAAAAATTATTAAAGAAAAATTAAATAAGCTTGCAGAATTGAAAAAAAGTAAAAAAATCAAAGCCAAAGAAGATGCTTTAATAAATACTTTAAAAATTGCCGAAGAAATGGTACATCGTGGTTTTAAATTTTTAACTGTTGATTTTAATAAATCAGATGTTAGTGTTTTAAAAATAGAAGATGGTGGTTTTTTAAGGATGCCACTGCTTTCGCTTGATGGTCTAGGTTTGATTGCTGCTAATAAAATTGTAGAGGCGCGCCAAGAAAAACCATTTACTAAAGCTGATTTTGCCACTCGTTCTAAAATTAATAAAACCATTTTAGCCAAAGCAAAACAAGAAAACCTTTTAGATTCTTTAGAAGATGAATGAAATTAAAAAAACAAATAATAAATAAATTTGGTTAAATCCACAAAAATATTAAAGATGACTTTGCTATAATAAATCATTTTGCAAAAAAATAAAAAAGGAGGTGATAAAATTGATACCAAATAAAAGATTAGTGTCAGGGATCAAACCAACGGGCGATCTTACTTTAGGAAATTATATTGGGGTTTTAAAACCTTTGCTATATTTGCAACAAAACTTAAAAAATTTTGATTTTTATCTTTTTATAGCTGACTTGCACGCCCTTACTTTTTATCAAGAACCCCAAACACTAAAACAACAAATCAAAAAAATAGCAGCTCTTTATTTGGCATCAGGGCTTGACCCTGAAAAAATAAATTTGTTTGTTCAATCTGAAGTAACACAACATACTTATTTGGGTTATCTCTTGGAATGCAATTCTTATTTTTCTGAACTACAAAGAATGATTCAATATAAGGAAAAAAACAAAATTAATGCAGAAGGAATAAGGACTTCTTTATTTACTTACCCCACATTGATGGCAGCTGATATTTTGATGTATGATGCAAATTTAGTGCCTATTGGCAAAGATCAAAAACAACATTTAGAATTAACTAAAAACTTGGCTACAAGATTTAACAATTTATATGGTAATACTTTTGTTGTTCCGGAACCTTTTTTTAATCCTTTGGGTTCGAAAATAAAATCTTTGCAAAACCCTTTGAAAAAAATGAGTAAAAGTTATACGGAAAATCCTAAAAGCTATATTTTACTTTTGGATGATCCTCAAATAATTAAAAGTAAAATTGGCCAAACTGTTACAGATTCCCAAAAAATAATTAAATATGATCCAGAAAATAAACCTGGAATTTCTAATCTTTTAACCATTTATGCTTCTTTAAAGCAAATTAGTATTTTTGAAAGTGAAAAACTTTTTCAAAAAAGTAATTACAAAGAGTTAAAAAATAAAGTCGGTGAAGAAATAATTAATTTTGTTGTACCTTTGCAACAAAAATTTTATCAATTAATTAATAGTGCAAAATTGGATGATATTTTAAATAAAGGAGCCCAAAAAGCTTCCTTGATTGCAGAGAAAAAAATCCAACAGGTACGAAAAAAATTAGGTATTTCAAGATTTTGATGTATAATATTTATAAATAAAAAAGACAACCTTTTTAGGGTTGTCTTTTTTATTTAATAACTTTTTTTGATGTGGGCTTTAATTACTTGTTGTAAAGCTTTCCAAGGAAGACTTATACAAGCGACTCTTCCAGGAAAATTAATAAAATGTTTAAATAATAGTAATTCTTTGTCAAGTTGAGTTTCATCATATATTTGATTATTAATCATAGCTAAAAAATGATTTATTTTTTCTAATGTTTGTTGAATTTCTAGATTCTTAAGATGTATAGACATCAAACTTGCTGAAGCGCGACAAATAGCACAAGCTTGAGTTTCGTATTTAATATCTATTAATTTTTGATTTGAGATTTTGATTTGTAATGAAATAGAATCACCACAAGAAACATTTTTATTAGTTATGTTTATAAAATCAGGGTCTTGGGAAAGTCCCCAATTTTGAGGTTCTTGATAATGTTTAATGATTAAATCACGATATAATTTATTTATTTCTAACATTTTAATACCTTGAGTTATTTATTAAATTTGGAGAAAAAAGTTTGCGTTTTTTTTAAGTTTTTAATTAAAATATCAACGTCTTCTTGATTGTTGTGAATGCCTATAGAAACTCTAATTATACTTGTTTGTTTTAGTTTTTGAGTAGCTAAAAAAGCACAACATCTACCAGTTCTTACATAAATATTTTCTTGAGCTAAAAAAGCTTCTGCATCATGGGCATGAATTTGATTAAAGTTAAAAGTAATGATATTAGAAAAAGCTTGAGGATTATAAATTGTGATTTTAGGAATTTGTTTTAATTCTTTCATTATATTTTGATAAATCTTTTTTTCATGTTTTTGGATGTTTTCAAAACCAATTTCTTCCACAAATTCCAAAGCTTTTTTAAAAGCAAGAATTCCTGAAATATTAGGAGTTCCTGATTCAAATTTATTATGACCTTCGTTGAGTAAAAAATGTTTTAAAGAAAATTCTTTAATGGAAGTTCCTCCAAATGAAGGAGGTTGTAATTGTTCTAATAAATGATTTTTGCCAAACAAAATCCCTATTCCAAAAGGACCGTATAATTTGTGGGATGAAAATGCTAAAAAATCTACATCTAAAAATTTAACATCTATGGGTAGGTGACTTGATGATTGGGCAGAATCTAAAATAACTAAAGCGTTGTTTTTGTGAGCTAAAGTTGTTATTTCTTTAACGGGAGTTTCGTACCCTAGTAAATTAGAAACATGAGTTAAAACAACTATTTTAGTTTTGTTTGTTAAAACCTTAGCAAAATTTTCTACAGTTATTTGATTCTGTTCGTTTAGGGGAACAAAGATTAATTTTGCTTTTTTTAGTTTGGCTTGTTTAAACCAAGGAAGCACGGAAGAATTATGTTCTAATTCTGATGTAATAATTTCGTCACCTTCTTGAAGGGTTTCTCCTAAGCTTTGAGCTAATATATTTAAAGAATCAGTAGTTCCTTTAGTAAAAATAATTTCTTCTGATTTGGAATTAATAAAATTAGCTGTTTTAATTCTTGTTTCGTTCATTAGTAAAGTGTTTTGATGAGACAAAACGCCAAAAGATTTGGTATTGAGTCCATTTGTGTTATAAAATCTAGTCAATTCATCTATTACTTTTTGAGGTTTTAAAGAAGTAGCAGCATTATCAAAGTAAACAATCTTGGGGTTGGTTTTGAAAATTGGGAAAAGACAGCGAAAAGGATTATTTTGCATTTTGGAAACCTCTTAATTTGTTAAGACATATTTTTTCATAAATGAATTAATAAAATAAATAAAAAGTTATTAATAATTAAAAGACTATTAAAGCGTTGTTTTTTTTGCCTTTTTTCAAAAGGACATATTTATCAAATAAAGTGTTTTTTTTGGTTATTACAAAATCAAGGGATTTGATTTTTTGATTAAATAATTTAATAGTGTTGTCTTTGATAAATTCACGAGCTTCACTTTTAGAAGTTGCCAGTTTTGTTTGAACTAAAGCATCAACTAATAAAATATCTTCTTTTGTGGAATGACAAAACAAAGTTTTTTGCAATAAAATAAAATCTTTTTCTTGGAAAGATTCTTTTTTAGCATTAGAAAATAAAATTTGGTTAGTTTTTATACATTCTTGCAAAATATCTGAGGAATGAATTAAAGTAATAATGTTTTGGGTAAGAGCTTTTTGAGCTAATCTTTGTTGGGGGTTTTCCAAGGTGTTTTTTTCTAATTCCAAAATTTCTTGCTTGGGAATTAAAGTAAGCATTTTTAGATAATTGATTACTTCTTTATCAGAAACATTTAAAAAATATTGATAAATTTCATAAGGGAAAGTCATTGAAGGATTTACCCATAAAACCCCTTTTTCGCTTTTGCCAAATTTCGTTCCATCTGAATTTAACAAAAGAGGAGTACTAATTCCTAGGGCATCGGATTTTTTTTCTAATTTTCTGATGAGTTCTAGTCCGCTTGTGATATTTCCCCACTGATCAGAACCGCCTAATTGTAATCTAACTTTATGATTTTTGTATAAATGATGAAAATCTAAAGATTGTAAAATCATATAAGAAAATTCAGTAAAAGAGATACCAGAAGCAAGTCTTTTGGCTACTGTGTGTTTGGAAAGCATATAGTTAATGTTAAAAAGTTTTCCGTAGTTTCTGAGGAAAGAAATGATATCTATTTGAGAAAGCCATTGATAATTATTAACAAATTCTACTTGTTTGTTTAACAATATGTTTTTAAGTTGACATTCAATACTTTTAGCATTTTGCAATGAATTTTCTAAAGATAATAATTTTCTTTCTTCAGTTTCTTTGGGATCTCCTATTAAACCTGTAGCCCCACCTACTAAAATAACGGGTAGATGTCCTTGTCTTTGCATTAATAAAATCATTGTTATTTGAACTAAATGACCCACTGTTAAAGAATGAGAAGTAGGATCAATCCCACAGTAAAACTTGACTTGGTTGTTTTCTAATAATTCTTTAACTTGTGTTTCGTTACTACAATCTTTAATTAAATTACGCCATTTTAATTCTTCATAAAAAGACATTTTGGGCTCCTATTTTATTTTTAGAAATAATTTTCTTGGTTTTGAGAAAAATCATTAAAATAGGGTTGTTTTTAATAATTTTCTAAATTTTGTTTATTAAAAAAAAGGGGGGGATATATTTAAAAAATGTTATTAAAAGTTTTTTATTATAAAAAATGTATTTCTTTAAACAAAAAAAACAATTTATCTTTGTTCTTTAATACGAGAAGCTTTAGAAGAAAGGTTGCGAACATAATGCAATTTGGCGCGACGAACAATACCACGACGAACTACTTCTATTTTCTCGTTAGTAGGCGAATGTACTGGGAAAGTTAATTCAATTCCTACACCAGCAAATATTTTTCTTACAGTAAAAGTTTCTGTAACTAATCTTCCTTGGCGTTTAATAACTAAACCTTCAAAAATTTGAACCCTTTTGCGGTTTCCTTCATCAATTTTGATAAATACTTTAACTGTATCACCAGGTTTGAAAAAAGGGACATCTTTAAGTTGGTGCTGGTTAACTGATTCTATTAAATTTTGTCCTTTTAATTGAGACATAATTTTGCTCCTTTGTTGAATTCAAATAAATAATTCTTGAATTATTTTTGTAATTCTTGTTTAATTTCTGTTACAAGTTTGGTTTGTTCTAAAGTTAATTTTTTATTTTCCAAAAGATCAGGTCTTTTTTGTAAAGTTGCCTTCAAGCTTTCTTTTTGGCGCCAACATCTTATTTTGGCATGGTTTCCAGATAACAAAACAGCAGGCACTTCGTGATTCAAATAACTTTGCGGGCGGGTATATTGAGGATATTTAAGCAAACCTTTTTGATGGGAATCTTCAAGATAAGATTGTTCTTTGATAACTTCTGGAAGCAGTCTTGTAATTGCATCAACCAAAACAGTAGCGGCGATTTCTCCTCCTGTCAAAACATAATCACCTATGGAAATTTCTGCATCAATATATTGCAATATTCTTGCATCAACCCCTTCATAATTACCGCATAAAATAATTAAATGAGTTTCTTTTTGAGCAAAATTAGTGGCATGCATTTGATTAAAAATTTGTCCTTGAGGAGATAATAAAATAACTTTGCTTTGGGGAGTTTTTATTTTTTGTAGACAATCAAAAAAAGGAGGGAAAGAAAGCAACATTCCAACTCCTCCTCCATAAACGCTATCATCTACTTGATTATGTTTATTTTTGCTATAAGTTCTTAAATCATGAAGTTTTATTTGAACTTTTTTTTGTTCTAAAGCTCTTTTAATAATGGAAGTTTCACAAAAACTTTTAAAAAAAAGCGGAAAAATAGTGATAATTTCAATAATCATAAAATTTAGTTTTTTAACCGTTAAAGGCGCTTTCATTTATTTTTGAAATTGAGAAAAAAATTATTTTTCAACTTTAGTGTTAGTTTTTGCAACAAATTTACTTTTTTTAAATACTTTTTTGACTGTTTTAGTTGGTTGAGCGCCATTGGATAACCATTTTTGTACTTTGTTGTGATCTAATTCAACAATATCTAAAATAGTGTCATAAGTTCCTAAAATTTCTAAAAATTTACCATCTCTAGCATTTTTAGATTCGCTTGCAACTACTCTGTAAAAAGGTCTTTTATGCACTCCGAAACGTTGTAAACGCATTTTTATTGCCATAATAAAAACCCACTTTCTATTTTTTTATTAATCGTTTAATCGCAAATTAAAAAGTTCATCCTAAATATTATCACATAAAATAACTGAATTGTCAAGTGTTTTTGATAAAAAAGATGAGAAAAATGTTTTTTGATGAATTCTTAAAAAATAAAATCTTTTGAAGATTTTAATTAAGGTGAAAGACATTTCAGTACATTAAAAAATGTTTAAAAATCAACAAAAATAAATAATAAAGGGAGTGATTTTAATGAAAAATAGTGCGCTTTGTTGTTTTATATTAAAATTGTTCTAAGACAAGACAAAAAGAAAACCCAAAACAAATACTTTGGGAAATTATTTATTCTTTGAAATGCCTTTTTATCTTGGCTTTTCCTATAATTATTTTTTTTATATTGGTTATTGATTAAAAACATAATTAACTTTGTATTTTTATTTTTTATTCATGAGGAGAACTAATAGGTATTTTGGTTAAATATCCATTGATAAATTCGTCGATGTTTCCATCCATTACTTGTTCTAATTGAAAAATTTCTTGATTAGTGCGGTGATCTTTAACCATTTTGTAAGGATGAAAAACATAGCTTCTAATTTGAGAACCCCAACCATTTTCTTTTTGGTCGCTTTGAAATTTTTTAGCATTTTCTTCTTTTTGTTGTTTGGATGCTAATTGAAATAACTTGGTTTTTAGCATTTGCAAAGCTTTTTCTTTGTTTTTGATCTGACTACGTTCATTTTGACAACCCACTACTAATCCTGTTGGCAAATGAGTTATTCTTACTGCTGAATCAGTAGTATTTACGTGTTGTCCGCCTGCACCACTACTTCTAAAAACATCAATTTTAAGATCTTCTGTTTTTAAATTAATTTTGATTTCTTCATTAATTTCTGGCAAAACATCGCAAGCTACAAAAGAAGTATGTCTTTTGGAATTAGCATCAAAAGGAGAAATTCTTACCAAACGATGAACTCCTTTTTCCGCTTTTAGATAACCATAAGAATAAGTTCCTTTAATTAATAAGGTAGCTGATTTGATTCCTGCTCCTTCACCTGGTTGATAATCAAGAATTTCGGTTTTAAAATTCTTTTTTTGAGCATATTTTTGATACATACGGAAAAGCATTTCGCACCAATCTTGCGATTCGGTGCCTCCTGCTCCTGGATGGAATAATAAAATAGCATTTTTAATATCATAAGGTTGATTCAAAAAAATTTTAATTTTGAAATCAAAAACAGCTTTAGTAAGGTTTTTTAATTCTTCTTCTAATAAAGCAGAAGTTTCATTTGGGCTTTCATTTAAATTAAATAAAGTTTCTAGATCCAAATAATTTTGTTCTAAAGTTTCTAAAGTAGTTTTTTTCTCTTGCAAGTCGTTGAATTGTTGGCTTATTGTAACAGCTTTTTGGGGTTCTTGCCAAAAATCTTCTTTTTGCATGGCGCAATTTAATTTTTCAATTGTTTGATTGGTTTTTTTTAAATCAAGGGCTTGTTTTAAATCTTGAAGGTTTTGATGCAAGTTTTGTAAAATTTGATTAATTTCGTATTTTTCCACAAATTAATTCCAAGGTTTTTTAGAAGTTCTTACTTTTCTAGTTCTTCTTTTTTTAGAAGATTCATCATCGCTTGAATCATTGTTTAAAAAAACTTTTTGTTTGGGAGGCGTTTGAAAACTATCTGCGAAAGAAAACTTTAAAATAGTAGCAGTAATGCCGTTTGCAATTTTTGCAATCATGTTATTGAATAAAACTTGTCCTTCTTTTTGATATTCAATAAAAGAATCTTGTTGTCCGTAACTTACAAATCCAATTCCTTGTCTTAAAGAACTCATTTCATTGATGTGGCGTTGGTAGTAATTATCAATTATTTTTAATGTAATCCATTTAAGACCTTTTGCAAAATATTGAGCTTTATCAGGGTCTTTTTCAAAAAAATCTTTTTGAGATTGTAAAGTGGCTTTTACTTTTTGCAATAAATGTTGTTGAAAAGAATCAAGGGAGTTTGTTTTAGGGTTGTTGCATAATTCTTGTACTTCTTCTAAATCAAAGGTTTGTTTAGGAAAAAATTTATTTTCTAAAAAAGTAATTAAAGTTTGGGTTTGACATTGGGTAGGGTTGTTAGTAAAATGTGGCAAAATAGCTTTATTAAGGGTCTTTTGCATTAAATCTTGAACGATTTGTTCTACTCTATTGCTAACTAGAATTCCTTTTCTTTGGTTATAGATAATTTCTCTTTGAATACGTAAAATATCATCATATTTTAAGAGGTATTTACGATAGTCAAAATTGGAAGATTCTACTTTTTTTTGTATTTTGGTAAAAAATTTAGTCACCATTTTAGATGAAGTTTTAGTTTCGGAATCGCTTATTTTTTGGAGCAAAGAAATAATTTTTTCTATTCTAGTGCCACCAAATCTTTGGGCAAGTTCATCTTCGCTAGAAATAAAAAAACGTGAATAACCAGGGTCGCCTTGACGTCCAGCACGTCCTCTTAATTGGTTATCAATTCTTCGTGATTCGTGTCTTTCAGTACCTAAAACAGCAAGTCCGCCTAATTCTTTAACCCCTTCGCCTAAACGAATATCAGTTCCACGTCCTGCCATATTAGTAGCAATAGTAACTGCATTTTTAAGTCCTGCCTTAGCAATGATGTCTGCTTCTTTAGAGTGGTTTTTGGCATTTAGAATTTCGTGTTTAATGGAATGTTTTTTTAATTTTTTAGAAATAATTTCAGAAACTTCTACTGTAGTTGTCCCAATTAAAATGGGTTGTCTTTTTTTGTGGCGAGAAGTTATTTCTTCAATTAAAGCGTCGTATTTTTCTTTTAAAGAAACAAAAATAAAATCGGGCTCGTCAATTCTTATCATAGGAACATTGGTAGGAATTTCGATAACTTCCATGTTATAAATGTCTCTAAATTCATCTTCTTCGGTTTTGGCAGTTCCTGTCATCCCTGATAATTTGTGATAAAGACGGAAAAAATTTTGATAAGTAATAGTAGCTCCAATGGAAGTTTCTTCTTTAATTAATACTCCTTCTTTGGCTTCTAATGCTTGGTGAAGACCGTCGCTAAATTGGCGTCCTGGCAAAGCACGTCCAGTAAATTGATCAATAATTAGAACTTGTCCATCTTTGTAATCAACTAAGTAATCTTTGTCTTTGTGCATCGTAAAAGCTGCTTTAAGGGCGTTTTTGACATGGTGGAGCAAAGAGGCGTGTTCTACGTTGTATAAATTATCAATTTGGAAAAAGTTTTCAGCTTTGGTAATTCCTTCTTCGGTAAGTTCAATTGTTTTAGTTTCTAATTCAATAAGATAATGGCTATTTTTAAGGGTGCGGACAAAACGTTGTGCTTCTTTGTATAAATTCTTAGTTTCTTTGACATTTTGGGAAATAATTAAAGGCGTTCTTGCCTCATCAATTAAAATAGAGTCTACTTCATCAACAATAGCATAACTGTAAGGGCGTTTCATTACCAAATTGGAAGCTTCAATTTCCATGTTGTCTCTTAAATAATCAAACCCTAATTCACTGTTAGTAGTGTAGAGAATATCACATAAATAGGCTTGTTGTTTTTGTGCGTGGTCTTTGTCTTTTGTATTAAGTCCTACTGTCATTCCCAAAAAGCGAAAAACATCACCGATGCTACCTTCAAATTCTCTTTTAGCTAGGTATTCATTGACTGTAACAATGTGAACAGGGTTACCACTTAAAGCGTTAAGATAAGCAGGCATGATGGCAGTAAGGGTTTTTCCTTCCCCAGTTTTCATCTCAGAAATATTTCCTTGATGCAAAATTACAGCGCCCAAAATTTGAACGTAATAAGGAGTAAGTCCTGTTACTCTTTTGGTAGCTTCTTTGGCAAGAGCATAGGCTTCGGGCAGCAGTTGGTTAAGGGTTTTTCCTTCTTGAAAGAGTTTTTTTAATTCTGCGGTTTTTGTGGCAAAATCTTTGTCATCTAATAAAGCCATTTGGGCTTCTAAATTTTGTACTTTATTAGCTATGGTTCTAGCTTTTCTTAAAGCTTTTTTGGAAGAATTAAATATTTTTTTTAAAAAATTTAACATAATTGTTTTAATCCTTTATATTTTTTAGTTTTTGAATTTGTAATTGCGGGTTGTTGGTTCGTATTTCAATAATTCTTACTTTGGTTCAATATTAAAAAATGAAAATAAAATGAAGTGAGGTGAAAGTGCAATGAAAATAAAATAATGTTAATTTTTATCAAAAACCTGAGTGAAAAAACAAAAATTAACAATTTTAGGGGGAAACCAAAGTAATTGGAGGGGAAAATGAAAATAATTGGGGTGGTATTTTGGGTAGCAAAAGCCCTTATTTGCAATCCCATTATTATTTATTTTAACATATATTTAGTGGTTTGTTGACATCATTTAATTATTTTTTGCTGTTTGTGGCTTTATTTGCGGATTTGGTGGTGGTGAAAAAAGCAAAAAGCGCGCTAGGAAAAAATGAAAAAAGACTACCGCCATTAGATAGTCTTTTTTTAGTTAAAACAATTTATTTTGTGGTTTTAAAAATTGATTTAAAAATTTGAACAATAAATGCTACCTAGAGAATTTTTTAATAATTTGGATTAAAAATTATTTCAATTTATAATTATTTTGAATGTAATAATTTGGAATATATTTTAATTTTTTTCTTAGCAAAGACATTTTGCCTGACAAAATTTAGTTTTGTATGTTTGAGGTTGGGTTTGGTTTTTGTGTTGTAAAAAATCTTTTAAAAAGGTTTTGTCAATTTCCATCATAGCATCCATTGGCAAAGAGGCCTCATCAAACCATTTTAGTTCAGCAACTTCATCATCTTGTGGGCTTAATTTCCCTTGTGTTTTAGTTACTACAAAAGCCATAACAACTGGATAGACAACATCTCCGTTAGGATAATTGATAACAAAATGTTTTCCACAATAGGTACGAAAGGGATGAATTTCTAAAGCTTTAAGACCTGTTTCTTCTTCTAGTTCTCTTACGCAAACATCAGCTCCAGTTTCTCCTAATTCCATTGCTCCACCATGAAGTCCCCAAACATTAAAATCTTTGCGGAATTGCAATAAATATTTATTATTTTCATAAACAATAACGGAAGCCCCAGGAGAAAATAAAGGGTCTTTCCCAATTTTTTGGCGCAATTTGTTGATATAGTTGCTCATTTAAAAAACCTTTTTCCATTCTTTCTTTTTTAATTTATTTTTTTAATTTTAGCTTTTTTAATTTTAATATTGTTAATATTGTCAAAAAGTTATTTTTGAATTAAGAAATAAATATTTTTGGTAAAATTAGTAAAAAGTGTAGATAGCATAGATAGCAAATAAATGAAAATGCAAATAATAAGTTTTTTGTAAAAAATATTTCAAATTATTATTTGATTTATCATAAATAGTTGTTTAATTGATGGCTAAAATTTTGCTAATATTTTTCCTCCCAATATTTTTTTGGATAACTTTTATTTCTGTATTTGTTGGATGGCACAATTTATGGTTTTAATTTTTTTTTTAAAGCAAACTTTACAAATGAAAGTAAACTTTTAAAATTAAAAGTTTAGTGAAATAGGGCTTTAACAACCAAAATAAAAGATGACAAAACTAAAAAAAATTATACTTACTATTTTATTTTAGCATTTTTTTTAATATTATGTTATTTTTTGCTAACTTTTTTTTATTTTTTTGTTGTTTTGTAATTTGAAAAAGGCAATTTTTAGTAATTTGTTAATTTGAGCTACTAAAAATACTTGATTATTCAAAAATATTGACTTTTATATTAGTTGTAAAAAGTGCAAAAATATTATAATAACTCAAAAAGGAAGCCCTTCAACAAAAGGACTTTTTTATTTCAAACATTTTATTATTAGAAAATTATAAATCTTATTTATTGTAACTTTTAAGGATATTTTTTAGTAATTTCATCTAAATCTTTTTGAGATAAAGTTTTTTTAATTAATAATTTACGGGCTATTTCATCTAAGGCATCTTTATTATTTTGTAATAAATGTTCTGTTTTTTTGTAAAAAGGCATTAAAATCTTTTTGAGGATAAGGAGAGAATTTATTTAAGTTATGTTTAGCACTATTATGGTCAGAACCAGAGCCTTTTCCTACTTGTAAACGTTTCATTTGATGGTTTTTGGCTAAAATATTTTTAGCAGCAGTTCCTCCAAAATTAAGGAGTGTTTCTGTTTTGGGATCAGATTTTAAAACTTTGCAAGAAGTATGTCCTGCTTCATGATAACTTGTTATTTCTTCTTCTTCTAATTGTTTTTCTTTTAAAAAACCCCATAGATCATATTTCAAAAAGTTTTTAATTTTAGTGTGATTACCAAGATAAATAACAGTTATAAATAAAACATTAATTCCAATTAAACCCCAAAGCCAAATATGGATTAATTGATTTGACAACTTATTATCTAATTTTTGATAATCATTGGTTTTATTCATAACGATAACCTCCCCTCTGATTTAGCCAATCATTTATTTGTCTTCTGACTTGTTCTGTGTGTTCAAAATTTTGAAAAGAATTATTAACCCAATTAAAAGTTTTATTATGTGCTTGAAGTGATTCAAAAGAAAGTGTTACTAATAAATTTAATAATTTTAGTTGCATATGTTTGGATTATGTCTTTTAAACCTTGTTTTAGTCTTTCTAATTGAATGTTTAGTTCGTTGAGATGACTTTCATAAGATGCTAAAATTTGTTCTAGATTAGGATATAATTCAGGATTATTGAAAACTGGAGGAAATTCTTGTCCTTGGGGTTCTAAAATTAAGGGTTCTGGAAATGTTTCTTTTGTTTCTTGTATTTGTTGTATTGCATTTCTTATTTTTTCTTGTTCTTGTTGTTTGGCTTGTTTTTTTGTTGAACTGATGTTTGCTCTGCTGAAATTTCACAGTCCTTGTTGTTTTGTGCTCTTTGATTTTGGTTTATTGATTCTATATTTTGATTATTTAATTGTAAAATATCTTTTTCTGTTCGAGTTTGTTTTTTCACATTAGGAAATAAAGCTTCCAAAAGACTCAAAATTTCATCATGTCTACTTTTAAAATTAATATAATGATGTTCTAAAGTCATTTTTTAATGTAGTTTTGGTCTTCTTTACTTTTGTGGGCTTTCTGAGATAAGTTAGTGTGTAGATTTTGCATAACATTATTAAGCCAAGTGTTTTGGCCTTTAAAAAGATTTTTGTCTTCTTGGGTAATTTGTTCTGGAGTTTGGATTTCTTGAAAAAAAGTATTAATAGCTTCTTTATAACTTTGATATTCTTCTTCAATTATTCTTTCATTTTCTTTGTTTATTGCATCAAAAATGGGTACTTTTGGCATTTTTACTTGTTCTAAATTTTGAATAAAAGTATTTATATTTGTGTTATGTGCTGTTAATAAACGTAATATAGTTTGAATATAAAAATAAGCATTACTGCTTTGTTTAAAATTAGTTTCTGGTTTAGTAATTAATTGATTGTAGTGTAGTTCTTTATATATTTCTGAGTCTTGTAATTTTTTTAAGAGACTTAAAAATTTAGTTTTTGTTAAAGGAGTTGCAAAAACCCCATTTAATTCATTATGTGGTTCTAAGTTATTAAATTTGGTTTTCATCTCTTCTGATTCTCGCAAAAGAGCTTGATATTTAATAATTAAGTCTTCTATTTTAGCTTTTAATTCAGCTAAATTTTGATCTACTTCTTGTTTAGTTTGGGCTTGTTGTTCGGTAAATACTTCTCTTTTGGTACAATAATTATTATTAAAAGCATCAAAATCTTTTTTTAAAGAAGTTGTATTAAGATTATCAATTGGAGTTTCTTGGATAAAATTTTTAATCTTGGTAATTTCTGTTTGAACCTTATTTTTGGACGTTTCTAAAAGTTGTAATGGTTCAGTAACATAAGTATTGATTAATTCATTAATTCCTTGTTGTAATTGTGTTTGTAAGAGATTTTCTTGTTGTAAATAAATTTCATAAGGTTTTCTACCTTTAAAACGATTAGTAATATCTTTTTTTGGGTTTCTAATTCTTGTAATAAAAAGTTTGATATTTTTGAATAGTTTCTTTTTGTTCTTGGTATATTTGAGCTGTTTCCTTTTTTTAAACAAATTTAATTTTTAAAATTGTTCTTTAAGACTAAAAGTTAATAGATAATTTCCTATCTTTTCAAACTAAGGAAATATTTTGTTGAATTAAAAAGTGTCTAAACTTTTTTTGATAATTCTTTAGTTTCAAAAGATATTTTTTTAATATTTTAACCCTTCACTATATAGTTAGGTAAAAAAAGTTAAAAAATAGTCAACAAAATGAAAGAAAATGATATTTTTTTTAAATTTTACTATTTTTAGGTAAAAAAGCGTACTAAAGTAACCTTTTTCAAGGTTATATTAATTTTATATTAATTCAACTAAAAATTTATCTCAAATTTTGAATATATTGAGATGGGGTTGAATGGTTTAATTTGCTTAAAATCCACTTATTATTCCAAAATTGAGGAAATTGATTGATTAATTTTTTCATTTTGTTAGGAGATTTTTGAAATAAAAAAGGATTTTGATGTTGTAAGATCGTTTTCATTTGGCCGAAAAAGTTCTCAATGACTGCGTTATCACGAGGGTGGCTTTTCGGGAGATGCTGATTAAAAAACCTTTTTTTGTTAAAGTTTGTTGAATTTTGAGTGATTGATAAACTTTTCCTTGATCGGAGTGAATGATACAAGGTTCTTTTAATGAAGGTAATTTTTTAATAGTTTTTAAAACTAAATCTTTATTTTGTTGGTTTGAAACATGTGAAGCAATTATTTGATTGTTAAAAGAGTCGATGATACAAGAAAAATAGAGAAAACCTTGATTCGTTTTAAAATAAGTAATATCAGTAAAGAGTTTTTGGAGGGGTTTGGTTGCCATAAAATCTTGATTGATTAAATTAGGAATTATTTGGAGATTATTTTTTAAATTATGGTAAGTAAATTTTTTTTGATTCTTAAAAGACAACTAATGTCGTTTTTTTTCATGATGAGATAAACTTTTTTCTTGGTGATGAATTCGTTAAAGGTTTTTTGGTATAAATCAGTGATTTTTCGATGACCGTAAAAATATTGATAATGGAAACATAAAGCTTTAATCCGTTTTTGTTGTAACAGGTATTTTTCTTCTTTTTCTTTTAGTTTAGCTTTTATTTTCAACCAATAATAATAAGTACTTCTTTTAATTTGAATTGTTTTTAAAATGGTGGTTAAATTCAGGGTTTGATTGAATTGGTTGACTAAATGAAAAACAATCTTTTTATCAGTTTTTTAACCTTTTCAATCATTTTTTGTAATAATTTAATTTTTTGTTTTAATTTTTGCATCTTAACACCAATTATCTTTATAAATTATTTTAAATATATCAGCTATTATAACTCTAAAAGATTTTTTATTTGATCAATAAGTGCTTCAGCGCGTTCATCTTTTTGTTTCATATATAATAATCAATACTTGGTAAGGCAGTTAATTTAAAAATTAAAGTTGATTTAATGATTGAAATAAATTAAAAAAATAAAATTACCTCAAAAGAGGTTTTTATGATATCGATATAATAATGATATGAAAAATGATAATGCGATAATATCAAATATCGAGTATCATTATCGATATAAAATATCAAATATCACTCCTTAAATGAGTTAATGTTTATATAGATTATTTTCAAAGTCAAACTGTTATAAAACTGTTAGTAAAGTTGTTAGTAAAGTTGTTAGTTTTCTTTTTTTATTAAATATTTATACATAGGATGTAGTTTTTTCACCCGATAACCTTGTTTATTTTTTGTCAAAAAGAATTGAAGATATTTTAAATCTTCTTTTCGATAATAGATGATGTTTAACCTCTTCTTATAGTTAGTTTTCATAGGTTTATGATATTTATCTAGCTTTTGAGGGTCTAATTGATATAACTGTAAAGTTTCTAACTTATTGACATCAATTTTTCCAATTAATTCTTTGATGATATTTTTGAATTCATTTTTATAATTGATTTGGAAGATATTAAATAGATGTTTAAGGGGGTTATTTTAGCTTTTAAGAGGGGTTAAATCAGAAAGTAATAGTTTACTATTACTAGAAGAGAAATTATCATTAATTAAGGTGATTTTGGTTTGTTTCATTTCTTCTAAGATTTGATGATCGACGAAGAGAGTTTGGTTTTTGGTACGGCAATTAGCTTCTTGGTAAGTATTTTTCTTTTTGGAATGAGAGATAATAGTGAGATTGATTAAATCTTCTTTTAATATTTTTAAAAAGTTTTTAATTTGAGTTAAATCATTAGGGGTGGTTTTCGCGTTCCAACCTCCGATTCTAATTTCTTGGCTAGTGTCTTTTTTCATTTCTTTTCTCCTTAATTTGGTTTTTTGTTATAAAAATAAAAACCCTAAATAGTTAAATTTAAGTTTATATATACTTTTATGAGAGTGTATTAATGTTTTTATATGTGTAGATGTTATATATTTTGGTGTAAAAAAATAATTTAATTAATTACTTCAACTTTGTCTTCGCCAAAGAAATGAATCGCTAAATCGACGATGATTTTATTTTTGGCCTCTTCATAAGTAATGTATGGATCTAAAAACATTTTTGATATGCTTCTTTCCCGTATTGACATAATAAATCATCGACATCTTTACAAGTTTTATCATAAGGTGGTAAAATACATCTAATTTCGTAAATAATATTTTCTTCTTTAAGTTGTAATCCTAACACTTCACTGCGTTTTCGTCCTGTTTCATCAATATCTAAGGCGATAATCACTTTAATCTTTTCTTTTTTGAGAATTTCTAATTGTGATTTAGAAAGTAATTGAGCGACACAAATGAGACCAACCACGTTTTTAATTTTGTTTTGCCAACAAATAATGACATCAAAAAAGCCTTCATGAATGATGATGGTTTTGGTTTGTTTGATAAAAGGTAACGCTTCAAAAAACCGATAACTAAAATGAAAGGTGGGGGTTTGACTGAAATTAGTTAAAGCTTGATATTTAGGTTGAAAATAAGAAACTTCGCGAAAATGGTTTTGATAAAAATGAAAAGTTTGATGATAACCATTTTCAATGGGGATAATAATAGAACCATGGAAAGTATCATGATAATATTTTTTTCTTTGTTGATTAGTTTTTTCTTGGATAAAATCATATTCTAATAATTGATCGATCTTAATATTTTTCTTTTGACAGTAATTTACTAACCGAAAAGATAAAGGTTTATCAGATAAGGGGGCATAACCTAGTTGAAATTCTTTGATGGTTTCTAAAGTGAGTTTCTTTTTTGAGTTAAATAAGTTAATCCTGGTTGGCTTTCATTTTTTCGGTTGGAAATTAATAAATAATGATAATAATCGCGAATTTGGTTGAATAAGGGTGAGATTTTTTTAAATAATTGTTTCTTTTTGATATTAATTTCCTTTTCGTCAATTGGTGGTTTTGGTTTCATTGAATGATATAACTGTTGAAAAGGGTTCGTAGTTATTTTCGTTGTTTCTTTTTCTTGTTGGATTAAGGTTTTAAATTCGAAAGAATTCATAAATCCTTCTATTCTTTGAATCGCTTTAGAAAAAGATTTAATTTGACGGATAGTCATATAAACATCAATCAGATCGTAATCGCGAACACATTTCCAACAATGAATTTTGTTAGTAGAAGTGAAATGACAAAAAGTAGGATTTTTTCCTTGATGAATGGGACAAGGGAAACGGTGGTTGATGTTAAAATTTAGTGGTATTATATTTAATTTTTTTAATAAAACCGACATGGGGAAATGGGTTTGAATGTATTTTATTTTATCTTGATAATTCATTGATGAACTCCTTAATAACTTTCTAATGAATAAGGCAAAATATAACCGATTTCTTGGAAGGTTTGCGTGGTCATTTCAAAGTGATAAACTAAATTCTTTTTGGTACCACTGCGATTCTTTTTAATAGATAATTCAATGATTTTTTGAGATTCGTTGTTTTTTGATGCTAAATATAATTGATTACAATTTTGATTATAGATATTTAAGGGTTTGTCTTGGTCTTTGGATAGTTTGGGTTGGAATTCAGACATCATTAAGACGATATCTGAGTTAGTTTCAATTCCACCACTTCCTTTTAAAGCGGTGATTTCAGGGGATTTCCCTTGAAAATTACTGTATGTATCTCTGGAAAATTGAGATAAAATGATAATAACGATGTTTAATTCCATGGCTAATTGTTTGAGTTTCGTCATAATTTCATCAATGGATAGACGGTCATTTTCTAAATGATTGGACGCTTTAGTAATTTGAAGGTAGTCAATGACGATGATTTCTACTTTTTGTTCTAAATGAAGGCGATAAACTAAATCAATGATATAATCTATTTTTTTACTTTGATCATAACTAAAGGATAAGTTAAGCTGGGAAAAGAATTGTTGAGCGTCATTCATCCTTTCCATGTAGGTATGTTGAGTGATGTTTGAGTCTTCCCAATTTTTAGCTAAAATAACATCTAAGGGAATTTGAGTTTGGTGGGCTAATAAATGACTTAAATTTTCCTCCATTGTCATTTCATAAGAAAAAACTAAGAGATGAGGGTGATGATGAGTTTCTTGATACTTAGTTTTGGTGATATCTAAAAGAAGATTGTAGACAAAGGTGGTTTTTCCTAAACCAGTATAGCCACCAATGGTAATGATTTGACCTTTTTTTAAAGCCTTTCGTGGCTTGATTTAAGCCTTTGAAAGTTTCTAATAAGCGGCAATATTCTTCTTGGATTTTTTGTTTGGCTTGGTTATCAGTTTCAAAAAATTCAGGGTTACAAGAAGCCATTTGATTTAAATTTAATAAGGTTTTATCTGATTGATGCGGAATCAAAGCCATAAATTTTCTTAATTTATCAAAGATTTCTTGGTAGTATAGATGTTTATGATAAGGATCTTTGTTTTCAAAAGAAGGACTAATAATTTTTAAGAGTTGTTGGAACAGTTTTTCTTGGGTATAGGTATGTTTTAAGTTAGCTAAAAAATCAAGGTTATTTTCTTTACTCAAATCATTACTTAAAAAAGATAATGATTCTTTCGTAAAATGATCTTGGGGAAAATGAGTTCGAAGATAAGCGAGTAATTCTTTGATGATCTCAGTTTGAGATTTGATTTTATCAAAGGGATGAGTATTTGTCTGGTTTAAAGTTAAATATTTTAAGGTTTTAAATATTTTTGTGTTGTTGGGGTCAAGTAGGGTTTTGGGGTTGATGATTTGACAATAAAGGTTTAACTTTTCCCATTGGCCTTGTTCGATATAATTTATTAATTGTTTTAACGCTTTTTGTTCGTTGGTTAACATTTTATATTAACTCCTTTTTTTCTTTTTTAATGATGTTAATGTTAGAAAAAGCGATGAATTGACGGGTAATTAAGTTTTGTAAGAAATTGTTGGCTGAATTGGAAAATAAGTTAATTACTTGATTAATACCTTGGACTTTTCCTTGATTGATTTTATTATTTAATCTCTGAGTTTCTGGTTCTTTGTTGGTTAATAAATAAAATTCAAAACGAGTATCGAGTTTTTTTAATTGTTGCCCTTCTACCATGGCTTGTTTATAGCGATCACGCAGACATGTTTTAAAATTAAAAGCGATAATCCGTTTATTTTTCGTAAACAACACTAAATCAAATTTAATGTCGGGGATGAAGAATAAATAAGCTTGAGGATATAAATGAATAATACCTTGGTTTTGCAAATAGAGTAAAATAAGATATTCATTGATTTTACCACGGATTACTTTTTGATTTTGAGAGTTGATGTTATTTTGGTTAAAATAATGGTTTAATTGTTGGTGATTGGTTTTCATATATTCGTTAATAGAAAGATTAAAGGTGTCTTTGTTAAAAAACATTTTAAGATTTCCACAGTTTGGATATTAGTATTAAATTGTTGAATATTCATAAAATCTTGGTTATTTAACATTTGATATTCCTTTCTTTAAATAAAAAAAGACCTTTAAATTAAGGTCTTTTGTTGGTTTTTTTAGTTTTAAAAATTCTTTTTGTTTTCCAGGTAATGGTACCATCTTTATGAATGGTTTTGATTTTTCCATTAGAAAAATAGAAGTAGTTATTGCCGTTTTGACATTTTTTCTTAATTATGATCGCCATTTGATAGTGCTCCTATTTGTTTAATAATTTTTTTGACATTGGATTTGATAGAATCACTTCCATTTAAAATTAATTTATTAACTCCACTAGTATAATGAGTGAGATAATGATTGTATCCTTGGCGAACGGTTTGAAAATAAGTTAATGATTGTCTTTCAATGAGATCTCTTTGATGGTTTTTTGTTTTTTCTTTCTAGTTCTTCCGATAAGAGTGAGGTGTTCCAAAAGTTTAGACACTTTTTTTGTTTTTTAAAAATTCTTTAAGGCTAACTATTAAGTTAGTCTTTTTTCTTTTCAAGACTAAAATAATTTCATATCTTTTCTAAAAATGTTTTTAGGAAGGAATAAAATGTTAAGACAAAAATTATTTAAAGATTTTTTAAAAAATAAAAAGAATTTAGCAATTCGCGATCAATTAATCGAAATGCATTTACCATTAGTAAAAAAAATAGTTAAACAATTTAAATATTTCCCTAAAGCACTTCAAAGAGAGGATTTATACCAAGAAGGGGTTTTAGGATTAATCAAAGCTTTAAATAATTACCAAGATTTAGGTTATGATTTTATTGTCTATGCTACCCCGACAATTAAAGGTGAAATCACAGAACTTATTAGAGGCCTACAAACTACTTCAACTTCCAGAGAGGTTTTTCGAAAAGAAAAACAAGTAAGTAATATTCCTTTTGAAGAAACACAACCTCAAACTATTAATATCAACATTCTAAACCCCCATCAAATTTGGTTAAAGCAAGTTAATCATGAATTGTTTATTCAAAAAATTAAATCCATTTTAAATACCCAAGAATTCGAGATTATTAGATTAAGTTTTGGGATTCCTTTAAAAAACCAAAACCAATACCCTCAAATTGAGTATTCCAACAAAGACATAGGTAAAATGTTGAATTTATCTTCAAGGCAAGTAGAAATTACCAAAACCAAAGCAATTAATAAATTAAAAAAAATAATAAAAAGGAAATAAATAATATGAATTATCAAAAAAATACAACCACTTATTATAATGCTGATGGTAAAAAAATTTGTGGTATTCACGAACATGACCCTGATACATGGAATTTTATTAAAACAACATGGTTTAATAAAGATGGCAAAACAATTGACTGCATTACTGAATATAATCCCATAACAGAAGAAACAATCAAGGAGACCTATTACAATTCTGACGGAACAATTGAAAAAATTAAAACTTTTTAATCAATATAGAAACTAAACCCCTTTTTAAGGGGTATTTTTTATACCCAAATTAAAAAAAGGAGTTAGAAAGATGATTGAAGCCGAACGCGCTTTGTTGGGGGTTGTCCTTTTAAACCCCGAAACAATTTCTTTAGTTTTTAATGAAATTACAGAAACTGACTTTTACAGTCCTCATCATAAATATATTTTTAAAGCCATGAAAATCTTACATCAAAATAATAAAGAAATTGATTATGCTTCTATAAGTGCTATTTTAGAAAATGAAAAATTATTAAAACAAATAGGAGGAATTAATTATTTAAATGAATTATCTGATTTGATGCCTTCTCCACATCACTTAGAAACATACATTGATTTAATTAAAGAAACATCTTTAAAAAGAGAAATTGGCGGTATTGTTGCTAAATTATCCCAAATTGCAAGAAGCAAAATAACTCCCCAAGAGATTTTAGAATTAATAGAAACAAATACTGCAAAATTAAGAAAAAAACTCACTCCCAAGTTTAAAGATTTAAAAAGTTGTGTTTCTAAAGTAATCAAAGACATTTTGGAAAACCACAATAAAAATAATTTAGTTGGAGTTAAAACAGGATTTAATAATATAGATGATTTAATTGGAGGTTTTAAACCAGGACAATTAAATATTTTAGCCGCAAGAACTGGAATGGGTAAAACTGCCTTTATGTTAAATTTGGCTGTCAATATTGCTAAAGTTTTTCAAAATATCCCTAAAAAACATAATATTTTGATATTTAGTTTAGAAATGACATCTGAAGAACTAATTAAACGTTTAATCAGTTGTGAATCTCAGATTAGTATCAAAAAAATGGAACAGCAACAATTAACTCGCGAAGAAAAGTTGCAATTATTGCAAACAGAAGAAAAATTAACTGAATTGAATATTTTAATTGATGATGACAGAAATACCAAAATAGAAGAAGTTAAAAGAAAATGCCGTCAATTAAAATTTCACCAAGGACTTGATATAGTTTTCATTGATTATCTACACCTTTTAAGAGATGACCAATTTCTGAATTTAAATCAAGCAATTGGGATTATTACTCGTGAATTGAAAAAATTAGCAATGGAATTACAAATTCCTATTATTGCGTTAAGCCAAATGAACCGCGCAACTTTAATGAGAGAATCTAAAACCCCTAATCTTTCAGATTTAAGAGATTCAGGTTCAATCGAACAAGATGCCGATATGGTTATGTTTTTGCATCGCGAAAGTTATTATGAAAAAGATCAATTTACAAATGTTGTAGAAGATTTTACCCAATTTATTGTTGCTAAAAATAGGGCAGGTAAATTAGGCCAATGTTATTTTAATTTTGATAAAGAAATCCAAAGAATTGAGGAAAAATAATGTTAATTTCAGATAAAATTTTATCCCAACTCAAACCTGATAATTACTTTAAATATCCTTTTAATCAATATATGCAATTTAATCATCAAAGTTTGAATCATTATTTTCAAATTACCAAATCAACTTCCCAAAAGCAAAAAGTACTGCGTGGTAAAATCAATGAATATCTAATTTTAATTTATTTTCGGCATTATGGAATCACCAAACAATATCCTCAAACATATTTATTTTTTATTCCTGATATCAAATTTGATTTAGTATTGTTTACCCAAAACAAACGAATTGTTGCTTTTAATTTTAAAACTTGTCTCCGTGAACGTTATAAACAAGCCATCATTGAAGCCCAACAATTAAAAAAATTAGACACACGTTTTGAATATTACTTATTAACTAATAATGCTATCGAATCCCAAAGGCTCAACAATAAAATTAAAAACGGCAAAGTCCAAGGAATTGATAAAGTAATTGATTGTTTTTCTCAAAAAGCTAATATCTTTGTAAATACCTTATTCCAAAGACAATTTATTTCTTTTAAAGATATTAATTTAATCAAAAATACGAAAGGAAATATTAAGAATGGTTAATAAATTAATTGTTTTTGAAGGAATCGATGGTTGTGGGAAAACCACTTTAATAAATAAATTAAAAAAATCTTTAATTAATAAAGGACATAAAGTCAAAGTTTTTCAAGGTTTAGGAAGTAGTTCTATTGGAAAGGAAATAAGAAATTTATTTTTATATCAAATAAAAACAAGCCCTAAAAGTAAATATTTTCTTAGTTTCGCCAATATGATTCAGACCCAAGATGAGTTGATAATGCCCGCTTTACTAAGTGGTTTTATTGTTATAGTTGACCGTTGGTATGATTCTACTTTAGCATATCAAAGCAATGCTAATTATATTGATTATGAAGATGAAATAACTTCCAAAATCATAAGTCGTTTCTTAATTAAACCAGCATTAACTTTTTATTTAGATATTGACCCCCAAAACAGCTTACAACGAAAACAAACACAACCTAATCATAAATTAGACATCATCGAACAAAAACCCTTAAAATATTTTGAAAATGTTCGCCAAAATTATTTAAATCAACATAAATATTGCAATAATCCCAATTGCAAACATCAAAATTGCAACAGTTTTTTAATTAATGCAACAAACTCACAACAAGGAAATTTAGAACAAATAATTCAAACATTAATTACTAAAAAAATATTATAAACAAATAAGGAGAATAATTAAAATGATTTTAAAATCGAAAAATATTTCAATAATATTGACTTTAACATATTTAGGATTTATAATAACAAATTTAATGACTCTGTTTTTTGATTTTAATTTAGGAATTAAAGCAAACATTACAATTAGTCTTGTTTCTGATATTGTTTTTTTAATATACATTTGGTTAAAGGAGTTTCAAAATGCAAATTAATTGGATTGGAACCAAAAAGAAAATGATGCCGCAATTGTTATGTCAAATTCCAACAAATTATAACAATTATTTTGAGCCTTTTTTAGGTGGTGGGGCTTTATTCCAAACTATTACACCCCCAACCGCAATTTTGAATGATAACGACAATAATTTAATGGAACTTTGGCAAAATATGTTAGCCAAACCAGAATTGTTTTGTAATTGTGTGCGTAAATTTGAAGACACAATATATACAAATAAAGATCAAAAGACGCAAAAAAAAACATTTAAACTTTTCGTAGATAGATTTAACAAAAGTAATTTTGGAGTTTTCAAAAGTGCTCTTTTTTATACTTTATTAAAATATGCTTTTCGGGGCATTTTCCGTTATCGTCCTGATGGAACCATTCATTTATCATACGGATTTAAGTCGCGAATTAAAAAACCTATTATTGATTTTTTAGAATTACAAAGAATAAAAACTAATGTTAAAAATTTAAAATTGTTAAATGGTGATTTTGGAAGTGTCATCACCCAAGCCCAAAGCAATGATTTTATTTTCATTGATCCCCCTTATTACCGCGAAGGTATTAAAGATAAAGATTTTTACCAACACCCTTTTACATTTGAAGATCATATAAGGCTTTATAAATATTTAAAAGAGGCAAATCATCGCAATGTAAAATGGTTGTATACTAATTACAATTCAGCAAAAATAATTAAATTGTTTGAGGATTTTAACATTCAAACAATTAAAACCACTACCAGTCATGCTTTAACCTCACAAAGAGGGTTGCAAGAAGTTATTATCAAAAATTATTAAAAAAAATCGTAAGGAGAATATTAAAATGTGAGCGATGCTATGACTGAAATTTACCGCGGTACTTATTTCAAAAACCGCAGCCAATTAAAACTCAAAATAAAAAATAATAAAAAATTAAATAACAAGGAGAAAAAGAAAAATGAATAAAAAAGAATTAATCAAAGAAGTTGCAAAGCAACTAAAAACTTCAGTTGTGAAAACTGAAGAATTTTACAATTCATTTGAAAATGCCCTCATGAAAGCTATCACATCAAATGAAGAAGTGGTTTTATCCTCTAAAATTGGCAAATTCATCTTAAAAACTAGAAAAGCCCACACAACCCCCGAAACTAAATTCATCATCAATAAACAAACAGGCAAAAAAACAGGAAAAAGAACTGGTAAAAACTTAAAAATACCCGCAAAAACGGTTGTTAGTTTTAAAATGTCAAAATCACTTAAAGATAAAGTCAAAACCCTTAAATTAAAATAAAAAGGAGATAAAAACATGAGTGATGGAATGACAGAAGCATGCAATGAAATTTATTTTAAATCCCAAAACAAACTAAACAAAAAAATAATCAACAAATACCGACATCCAAAAGGAAAATGGGTTAATTTATATTATCCCAACAAAACTGTACCAAACAAAAAGAAAACATTTAAAAACAAACGAATCAAAGTTATTAAAAATTATTCAGAAAGGTAAAAAAATATGTGGTTATTTCCAATATTTGCAACAATTATCAATTTTATTCTAAATTATACCAAAGGATTTAGCACTACCGAAATACTTGAACGAAGAATGGATGGAATCCAAACAACGCTTTTCACTATTCTTATTGTTTCTGGGTTCAAACCTATTTTTAAATTAATTACAAACACTTTAATTTTCATCAAAAATATGATTTTAGGTATCTTTTTCCCCAACAAAAAACTACAAAACTTAGAAATCCAAAATGCCAGACAAGAATATTTAGAGCAAAAATTATTACAAAAAATAGATAAAATCAATGAAACCCAAGAAAAACTCCAATCCCAAATAGAAGTACAAAAAGTCAAAGTTGCTAATTGGAAAGAGAAAAAAAGAAGAAAAAAACAACTTAAATCAAAAAACCCCAATCCAATTAATGAAAAGGAGGAAGAAAATGAATGATCTAAATTTCTCTATTGGATTTATCGTTGGCGCTCTATTTACAACTTCTTTAATGTTTATCATTAAAAAAATATTTTTTAATTCAATTTCATCGCCAGAAATCAATAAAAAAAATGAGTCAAAAAAAGAAAATAAAACTAAAAGTTTATTTTCAATTATTACAAATCCAAATAACGAATCAAAAGAAAAAAACAATCCAATTAATGAAAAGGAGGATGGAAATGAATAACAAAAATTTATTTTATATCAATTTAATAATACTTATTTTAACAGCATCCATAATTGGGTATCTTTGTTAAATCGTAATTTTAAATAATAATAATTCATTCTTTAAAAGAAAGTAGATGAATTAAAACAAGAAATTAAAAGAAAAATTTAATAAAATAGATAAAAAAATTAACTAAATTATAGATAATTTAGAAAAAACAGAAGAAAAAAACAAAAGAAAGGAAATTTAATTTAAAATGAGAAAAATCCAAAAAAAAGTTATTAACAAAAAAAATATTCGAACTAAAAGATATTTTTTCAATCTCTTTTTACTTTTAATAATGATAATTTTAATTATAGGAGGAGTTAGTTATTACTTTATTAGAAAAAATAATAATCCTATTTGTGAAAATATTGTCAACAACCAAACTCCACCATCAACAGGAACCGAAAACAATGATAACAAAATTAACGATTCAAAAACTCCACCACCAAATAAAGAAGATAAAGAACAAGAACCAACTAAAGAAGTTAAACCAAAACATGAATAATAAAAAAAGAAAGGAAAAATATGAAATTAAAAAAAATTTATTTAACTTTTTTGGGTGTTTGTATTTTAGCGGTTTTGGGTTTATGGATTTACGGTTTTCTTTCCCAAACTTCCAAACAAAACGATTTGCCGCAAAATAATTCGTTAACACCTCAAAAAAAACAAGAATTAGATGAAATATCAAAATATCTCGAAGAATTAAAAAAAACTAATGAAACACAAATCGAAGAACAAAGAAAAAACCTTCAACAAATACAACATTTAGACCAACAAATTAAATTAAATTTAGATATAATAAGTGATTGCAATATAGAAGAAAAAAACTTAACAACAAAAAAAGAAACAAAAGAAACTAATCTTAAAAACAAAGACTTAAAAGAAGAAGATAAAACCAAATTACAAGAAGAAATTAACTCTTTAACCCAAAAACTCCAAGAAAATAAAGATAAAAAAGAATCTATTAATAAAAAAACTTTAGACTTAATCGAACAAAAAAAACAATTATTAACTACAAAAACTAATAACCAAGAAAAAATTAAAACTATTACTTCTCAAATCACCAAAACTAGTAAAAATTTATTTATTAATGAAAAACTTCAGATTTTGGAAGAAGCAATGGTTTTGAATAACGCTAATAAAAACATCATTAAAGATTTAATGATTCAAAACAAAGATAATGTTGAAGAATTCCAAAATTTAAAAAGTTATGATTTGTTTTTAGACGGTCAATTAATCCAATTTGATAAACAAATCAAACAACTGCAAGAAGAAATCAAAGCTTTACAAAATAACACTTCTTATCAAGGTGAAAAAAAGAAAGTTATGTTTTCTGATGTTTATGGAATGAAACAAGAAAAAGAAGAGTTAGAAGATTTAATAGAATATTTTCAAGACGACAACACTTCTATGGTTAATTTTGATAAATTAATTCCTAGAGGATATTTATTATATGGTCCTCCTGGCACTGGAAAAAGTTTTTTAATTAAAGCTTTATGCAATGAATTAGGAATACACTATATTGAATTAGAACCATCAAGATTTGATAAGACTTACGTTGGTGAAGGCAACGAAGAATTAGAAAAAATATGGCAAGAAGCAGAAAATCATGATAAAACTATTATTTTTATTGATGAAATTAGCGGACTTGCCAATCGCGAAGATAACCAATCTAACAAAACAAGTATTAATATTATTAATAATTTATTAACTAAATTAGATGGCTTTAAAAGAAGTAATAAAAAAATTGTCTTAATGGGAGCAACTAACCATTTAGACAAAATTGATAGCGCTTTAAGAAGTAGATTTAGCAAAGAAATTAAAATTGATTTATTAAAAGATGATGAAATTGAAGGCTTTTTACAATTTTTAGTAGCCGATTATCAAATTAGTTATCATACTTATCTTCATTTGAAAGAAATTGCTAATAGATGCAAAGGCAAAAACTATTCTACTAGAAACCTAAAAGAAAAAATAATTGATAGTGCTTATATTAAAGCCAAAAAATACAAACGTAAAAACCCTAATCATGAAGTTATGTTAGCTTCTGATTTAGATGAAGCTATAAACACTTTCCAAAATATTAAAGTTTCTGAAACAACTAAAGAAGCTAGAAGAAAAGAATGTGAAAATCAATATGTAGAATGGAAACAAGGTTTGTTAAAATACTTAAAACCACCCAAAGATAACACTCAAGTAAACATCAAATACACCTTCTATGGGTTAGATGGTTTAGGCAAGGGACAACACCAAGAATATGAACCAACTGACATCCCACCTTTTTACAAAAATCCTTTCAATAAATGGAAATATAAAAACTACCAAATTGATCATTTTGACTCTTTTTTCTACGAACATAAACGCGAAGATTCACAATTCATAGTATCATTACTCCATGCCTCAACCAACCACACTATAGAACTCAACTACGAAGGGCCAAAATGGTTGCTTGAAGAAGATAAAGATTTTTATATAGATGAATTTAAATGTCGTGAATTTGAAAGTATTGAAAACTTTGATGGTAAATTTAGATACAAAAACTACTACCTTCACTTCAACCCAGTCAAACAATACATTACCCTTTATACCAAGAAATTTAATACTAAAAATGATGAAAATAAATAAAAATTAGAAAGAGAGAGAATAACATGGCTAAAAAAATAATTAAAACCAAAAAAACCAAACCAAAGGCGATAACTTCTAAAAAAGTTATCCCTCGAAAAAAGAAAAAACCAAAAAAAACAGTTAAAAAAACAACCACCAAACCAACTATAATTAAAAAAACTTCAACAAGAATTACTAAAACAACCCCAAAAACTACAAAACCAATTACCAAACCCACCCCCCCCACAGCCTACAAAAATAATTGTAGAAACTCAACAAAAACAAGAACATTGGTTTAAAAGAATCCTCAAATCAATTAGAAATACTATTTTTGTTATATTACCACTTATTTTAATAATAGTTGCTTTATGGTTTATTATTACTATTTTTTTCCCTGAAGTGGCTGCTAAAATAGACCCAGTTATTAAAGGCGCTTGGGAAAATGCTAAAAATTTAGCTAATTGGCTAAATGAAAAAGGAACAAATTTTTTAAAATGGTTAGGATGCTTACCAAAAGTTGCTAGTTTGATATTTAGTGGTATTATTATCACAATTGGCCTTATTTTAGGGCTAGCTTGTTTTGGTATTCCAGTGATAGGACCCTTTATAGGGATCTCAATATTAATTGCAACAGCTATTTATACAGGAATAATTGGTGGGGATAATCAAACAACCCCTAAAGAAGACTCCCCACCAAAACCCTTAGTAGAAGTTTATGATCTAGATGCTATTAAAAAAGAACAAGAAGAAAAACTAAAACAAGAATTAAAAGAATATGCAACCGAATTGCAAAAACAAGGTAAATCATCAGAAGAAATCGAAAAACAAACCAAAAATAAAAAAGAAGAACTATTACAAGATCTTCAAAAAAAAAAAAACAAATCAACTGAATTAAATGATGAAACCCTAACTCCTCAGCCAACTTTAAAACAACCAATTCATAAACAAAACCTAATTACCAATAAAACAAATACCAAAAGTTTATTAAATCCCAACATTCAACAACAAGTAGATGAAATATTACAACAAGAAAAAGAAAAACAAAAGATTTTACAACAAGAAAAAGAATATTTAAACCTCAATTTTCAAGCGCAACAATTAGAAAAAGCATCCCTTGAAGATAAAATAATAAATTTAGAAGCCAACATTAAATCTAAAGAAACAACATTACAAGAAACTAAAGATTTATCTGATGAAGAAAAAGCTAAATTACAAGAAGAAATTGCATCAATTAAAAATAATCTTAAAAATCAAAAAGATCTAATAATAAAAAAAGATAATGAATTAGTTGCATCAAAAGAAAAAATATCAATTTTAGAAAAACAATTGGCTTCTAATATTCAAGATGTAGAACAATTAAAAGCAGAAATTACCAAAAAACAACAACAATTAGAAGAAAAAGAACAAAAATTAAGCGAACAAAAAGACTTATCAGCAAACGAAGTTAAGCAATTAAATGAAGAAATTAATAATTTAAAAAATAACATCGAACAAAAACAAGTAAATTATCAAGCTCATTTATTAATTAAAGAAGAAGAAATCAAACAATTACAAGAAAACGAAAAAAACTTAAAAGAACAATTAACTGAAAAAGAAGAAGAAACCAAAAACCTAAGAGAACAACATGTAAAAACTTTGGAAGAAATCCAAAGACAAATTACAAATTACAAAAAAACCGTTTTTGAACTTGAAAACGAAACCTTGAAACTAAAAGAACAAATTGAAAAAAATAAAGAAAACGCAAAACAATTACAACAAAAATTATTAAATAAACAAACACAAATAAACACTATTAATCAAGAATTAGTTAACCTTTCAAATCAACAAACCTCTTTACAACAAGAATTAAGTAATCTAACTCAAACTTATGATGAATGGCAAACAACTTGCGACCTCAAAGCTAATCAGGATATTAATGAAGATAGGATTAAAAATGAAGCAATATACTATTCTCCTGTCCCTTTTGCAGTTGAAATAACCCCAACTGTAAAACTAGACAGAAATAATCAACAAATACCAATAGGCGCTCCACGAACAATAGAAAGTCAACCAATAGAAATTAATGGAGCCACTTTTTATTATATAAGACCTTCCTTTACTTCAAAAAGAGTATACTTCAACGATAAAAACAAGAGCGATTGGAGTAATTATATCGATAAATTGGTAGGTGGGAATCGTTGGCAATTTAAGTTTAATCAAAATGTAAGCACCACCCCACCACCAAATAAACTCAATAATTATCAATCTGTATTGCACCAAAAAAGAAAAAATTTGAATGAAATTAAAGAAAAGTTATCAAATAAGAAATACAAATTAGATAATTATCAACAAGAAATAAATGATTTAATTAATAACCAACAGCCTGATGATATTTTACAACAGGAATTAAATAATAAAGAAACTCATATTAAAACTTTAAAAGACGAAATGCAACAACTAGAAATCAAAGAACAAGGTTTTAGAAGTGAAATTGATACTTTAAAATTAGAAAATCAAAACCTAAAAGAAAAATATAATAATGATTTAAACAAAATCAAACAAGAACTTGATGCAACTAAAACTGAAAACAAACAACTAGAAAAAGAAATCAAAGAAATTCAAGATGAATTGGTTAAAAACGGTAACGCTGATAAAACATTAGTTAAACAACTAAACACAAAACAATCTAAAATCAAAGAGCTAAATGGTAAAATTAATAACTTAGAAACCAATGAGGCACAATTACAAACAATCATCAAACAAAAAGATGAAGAAATAAATCAACTACAACAAACTATCCAACTTCAAGCCCAAGAAATTCAAAGATTAACAGTTCAATTAGAACGCCAAATAGATTTATTTGTGGAACAAGGTAAAAAGATTTTACAATTAGAAGGAACAATTAAAGCCTTAGAAGATGCCAATAGTGGCTTAAGTGGAAGCAACAAAGAATTACAACACCAAATTGATAAGTTAAAAAACGAATTAGAAACCGAAAAATTAGCACATAAAAAGACCAAAATAACTTTGGAAAAAAAAATAACTGACTTAAATTCCCAAATATCTAATTTAAAAGAAAAAGAAAATCAATTGAACGAATCCTCTCAAAATTGGGGGCAAACTGTAGATAGCACAATAACAGCAGCAAACATCGGAGGAGCTACATACTCAGGAGCTAAATCAGGAGCTATAATTGGAAGTGCACTTTTACCTGGTCTCGGAACGGCTGCAGGTGGTTTTATTGGAGGCATAATTGGTGGCGGAACTGCTATAGCTACTAAGTGGGACACAGTTAAAAGGTGGTGGCCTTGGTAAATATTAACAATAAAGCTATCTAATTTAGTATTTGTGATAAAATAAGTTTGTTAGTTTTTGTATTATTTAGTAATTAGTAAAAAAATGAAAAAAGGAAATTAATTATGTATATTATAGGAATAATAGTTATTTTAAGTTTAATTGGGGGGGTATTTGTGGTGGCGCCTTTGTGGATATATTTTATCTCAAAAAATGTCAATAATAAATTAAATAACTTAGAAAATATAAAAAAACAAATTGAAATTAATCAAGAAAAACTAAATCAAAAAATAACTAAATTATCAAATAATAAAGTTTTATCACCCCAAGATAAAACTTTATTACAAACTGAAATAAATTCAATCCAAACTGAATTAAACCAACAACAAACAGATTTATCTCAAATTCAGTTTTCACTCGGCAAATTAAAAATAAAAAACTTTAAAAAAACAAATCCTAAAAAAATTATAATTATATATTGTGGTATTATGCTAAGTATATTTGCTATTTTTGGTGGTTTTATATTTTTAGACAATAAATACGACATAACAAACTCCAAACCTAAAATTTATCCCATCCCCGATAAAACAACTGAAGTAAAAGAAGAATATTTTTACGGTCATCAAATTCATGAAGGATACCCAATTGACAAAAAATACCCCATACCTTCAAATGAAAAACCATATTTAGGAGCTGATGGAAAAACATGGTATTTATATAAAAATTCAGCTGAAAAACTTAAAGGTATCCCAATGATTGTCATAAAATACACCTTCTATGGGTTAGATGGTTTAGGCAAGGGACAACACCAAGAATATGAACCAACTGACATCCCACCTTTTTACAAAAATCCTTTCAATAAATGGAAATATAAAAACTACCAAATTGATCATTTTGACTCTTTTTTCTACGAACATAAACGCGAAGATTCACAATTCATAGTATCATTACTCCATGCCTCAACCAACCACACTATAGAACTCAACTACGAAGGGCCAAAATGGTTGCTTGAAGAAGATAAAGATTTTTATATAGATGAATTTAAATGTCGTGAATTTGAAAGTATTGAAAACTTTGATGGTAAATTTAGATACAAAAACTACTATCTTCACTTCAACCCAGTCAAACAATACATTACCCTTTATACCAAGAAATTTAATACTAAACAAGATAATAAATAAATAATAATTAAGACCAACTATAAAGTTGGTCTTTTTCATTAATTTGAATGAAATGTGATATCTTCTTAAATAAACAATCAAAATTTTAATTTTAAAATACCCCCCAAATCAGGAATGCCTCTTAAACGCATTATTTTGCCCCTCTCGCTTTGATTTAATTACAATTAGGGTAATTACCCTAGGATTGATTTAGACCCCCCTTAAATTTGATTTAGCCTCAAATTGACCTTCAAAAACCCTTGTAAATACGTACTTTTAATTTTTACAATTTTGGCATAAATTAAAACGAATCATTTTTTTAACCTAATTTAGACCCCCTCATTTGAGGGGATATTTTTTTTATTTTTAAGGGTTATTTTTTGATCGTTTTTTTGACAACTTTTTTTCATTTTTTGTCTCTTCCAGGAAAAATCGCTAGTGTTTATGGTGGCGATATTACCCTTTAACCCTGTTATTATATAGCATAACCGACCCAAAATAATAAACTCCGCATTATTGTGTAAAAAAATTTAATCCATGTCGTTTTATAGGAGAGTTTTTCGTTTTTTCGGCCTATATATATAATGGTATGTTTCTAATAAGGTTAAACCCGTGGGAAAACCTAAACACCAATTCAAAAAGCCCTCCAAGGCTGTTTTGAATTGGGTTGTGATAAATAATACTTAATTCGGGTTTAACCTTATTAGAAACATATATCATTAATATTATTTTATTTAATATTAAATAAAATAATATTAATGATACTAATTAAATATAAAAACCTATTAAGGGTTTTTATATTTAATTAGTATATATAAATTTATTATAATATATCACAATTTATAATGTTTAGATAAAGTATATTGTCTAACCAGGTGCCCGTCAAATTTTTAAATTTGACGGACATATTAAAAACCCCTAAATCCCCAAAGGGGACTTTATAGGAGGGTGTAATAGATTAATTGTAATATTCCTCGGCTGGCCGCCTAGTTCGCTACGCTCGTCTTTGAATACTAATCATATTATATAGTAATTTAATTAATATATTTTAAAATTAACTTTTAATACATTTTTTGAGTTATAATTGTTTTTGTAATTAATAAAAAATATTAAGATAATTGGTGTTAAGATGCAAAAATTATTACAAAAAATTAAATTATTACAAAATATGATTTCTCACATTCAAACTATTAATAAAAAAATAGTTTTTAATTTAATTAAAAAATTTGAAAATGACTTAAACCTTACTACCATTTTAAAAACTATCCAAATCAAAAGAAGTACTTATTATTATTGGTTGAAAGTTAAAGAAAAAATAAAATTAAAACAAGAAAAATATCTTTTGCAACAGCACCGAATTCAAACTTTATGTTTGAAACATGAATATTTTTACGGTCATCGTAAAATTACTGATTTATACCAAGAAATTTTTAACGAATTTATTACTAAGAAAAAAGTTTATCTTATCATGAAAGAAAATAATATTTGTTGTAAGTTAAGACCTAAGAAAAATAAATATTATTATCATAAAAATTTAAAATCTAACCTCAAAGTAGTCCCAAATTTAATTAATCAAAACTTTACTACCTCCCAGCCCATGAAAAAACTATTTACCGATATTACTTATTTTCCCACTCCCCAAGGATTTATTTATTTTTCGTGTATTGTTGATTCTTTTAATAATCAAATTATTGCCTCCCACACTTCAAACCGACAAAATAAAGAATTAATTTTAAATACAATCAAAAAAATTCCTACTTTAAAAAACCCTTGTATTATTCATTCAGACCAAGGTAAAGTTTATCAATCTCTAAAAGTACAAAAAGTTTTAACTAAAAAAGGTTTTTTAATTAGCATGTCTCGTAAAGCCACCCCACGTGATAACGCTGTCATTGAAAATCTTTTTGGCCAGATGAAAAGTATTTTATTCAACCAACATCCCTTTTTATTCCAAAAAACCTCAACTAAAATCAAAAAAATTATCAACCAATTCCCTTCTTTTTGGAATAATAAATGGATTTTAACTAAATTAAACAATTTATCTCCTTTGAAATACTTTCAAACTTTTAGATAAATATTTAATTATGGATATATAAACTTATAACCTTTGAAAAAGGTTGTTTTGTCATGCATTTTTTTCTACCCAAAATAATAAACTCCGCATTATTGTGTAAAAAAATTTAATCCATGTCGTTTTATAGGTGAGTTTTTCGTTTTTTCGGCCTATATATATAGTGTAGGGGTAAAATATTTTAAAAAATATCTTTTGAAACTAGCAAATTATTAAAAAACATTAGACACTTTTTAAGTGTAATGAAATTATTTTGTTAGTTTGAAAAGATATGGAATTATGCCTTTAATATTGGTTCTTAAAGGGTTTTTTTAAAACCAAAAGTTGTATTAAAAAACGGAACACCTCAGAGGTTCAATATCTAAATAAATTAATAAATCAGGTTTTTTTAAGATAGTTTCATGATTCAACTTAAAGATCTTTTTTAAAGGGAAAAGTTGTTTCTTTTCCTTGGAAAAAGGAAATAATTGATAAGCATAAGTAGATGGTAACCAACGGTCTAAGATAATTAATTGATGATTTTTAAATAATTCCGCTTGGATTTGAGCCATATTAGCCAGACTTAAATAAAAACGAGTGAGATCATCTACTTGTTGAAAATTTAAAAATAAATTTCTAATTTCCTTCCCAAGTGAACTACTCCCTAAGCCTTGATACAGTTGATGAGGGGGTTTTTAATTGGGGTTGAAGGGCGTGAATAAGAGAAAGTTTTCCCACTCCCGTCAAGTCCTTCGAAAACGATTAATTTCATCATTTCTTTTCTCCTTTGATTTTTATATTTGGGCATAAAAAAAGACCTTCAAATTGAAGGTCTCAAAGTATTAATTATTTAATTTTACTTAATTGTTTTAAATAAGTTGTTTTTTCTAATTCGTCTTTGGCTTTAGTTAAAAGTGCTAAGTATTTTTGACTAGCTTGAATCATTTTAGTGATAAATGTTTTATCTTGATAAATCCGCACTACATGATAACTTTGATTGTTAAAATAAACTAAAAAATAAACTAAATTAGCTTGACTACAATAAAGTTGACATTGAACTTGGGCCCAGTAGTATTTGGGGATATTTTCTAACTGAGGGTGAGTTAAAAAACTAGTCCAAGTGGATGAAACTTCTTGGTTTTCATTCACAAAAGGACATTTAATTTCTAAAACAGCTCGATGTTGTTCATTGTAGCCATCTAAAGAGGCGAAAAAAAGGTTAACTTGATCATCAGTAAAAATGGTGTCTTCAAAAATTAAATTGGTTTTTTGTATGAAAAAATGGCGAGCGATGGGTTCCATTTTTGTCCATGAAGCGTATATATTGATTAGCGGTAAAAGTGGTGCCAAAGAGTTTATCATGAACTAATTGTTCCATGGAACGAAAGGGATCTAAACCTGTTATCGAAGCAACTTCGGAAGCGTTGATGTATTTTTTTCGATGTTGGTACCATAATTTGGTGTGTTGTGATAGTTTGATTTGCATGGTTATTTACCTTTCTTAAAAATTTTCTTTAATAATAATAAAAGATATTGAGGTGTTCCAAAAGTTTAGACACTTTTTTTGTTTTTTAAAAATTCTTTAAGGCTAACTATTAAGTTAGTCTTTTTTCTTTTCAAGACTAAAATAATTTCATATCTTTTCTAAAAACGTTTTTAGGAAGGAATAAAATGTTAAGAGAAGAATTATTTAAAGATTTTTTAAAAAATAAAAAGAATTTAGCAATTCGCGATCAATTAATCGAAATGCATTTACCATTAGTAAAAAAAATAGTTAAACAATTTAAATATTTCCCTAAAGCACTTCAAAGAGAGGATTTATACCAAGAAGGGGTTTTAGGATTAATCAAAGCTTTAAATAATTACCAAGATTTAGGTTATGATTTTATTGTCTATGCTACCCCGACAATTAAAGGTGAAATCACAGAACTTATTAGAGGCCTACAAACTACTTCAACTCCCATAAAGATTTTTCGAAAAGAAAAACAAGTAAGTAATATTCCTTTTGAAGAAACACAACCTCAAACTATTAATATCAACAATCTAAACCCCCATCCAATTTGGTTAAACCAAGTTAATCACGAATTGTTTATTCAGAAAATTAAATCCATTTTAAATACCCAGGAATTCGAAATTATTAGATTAAATTTTGGGATTCCTTTAAAAAACCAAAACCAATACCCTCAAATTGAGTATTCCAACAAAGACATAGGTAAAATGTTGAATTTATCTTCAAGAAAAGTAGAGATTATCAAAAACAAAGCAATTAATAAATTAAAAAAAATAATAAAAAGGAAATAAATAATATGAATTCTAAAAAAAATACAACTACTTATTATAATGTTGATGGTAAAAAAATTTGTGGTATTCACGAACATGACCCTGATACATGGAATTTTATTAAAACAACCTGGTTTAATAAAGATGGCAAAACAATTGACTGCATTACTGAATATGATCCCATAACAGAAGAAACAATCAAGGAGACCTATTACAATTCTGACGGAACAATTGAAAAGGTACAAACTTTTTAATCAATATAGAAACTAAACCCCTTTTTTGAAGGGGTATTTTTTATACCCAAATTAAAAAAAGGAGTTAGAAAGATGATTGAAGCAGAACGCGCTTTGTTGGGGGTTGTCCTTTTAAACCCCGAAACAATTTCTTTAGTTTTTAATGAAATTACAGAAACTGACTTTTACAGTCCTCATCATAAAAATATTTTTAAAGCCATGAAAATATTACATCAAAATAATAAAAAAATTGATTATTCTTCAGTAAGTGCTATTTTAGAAAATGAAAAATTATTAAAACAAATAGGAGGAATTGATTATTTAAATGAATTATCTGATTTGATGCCTTCTCCTCGACATTTAGAAACATACATTGATTTAATTAAAGAAACATCTTTAAAAAGAGTGAGGTGTTCCAAAAGTTTAGACACTTTTTTGTTTTTTAAAAATTCTTTAAGGCTAACTATTAAGTTAGTCTTTTTTTCTTTTCAAGACTAAAATAATTTCATATCTTTTCTAAAAACGTTTTTAGGAAGGAATAAAATGTTAAGAGAAGAATTATTTAAAGATTTTTTAAAAAATAAAAAGAATTTAGCAATTCGCGATCAATTAATCGAAATGCATTTACCATTAGTAAAAAAAATAGTTAAAAAATTTAAATATTTCCCTAAAGCACTTCAAAGAGAGGATTTATACCAAGAAGGGGTTTTAGGATTAATCAAAGCTTTAAATAATTACCAAGATTTAGGTTATGATTTTATTGTCTATGCTACCCCGACAATTAAAGGTGAAATCACAGAACTTATTAGAGGCCTACAAACTACTTCAACTTCCAGAGAGGTTTTTCGAAAAGAAAAACAAGTAAGTAATATTCCTTTTGAAGAAACACAACCTCAAACTATTAATATCAACATTCTAAACCCCCATCAAATTTGGTTAAAGCAAGTTAATCATGAATTGTTTATTCAAAAAATTAAATCCATTTTAAATACCCAAGAATTCGAGATTATTAGATTAAGTTTTGGGATTCCTTTAAAAAACCAAAACCAATACCCTCAAATTGAGTATTCCAACAAAGACATAGGTAAAATGTTGAATTTATCTTCAAGGCAAGTAGAAATTACCAAAACCAAAGCAATTAATAAATTAAAAAAAATAATAAAAAGGAAATAAATAATATGAATTATCAAAAAAATACAACCACTTATTATAATGCTGATGGTAAAAAAATTTGTGGTATTCACGAACATGACCCTGATACATGGAATTTTATTAAAACAACATGGTTTAATAAAGATGGCAAAACAATTGACTGCATTACTGAATATGATCCCATAACAGAAGAAACAATCAAGGAGACCTATTACAATTCTGACGGAACAATTGAAAAAATTAAAACTTTTTAATCAATATAGAAACTAAACCCCTTTTTAAGGGGTATTTTTTATACCCAAATTAAAAAAAGGAGTTAGAAAGATGATTGAAGCCGAACGCGCTTTGTTGGGGGTTGTCCTTTTAAACCCCGAAACAATTTCTTTAGTTTTTAATGAAATTACAGAAACTGACTTTTACAGTCCTCATCATAAAAATATTTTTAAAGCCATGAAAATATTACATCAAAATAATAAAGAAATTGATTATGCTTCTATAAGTGCTATTTTAGAAAATGAAAAATTATTAAAACAAATAGGAGGAATTAATTATTTAAATGAATTATCTGATTTGATGCCTTCTCCACATCACTTAGAAACATACATTGATTTAATTAAAGAAACATCTTTAAAAAGAGAAATTGGCGGTATTGTTGCTAAATTATCCCAAATTGCAAGAAGCAAAATAACTCCCCAAGAGATTTTAGAATTAATAGAAACAAATACTGCAAAATTAAGAAAAAAACTCACTCCCAAGTTTAAAGATTTAAAAAGTTGTGTTTCTAAAGTAATCAAAGACATTTTGGAAAACCACAATAAAAATAATTTAGTTGGAGTTAAAACAGGATTTAATAATATAGATGATTTAATTGGAGGTTTTAAACCAGGACAATTAAATATTTTAGCCGCAAGAACTGGAATGGGTAAAACTGCCTTTATGTTAAATTTGGCTGTCAATATTGCTAAAGTTTTTCAAAATATCCCTAAAAAACATAATATTTTGATATTTAGTTTAGAAATGACATCTGAAGAACTAATTAAACGTTTAATCAGTTGTGAATCTCAGATTAGTATCAAAAAAATGGAACAGCAACAATTAACTCGCGAAGAAAAGTTGCAATTATTGCAAACAGAAGAAAAATTAACTGAATTGAATATTTTAATTGATGATGACAGAAATACCAAAATAGAAGAAGTTAAAAGAAAATGCCGTCAATTAAAATTTCACCAAGGACTTGATATAGTTTTCATTGATTATCTACACCTTTTAAGAGATGACCAATTTCTGAATTTAAATCAAGCAATTGGGATTATTACTCGTGAATTGAAAAAATTAGCAATGGAATTACAAATTCCTATTATTGCGTTAAGCCAAATGAACCGCGCAACTTTAATGAGAGAATCTAAAACCCCTAATCTTTCAGATTTAAGAGATTCAGGTTCAATCGAACAAGATGCCGATATGGTTATGTTTTTGCATCGCGAAAGTTATTATGAAAAAGATCAATTTACAAATGTTGTAGAAGATTTTACCCAATTTATTGTTGCTAAAAATAGGGCAGGTAAATTAGGCCAATGTTACTTTAATTTTGATAAAGAAATCCAAAGAATTGAGGAAAAATAATGTTAATTTCAGATAAAATTTTATCCCAACTCAAACCTGATAATTACTTTAAATATCCTTTTAATCAATATATGCAATTTAATCACCAAAGTTTGAATCATTATTTTCAAATTACCAAATCAACTTCCCAAAAGCAAAAAGTACTGCGTGGTAAAATCAATGAATATCTAATTTTAATTTATTTTCGGCATTATGGAATCACCAAACAATATCCTCAAACATATTTATTTTTTATTCCTGATATCAAATTTGATTTAGTATTGTTTACCCAAAACAAACGAATTGTTGCTTTTAATTTTAAAACTTGTCTCCGTGAACGTTATAAACAAGCCATCATTGAAGCCCAACAATTAAAAAAATTAGACACACGTTTTGAATATTACTTATTAACTAATAATGCTATCGAATCCCAAAGGCTCAACAATAAAATTAAAAACGGCAAAGTCCAAGGAATTGATAAAGTAATTGATTGTTTTTCTCAAAAAGCTAATATCTTTGTAAATACCTTATTCCAAAGACAATTTATTTCTTTTAAAGATATTAATTTAATCAAAAATACGAAAGGAAATATTAAGAATGGTTAATAAATTAATTGTTTTTGAAGGAATCGATGGTTGTGGGAAAACCACTTTAATAAATAAATTAAAAAAATCTTTAATTAATAAAGGACATAAAGTCAAAGTTTTTCAAGGTTTAGGAAGTAGTTCTATTGGAAAGGAAATAAGAAATTTATTTTTATATCAAATAAAAACAAGCCCTAAAAGTAAATATTTTCTTAGTTTCGCCAATATGATTCAGACCCAAGATGAGTTGATAATGCCCGCTTTACTAAGTGGTTTTATTGTTATAGTTGACCGTTGGTATGATTCTACTTTAGCATATCAAAGCAATGCTAATTATATTGATTATGAAGATGAAATAACTTCCAAAATCATAAGTCGTTTCTTAATTAAACCAGCATTAACTTTTTATTTAGATATTGACCCCCAAAACAGCTTACAACGAAAACAAACACAACCTAATCATAAATTAGACATCATCGAACAAAAACCCTTAAAATATTTTGAAAATGTTCGCCAAAATTATTTAAATCAACATAAATATTGCAATAATCCCAATTGCAAACATCAAAATTGCAACAGTTTTTTAATTAATGCAACAAACTCACAACAAGGAAATTTAGAACAAATAATTCAAACATTAATTACTAAAAAAATATTATAAACAAATAAGGAGAATAATTAAAATGATTTTAAAATCGAAAAATATTTCAATAATATTGACTTTAACATATTTAGGATTTATAATAACAAATTTAATGACTCTGTTTTTTGATTTTAATTTAGGAATTAAAGCAAACATTACAATTAGTCTTGTTTCTGATATTGTTTTTTTAATATACATTTGGTTAAAGGAGTTTCAAAATGCAAATTAATTGGATTGGAACCAAAAAGAAAATGATGCCGCAATTGTTATGTCAAATTCCAACAAATTATAACAATTATTTTGAGCCTTTTTTAGGTGGTGGGGCTTTATTCCAAACTATTACACCCCCAACCGCAATTTTGAATGATAACGACAATAATTTAATGGAACTTTGGCAAAATATGTTAGCCAAACCAGAATTGTTTTGTAATTGTGTGCGTAAATTTGAAGACACAATATATACAAATAAAGATCAAAAGACGCAAAAAAAAACATTTAAACTTTTCGTAGATAGATTTAACAAAAGTAATTTTGGAGTTTTCAAAAGTGCTCTTTTTTATACTTTATTAAAATATGCTTTTCGGGGCATTTTCCGTTATCGTCCTGATGGAACCATTCATTTATCATACGGATTTAAGTCGCGAATTAAAAAACCTATTATTGATTTTTTAGAATTACAAAGAATAAAAACTAATGTTAAAAATTTAAAATTGTTAAATGGTGATTTTGGAAGTGTCATCACCCAAGCCCAAAGCAATGATTTTATTTTCATTGATCCCCCTTATTACCGCGAAGGTATTAAAGATAAAGATTTTTACCAACACCCTTTTACATTTGAAGATCATATAAGGCTTTATAAATATTTAAAAGAGGCAAATCATCGCAATGTAAAATGGTTGTATACTAATTACAATTCAGCAAAAATAATTAAATTGTTTGAGGATTTTAACATTCAAACAATTAAAACCACTACCAGTCATGCTTTAACCTCACAAAGAGGGTTGCAAGAAGTTATTATCAAAAATTATTAAAAAAAATCGTAAGGAGAATATTAAAATGTGAGCGATGCTATGACTGAAATTTACCGCGGTACTTATTTCAAAAACCGCAGCCAATTAAAACTCAAAATAAAAAATAATAAAAAATTAAATAACAAGGAGAAAAAGAAAAATGAATAAAAAAGAATTAATCAAAGAAGTTGCAAAGCAACTAAAAACTTCAGTTGTGAAAACTGAAGAATTTTACAATTCATTTGAAAATGCCCTCATGAAAGCTATCACATCAAATGAAGAAGTGGTTTTATCCTCTAAAATTGGCAAATTCATCTTAAAAACTAGAAAAGCCCACACAACCCCCGAAACTAAATTCATCATCAATAAACAAACAGGCAAAAAAACAGGAAAAAGAACTGGTAAAAACTTAAAAATACCCGCAAAAACGGTTGTTAGTTTTAAAATGTCAAAATCACTTAAAGATAAAGTCAAAACCCTTAAATTAAAATAAAAAGGAGATAAAAACATGAGTGATGGAATGACAGAAGCATGCAATGAAATTTATTTTAAATCCCAAAACAAACTAAACAAAAAAATAATCAACAAATACCGACATCCAAAAGGAAAATGGGTTAATTTATATTATCCCAACAAAACTGTACCAAACAAAAAGAAAACATTTAAAAACAAACGAATCAAAGTTATTAAAAATTATTCAGAAAGGTAAAAAAATATGTGGTTATTTCCAATATTTGCAACAATTATCAATTTTATTCTAAATTATACCAAAGGATTTAGCACTACCGAAATACTTGAACGAAGAATGGATGGAATCCAAACAACGCTTTTCACTATTCTTATTGTTTCTGGGTTCAAACCTATTTTTAAATTAATTACAAACACTTTAATTTTCATCAAAAATATGATTTTAGGTATCTTTTTCCCCAACAAAAAACTACAAAATTTAGAAATTAAAAGTGCCAGACAAGAATACCTAGAACAACAATTATTACAAAAAATAGATAAAATCAATGCAAATCAAGAAAAACTCCAATCCCAAATAGAAGTACAAAAAGTCAAAGTTGCTAATTGGAAAGAGAAAAAAAGAAGAAAAAAACAACTTAAATCAAAAAACACCAATCCAATTAATGAAAAGGAGGAAGAAAATGAATGATCTAAATTTCTCTATTGGATTTATCGTTGGCGCTCTATTTACAACTTCTTTAATGTTTATCATTAAAAAAATATTTTTTAATTCAATTTCATCGCCAGAAATCAATAAAAAAAATGAGCCAAAAAAAGAAAATAAAACTAAAAGTTTATTTTCAATTATTACAAATCCAAATAACGAATCAAAAGAAAAAAACAATCCAATTAATGAAAAGGAGGATGGAAATGAATAACAAAAATTTATTTTATATCAATTTAATAATACTTATTTTAACAGCATCCATAATTGGGTATCTTTTTCATAAACACTATCCTCATTTATATTATTACAAAAACCCATAAAAGCAAAAGAAAGGAAATTTAATTTAAAATGAGAAAAATCCAAAAAAAAGTTATTAACAAAAAAAATATTCGAACTAAAAGATATTTTTTCAATCTCTTTTTACTTTTAATAATGATAATTTTAATTATAGGAGGAGTTAGTTATTACTTTATTAGAAAAAATAATAATCCTATTTGTGAAAATATTGTCAACAACCAAACCCCACCATTAACAGGAACCGAAAACAATGATAACAAAGTTAACGATTCAAAAACTCCACCACCAAATAAAGAAGATAAAGAAGAAGAAGAAAAAACATATAATTCTATTATAAAACAAATAGAAGCTGAAGAAGATAAATTAGATGCAGAAGACTTCAAAGAATTCCAAGAAGAAATAATCAAACATGAAGAAGAAATAATCAAACAACAAAAAGAAATCGCAGAATTCAAAGCAGCAATTACCAAAAAACTAGAACAAAAGTTAAAACTAAAAGAACAAGAACCAACTAAAGAAGTTAAACCAAAACATGAATAATAAAAAAAGAAAGGAAAAAATATGAAATTAAAAAAAATTTATTTAACTTTTTTGGGTGTTTGTATTTTAGCGGTTTTGGGTTTATGGATTTACGGTTTTCTTTCCCAAACTTCCAAACAAAACGATTTGCCGCAAAATAATTCGTTAACACCTCAAAAAAAACAAGAATTAGATGAAATATCAAAATATCTCGAAGAATTAAAAAAAACTAATGAAGCACAAATCAAAGAACAAAGAAAAAACCTTCAACAAATACAACATTTAGACCAACAAATTAAATTAAATTTAGATATAATAAGTGATTGCAATATAGAAGTCCAAACCTTAACAACAAAAAAAGAAACAAAAGAAACTAATCTTAAAAACAAAGACTTAAAAGAAGAAGATAAAACCAAATTACAAGAAGAAATTAACTCTTTAACCCAAAAACTCCAAGAAAATAAAGATAAAAAAGAATCTATTAATAAAAAAACTTTAGACTTAATCGAACAAAAAAAACAATTATTAACTACAAAAAATAACAACCAAGAAAAAATTAAAACTATTACTTCTCAAATCACCAAAACTAGTAAAAATTTATTTATTAATGAAAAACTTCAGATTTTGGAAGAAGCAATGGTTTTGAATAACGCTAATAAAAACATCATTAAAGATTTAATGATTCAAAACAAAGATAATGTTGAAGAATTCCAAAATTTAAAAAGTTATGATTTGTTTTTAGACGGTCAATTAATCCAATTTGATAAACAAATCAAACAACTGCAAGAAGAAATCAAAGCTTTACAAAATAACACTTCTTATCAAGGTGAAAAAAAGAAAGTTATGTTTTCTGATGTTTATGGAATGAAACAAGAAAAAGAAGAGTTAGAAGATTTAATAGAATATTTTCAAGACGACAACACTTCTATGGTTAATTTTGATAAATTAATTCCTAGAGGATATTTATTATATGGTCCTCCTGGCACTGGAAAAAGTTTGTTAATTCAAGCTTTATGCAATGAATTAGGAATACACTATATTGAATTAGAACCATCAAGATTTGATAAGACTTACGTTGGTGAAGGCAACGAAGAATTAGAAAAAATATGGCAAGAAGCAGAAAATCATGATAAAACTATTATTTTTATTGATGAAATTAGCGGACTTGCCAATCGCGAAGATAACCAATCTAACAAAACAAGTATTAATATTATTAATAATTTATTAACTAAATTAGATGGCTTTAAAAGAAGTAATAAAAAAATTGTCTTAATGGGCGCTACCAATCATTTAGACAAAATTGATAGTGCCTTAAGAAGTAGATTTAGCAAAGAAATTAAAATTGATTTATTAAAAGATGATGAAATTGAAGGCTTTTTACAATTTTTAGTATCTGATTATCAAATTAGTTATCATACTTATCTTCATTTGAAAGAAATTGCTAATAGATGCAAAGGCAAAAGCTATTCTACTAGAAACTTAAAAGAAAAAATAATTGATAGTGCTTATATTAAAGCCAAAAAATACAAACGTAAAAATCCTAATCATGAAGTTATGTTAGCTTCTGATTTAGATGAAGCTATTAATCTTTTCCAAAATATTAAAGTTTCTGAAACAACTAAAGAAGCTAGAAGAAAAGAATGTGAAAATCAATATGTAGAATGGAAACAAGGGTTGTTAAAATACTTAAAACCTACCAAAGATAACACTCAAATTAATATAAAATACACCTTCTATGGCTTAGATGGTTTAGGCAAGGGACAACACCAAGAATATGAACCAACTGACATCCCACCTTTTTACAAAAATCCTTTCAATAAATGGAAATATAAAAACTCCCAAATCGATCATTTTGGCTCTTTTTTCACCCAACATAAACGCAGAGATTCACAATTCAAAGTATCATTACTCCCTGACCCAACCGACCACACTATAGAACTTAACTACGAAGGACCAAAATGGTTAATTGAAGAAGATAAAGATTTTTATATAGATGAATTTAAATGTCGTGAATTTGAAAGTATTAAAAACTTTAAGGATGATTTTAAGTACAAAAACTACTACCTTCACTTCAACCCAGTCAAACAATACATTACCCTTTATACCAAGAAATTTAATACTAAAAATGATGAAAATAAATAAAAATTAGAAAGAGAGAGAATAACATGGCTAAAAAAATAATTAAATCAAAAAAACCAAAAAAACAATCCAAACTTCAAAAAAATGTTGTTAAAAAAAATAAAATAACTAAACCTTCAAAAACTATCATCAAAAAAACTATAAACCAACCAACTCCAAAAATTACTTCCTCCCAAAAGGTTATTATTTCAAAACCAAAAATAAAAAAGAATCTTATTAAAAAGATAAATAAAAACCTAACCAACCCAAAATTAGAAATTTTTGTTAAAGAAAAACAAGAACATTGGTTTAAAAGAATCCTCAATTCAATTAGAAATACTATTTTTGTTATATTACCTTTTATTTTAATCGCAGTTGCTTTATGGTTTATTATTATTAATTTTTTCCCTGAAGCGGCTGCTAAAATAGACCCAGTTATTAAAGGCGCTTGGGAAAATGCTAAAAATTTAGCTAATTGGCTAAATGAAAAAGGAACAAATTTTCTAAAATGGTTAGGATGCTTACCAAAAGTTGCTAGTTTGATATTTAGTGGTATTATTATCACAATTGGCCTGATTTTAGGGCTAGCTTGTTTTGGTATTCCAGTGATAGGACCCTTTATAGGGAGCACAATATTAATTGCAACAGCTATTTATACAGGAATAATTGGTGGGGATAATCAAACAACCCCTAAAGAAGACTCCCCACCAAAACCCTTAGTAGAAGTTTATGATCTAGATGCTATTAAAAAAGAACAAGAAGAAAAACTAAAACAAGAATTAAAAGAATATGCAACCGAATTGCAAAAACAAGGTAAATCATCAGAAGAAATCGAAAAACAAACCAAAAATAAAAAAGAAGAACTATTACAAGATCTTCAAAAAAAAAAAAAACAACAAATCAACTGAATTAAATGATGAAACCCTAACTCCTCAGCCAACTTTAAAACAACCAATTCATAAACAAAACCTAATTACCAATAAAACAAATACCAAAAGTTTATTAAATCCCAACATTCAACAACAAGTAGATGAAATATTACAACAAGAAAAAGAAAAACAAAAGATTTTACAACAAGAAAAAGAATATTTAAACATCAATTTTCAAGCGCAACAATTAGAAAAAGCATCCCTTGAAGATAAAATAATAAATTTAGAAGCCAACATTAAATCTAAAGAAACAACATTACAAGAAACTAAAGATTTATCTGATGAAGAAAAAGCTAAATTACAAGAAGAAATTGCATCAATTAAAAATAATCTTAAAAATCAAAAAGATCTAATAATAAAAAAAGATAATGAATTAGTTGCATCAAAAGAAAAAATATCAATTTTAGAAAAACAATTGGCTTCTAATATTCAAGATGTAGAACAATTAAAAGCAGAAATTACCAAAAAACAACAACAATTAGAAGAAAAAGAACAAAAATTAAGCGAACAAAAAGACTTATCAGCAAACGAAGTTAAGCAATTAAATGAAGAAATTAATAATTTAAAAAATAACATCGAACAAAAACAAGTAAATTATCAAGCTCATTTATCAATTAAAGAAGAAGAAATCAAACAATTACAAGAAAACGAAAAAAACTTAAAAGAACAATTAACTAAAAAACAAGAAGAAACCAAAAACCTAAGAGAACAACATGTGAAAACTTTGGAAGAAATCCAAAGACAAATTACAAATTACAAAAAAACCGTTTCTGAACTTGAAAACGAAACCTTGAAACTAAAAGAACAAATTGAAAAAAATAAAGAAAACGCTAAACAATTACAACAAGAATTATTAAATAAACAAACAAAAATAAACACTATTAATCAAGAATTAGTTAACCTTTCAAATCAACAAACCTCTTTACAACAAGAATTAAGCAACCTAACTCAAACTTATGATGAATGGCAAACAACTTGCGAAATCAAAGCTAATCAGGATATTAATGAAGATAGGATTAAAGATGAAGCAATATACTATTCCCCTGTCCCTTTTGAAGTTGAATTAACCGAAAGAGATAAACAACAAGAACAAATAGGCCCTCCACGAACAATAAAAAGTCAACCAATAGAAATTAATGGAGCCACTTTTTATTATATAAGACCTTGCTTTACTTCAAAGAGAATATACTTCACCGATAAAAACAGGAACGATTGGGATAATTATAGAAATAAATTGGTAGCTGGAACCCGTTGGCGATTTAAGTTTAATCAAAATGTAAGTACCACCCCACCACCAAATAAACTCAATAATTATAAATTGTTATTGCTCCAAAAAAAGAAAAATTTGAATGAAATTGAGGAAAAATTAGAACATAAGAAATACGAATTAAATATTTATCAACAAGAAATAAATGATTTAATTAATAACCAACAGCCTGATGATACTTTGCAACAGGAATTAAATAATAAAGAAACTCATATTAAAACTTTAAAAGGCGAAATGCAACAACTAGAAATCAAAGAACAAGGTTTTAGAAGTGAAATTGATACTTTAAAATTAGAAAATAAAAACCTAAAAGAAAAATATACTAATGATTTAAATAAAATCAAACAAAAACTTGATGCAACTAAAACCGAAAACAAACAACTAGAAAAAGAAATGCAAGAGATACAAGATGAATTAGTTAAAAACGGCAACGCTGATAAAACATTAGTTAAACAACTAAACGAAAAACAATCTAAAATCAAAGAGCTAAATGGTAAAATTAATAACTTAGAAACCAATGAGGAACAATTACAAACAATCATCAAACAAAAAGATGAAGAAATAAATAAACTACAACAAACTATCCAACTTCAAGCCCAAGAAATTCAAAGATTAACAATTGAATTGGAACGTCAAATAGATCTTTTCGCCGAACGAGGTAAAAAGATTTTACAATTAGAAGGAACAATTAAAGCCTTAGAAGATGCCAATAGTGGCTTAAGTGGAACTAATAAAGAATTACAACACCAAATTGATAAGTTAAAAAACGAATTAGAAACCGAAAAATTAGCACATAAAAACACCAAAATAACTTTGGGCAAAGAAATAACTGAATTAAACTCCGAAGTATCTAAGTTAGAAAAAAACAAAGTTCAATTAGACAAATCCTCAGAAACTTGGGGAACAACTGTAGATAGTACAATAACAGCAGCAAACATCGGAGGAGCTACATACTCAGGAGCTAAATCAGGAGCTATAATTGGAAGTGCACTTTTACCTGGTCTCGGAACGGCTGCAGGTGGTTTTTTGGGAGGCATAATTGGTGGAGGAACTGCTATAGCTACTAAGTGGGACACAGTTAAAAGGTGGTGGCCTTGGTAAATATTAACAATAAAGCTATCTAATTTAGTATTTGTGATAAAATAAGTTTGTTAGTTTTTGTATTATTTAGTAATTAGTAAAAAAATGAAAAAAGGAAATTAATTATGTATATTATAGGAATAATAGTTATTTTAAGTTTAATTGGGGGGTCATTTGTGGTGGCTCCTTTGTGGATATATTTTATCTCAAAAAATGTCAATAATAAAATAAATAACTTAGAAAATATAAAAAAACAAATTGAAATTAATCAAGAAAAATTAAATCAAAAAATAACTGAATTATCAAATAATAAAATTTTATCACCCCAAGATAAAACAAAATTACAAACTGAAATAAATTCAATCCAAACTGAATTAAACCAACAACAAACAGATTTATCTCAAATTCAGTTTTCACTCGGCAAATTAAAAATAAAAAACTTTAAAAAAACAAATCCTAAAAAAATTATAATTATATATTATGGTATTATGCTAAGTATATTTGCTATTTTTGGTGGTTTTATATTTTTAGACAATAAATACGACATAACAAACTCCAAACCTAAAATTTATCCCATCCCCGATAAAACAACTGAAGTAAAAGAAGAATATTTTTACGGTCATCAAATTCATGAACGATACCCAATTGACAAAAAATACCCCATACCTTCAAATGAAAAACCATATTTAGGAGCTGATGGAAAAACATGGTATTTATATAAAAATTCAACTGAAACTCTTAAAGGTATCCCAATGATTGTCATAAAATACACCTTCTATGGCTTAGATGGTTTAGGCAAGGGACAACACCAAGAATATGAACCAACTGACATCCCACCTTTTTACAAAAATCCTTTCAATAAATGGAAATATAAAAACTCCCAAATCGATCATTTTGGCTCTTTTTTCACCCAACATAAACGCAGAGATTCACAATTCAAAGTATCATTACTCCCTGACCCAACCGACCACACTATAGAACTTAACTACGAAGGACCAAAATGGTTAATTGAAGAAGATAAAGATTTTTATATAGATGAATTTAAATGTCGTGAATTTGAAAGTATTAAAAACTTTAAGGATGATTTTAAGTACAAAAACTACTACCTTCACTTCAACCCAGTCAAACAATACATTACCCTTTATACCAAGAAATTTAATACTAAAAATGATGAAAATAAATAATAATTAAGACCAACTATAAAGTTGGTCTTTTTCATTAATTTGAATGAAATGTGATATCTTCTTAAATAAACAATCAAAATTTTAATTTTAAAATACCCCCCCAAATCAGGAATGCCCTTTAAACGCGTTATTTTGCCCCTCTCGCTTTGATTTAATTACAATTAGGGTAATTACCCTAGTCTTAATTTATACCCCCTATTAAATTCAATTTGTTGATAAAGCAGTCCTCAAAACCCTAGGAAAACACTTACTTTTATTTTTTACAATTTTGGCATAAATTAAAACGAATCATTTTTTTAACCTAATTTAGACCCCCTCAAATGAGGGGGTATCTTTTTATTTTTTAAGGGTTATTTTTTGATCGTTTTTTGACAACTTTTTTCCATTTTTTTGTCTCTTCCAGACAAATTCGCTAGTGTTTATGGTCGGGTTTTTGTCATTTAACCTTATTAGAAACATATATCATTAATATTATTTTATTTAATATTAAATAAAATAATATTAATGATACTAATTAAATATAAAAACCCTTAATAGGTTTTTATATTTAATTAGTATATATAAATTTATTATAATATATCACAATTTATAATGTTTAGATAAAGTATATTGTCTAACCAGGTGCCCGTCAAATTTTTAAATTTGACGGACATATTAAAAACCCCTAAATCCCCAAAGGGGACTTTATAGGAGGAGGGTAAGAGTTAATTTGGCTGTACTTCGGCTGGCCGCCTAGTTCGCTACGCTCGTCTTAGAATACTAATCATATTATATAATAATTTAATTAATACAATATTTACAAATAAATATTATAAAATTTAAAATATAGAAGGATGCTAAATATGATATAATTGATATATATATTATAACTTATTATTATACAAATAAAAAAATAAAGGAGTTGAGATTATGAAAAACAAAAACCAAATCAATGTTTTTGATGTGGCAAATTATATTATTGAAAACAATCCACATAAAACCACTCATATGAAATTACACAAAATGATTTATTATGCTTATGCTAAATATTTAGTAAAATGTGGTTCACTTGATAGTTTTAAAGATTCTTTTAGAGCTTGGGTGTATGGTCCAGTTTTACCTGAATTATATAAAGAATTTAAAGAATTTACTTATTTACCTATTAATAAGCTATCCCCAAAAGGAAACATTAAAAAAATAAATACTTCGGTTGATTGGAAAAATGTTATTGATAGTATTATTGAATTGTATGGTAGTGCAACTGGCAATGAATTATCAGATTTAACTCATCAAGAATTACCATGGCAGCTGGGTTATAATAGCGGTGGTAGTTGGGATGAAAATGTTATTTCAGATGAAATTATTTATAAATATTTTAAAAACAATTTAAATAGGATTCAAAAATAAAATGGTTGATAGGTTTGGCGGCAAAAAATTTATTTATTCTTTTGATAAAGAATTGACTATATTATCTTATTTTAAGAAAATGAAAATTAAAAACTTATTTGAAGAGGTTTTATTTCCTCTAAATTATCACATTTCACACAAGAATTTTTCTGATGTTTTTAATAATAAAAATCATTTTCATAAAGTGAAAAGTGAAAATTTAAAAAATCATTTTAGTGATATTTTATCTAAAGCAAACGATAATGATGTTGAGGTGTTCCAAAACTTTGGACAACTTTTTACTTTTTAAAAATTTTTTAAGACTAACTATTAAGTTAGTCTTTTTTTCTTTTCAAGACTAAAAAAATTTCTTATCTTTTCTAAAAATATTTTTAGAAAGGAATAAAATGTTAAGACAAAAATTATTTAAAGATTTTTCAAAAAGTAAAAACAATTTAACAATTCGCGATCAATTAATCGAAATGCATTTACCATTAGTAAAAAAAATAGTTAAACAATTTAAATATTTCCCTAAAGCACTTCAAAGAGAAGATTTATACCAAGAAGGAATTTTAGGTCTAATCAAAGCTTTAAATAATTACCAAGATTTAGGATGTGATTTTATTGTCTATGCTACCCCAACAATTAAAGGTGGAATCACAGAACTTATTAGAGGTCTACAAGCTACTTCTACTTCCATACATGTTTTTCGGAAAGAAAAACAAGTAAGTAATATTCCTTTTGAAGAAACGCAACCTCAAACTATTAATATCAACAATCTAACCCCTCATCAAATTTGGTTAAACCAAGTTAATCACGAATTGTTTATTCAAAAAATCAAATCCATTTTAAATAAACAAGAATTTGAAATTATTAGATTAAGTTTTGGGATTCCTTTAAAAAACCAAAACCAATACCCTCAAATTGAGTATTCCAACAAAAATATAGGCAAAATGTTGCATTTATCTTCAAGGCAAGTAGAAACCACCAAAAGCAAAGCAATTAATAAATTAAAAAAAATAATAAAAAGGAAATAAATAATATGAATTATCAAAAAAATACAACTACTTATTATAATGTTGATGGTAAAAAAATTTGTGGTATTCATGAACATGCCTCTGATACATGGAATTTTATTAAAACAACCTGGTACAACCCAGACGGTACAATTGACCGCATCATCGAGTACGACCCCAAACAGAGAATAGAACCAAAGATACCATATACAGTTATGACGGTAAAACAATCTACTCCATCACCGAGTACGATTCCAAAACTAGGAACTTAATCAAGAAGACCTTATACTATTCTAACGGTAAAATCAGCTACATCACCGAATACAACCCCCAAACAGGTAATGAAATCAAGTATATCGCTTACAAAAAAGATGGTAAAACAATTGACTCCATCATCGAGTACGACCCCCAAATAGAGAATAGAACCAAGTATACCTTATACAATTCTGACGGTACAATTAAAATGGTACAAACTTTTTAATCAATATAGAAACTAAACCCCTTTTTTAAGGGGTATTTTTTATACCCAAATTAAAAAAAGGAGTTAGAAAGATGATTGAAGCAGAACGTGCTTTGTTGGGGGTTTTACTTTTAAACCCCGAAACAATTTCTTTAGTTTTTAATGAAATTACAGAAACTGACTTTTACAATCCTCATCATAAAAATATTTTTAAAGCCATGAAAATATTACATCAAAATAATAAAGAAATTGATTATTCTTCAGTAAGTGCTATTTTAGAAAATGAAAAATTATTAAAACAAATAGGAGGAATTAATTATTTAAATGAATTATCTGATTTGATGCCTTCTCCTCGGCACTTAGAAACATACATTGATTTAATTAAAGAAACATCTTTAAAAAGAGAAATTGGCGGTATTATTGCTAAATTATCCCAAATTGCAAGAAGCAAAATAGCTCCACAAGAGATTTTAGAATTAATAGAAACAAATACTGCAAAATTAAGAAAAAAACTCACTCCCAAGTTTAAAGATTTAAAAAGTTGTGTTTCTAAAGTAATCAAAGACATTTTGGAAAACCACAATAAAAATAATTTAGTTGGAGTTAAAACAGGATTTAATAATATAGATGATTTAATTGGAGGTTTTAAACCAGGACAATTAAATATTTTAGCCGCAAGAACAGGAATGGGAAAAACTGCTTTTATGTTAAATTTGGCTGTCAATATTGCTAAAGTTTTTCAAAATATTCCTAAAAAACATAATATTTTGATTTTTAGTTTAGAAATGACATCTGAAGAATTAATCAAACGTTTAATTAGTTGTGAATCTCAGATTAGTATCAAAAAAAATGGAACAACAACAATTAACTCGTGAAGAAAAGTTACAATTATTGCAAACAGAAGAAAGTTTAACTGAATTGAATATTTTAATTGATGATGACAGAAATACCAAAATAGAAGAAGTTAAAAGAAAATGCCGTCAATTAAAATTTCACCAAGGACTTGATATAGTTTTCATTGATTATCTACACCTTTTAAGAGGCGATCAAATCCTCAATCTAAATCAAGCAATTGGGATTATTACTCGTGAATTGAAAAAGTTAGCGATGGAATTACAAATTCCTATTATTGCTTTAAGCCAAATGAACCGCGCAACTTTAATGAGAGAATCTAAACTCCCTAATCTTTCAGATTTAAGAGATTCAGGTTCAATTGAACAAGACGCCGATATGGTTATGTTTTTGCATCGCGAAAGTTATTATGAAAAAGATCCATTTGCAAATAATGTAGAAGATTTTACCCAATTTATTGTTGCTAAAAATAGGGCAGGTAAATTAGGACAATGCAATTTTAATTTTGATAAAGAAATCCAAAGAATCGAGGAAAATTAATGTTAATTTCAAAAAATATTTTATCCCACATTAAACCTGATAATTACTTTAAATACCCTTTTAATCGATATATGCAATTAAATCATCAAAGTTTAAATCATTATTTTCAAATTACCAAATCAACTTTCCAAAAGCAAAAAGTACTGCGTGGTAAAATTAACGAATATCTAATTTTAATTTATTTTCGACATCGTGGAATCACCAAACAATATCCCCAAACATATTTATTTTTTATTCCTGATATCAAATTTGATTTAGTATTGTTTACCCAAAACAAACGAATTGTTGCCTTTAATTTTAAAACTTGCCTCCGTGAACGTTACAAACAAGCTATCATCGAAGCTCAACAACTAAAAAACTCGATACGCGTTTTGAATATTACTTATTAACAAATGATGCTATCGAATCCCAAAGGCTCAACAATAAAATTAAAAACGGCAAAGTCCAAGGAATTGATCAAGTAATTGATTGTTTTTCTCAAAAAGCTAATATCTTTGTAAATACCTTATTCCAAAGACAATTTATATCTTTTAAAGATATTAATTTAATCAAAAATACGAAAGGAAATAATTTAAATGTGGAATAAATTAATAGTTTTTGAAGGGCTAGATGGAAGTGGCAAAACTACTTTGATTAATAAATTAAAAAAATCTTTAATTAATAAAGGACAAAAAGTAAAAGTTTACCAAGGTTTAGGAAGTAGTTCTATTGGAAACGAAATAAGAAATTTGTTTTTATACCAAAAAAAACAAGTACAAAAACTAAATATTTTCTTAGTTTTTCCAACATGATGCAAACCCAAGATGAATTAATAATACCTAATCTACTTAGTGGCCATCTTGTTATAGTTGACCGTTGGTATGATTCTACTTTAGCTTATCAAAGCAATAGTAATTCCATAGATGATGATGAAATAACATCAAAAATTATTAATAAATATTTACTCAAACCTCATTTAACTTTCTATCTAGATATTGACCCCCAAATTGGATTACACCGAAAACAATCAATCCCCCATCATAAATTAGACTTAATCGAACAAAAACCACTAATTTATTTTGAAAATGTTCGTCAAAATTATTTAAATCAACATAAATACTGTAATGATGTAAATTGTAAACACCAAAATTGCAAGTATTTTTTAATTAATGCAACCAACTCACAAAAAGATAATTTAACCCAAATAATTAAAACTTTAATTAATAAAAAAATATTATAAACAAAAAGGAGAATAATTAAAATGATTTTAAAACCAAAAAATATTTTAATAATATTGTCTTTAACATATTTAGGTTTTATAATAACAAATTTAATGACTTTATTTTTTGATTTCAATTTAGGAATTAAAGCAAACACTGCAATAAGCCTTGTTTCTGATATTGTTTTTTTAATATATATTTGGTTAAAGGAGTTTAAAAAATGAAAATTAACTGGATAGGTTGTAAAAAGAAAATGTTGCCTCAACTATTAAATAACATTCCCACAAATTACAATAATTATTATGAACCCTTCCTTGGGAGTGGAGTATTATTTCAAACTCTTAAACCTACAAAAGCAATTTTGAATGATAATGATATTAATTTAATAGAACTTTGGCAAAATATGTTAGCCAAATCAGAATTGTTTTGTAATTGTGTGTGTAAATTTGAAGATACAATATATATAAATAAAGATCAAAAGACGCAAAAAGAATCATTTAAACTTTTCGTAGATAGATTTAATAAAAGTAATTTTGGTGTTTCCAAAAGTGCCCTTTTTTATACTTTATTAAAATATTCCTTTCGGAGCATCCACAGATATCGTTCTGATGGAACCATTCATTTATCATACGGGTTTAGATCGCGATACCAAAAACCTATTATTGATTTGTTAGAATTACAAAGAATAAAAACTAATGTTAAAAATTTAAAATTGTTAAATGATGATTTTGGAAGCGTCATCACCCAAGCCAAAGCAATGATTTTATTTTCGTTGATCCTCCTTATTACCACGAAGGTATTAAAAATAAAGTTTTTTACCAACACCCTTTTACATTTGACGACCATATAAGGCTTTATAAAACACTAAAAAGTGCGCATCATCGCAATGTAAAGTGGTTGTATACTAATTTTAATTCACCAAAAATAATTAAATTGTTTGAGGATTTTAATATTCAAACAATTAAAACCACTACTAATCATTTTTTAACCCGAAAAGGAGGGTTACAAGAAATTATTATCAAAAATTATTAAAAGAAAGAAAATAATTAAAAAATTAAATAATAAGGAGACAACAAAACAATGACTAAGAAAGAATTAATCAAAGAAGTTGCAAAGCAACTAAAAACTTCAGTTGCAAAAACCGAAGAATTTTACAATTCATTTGAAAATACCTTAATTAAATCAATCACATCCAACGAAGAGGTAGTTTTATCACCCCAACTTGGTAAATTCGTCCTCAAATCCCGCAATGCACGCGTGGGACGAAACCCCCAAACAGGTAAGGAAATCAAAATCCCTTCAAAAACTGTGGTAACTTTCAAATCATCAAAAAACCTCAAAGATAAAGTCAAAACCCTTAAATTAGAATAAAAAGGAGATAAAAACATGAGTGATGGAATGACAGAAGCATACCGTGGGACTTATTTCAAAGACTGTAGCAAACCAATAACCAAGAAAAAAATCAACAAATACCGCCAACCCAAAGGCAAATGGCTTAATTTAGACCACCCCAATAAAACTTTTAAAAACAAAAAGAAATCGTTTAAAAAACAAAGAAAAATTCTTAAAAATTATTAAGAAAGGTAAAAAAATATGTGGATTTTTTCAATATTTACAATAATTAGCAATTTTATATTAAATTATACCAAAGGATTTAGCACTACCGAAATACTTGAACGAAGAATGGATGGAATCCAAACAACAATTTTCACTATTCTTATTGTTTCTGGGTTCAAACCTATTTTTAAATTAATTACAAACACTTTAATTTTCATCAAAGATATAATTTTGGCTATCTTTTTCCCCAACAAAAAACTACAAAACTTAGAAATCCAAAATGCCAGACAAGAATATTTAGAGCAAAAATTATTACAAAAAATAGATAAAATCAATGAAACCCAAGAAAAACTCCAATCCCAAATAAAAGTACAAAAAGTCAAAGTTGCTAATTGGAAAGAGAAAAAAAGAAGAAAAAACAACTTAAATCAAAAAAACACCAATTCAATTATAAACAAGGAGGATGAAAATGAATGATCTAAATTTCTCTATTGGATTTATCGTTGGCGCTCTATTTACAACTTCTTTAATGTTTATCATTAAAAAAATATTTTTTAATTTTGTACCATTGCCAGAAATCAATCAAAAAAATGAAACACAAAAAGAAAGTAAACCCAAAAAATCATTTTCAATTATTCCAAATCCAAATAACGAATCAAAAGAAAAAAACAATTTAGAAAGTAACAAAGAAATAAATAATTAATACAAAGGAGAAAAAACATGATCAAAAAAATAATAAAAACCAAAAAAACAAATAAAAAATCAACCGAATTAAAAAATAAAAAAGTAATAAATTCAAAATCAAGTCCACCAAGCAAAACAATGGTAGTAAAAGTACCAACCACCCCAGAAAAACAACCAACTCAAACAACTTCCAATAACAACAAAGTCAATTTATTAAAAACATTTCAATTTTTAACTATCGTTTTATATTTTATTTTACATGTCAACGTTATTTATTACCAAAAACAAATCCCTTGGTTAACCACAGGTATAAATAATTTAATTGATATCATTAAATCAACCTTAGGAGGTAAATAATCATGAAAAAAACAAACCAAAATCAAAATAACAAAATTATAATTGTCCTGACAATTTTAATTTGTTCTTGTTTTGCAATTAGTTCTTGCGTGGCTCTTAATAATTATTTCTCACGCCAAAGACAAGAAAACATTAAATTAATGAGTAAAAATGATGCCCCTTTATTTGAAGTAAATAGAGTAAGCGGTAATAATGAAGATAAAACCCTTATCCCTTTGCCTATGCCTAATTTAAATCCAAATAAATTTCATCACACAGTGACTATCAATCATCAAGCCATTTTGAAAACAAATGGATTTGACATTAGTGTTCCTTTATATCTAAAAATAACTCCAAAATATGACACTCATAACACTTTTTTAAATCCTGAACCACTCTTTAACTTAGAAGTTAAAAATAATAACACACTCTATGATGACACCAATCGCAAACAAATGGTTATCGATAATGATGGCAAATGCAATATCAATATTCAAATTAAATTAGAACAAAACGACTTTGTTCAAGCAACAAATCCACAATTAACCTTAGTTCTTGACTATGAATTAGTGGATAAAAATGGAAACACATTTAGCGGTAGTGGCACCACTCTAAAAAACAAAATTACAAATTTAGCTTAAATAAAAAAATAAGACTAAGTTAAGAAAACTTAGTCTTATTTTAGAAAGGAAATAAATTATGAAAAACAAAAAACAAACTTCCACCCAACCACTTTTCTTAAAAGCAATGACAATCATCATTTTGTTTCTTTTATTTTGGTTAGCAACTTATGTCTGGATTCATCACCAAACTTTAAGTCAAACCGAAAAACAAATTATTTCTTTTAAAAAAAAATTAGAAGCCACCCAAACTTTAAGTGAAGAACAAAAAAATATATTAAAGCAAGAATTACAACAAGCAGAAACCAAAAAGAAAGAACAAACTGAAGAAATTGATAATAATTCTTCAACAAACCCAAAACAATTAAAAGCAGAAGGAGTTGTTTTTCAACCTGCTGACTCTCAAAAATTTATAGGTTTTGACAAATTAATTGGGTTTAAAGAAGAATTAAAAGCAGTTCAAGGATTTATTGATTATTTAAAAAACCCTGAAAACTACCAAGGTATTGGTGACGTGGAACCTCCATTAGGTATCTTGTTATACGGAGTTCCAGGAACAGGGAAAACTACTCTTGCGAGAGCTTTAGCTAAAGAAACCAATCTCCCATTCTTTGAAGTAAGTAGCTCTTTATTTTCACAAAAATATAAAGGCTTAGCTCCACAAATGGTTAAAGATTTATTTGAAGCAGCTAGAGAAGAAGCTGAAAAAAACAATGGTGCCATTATCTTTTTAGATGAATGTGAAACTATTTTTACTGATTTAAGTTCATTAGAAACAGGATCCGAAATCGCTAATGTAGTAAATCAATTCAAAACTGAAATGACATCATTTGAAAACGACCCTGATAAACCAATTTTTATTATTGGTGCAACAAATCACGAAGAACAAATTGACGAAGCAATTAAATCACGTTTTACTTACAACATTGAAGTAAAACCAGGAAATAAAGAAGAAAGAAAACAATTCTTAGAATTTTTAATTGAAAAACGCAAAAACCCTTATAGCGACGAAGCTAAACAATATTTATTTACAGTTATCAATGAAGCCTTGGAAAGAACGCCATACAATCAACAATTCTTAAAAGCTAATCGAACCTTAGAAAACATACTAAAAACAACAGTAAGTATTTTCGCACGAAATAGAGGAACGAAAGAAAATAAAAGAGAGTCTGTTAACAAAGATGATCTAAAACAAGCTTATCAAATGATTGTTCCTCAAAATAGTGATATATTAGACCAAATCGAAGAAAATATCACAAACCTAAACAAACCAATAAATTCACCACCTACAGGAACATAATAAACTACAGCCACTTTAAAAAGTGGCTTATTTTTACAAAACAAACATAAAGAAAAATAATAAATAACTAAAAACAAAAAACCAAAAGAAAGGAGGTGTTAATTATATGTTAACACCATTAGATTTAATTAAAAATTATTTTACCTTTAAATCGTATTTACCTTGGATTTTAATAGTTCCTACACTTGTTGGTTCTTTTTTCTTTATTAAAAGAAAAATTAATCAATATCAAAATACTAAAACAACCACAAAAAACCTCGAAAATACTACAACAAAACAACCTCTAACCTGGAAAGGTTATTTACTAATATTTTTAATTTTTATAACAATATTAGGTTTCATTTATTTTTGTTTTTTCCATCAACCAAAAGAACCATCAAGTAAATACGCCAATCAATTAATCGACCAAATCGATAAAGCAATTGACAAATACGATGAAACAATTAATAATTATCACGGCCTTAAAGGCGACTGGGAAAAAGAATTAAACAAAGTTGAAACCGAATTAAAAGAATTATATAAAGCCAAAGAAATAACCCAAGAGCAAAAAGAAAAAATAAAAGAAGCCTTAGATAAAAACGAAGGAAAAATTAAAGAACTAAAAGAACAATTAAAAGATAATACAGGTAATATCGCTATCCTAAAAGGTAAACTTTTACAATTAGAACAAGACAAAGAAGCCAAAGAAAAAGAAATTAAACAAAAACAAGAAGAAGAAAAATTAGCATCCCCCGATGACAAAATAAGATTACAAGCTGAAATATCTAAATTACAAGACGAAGAAATTGAAATAATCAAACAAATTAGACAAGTTAAAATTGAAATCGGCAAATTAGAAGCCGCCCAAAAAAAGTATGAAGATATGCTATCTAACGCTATCAAACTAAAAGAGTCAATACAACGCGATTTTAATGAATTAACATCAGGCGAACAACAACTTTTCACTAAAATCAAAAACGAGGAGGATCGTAGAGCTGAAATTCAAAAAAACATTGATGAAATCGATGTCAAAACAGCAACTATCGAAATAGAAAGAAAACAATTAGAAATTTTACGCCAAGGTGCAGAAACAGCCAAAACTGCTCTTGATGACTGGGATAAAAAACACGAATTTAGTTTTGGCAACCTTCGAGACGCGCTTTTTCAAGGTGCAGAACTTTATTTAGATGCCTTTGGAGGACGTATCGCGCTAACAGCAACTGGCGGTGGTATAACTAAAAAAGTAGCTGGAGGCATAGCAAAAGCAGGATTAATAATTCACGAAACTCATCGAGTAATTAATTTAGCCAAAGACCTATTTGTTAATGAAGATGGAACACCTAAAATGATGTCAAAAGAAACTTATGACTCTATTTGTTCGCGTATTGACCGAGATAAAGACAAACTTGATGCCGATTACAAAGACTATAAAAAGAAAAAAGAAGAATATGAAACTCGTCAAGAAACTGTAAATTTAAAGAAAGAAATACAAACAGAGAAAAACCAATTAACTGAATTTAAACAACAAGACGAATCTGTAATCAAAGAATACACAACCATAACCGAAGATTTAACAAACAAACTAAAAGAAGTTTCGAATCCAGAAAATTTATTTAAAAAACACGTTAATTTAAAACAACAACTAGAACAAAAAAACGAAGAAATCGAAACCGCAAAAGAAGAATTAAAACAAAAAAATCCTAGTTACGCTCGCGCTCAAAAACGCTACGAAGAAAAACAAAAAGAAAAACGATATGCTAAATTTTGTCAACCAATTACTAATTAATAATCATTAAATTTAACCTAATAACTTTTTTATTGGACATTTAATATATAAAATTGTATAATAGTGATATATTCATATTTCAATATTTGATAATAATCACTATTATCGGAAAGGAAATGAAATTTATGAATAATAATTTTTTTAAAAAATGTTTAGTAACTATCGCGATTATTTCACTTCTTGGATTGTTATTATTAATTTGTCTTTACCAAAGAACTAACGATATTAAAAAAGAACGAGAATTAGGAAAATCACCATCATTAAAACATGAATTTAATCAATCAACACCTTCAAGACCCCAACGCGAAACCGAACCTCCAAAACTTAAATTTAAAACAACTCAATCTCATTTCAACCAAGTTGAAGCTTATGTTCTTTCAGAAACTGATGACAAATCTTTATTACCAAATAATCTTTCCCAAGAAGAAAAAATAGAAATTGATAAAATTAGAAAATCTTGGGAACAAATTTTAGGATTTATAAAAAAAGATCAAAAAAACATCGATGAATACCAACAAAAATGTGATAATTATAATCACGAAATTAAAGAAATTAAAGATAAATTTCCTTCATTAAAAACTCAACAAACTAATTTACAAAAAAAACACGATGACAAAGTACAAGAAATCAATCAAGTAAAATCACAATTACAAAATAAAAAATCACAACTGCAAACTCAAGGAATATCAATTTATAATAATCCTGAAATTGATAAATTACAAGCTGAAATATCTAAATTACAAGACGAAGAAATTGAAATAATCAAACAAATTAGACAAGTTAAAATTGAAATCGGCAAATTAGAAGCCGCCCAAAAAAAGTATGAAGATATGCTATCTAACGCTATAAAACTAAGAGATTCATTACAACGAGATTATGATAAATCTCAAAAAGATGATCAAAAACAAACCATCTCCTCCCTTAAATCCCTCTATAATATCACCTCAACTGAGAAATAAAAAAATTAAAGGAGTTATGAATTAATGTTTAAATTAAAAAAACATTTACTTTTATTTAAAATAGTTTTGTTTTTGGTTTTGGGATTATTTTTAATTGCTAACAATCATCAAGTCATGGCAATGGAAAACAACAAAGGAAAACAAATTTTAAATGATGAACCGAGCGATCAAGAAATTAATAATTTTTTTAAATTAGTAAAAAAAAGTCAAGAAAATATCAAACAACTAAAACAAAAATACCCTCATTTAAAAAATGCTTCCATAAAAGAAATAGAAAATTTCTTATCTTTTAACATAAACCAACAACAAACAAATAATAACAATAAAAAACGAAAATTAGATTTAAATACAATTCCAGAAGAAAACTAAAATTTTAATAGACTCTCATAAAGAGAGTCTTTTGTGTTATCTCAATTCAAACTAAAATATTCAATAAAACACAATTATGATAAATCTCAAAAAGATTATCAAAACCAAACAATCACCGACCTTCAAAAACTTTACGACATCGCCTCAGCTGAGAAATAAAAAAATTAAAGGAGTTATGAATTAATGTTTAAATTAAAAAAACATTTACTTTTATTTAAAATAGTTTTGTTTTTGGTTTTGGGATTATTTTTAATTGCTAACAATCATCAAGTCATGGCAATGGAAAACAACAAAGGAAAACAAATTTTAAATGATGAACCGAGCGATCAAGAAATTAATAATTTTTTTAAATTAGTAAAAAAAAGTCAAGAAAATATCAAACAACTAAAACAAAAATACCCTCATTTAAAAAATGCTTCCATAAAAGAAATAGAAAATTTCTTATCTTTTAACATAAACCAACAACAAACAAATAATAACAATAAAAAACGAAAATTAGATTTAAATACAATTCCAGAAGAAAACTAAAATTTTAATAGACTCTCATAAAGAGAGTCTTTTGTGTTATCTCAATTCAAACTAAAATATTCAATAAAACACAATTATGATAAATCTCAAAAAGATTATCAAAACCAAACAATCACCGACCTTCAAAAACTTTACGACATCACCTCAGCTGAGAAATAAAAAAATTAAAGGAGTTATGAATTAATGTTTAAATTAAAAAACATTTACTTTTATTTAAAATAGTTTTATTCGTTTTTTAGGATTATTTTTAATTACTAACAATCATCAAGTCATGGCAATGGATGATAATAGTTCTTCATCGCAAAATAATAATTACATTTTAAATAATTCTTGTGATTTTTTTTTAGAAACGCAATCAGTTTTTATTAATGAACGAAATTGGCAACTCGCTGGAACATGGAAAAATGTAGTTTTAAAGATTCAAAATATGAATAAAAATATAAATCCAGAATCCTATCAAATATTATTTTCATTATCCATGAAATTAGGTTCGTTAATTCAAATTACTGAACAACAAGGAAAATTAATTTATGAATTAAAAGAAATTAGAAAAAAAATTATAACCTCAATAAACATGAGACAAAATCCACAAGATTTATTAAAACAAGAAGAAGAAAAACGCGTTAAATTCCATGACTTAGATAAACAATTTTTTTCAATTAAATAAATATTATAAATAATAATTTTGCAAAAAAAAAGCAATTAGAAGAATAAATAAATAAATAAGGAGTTATAAGTTAAAATGATGCAAATAAAAAATAAATTACATCTTTTACCATTATTTTTAATGAGTTTTTTAGGATTATTCGCTTTCATCAATATTAATCCAGTTATGGCAACGGATCCAAAACTTCCAGAAACTAGTAGCAGGCAACCTGTTAATCAGAACTTTACTATTGAAGAAAACATAATTAATTTAAAACAGAAAATTTATGATAATGCAACCAAAATAACAAACATAGATAAAGAATTACAAGGAAGTATCACTGATAATCAAAAAGAAAATCTCTTAAAATTAAAAGAAAATTACAAACAATTAATTGATAATCAAAAAGAACAATTAAAAACTTATAAAAACCTTTTAAACAATTTAAATGATGAAAATAACTAAAAATATTATCAACATAAAAATTATCTTTTTTATAAAAAACCCCTTTCCAAAAGGGGTTTTTTTATTTAACCATACTTACTCATCCAAATAACAAGACTTCTTTAAACAAGAGTCTTTTTTTTATCCCTTTTTACCATTTGTCAGGCAAGAATAATTAAAAAAGAATTAGGAGGTTATTAAATAATGTCTAAAGTAATTAAAATTCCCTGTATCTAAAAAATTAATAATTATGTTATTAATTATTAATTTCAATTTTGTCCTTTCCATCAATGCTCATTCTTCTTTTTTTCATAATCAAAACGAAACCAAAATTAAATTAGCAGATTACCAAACCCTCCAACAAGAATGGTTAACCTTCCAACCTAAAATGAAAAGGTATGATATCAGCGTTTTATCCAAAAAAAGTATCCCTGAAATCCTAAAATATTTCAACATTGAATTTGATGAACGTGATTTACCAGAACCTGCCTACAATGATTATGCCGAAGGTTACTTCTGGTGGTTCCTAAAAGATCCGCCAGAAGGACTCATGGATGTCTATTTTAAACCCCGCTCTAATCCCTTTAATATTAAATATCCTTCTTTTGATAATAAATACACTTTAGAAGATCTCTTAAAATACGAAATCGCTATCGAAGAAGCTTTCGTATTTTGGGATGCTCAACAAAAAACTCAGGAAGAAAAGGTCAATGTGGAATTAATCAACATCAATCTCTTTGTTGACCAAAGTAAAGAAGAAGCGATTAATAATTACTTAATCAAAAACCAAATTATCAACCAACCCAAACTAATTAAATTAGGTTGTTATAACATAACCCCTGATACGGGTTTGGTAGCACCTTTGCCATCAGATGATTGGTATGGTTTTAAAATTGAGGCTGTATATTTCGATGATGGAATCCGCCTCCTCCCCCAACTAACTTATACCATTGAAGATTTGCTGAAATTATCAAATGGTGCTAAAAATGTTTATCTTTTCACTTTTAACACCCAAAAAAGAATTAAAAGCATCGAATTACCTGATGCTATTGATCCTTACCAAGCCATTCGAACATGGAAAAGAGATAATAATTTATTTGATTATGAAGGTGAATTTATACGCCAAACTGGTAGCATGAAAGTGGTATTGTCAACATCTCCAAATAGAAAAGAGACTATATCGTGTGAACTTCTCCAATTTCAAAATATTTTTGAAACCAAAAAGGAAAAATTTATTATTTCTTGTAAAGATGAAAAAGCCAAAGAACGTATTTTCAATAATTATAGTTCTGAATATATTAATTGGTTAAAGCAATGTTGCATTATATCTGGCAATTATTATACAGGCGACGAAGTCCGAAATAAATTTGGACGTTTTTCCCGAACCATTTATGATGAAAATGGTAACACCCATTATTATAAATATGTTGGGGGATTTTTCTTTGATAATTGGTATATTGACGGCAATGAATGCGCTCGCACATATAACCATCATTTAGATACTATACCACCACCCAAGAAACATCAATGGATATATATTAATTGGTATTAAGACCTTATAACGAAGGTCTTTTTTCATTTTGGGGGTTTTTTGTTAAAATCAAAAAAAATATTAAGATAATTGGGGTTAATGATGCAAAAATTAAATTATTTCTAAACTAAACTCCCTCTATGAAATCACACCAACTGAGGGATAAATAAAAATAAGGAGTTATAAGTTAAAAATGAACCAAACTATGATGCAATATTTAAGAAGAAAGAAGGGTAAAAAAATGAAAAATAAAATTCAATTCGGTCAATTTTTTACTAAAAAACAAAATTGGTTCACAAAACCATTAGAAGAATTTATTTTTGATAATTTAAAAGAAAATCATATTATCTTAGATCCCTTCGCTGGCGAAGGGGATATTTTAAATTTTTTAAAATATTATTTTAAAAATAAAATTAATAATTTAAATTTTATAGGGTATGACATTGATAAGAAATTTGTTAAATATAAAATGAATGATTCTTTAAAAAATATACCTTATGAAAAAAAAACATAAATATTTTATATCAACAAATCCTCCGTATTTAGCAAAGAATAGTTGTTATCGTAAAAAATATACACAAACTTATAAAGACTATTTTAAAACATCTAATTTTGATGATCTTTATTTATTAGCTTTAAGTAAGATGATATCCACAAATCAACCAGGTTTTGCAATTGTCCCAGAAACTTTTATTAATTCAAAATTTGATAAAACCAATGTTAACAGAATTATTATCATTGAACCCAATCCTTTTGAAGATACTACCGTACCTATTTGTATTGTTTGTTTTAATGGCACCAAATTAGAAAAACAAATTATTTATAAAAATGACGATAAAATTGGTTCTTTACAAGAATTAAAAAAATTAAAAATTTTTGTTAAAGAAAAAAGTGAGTTTTTAAAAAAATTACGATTTAACGATGTTAATGGATTTATTGCGTTGTTGGGTGTAGATTCCACAAATCCTGAAAAAAAAATTAAATTCATTCATAAAAATAAATTAAAATATAATATTTCAAATATAAAAACTTCGTCTCGTGCGATTACTATAGTTAACAGTGAAGAATTTAAATATTTAGATGATTCAAAAATTGAAAAAATAATTATTAACGCAAATCAAATTTTAAATATATTTAGAACACAAACTAAGGATGTTTTGTTGTCTCCATTCAAAGGAAATAACAAAGATAATCAACGTAGACGTAGGTTAGATTTTCATTTAGCTAGAAATATTTTAACAAAGGCTTTTATTGATTGTTGTAATAATATAAATGAGGATAGCATTTATGAAAAAGATATAAATTATAAAACAAAATATAAAGAACAATTAAAACAAAATTTGGAAAATTTCAATATTAAAGATAAAAAAACTTTAAATAAAATTAAAAAATTTTGTGAAAAATTTAATTTTATTCAAGAAGAAGTAGAAACATCAATTAAACATAATAATATAAATTATCTTTTAGAATGTAGTTTTTTTAACACTTCAGGCTCCAAAATTAATAGCGAATTAAAACGTTTGGTAGAATTTAGTAAAACTATCAATAAATTTAAAAATATTCAATTTATTTATGTGATAGAAGGTCCAGGTTTGAAAAAAAACACATCTTTGTTGGAAAAAACCTTAACGGAAACCAATGTTTTATTCAATATCCATCGTTTTCAAGAATTTTTAAAAAAAATAAAACAAAATTGTATTTTTTAACTCATCGATCTAATAAATTAAACACACACCCATTAAGATTAATTTTTACAACAAACATTATAATTATATTTTGTAATTGAATAAAACTATTTTTAAAAAACACCAAACACATTTAATACCATAAAAAGGTTCCTTTAAGAGGAACCTTTTTTTATTTAATACCCAAAAAATGATTACAACAAAAAAAGTTCATCAAAAAATAAAGTAAGGAGAATGAAATGAAATATCAAATTAAAAAACTATTGAAGCAACTTAATAAATTAAAAAAAGAATTAGGGTTAATTAAACAATTGTGTTATAATACCAATATGCAAAATTATTATAAAAAGGGGCAAGCAATGCAAAAACAAATTCAAATTGATATCCTAGATGTAGCACAATATATTATTAATTATCAAAATAAAAGTGATTATACTAAAATGAAACTTCAAAAGTTGGTTTTTTTAGTTTATTGTAAGTATTATGTAGATTATAAAAAAGAATTATTTCCTAATGATTTCGAAGCATGGGAGTATGGTCCTGTTTCCCCAAAGTTATATTTAAAAACTTTATCTTATACTTCTGGATTTCAAAAAAGTGATCAAATAAAAGAAAATTTTAAAGAAGATTGTTTTACTTCTGAACAAAAAAAATAATAAATCATATATTAAAGCGATATGGAAGCCGAACTTCAAGTTTTTTAGTTAAATTAACTCATAAAGATCTATCACCATGGTGTAATTGTTTTATCTCAAAAGATTGGAATTTAAATTCTATTACGAATGAAGTTATTTTAAAATATTATTCTAAAAAGGGCAATGCAATTTAAATTATGATAAAAATCAAAGCAATTCAAGAAAATATTGAAAAAATCCAAATGATATATTTTGTTAACAAATGTTTTTGTTTAGATTTTGATAAATTAAAAAATAAACTTTTAAAATTTTTTAATAACAAAACGTTTGATGAAATTAAAAAAACCAAACATTGTAAATTGTTAAAAGAACCTTTAAGTAAAATAAAAAAATTTTGTAATTTAACAAACGATATTAAAGATCTTCTTTCTGAACAAAATATTTTTAAAATAAGTATTGATAAATGTCAACGAGTTATTGGTTATTTTATTAAACAACAAGATATTTGGTATTTTAATGTTTTTTTATATGATCCTTTTCATAAATATAATTTTTGTGAATCTAACAAAAATTTAAATCAAATTGCTTTGAAACATCTTTATAAGTTTTTGCAAATTAGTAATTTAACTTATGATACAATTCAAAAATTAGTTTATAAGCATCGTAATCTAAGAAAGATTTTAAAAAAACAGTGAATTAAAAAAATATTTATATTATTAATATCAACCCCGAGATTGAAAAAACGACATCTACGGAACTATTATTACAAATTGGGAGCAAATACACGCTTAATTACAGCAGCCTAACCAACTGCCACGGACTTGATTATTCCGTGAGGTCATGCGGTCGGTCAACCAAACGAAAGAATGGCGGATTAAGCAGAACCTAAAAGTGGTTAAAAAATGAAAGCTACAAAATCCCAAATGCCTCTTAAACGCATTATTTTGCCCCTCTCGCTTTGATTTAATTCCAATTAGGGTGAATTATAAAACCCTAGTCTTAATTTATGCCCCCTTTAAATTCAATTTAATGAAAAAGCAGTCCTCAAAACCCTAGGAAAACACTTACTTTTATTTTTTCCAATTTTGACATAAATTAAAACGAATCATTTTTTTAACCTAATTTAGACCCCCTCAAATGAGGGGTCATTTTTTTATTTTTAAGGGAGATTTTTTTGATCGTTTTTTGACAACTTTTTTTCATTTTTTTGTCTCTTTCAGGAAAAATCGCTAGTGTTTATGATAGTTATATTACCATTTAACCCTGTTATTATCTGGCATAACCGACCTAAAATCAAAAACTCCGCATTATTGTGTAAAAAAATGAACCCCATGTCGTTTTATAGGAGAGTTTTTCATTTTTTCGACCTATATATATAATGTACATCTTTCTTATTAGGTTAAACCCGTGGGTAAACCTAAACACCAATTCAAAAAGCCCTCCAAGGCTGTTTTGAATTGGGTTGTGATAGATAATACTTAATTCGGGTTTAACCTAATAAGAAAGATTTATCATTAATATTAAATATAATAATATTAATGATAATAATTAAATATAAAAACCCTTGATAGGTTTTTATATTTAATTATAAATAATAAATTTATTATATTATATCATGACATATAATGTTTAGATAAAATATATTATCTAACCATGTGCCCGTCAAATTAAAAAATTTAACGGTCAAATTAAAAAACCCCTAAATCCCCAAAGGGGACTTCATAGGACAAGGGTAATAGTTAATTGTAGTGTACTTCGGCTGGCCGCCTACTTCGCTCTGCTCGTCTTAGAATACTAATCATATTATATAATAATTTAATAAATATATTTTAAAATTAATTTTTAATGCATTTTTTAGTTATAATTATTTTTGTAATGAATAAAAAATATTAAGATAATTGGGGTTAATGATGCAAAAATTAAAGAAAAAAATAAAATTATTACAAAATATGGTTTCTCACATTCAAACTATTAATAAAAAAATAGTTTTTAAACTGGTTAAACAATTTGCAAAAGACCTAAATTTAACTACCATTTTAAAAACAATTCGTATTAATCGAAGTACTTATTATTATTGGCTAAAAATTGAAAAAAAGTTAAAATTAAAAGAAACAAAGCATATTTTGCAACAACAACGTATTCAAACTTTATGTTTACAACATGAATATTTTTACGGTCATCGTAAAATTACTGATTTATACCAAGAAATTTTTAATGAATTTATTACTAAGAAAAAAGTTTATCTTATCATGAAAGAAAATAATATTTGTTTTAAGTTAAGGCCTAAAAAAAATAAATATTATTATAAAAATTTAGAATCTAACCTCAAAGTAGTCCCAAATTTAATTAATCAAAACTTTACTACCTCCCAACCCATGAAAAAACTATTTACCGATATTACTTATTTTCCCACTCCCCAAGGATTTATTTATTTTTCCTGTATTATTGATTCTTTTAATAATCAAATTATTGCCTCCCACACTTCAAACCGACAAAATAAAGAATTAATTTTAAATACAATCAAAAAAATCCCTACTTTAAAAAACCCTTGTATTATTCATTCAGACCAAGGTAAAGTTTATCAATCTCTAAAAGTACAAAAAGTTTTAACTAAAAAAGGGTTTTTAATTAGTATGTCTCGTAAAGCAACCCCACGTGATAACGCTGTCATTGAAAATCTTTTTGGCCAGATGAAAAGTATTTTATTCAACCAACATCCCTTTTTATTCCAAAAAACACCAAGTAAAATCAAAAAAATTATCAACCAATTCCCTTCTTTTTGGAATAATAAATGGTTATTAACTAAATTAAACAATTTATCTCCTTTGCAATACTTTCAAACTTTTAGATAAATATTTAATTATGGATATATAAAATTATAACCTTTGGAAAAAGGTTGTTTTGTTGTACATTTTTTTCTATAAAAATCACAAATTCCGCATTATTGTGTAAAAAAATGAACCCCATGTCGTTTTATAGGAGAGTTTTTCATTTTTTCGACCTATATATATAGTGTAGGGATAAAATATTAAAAAAAATATCTTTTGAAACTAGCAAATTATGAAAAAACATTAGACACTTTTTAAGTTTAATGAAATTATTTGTTAGTTTGAAAAGATAAGAAATTATCTATTTAATTTTAAGTCTTAAAGAGTAATTTTGAAATAAAAAAGTGTCTAAAAAAACGGAACACCTCAAGATTCAGATTTATTTTTATTAAAAAATTGATTTTTTTTAAAAGTTTGTATAAATGCAGGTTCGGGTTTAGATTCGTCTTCTTGAAATTCTTCATCCATAAAGATTTGTTTGAATTTATTTATAAATGCATTTTGTTATTGTGGATTTCTAATTGGTGGTAAATAACGGTCATTTGCTCTGTCTTGCAACAATTTATCGAGTTTATCGTTTTGCAAGTTTTTACTTTGTAGGTTTGGTTCTTCTTTTTCAAATTGATGTTTAAGTGATTCATCTTTTGAAAGAGAATCAATTATATTTAAAAATCTAACTGTTTTAGAAAATAAATCATCATATTCAAAAGAAGGTTTTTTTCTTTATTTGCTTTTTCAATTCCTTTTAACATTGACATTAAAGAAATAAGATGATGTTGAGTTTGATAAAAAGTAGTTTCTAAATATAAAATAGAATTTTGGCCTGCAAAACAATTTTTTTTATTTCTTCTTTTTTATAGTCTAATAAATGTTTTAATTCAAAGTAATATTTACTTATTTTTTTAATAGCTAATAAAAGATATTTAGTTTTAATAAGGGTTACTTGAAATAATAAAGCATCTCTTTCTTTTTTAACCATAGGATAAAAAGTTGTTTTAAATTCGCTGTCTATGCAATTTTTCCATTGTTGACAAGTTTGACATTTTTTAAAATGGTTTTGGGGTTTTTCGCTATATTGGTATATATCAAAAGATTCAAGTTTTTTATTAAATTTATTTAAACATTTTATTTGTGATTCTAATTCTTTTATTTCTTCTATTAAATGTTTGTGTTCTTTCACTAAAGGACTTAAGTTTTCTTGAACATTTGTAATTTGAGTTTGAATTGGGGGAAGTTCGTTATTTGTAATATTATTGATTTGAGTTTGATTAGATTGAACGGCGCTTTATATATTTCCAATTCGTTCTTGAATATCACTATTATTCCTTCTTATTTCTTCTAAATTGCTTTCTGAGTAATTTTTTGATGTAGAATTTGGTTCGTTTTGGATTTAATTTCCCAAATTTGTAATTTGTCCTTGCAAAGTAGTATTGTTATTTTTTAAAGTTTCTAAATTGTTTTCTAATTGTGTTTTTTTGCTTTTTGCTTCTAATTCTTGATTTTTCAAAGGAATTATTTGATTATGTAATTCGTCTTTATTATTTACTTTTTGATTCTTTTCTGTTGTTAAATTCTCTATCTTTTCTTTATTTTGAGCTTGTTTATCTTCAATATAATCTTTTCTTTTTCTTTCCAAATAATCAGTTTCTAATTTATTTTTAGGAATTTCATTAAAGTTATTTTTAATTATTTCATTATCTAATTTAATTATTTTTATATTATTTTCTTCTAATGATGTTTCTTCTAAAATATCATTGACTTTATTAATAGTTTGTTCTACATTTAATTTATCATAATCCAGACTAAATGTTTCTGGTGCAACAAAAGGATATGGGGGATTATATGTAGTTTCTAAATGAGTTTGAGGTAGTGTTTTTGTTTTTTTAAACCATCCAAAAGGATCAATAATAAGAATAGCTAATAATACAAATAAAAATCCAGATATAATTACAACTAGACATAATAATTGTTTTTTGTTTTTGTTGTGTCACTTTTAAAACAACTGCCTTTCTTCTTATCCTAAATAAGAAATTGTTTTTTATTGTCAAAATGTAAAAATAATAAATTTTTAATATGATGATCAGTTTCCAAAAGATAAACAATTTAAAATATTTAAAAACTTATAAAGCTCAATTTAGCTATTTTTGCAGCATTTGGAAAAACTTAGATATTATGCAAGCCAGTTTGTAAATTAATATAGTGAAATTATTACTTTTACATAAAAAAAATCCTTTCTTTTATTTTTGTTGTATATTAAGCATTAATAACTTAACGATTTGCAAATATTAATTATAATTATAAAATTACTTATAAATATACTTATATCTATTAATTTATAAATATACAATTACAAATAATATTTTTAATCTAATTTTTAACAAATAACAAAAAAGGAAAAAACAAATTGTTAATTAACTATATTTTAACATCAAAAAAAAAAAAAAAACAACAAATATGCTTATTTATTTTAAATATTTGTATTTTTCCATCAATTTACAAATAAAAACTGCTAAAATATTAAAATATTGAGTAATTTTAAAAATATTAATGCAAATAACAATATATGTTGTATAATAAGAGTACTTATTTGTAATCTATGATTTGTGCTTTTTGTTTTAAGATTTAAAGATTTAGCAATGATAATTTGGTAATTTAGCAATTTTATAATTTATAATTTTATAAATAAGTTGTAGCATAAATGGGGTTTGATAAGTTATAACAAAAAAGAAAAGTAATTTTATGAAATTTGTAAAAAAAGAAACAAAAGACCAAAAAGACACAACAACTCCCAAAGAACACAAAGACAAACACAAACAAAAAAAGCATAAATGGCAATTAATTCACATATTGTGCCTTATTTTAATGGTTATTATAATGTTTTTAAGTAGTTTTATTTTATATAACAAAGAACACAAAGATAAAATATTTACTCAAAAAAAAGAATCAACAAAACTACCAAATCCGATTATCCAAGAAAATAAACCAAATAAAGAAAATAATAATGAAATAGTTAACCAAAATAAATTAATTTCAAACGAAAATAATTTAATTGTTACAAACTCAAACGAAAATACCCAAATGATAAATATATACGATTCAATAACAAACAATTTAATCAAAAAAACTACTTTTTACCCAAATCAAAAAACTATTAATTTCATTGAAAAATACAACCCCCAAACTAAAAAATGCCTCCAAATAAAACACTTTACACAACAAGGGACTTTATTTTGTGTCATATATCTTGATCAAAATACTAAAAAAATAACAAAAATAATTTATTACCAAGACAATAACAAAATAGACAATGAAGCTAAATATAGCCTTCAAAATGGAAAAAAGATTTCTCATACTTACTATCTTAAAAACGGCATTGATATTGATTACATAGATAAATACAACGAAAAAGAAGAAATTTCAGAAACAATCCATTATATTGTTACAAAATACTAAACTAGTTTTGTTCCTTGAAAAAGCCCCAAAATAAAAAAAGACCAACTTTGAAGTTGGTCTTTATATTATCATAAATATTTAGTTTTGGGAAATTTAGTCTTGATTTTAGTAAAAATAATATTTATAATTTTAAAAAACTAATTGTTATTTTGTGTTTGCAAAATTTTGAAAAATAAAATACAATATCAAAACAACAAATAATAAAATAAATATTACAAAGAAAAAAAATAAAAAACTATTGGTTACATTAGAATTATTATTTTGAGAAGTATCAGAATCACCACCAGAAGCATCAGAAGAACCGGAACCACCTGAAGGAGTTAAAGGATTTTGATCTTTTAAAATATTAAATTGAGTATTTAATTGATCTACATGAACTTTTTGATCTTTTAATTTGTTAATTCCACCCAATTGTTCTAAAGCTTCTTGTACTTTTGCATCTAAATTAGATGATTCATCAGAAACATTGCTTTGTGAATCTTGTTCATATATTTTATCATTTAATGTGGATATTGATTTCATATATGAAAAAATATTTGTAATTTTGTCTAAAACATTATCGTACTCTTTAGAAACTTCTTTAAATTTTAATGTTTTTGATGTCAATATTTTAAATGATGTTAAAATACTATTAACATCTGTATTTAATTTTTGTACCCAATTATATATTTGTTCCAAATAATCAATTACTTGTTGTTGGGCTCCTACTTCTTTTTTTTTAATTAATTCTAGGATATTTATAAAAATGGGATCATTTAAATATTTTTGAATTTCTGTTTGATTATTAACTGCTAATTTATTAATTTCAGTTTTGATTTGAGTAATTATCGCGATAGAAACAAAACGCCTTAATTATTATAGCTAATAATTAGGTTTTTTTGAGCCTCGCACAACACCGTACAAGCAAGTTTCCAAGCATACAGCGTTTATATAAAATATATTTCTTCTTTCGCCTTGTATTTGGTTTTCCCAAATTCCTTGGTAAGTCAGTCCACTTATGCATTCCAGCTAAGCTTTGAATTTCTTACGACTACTACGATTCTGCTTTTTCCTTGAGCCTAAACACTTAAGTTTATTTTAGATGCTTTTATACTTTTATCAAATAACTTTCTTTTAGCAAATAACTTTTAGGAAGATAGAAGTTACTCTAATTTCTTACCTTAATAGTTTTAGGAGAGATAACCACAATTAATATACAAAAATAAAAAAATTATGTGGTTGTGGTGGTTTTAGGTTTAGCAATTTTGCTTGCCACTTAAATCAATAAGTGTTAGTAAATTTTATATACGCAAAAAATATATAAACTGCCCTAAAATATAAGGTATCAACTGTTTTCCCTTATAGCTACTGCCCGTTTTTTCTCTTAGGCTTATTGCAAAGCTTTTCCATGACTATTTTCAACTCGCAAATCCAAACGATAAACAGTTCCTCGTTTTTTTTGCTTTTATTTTCTGCTATAATCTATCTTGCTTTCACAAAATAGACCAAAAATATGTTGTACTGCATTACTAATTGCAGTTGTAAGTGGTTAATTTACTAAGAAATTAGGCATCTTTCTCGCCCTTTTGCAATAAATCTTGACATTGTATTTTTATTTGTTCTGTTTGATTCTCTTTAGTTTCAATTAGAGTTATCACGTTTTCAATATCATCATCTTGGTCAGCAAAAATTAAATAATTGTGATTTAAAAATAGCAAAATAGCCCAAAAGCCAGCAAATATTAACAGTTTTGCTTTATGTTTTTTGAGTTTTACCATAATTTATATATCACCTGCTTTCTTTATATGATTTTATTTCCAACTTAACATTGAAATAAAATTTAAAAAATTAAAAAGGCAAATACAAAAATAGAAAATAAATAAATTTTAAAAATCATCTTTGTAGAATCATCAAAAAATGTATTTATTCTCATGCTAATTATAACACAAATTAAAGTTAAAAAATGTAATATTATAATAAAATCACTGCATTTTATGCAATTTTAACAAACTAAATCTCGATTAAAAATTAATTAAATATTAAAAGAATAATGAATTCAGGGCATTTTAAAACGGTTTTTTAGATACAAAACATTTAAATTATGATATAATAAACCTACAGGATGATATTTATGAGGTGTTCCTTTTTTTAATACAACTTTTGGTTTTAAAAAAACCCTTTAAGAACCAATATTAAAGGCATAATTCCATATCTTTTCAAACTAACAAAGTAATTTCATTACACTTAAAAAGTGTCTAATGTTTTTTCATAATTTGCTAGTTTCAAAAGATATTTTTTAAAATATTTTATCCCTACACTATATATATAGGCCGAAAAAACGAAAAACTCACCTATAAAACGACATGGGTTTCATTTTTTTACACAATAATGCGGAATTTATTGTTTTGGGTAGAAAAAAATGCATGACAAAACAACCTTTTTCAAAGGTTATAAGTTTATATATCCATAATTAAATATTTATCTAAAAGTTTGAAAGTATTTCAAAGGAGATAAATTGTTTAATTTAGTTAAAATCCATTTATTATTCCAAAAAGAAGGGAATTGATTGATAATTTTTTTGATTTTAGTTGAGGTTTTTTGGAATAAAAGGGGATGTTGGTTGGATAAAATACTTTTCATCTGGCCAAAAAGATTTTCAATGACAGCGTTATCACGTGGGGTTGCTTTACGAGACATGCTAATTAAAAACCCTTTTTTAGTTAAAACTTTTTGTACTTTTAGAGATTGATAAACTTTACCTTGGTCTGAATGAATAATACAAGGGGTTTTTAAAGTGGGAATTTTTTTGATTGTATTTAAAATTAATTCTTTATTTTGTCGGTTTGAAGTGTGGGAGGCAATAATTTGATTATTAAAAGAATCAATAATACACGAAAAATAAATAAATCCTTGGGGAGTGGGAAAATAAGTAATATCGGTAAATAGTTTTTTCATGGGCTGGGAGGTATTAAAGTTTTGATTAATTAAATTTGGGACTACTTTGAGGTTAGATTTTAAATTTTTATGATAATAATATTTATTTTTCTTAGGTCTTAACTTACAACAAATATTATTTTCTTTCATGATAAGATAAACTTTTTTCTTAGTAATAAATTCGTTAAAAATTTCTTGGTATAAATCAGTAATTTTGCGATGACCGTAAAAATATTCATGTTGCAAACATAAAGTTTGAATACGTTGTTGTTGCAAAAGATATTTTTCTTGTTTTAATTTTATTTTTTCTTTAATTTTTAACCAATAATAATAAGTACTGCGATTAATACGAATTGTTTTTAAAATAGTAGTTAAATTGAGATCTTTGACAAATTGTTTAACCAGTTTAAAAACAATTTTTTTATTAATGGTTTGAATATGGAAAATCATATTTTGTAATAATTTAATTTTTTGTTTTAATTTTTGCATTATTAACACCAATTATCTTAATATTTTTTTAATTACAAAAACAATTATAACTCAAAAATGCATTAAAAATTAATTTTAAAATATATTTATTAAATTATTATATAATATGATCAGTATTCAAAGACGAGCGTAGCGAACTAGGCGGCCAGCCGAGGAATATTACAATTAATCTATTACACCCTCCTATAAAGTCCCCTTTGGGGATTTAGGGGGTTTTTAATTTGCCCGCCAAATTTAATAATTTGACGGGCACCTGGTTAGACAATATACTTTATCTAAACATTATAAATTGTGATATAATATAATAAATTTATATATACTAATTAAATATAAAAACCCTTAATAGGTTTTTATATTTAATTAGTATCATTAATATTATTTTATTTAATATTAAATAAAATAATATTAATGATATATGTTTCTAATAAGGTTAAACCCGAATTAAGTATTATCTATCACAACCCAATTCAAAACAGCCTTAGAGGGCTTTTTGAATTGGTGTTTAGGTTTTCCCACGGGTTTAACCTTATTAGAAACATACCATTATATATATAGGCCGAAAAAACGAAAAACTCTCCTATAAAACGACATGGGTTAAATTTTTTTACACAATAATGCGGAGTTTTTAATTTTAGGTCGGTTATGCTATATAATAACAGGGTTAAAGGGCAATATCGCCACCATAAACACTAGCGATTTTTCCTGGAAGAGACAAAAAAATGAAAAAAAGTTGTCAAAAAACGATCAAAAAAATCTTCCTCAAAAATAAAAAAATACCCCTCAAATGAGGGGGTCTAAATTAGGTTAAAAAATGATTCGTTTTAATTTATGTCAAAATTGTAAAAATTAAAAGTAAGTGTTTTCCTAGGGTTTTGAGGACTGCTTTATCAACAAATTGAATTTAAAGGGGGTATAAATTAAGACTAGGGTTATTACCCTAATTGTATTTAAATCAAAGCGAGAGGGGCAAAATAATGCGTTTAAGAGGCATTTGGGATTTAGGGGGTATCTTTTTTGTAATTATTTTTTCAATTATAATCACCTTCATTAAGATGTTGAATAATTCTTTTGGAAAGTGTCAAAGCACCAAGAGAAAGGAGTTAATTTATATGTTGAAAAATATAAAAATAGAAATTGTTTAAATTATATGTTCTGAGTCTAATCCAATAATATGAAAAACATAATTGATAATAATTCCAAGTAGACGCTTTTGTTTACCGAGTCCTAATTGATAAACATCATTATCGTTTGCTTTAGATAAAATATCACTAAAATGATTTTTTAAATTTTCACTTTTCACTTTATGAAAATGATTTTTATTATTAAAAACATCAGAAAAATTCTTGTGTGAAATGTGATAATTTAGAGGAAATAAAACCTCTTCAAATAAGTTTTTAATTTTCATTTTCTTAAAATAAGATAATATAGTCAATTCTTTATCAAAAGAATAAATAAATTTTTTGCCGCCAAACCTATCAAACCATTTTATTTTTGAATCCTATTTAAATTGTTTTTAAAATATTTATAAATAATTTCATCTGAAATAACATTTTCATCCCAACTACCACCGCTATTATAACCCAGCTGCCATGGTAATTCTTGATGAGTTAAATCTGATAATTCATTGCCAGTTGCACTACCATACAATTCAATAATACTATCAATAACATTTTTCCAATCAACCGAAGTATTTATTTTTTTAATGTTTCCTTTTGGGGATAGCTTATTAATAGGTAAATAAGTAAATTCTTTAAATTCTTTATATAATTCAGGTAAAACTGGACCATACACCCAAGCTCTAAAAGAATCTTTAAAACTATCAAGTGAACCACATTTTACTAAATATTTAGCATAAGCATAATAAATCATTTTGTGTAATTTCATATGAGTGGTTTTATGTGGATTGTTTTCAATAATATAATTTGCCACATCAAAAACATTGATTTGGTTTTTGTTTTTCATAATCTCAACTCCTTTATTTTTTTATTTGTATAATAATAAGTTATAATATATATATCAATTATATCATATTTAGCATCCTTCTATATTTTAAATTTTATAATATTTATTTGTAAATATTGTATTAATTAAATTATTATATAATATGATTAGTATTCTAAGACGAGCAGAGCGAACTAGGCGGCCAGCCGAGGAATATTACAATTAATCTATTACACCCTCCTATAAAGTCCCCTTTGGGGATTTAGGGGGTTTTTAATTTGCCCGCCAAATTTAATAATTTGACGGGCACCTGGTTAGACAATATACTTTATCTAAACATTATAAATTGTGATATAATATAATAAATTTATATATACTAATTAAATATAAAAACCCTTAATAGGTTTTTATATTTAATTAGTATCATTAATATTATTTTATTTAATATTAAATAAAATAATATTAATGATATATGTTTCTAATAAGGTTAAACCCGAATTAAGTATTATCTATCACAACCCAATTCAAAACAGCCTTAGAGGGCTTTTTGAATTGGTGTTTAGGTTTTCCCACGGGTTTAACCTTATTAGAAACATACCATTATATATATAGGCCGAAAAAACGAAAAACTCTCCTATAAAACGACATGGGTTAAATTTTTTTACACAATAATGCGGAGTTTTTAATTTTAGGTCGGTTATGCTATATAATAACAGGGTTAAAGGGCAATATCGCCACCATAAACACTAGCGATTTTTCCTGGAAGAGACAAAAAAATGAAAAAAAGTTGTCAAAAAACGATCAAAAAAATCTTCCTCAAAAATAAAAAAATACCCCTCAAATGAGGGGGTCTAAATTAGGTTAAAAAATGATTCGTTTTAATTTATGTCAAAATTGTAAAAATTAAAAGTAAGTGTTTTCCTAGGGTTTTGAGGACTGCTTTATCAACAAATTGAATTTAAAGGGGGTATAAATTAAGACTAGGGTTATTACCCTAATTGTATTTAAATCAAAGCGAGAGGGGCAAAATAATGCGTTTAAGAGGCATTTGGGATTTAGGGGGTATCTTTTTTGTAATTATTTTTTCAATTATAATCACCTTCATTAAGATGTTGAATAATTCTTTTGGAAAGTGTCAAAGCACCAAGAGAAAGGAGTTAATTTATATGTTGAAAAATATAAAAATAGAAATTGTTTAAATTATATGTTCTGAGTCTAATCCAATAATATGAAAAACATAATTGATAATAATTCCAAGTAGACGCTTTTGTTTACCGAGTCCTAATTGATAAACATCATTATCGTTTGCTTTAGATAAAATATCACTAAAATGATTTTTTAAATTTTCACTTTTCACTTTATGAAAATGATTTTTATTATTAAAAACATCAGAAAAATTCTTGTGTGAAATGTGATAATTTAGAGGAAATAAAACCTCTTCAAATAAGTTTTTAATTTTCATTTTCTTAAAATAAGATAATATAGTCAATTCTTTATCAAAAGAATAAATAAATTTTTTGCCGCCAAACCTATCAAACCATTTTATTTTTGAATCCTATTTAAATTGTTTTTAAAATATTTATAAATAATTTCATCTGAAATAACATTTTCATCCCAACTACCACCGCTATTATAACCCAGCTGCCATGGTAATTCTTGATGAGTTAAATCTGATAATTCATTGCCAGTTGCACTACCATACAATTCAATAATACTATCAATAACATTTTTCCAATCAACCGAAGTATTTATTTTTTTAATGTTTCCTTTTGGGGATAGCTTATTAATAGGTAAATAAGTAAATTCTTTAAATTCTTTATATAATTCAGGTAAAACTGGACCATACACCCAAGCTCTAAAAGAATCTTTAAAACTATCAAGTGAACCACATTTTACTAAATATTTAGCATAAGCATAATAAATCATTTTGTGTAATTTCATATGAGTGGTTTTATGTGGATTGTTTTCAATAATATAATTTGCCACATCAAAAACATTGATTTGGTTTTTGTTTTTCATAATCTCAACTCCTTTATTTTTTTATTTGTATAATAATAAGTTATAATATATATATCAATTATATCATATTTAGCATCCTTCTATATTTTAAATTTTATAATATTTATTTGTAAATATTGTATTAATTAAATTATTATATAATATGATTAGTATTCTAAGACGAGCAGAGCGAACTAGGCGGCCGCCGAAGTACAGCCAAATTAACTCTTACCCTCCTCCTATAAAGTCCCCTTTGGGGATTTAGGGGGTTTTTAATTTGCCCGCCAAATTTAATAATTTGGCGGGCACCTGGTTAGACAATATACTTTATCTAAACATTATAAATTGTGATATATTATAATAAATTTATATATACTAATTAAATATAAAAACCTATTAAGGGTTTTTATATTTAATTAGTATCATTAATATTATTTTATTTAATATTAAATAAAATAATATTAATGATATATGTTTCTAATAAGGTTAAATGACAAAAGCCCGACCATAAACATTAGCGAAATGATGACATAAGAGATAAAAAATAAAAAAAAGTGAAAAAAAATAAAAAAATACCCCCTCAAATGAGGGGGGGGTCTAAATTAGTTTTAAAAAAACGATCCGTTTTAAATTAACCTCAAAATGCTCAAATTGAAAGTGAGGCTTTTACTGGGTTATCTGAGGGTCCCAAAAGGGAGAAATCCAAAATCAGGGGCGTTTAAGAGCATTCCTGATTTAGGGGGTATCTTTTTTGTAATTATTTTTTCCATTATAATCACCTTCATTAAGATGTTTGAAACTTCTTCTTGTGGATGCTAACGATAGTGATTAAATGAGTTGTTTGTTCTAAAGTATTTGAACCCTCTTTATATTATATATTTTAACATATTTTTTTATGTTTCTTAATTGCTTTTCTATTTTTTTAATATTATTTATCATTTGATCGAGTTTGGGTTGGTTAATTATTTTTTCTTTGTATTTCCTTTATGGTTTGGATCATAGGCGATAATAACAAAATATTCACCAACAGTTATACCATAAACACGTTCTTGCAAATTAAGAGATATTTGGAAAATAAGTTCATCTTCAGAAAGATTAACAACACGAGCAAACCCTTTTCGAGAAAGGGTGCTAGGTTGGACTACATGATATCTAGGACCTTTATTATGTGTTTTTTTGATTTGATACCATGTATACTCAATATATTTATTTAAAGGAGAGATAACTTTTTCTAAAAATTGTTTAAAACCTTTTATTGTTTTAAAACTTGAAATATCTGTTAAATTTTGATCGAATCGATAACGAAAAAAAATATTAACTGTTTGTTCCATATTAACAAATGTGTTTAGTATTTTTAGAAAAATATTCTAAAATATCTTTGTTTTTAATAATGTTTTTAGACCAATCGGAATTGATATAATATATGTTTTTCCATGGGTCTTCTTCGTGAGTTTGTTGAGTTAAAAAACTGGCTTCTTTATTGCCGTATAATGAAATAATATCATCAAGGATTTGTTTTTGAGTGGCATTTATTTTAGTTTCATCTCCCATTGATAAAGAATCGGGATTTAACGGTTTATAAGTAAATTCTTTCACTTGTGCGCACAATTCAGGAAAAACAGGACCATAAATCCAAGCTTGGATTTGTTCTTTTACAAGAGGTTTTTTTGTTTGTACTAAATATTTTGCGTGAGCGTAATAAATCATTTTATTTAGTTTCATTTTAGTAGTTGGATGAGGATTATTTTTAACAATGTAAAGAGCAACATCAAAAACGTTAATTTGGTTTTTGTTGGGAATGTTTGATGTTTTCATATTTATTTCCTTTCTTATTCTTTATATTATATATTTTAATATATTTTTTTAAATATTTTATCCCTACACTATATAGTTAGGCCGAAAAAATGAAAAAAAGTTGTCAAAAAACGATCAAAAAAATCTCCCTTAAAAATAAAAAAATGACCCCTCAAATGAGGGGGTCTAAATTAGGTTAAAAAATGATTCGTTTTAATTTATGTCAAAATTGTAAAAAATAAAAGTACGTATTTACAAGGGTTTTTGAAGGTCACTTAGAGGCTAAATTGAATTTAAAGGGGGTCTAAATCAATCCTAGGGTTATTACCCTAGGATTGATTTAAACGCAGCGAGAGGGGCAAAATAATGCGTTTAAGAGCATTCCTGATTTAGGGGTGGTATTTTAAAATTAAAATTTAGATTGTTTATTTAAGAAGATATCACATTTCATTCAAATTAATGAAAAAGACCAACTTTATAGTTGGTCTTAATTATTATTTATTTTCATCATTTTTAGTATTAAATTTCTTGGTATAAAGGGTAATGTATTGTTTGACTGGGTTGAAGTGAAGATAGTAGTTTTTGTATCTAATTTTACCATCAAAGTTTTCAATACTTTCAAATTCATCACATTTAAATTCATCTATGTAAAAATCTTTATCTTCTTCAAATAACCATTTTGGCCCTTTATATTGGATTTCTAAAGTGTGATTGGTTGTGCGTGGGATTAATGATACTATGAATTGTGAATCTTCGCGTTTACGTTGGTCGCTAAAAGTTTCAAAATAATCAATTTGGTCGTTTTTATATTTCCATTTATTGAAAGGATTTTTGTAAAAAGGTGGGATGTCAGTTGGTTCATATTCTTGGTGTTGTCCCTTGCCTAAACCATCTAAGCCATAGAAGGTGTATTTTATGACAATCATTGGGATACCTTTAAGAGTTTCAGTTGAATTTTTATATAAATACCATGTTTTTCCATCAGCTCCTAAATATGGTTTTTCATTTGAAGGTATGGGGTATTTTTTGTCAATTGGGTATCGTTCATGAATTTGATGACCGTAAAAATATTCTTCTTTTACTTCAGTTGTTTTATCAGGGATGGGATAAATTTTAGGTTTGGAGTTTGTTATGTCGTATTTATTGTCTAAAAATATAAAACCACCAAAAATAGCAAATATACTTAGCACAATACCATAATATATAATTATAATTTTTTTAGGATTTGTTTTTTTAAAGTTTTTTATTTTTAATTTGCCGAGTGAAAACTGAATTTGAGATAAATCTGTTTGTTGTTGGTTTAATTCAGTTTGGATTGAATTTATTTCAATTTGTAATAAAGTTTTATCTTGTGGTGATAAAACTTTATTATTTGATAATTCAGTTATTTTTTGATTTAATTTTTCTTGATTAATTTCAATTTGTTTTTTTATATTTTCTAAGTTATTTAATTTATTATTGACATTTTTTGAGATAAAATATATCCATAAAGGAGCCACCACAAATAACCCCCCAATTAAACTTAAAATAACTATTATTCCTATAATATACATAATTAATTTCCTTTTTTTAATTTTTTACTAATTACTAAATAATACAAAAACTAACAAACTTATTTTATCACAAATACTAAATTAGATAGCTTTATTGTTAACATTTACCAAGGCCACCACCTTTTAACTGTGTCCCATTTAGTAGCTATAGCAGTTCCGCCACCAATTATGCCTCCCAAAAAACCACCTGCAGCCGTTCCGAGACCAGGTAAAAGTGCACTTCCAATTATAGCTCCTGATTTAGCTCCTGAGTATGTAGCTCCTCCGATGTTTGCTGCTGTTATTGTGCTATCTACAGTTGTTCCCCAAGTTATTGAGGAATCTTTTAATTGTTCTTTTTTATTGTCTAAATCAGATATTTTGGAATTTAAGTCAGTTATTTGGTTTCCCAATGTTATTTTGGTATCTTTATGTGCTAATTTTTCGGTTTCTAATTCGTTTTTTAACTTATCAATTTGGTGTTGTAATTCTTTATTAGTTCCACTTAAGCCACTATTGGCATCTTCTAAGGCTTTAATTGTTCCTTCTAATTGTAAAATCTTTTTACCTCGTTCGGCGAAAAGATCTATTTGACGTTCCAATTCAATTGTTAATCTTTGAATTTCTTGGGCTTGAAGTTGGATAGTTTGTTGTAGTTTATTTATTTCTTCATCTTTTTGTTTGATGATTGTTTGTAATTGTTCCTCATTGGTTTCTAAGTTATTAATTTTACCATTTAGCTCTTTGATTTTAGATTGTTTTTCGTTTAGTTGTTTAACTAATGTTTTATCAGCATTACCGTTTTTAACTAATTCATCTTGTATCTCTTGCATTTCTTTTTCTAGTTGTTTGTTTTCGGTTTTAGTTGCATCAAGTTCTTGTTTGATTTTGTTTAAATAATTATTATATTTTTCTTTTAGGTTTTTATTTTCTAATTTTAAAGTATCAATTTCACTTCTAAAACCTTGTTCTTGGATTTCTAGTTGTTGCATTTCGCCTTTTAAAGTTTTAATATGAGTTTCTTTATTATTTAATTCCTGTTGTAAAATATCATCAGGCTGTTGGTTATTAATTAAATCATTTATTTCTTGTTGATATTTATTTAATTCTTGTTGCTTATTTGATAATTTTTGTGTAATTTCATTCAAATTGTTTGTTTTTTGTTGCAATACAGATTGATAATTATTGAGTTTATTTGGTGGAGGGGTGGTGCTTACATTTTGATTAAACTTTAATTGCCAACGATTTCCACCTATCAATTTATCGATATAATTACTCCAAACGCTCCTGTTTTTATCGATGAAGTATATTTTATCTGAAGTAAAACAAGGTCTTATATAATAAAAAGTGACTCCATTAATTTCTATTGGTAGACTTTCTATTGTTCGTGTCTTGCCTATTGGTATTTGTTGATTATTTCTGTCTAGTTTTACAGTTGGGGTTATTTCAACTGCAAAAGGGACAGGAGAATAGTATATTGCTTCATCTTTAATCCTATCTTCATTAATATCCTGATTAGCTTTGAGGTCGCAAGTTGTTTGCCATTCATCATAAGTTTGAGTTAGGTTACTTAATTCTTGTTGTAAAGAGGTTTGTTGATTTGAAAGGTTAACTAATTCTTGATTAATAGTGTTTATTTGTGTTTGTTTATTTAATAATTCTTGTTGTAATTGTTTAGCGTTTTCTTTATTTTTTTCAATTTGTTCTTTTAGTTTCAAGGTTTCGTTTTCAAGTTCAGAAACGGTTTTTTTGTAATTTGTAATTTGTCTTTGGATTTCTTCCAAAGTTTTCACATGTTGTTCTCTTAGGTTTTTGGTTTCTTCTTGTTTTTTAGTTAATTGTTCTTTTAAGTTTTTTTCGTTTTCTTGTAATTGTTTGATTTCTTCTTCTTTAATTAATAAATGAGCTTGATAATTTACTTGTTTTTGTTCGATGTTATTTTTTAAATTATTAATTTCTTCATTTAATTGCTTAACTTCGTTTGCTGATAAGTCTTTTTGTTCGCTTAATTTTTGTTCTTTTTCTTCTAATTGTTGTTGTTTTTTGGTAATTTCTGCTTTTAATTGTTCTACATCTTGAATATTAGAAGCCAATTGTTTTTCTAAAATTGATATTTTTTCTTTTGATGCAACTAATTCATTATCTTTTTTTATTATTAGATCTTTTTGATTTTTAAGATTATTTTTAATTGATGCAATTTCTTCTTGTAATTTAGCTTTTTCTTCATCAGATAAATCTTTAGTTTCTTGTAATGTTGTTTCTTTAGATTTAATGTTGGCTTCTAAATTTATTATTTTATCTTCAAGGGATGCTTTTTCTAATTGTTGCGCTTGAAAATTGAGGTTTAAATATTCTTTTTCTTGTTGTAAAATCTTTTGTTTTTCTTTTTCTTGTTGTAATATTTCATCTACTTGTTGTTGAATGTTGGGATTTAATAAACTTTTGGTATTTGTTTTATTGGTAATTAGGTTTTGTTTATGAATTGGTTGTTTTAAAGTTGGCTGAGGAGTTAGGGTTTCATCATTTAATTCGGTTGATTTATTTTTTTTTTTTTTGAAGATCTTGTAATAGTTCTTCTTTTTTATTGTTGGTTTGTTTTTCATTTTCTTCTGATGATTTACCTTGTTTTTGCAATTCGGTTGCGTATTCTTTTAATTCTTGTTTTAGTTTCGCTTCTTCTTCTTTTTTAATAGCATCTAGATCATAAACTTCTACTAAGGGTTTTGGCGGGGAGTCTTCTTTAGGGGTTGTTTGATTATCCCCAACAATTATTCCTGTATAAATAGCTGTTGCAATTAATATTGTGCTCCCTATAAAGGGTCCTATCACTGGAATACCAAAACAAGCTAGCCCTAAAATAAGGCCAATTGTGATAATAATACCACTAAATATCAAACTAGCAACTTTTGGTAAGCATCCTAACCATTTTAAAAAATTTGTTCCTTTTTCATTTAGCCAATTAGCTAAATTTTTAGCATTTTCCCAAGCGCCTTTAATAACTGGGTCTATTTTAGCAGCCGCTTCAGGGAAGAAATTAGCAATAATAAACCATAAAGCAACTATTATTAAAATAAGTGGTAATATAACAAAAATAGTATTTCTAATTGATTTGAGGATTCTTTTAAACCAATTATCATGTTTTTGTTGAGTTTCTACAATTATTTTTGTAGGTTGTGGTGGGGTGGTTTTGGGAATTGGTTTTGTAGTTTTTGGGGTTGTTTTAGTAATTCTTGTTGAAGTTTTTTTAATTATAGTTGGTTTGGTGGTTGTTTTTTTAACTGTTTTTTTTGGTTTTGTAATAATAACCTTTTGGGGGGAAGTAATTTTTGGAGTTGGTTGGTTGATAATTTTTTTGATGATAGTTTTTGAAGGTTTAGTTATTTTATTTTTTTTAACAACATTTTTTTGAAGTTTTGATTGTTTTTTTGGTTTTTTTGATTTAATTATTTTTTTAGCCATGTTATTCTCTCTCTTTCTAATTTTTATTTATTTTCATCATTTTTAGTATTAAATTTCTTGGTATAAAGGGTAATGTATTGTTTGACTGGGTTGAAGTGAAGATAGTAGTTTTTGTATCTAATTTTACCATCAAAGTTTTCAATACTTTCAAATTCATCACATTTAAATTCATCTATGTAAAAATCTTTATCTTCTTCAAATAACCATTTTGGTCCCTTATATTGGATTTCTATAGTGTGATTGGTTGTGCGTGGGATTAATGATACTATGAATTGTGAATCTTCGCGTTTACGTTGGTCGCTAAAAGTTTCAAAATAATCAATTTGGTCGTTTTTATATTTCCATTTATTGAAAGGATTTTTGTAAAAAGGTGGGATGTCAGTTGGTTCATATTCTTGGTGTTGTCCCTTGCCTAAACCATCTAAGCCATAGAAGGTGTATTTGATTTTTACTTGGGTGTTATCTTTGGGTGGTTTTAAGTATTTTAATAAACCTTTTTTCCATTCTACATATTGATCTTCACATTCTTTTCTTCTAGCTTCTTTAGTTGTTTCAGAAACTTTAATATTTTGGAAAGTGTTTATAGCTTCATCTAAATCAGAAGCTAACATAACTTCATGATTAGGGTTTTTACGTTTGTATTTTTTGGCTTTAATATAAGCACTATCAATTATTTTTTCTTTTAAGTTTCTAGTAGAATAGCTTTTGCCTTTGCATCTATTAGCAATTTCTTTCAAATGAAGATAAGTATGATAACTAATTTGATAATCAGCTACTAAAAATTGTAAAAAGCCTTCAATTTCATCATCTTTTAATAAATCAATTTTAATTTCTTTGCTAAATCTACTTCTTAAAGCACTATCAATTTTGTCTAAATGGTTAGTTGCTCCCATTAAGACAATTTTTTTATTACTTCTTTTAAAGCCATCTAATTTAGTTAATAAATTATTAATAATATTAATACTTGTTTTGTTAGATTGGTTATCTGCGCGATTGGCAAGTCCACTAATTTCATCAATAAATATAATAGTTTTATCATGATTTTCTGCTTCTTGCCATATTTTTTCTAATTCTTCGTTGCCTTCACCAACGTAAGTCTTATCAAATCTTGATGGTTCTAATTCAATATAGTGTATTCCTAATTCATTGCATAAAGCTTTAATTAAAAAACTTTTTCCAGTGCCAGGAGGACCATATAATAAATATCCTCTAGGAATTAATTTGTCAAAATTAACCATAGAAGCATTGTCGTCTTTAAAATATTCTATTAAATCTTCTAACTCTTCTTTTTCTTGTTTCATTCCATAGACATCAGAAAACATAACTTTCTTTTTTTCACCTTGATAAGAAGTGTTATTTTGTAAAGCTTTGATTTCTTCTTGCATTTGTTTAATTTGTTTATCAAATTGGATCAATTGACCGTCTAAAAACAAATCATAACTTTTTAAATTTTGGAATTCTTCAACATTATCTTTGTTTTGAATCATTAAATCTTTAATGATGTTTTTATTGGCGTTATTCAAAACCATTGCTTCTTTCAAACTTTGAAGTTTTTCATTAATAAATAAATTTTTACTAGTTTTGGTGATTTGAGAAGTAATAGTTTTAATTTTTTCTTGGTTATTATTTTTTGTAGTTAATAATTGTTTTTTTTGTTCGATTAAGTCTAAAGTTTTTTTATTAATAGATTCTTTTTTATCTTTATTTTCTTGGAGTTTTTGGGTTAAAGAGTTAATTTCTTCTTGTAATTTGGTTTTATTTTCTTCTTTTAAGTCTTTGTTTTTAAGATTAGTTTCTTTTGTTTCTTTTTTTGTTGTTAAGGTTTGGACTTCTATATTGCAATCACTTATTATATCTAAATTTAATTTAATTTGTTGGTCTAAATGTTGTATTTGTTGAAGGTTTTTTCTTTGTTCTTCGATTTGTGCTTCATTAGTTTTTTTTAATTCTTCGAGATATTTTGATATTTCATCTAATTCTTGTTTTTTTTGAGGTGTTAACGAATTATTTTGCGGCAAATCGTTTTGTTTGGAAGTTTGGGAAAGAAAACCGTAAATCCATAAACCCAAAACTACCAAAATACAAACACCCAAAAAAGTTAAATAAATTTTTTTTAATTTCATATTTTTTCCTTTCTTTTTTTATTATTCATGTTTTGGTTTAACTTCTTTAGTTGGTTCTTGTTCTTTATCTTCTTTATTTGGTGGTGGAGTTTTTGAATCGTTAACTTTGTTATCGTTGTTTTCGGTCCCTGTTGATGGTGGAGTTTGGTTGTTGACAATATTTTCACAAATAGGATTATTATTTTTTCTAATAAAGTAATAACTAACTCCTCCTATAATTAAAATTATCATTATTAAAAGTAAAAAGAGATTGAAAAAATATCTTTTAGTTCGAATATTTTTTTTGTTAATAACTTTTTTTTGGATTTTTCTCATTTTAAATTAAATTTCCTTTCTTTTGCTTTTATGGGTTTTTGTAATAATATAAATGAGGATAGTGTTTATGAAAAAGATACCCAATTATGGATGCTGTTAAAATAAGTATTATTAAATTGATATAAAATAAATTTTTGTTATTCATTTCCATCCTCCTTTTCATTAATTGGATTGTTTTTTTCTTTTGATTCGTTATTTGGATTTGTAATAATTGAAAATAAACTTTTAGTTTTATTTTCTTTTTTTGGCTCATTTTTTTTATTGATTTCTGGCGATGAAATTGAATTAAAAAATATTTTTTTAATGATAAACATTAAAGAAGTTGTAAATAGAGCGCCAACGATAAATCCAATAGAGAAATTTAGATCATTCATTTTCTTCCTCCTTTTCATTAATTGGATTGGTGTTTTTTGATTTAAGTTGTTTTTTTCTTCTTTTTTTCTCTTTCCAATTAGCAACTTTGACTTTTTGTACTTCTATTTGGGATTGGAGTTTTTCTTGATTTGCATTGATTTTATCTATTTTTTGTAATAATTGTTGTTCTAGGTATTCTTGTCTGGCACTTTTAATTTCTAAATTTTGTAGTTTTTTGTTGGGGAAAAAGATACCTAAAATCATATTTTTGATGAAAATTAAAGTGTTTGTAATTAATTTAAAAATAGGTTTGAACCCAGAAACAATAAGAATAGTGAAAAGCGTTGTTTGGATTCCATCCATTCTTCGTTCAAGTATTTCGGTAGTGCTAAATCCTTTGGTATAATTTAGAATAAAATTGATAATTGTTGCAAATATTGGAAATAACCACATATTTTTTTACCTTTCTGAATAATTTTTAATAACTTTGATTCGTTTGTTTTTAAATGTTTTCTTTTTGTTTGGTACAATTTTGTTGGGATAATATAAATTAACCCATTTTCCTTTTGGATGTCGGTATTTGTTGATTATTTTTTTGTTTAGTTTGTTTTGGGATTTAAAATAAATTTCATTGCATGCTTCTGTCATTCCATCACTCATGTTTTTATCTCCTTTTTATTTTAATTTAAGGGTTTTGACTTTATCTTTAAGTGATTTTGACATTTTAAAACTAACAACCGTTTTTGCGGGTATTTTTAAGTTTTTACCAGTTCTTTTTCCTGTTTTTTTGCCTGTTTGTTTATTGATGATGAATTTAGTTTCGGGGGTTGTGTGGGCTTTTCTAGTTTTTAAGATGAATTTGCCAATTTTAGAGGATAAAACCACTTCTTCATTTGATGTGATAGCTTTCATGAGGGCATTTTCAAATGAATTGTAAAATTCTTCAGTTTTCACAACTGAAGTTTTTAGTTGCTTTGCAACTTCTTTGATTAATTCTTTTTTATTCATTTTTCTTTTTCTCCTTGTTATTTAATTTTTTATTATTTTTTATTTTGAGTTTTAATTGGCTGCGGTTTTTGAAATAAGTACCGCGGTAAATTTCAGTCATAGCATCGCTCACATTTTAATATTCTCCTTACGATTTTTTTTAATAATTTTTGATAATAACTTCTTGCAACCCTCTTTGTGAGGTTAAAGCATGACTGGTAGTGGTTTTAATTGTTTGAATGTTAAAATCCTCAAACAATTTAATTATTTTTGCTGAATTGTAATTAGTATACAACCATTTTACATTGCGATGATTTGCCTCTTTTAAATATTTATAAAGCCTTATATGATCTTCAAATGTAAAAGGGTGTTGGTAAAAATCTTTATCTTTAATACCTTCGCGGTAATAAGGGGGATCAATGAAAATAAAATCATTGCTTTGGGCTTGGGTGATGACACTTCCAAAATCACCATTTAACAATTTTAAATTTTTAACATTAGTTTTTATTCTTTGTAATTCTAAAAAATCAATAATAGGTTTTTTAATTCGCGACTTAAATCCGTATGATAAATGAATGGTTCCATCAGGACGATAACGGAAAATGCCCCGAAAAGCATATTTTAATAAAGTATAAAAAAGAGCACTTTTGAAAACTCCAAAATTACTTTTGTTAAATCTATCTACGAAAAGTTTAAATGTTTTTTTTTGCGTCTTTTGATCTTTATTTGTATATATTGTGTCTTCAAATTTACGCACACAATTACAAAACAATTCTGGTTTGGCTAACATATTTTGCCAAAGTTCCATTAAATTATTGTCGTTATCATTCAAAATTGCGGTTGGGGGTGTAATAGTTTGGAATAAAGCCCCACCACCTAAAAAAGGCTCAAAATAATTATTATAATTTGTTGGAATTTGACATAACAATTGCGGCATCATTTTCTTTTTGGTTCCAATCCAATTAATTTGCATTTTGAAACTCCTTTAACCAAATGTATATTAAAAAAACAATATCAGAAACAAGACTAATTGTAATGTTTGCTTTAATTCCTAAATTAAAATCAAAAAACAGAGTCATTAAATTTGTTATTATAAATCCTAAATATGTTAAAGTCAATATTATTGAAATATTTTTCGATTTTAAAATCATTTTAATTATTCTCCTTATTTGTTTATAATATTTTTTTAGTAATTAATGTTTGAATTATTTGTTCTAAATTTCCTTGTTGTGAGTTTGTTGCATTAATTAAAAAACTGTTGCAATTTTGATGTTTGCAATTGGGATTATTGCAATATTTATGTTGATTTAAATAATTTTGGCGAACATTTTCAAAATATTTTAAGGGTTTTTGTTCGATGATGTCTAATTTATGATTAGGTTGTGTTTGTTTTCGTTGTAAGCTGTTTTGGGGGTCAATATCTAGATAGAAAGTTAATGCTGGTTTAATTAAGAAACGACTTATGATTTTGGAAGTTATTTCATCTTCATAATCAATATAATTAGCATTGCTTTGATATGCTAAAGTAGAATCATACCAACGGTCAACTATAACAATAAAACCACTTAGTAAAGCGGGCATTATCAACTCATCTTGGGTCTGAATCATATTGGCGAAACTAAGAAAATATTTACTTTTAGGGCTTGTTTTTATTTGATATAAAAATAAATTTCTTATTTCCTTTCCAATAGAACTACTTCCTAAACCTTGAAAAACTTTGACTTTATGTCCTTTATTAATTAAAGATTTTTTTAATTTATTTATTAAAGTGGTTTTCCCACAACCATCGATTCCTTCAAAAACAATTAATTTATTAACCATTCTTAATATTTCCTTTCGTATTTTTGATTAAATTAATATCTTTAAAAGAAATAAATTGTCTTTGGAATAAGGTATTTACAAAGATATTAGCTTTTTGAGAAAAACAATCAATTACTTTATCAATTCCTTGGACTTTGCCGTTTTTAATTTTATTGTTGAGCCTTTGGGATTCGATAGCATTATTAGTTAATAAGTAATATTCAAAACGTGTGTCTAATTTTTTTAATTGTTGGGCTTCAATGATGGCTTGTTTATAACGTTCACGGAGACAAGTTTTAAAATTAAAAGCAACAATTCGTTTGTTTTGGGTAAACAATACTAAATCAAATTTGATATCAGGAATAAAAAATAAATATGTTTGAGGATATTGTTTGGTGATTCCATAATGCCGAAAATAAATTAAAATTAGATATTCATTGATTTTACCACGCAGTACTTTTTGCTTTTGGGAAGTTGATTTGGTAATTTGAAAATAATGATTCAAACTTTGATGATTAAATTGCATATATTGATTAAAAGGATATTTAAAGTAATTATCAGGTTTGAGTTGGGATAAAATTTTATCTGAAATTAACATTATTTTTCCTCAATTCTTTGGATTTCTTTATCAAAATTAAAGTAACATTGGCCTAATTTACCTGCCCTATTTTTAGCAACAATAAATTGGGTAAAATCTTCTACAACATTTGTAAATTGATCTTTTTCATAATAACTTTCGCGATGCAAAAACATAACCATATCGGCATCTTGTTCGATTGAACCTGAATCTCTTAAATCTGAAAGATTAGGGGTTTTAGATTCTCTCATTAAAGTTGCGCGGTTCATTTGGCTTAACGCAATAATAGGAATTTGTAATTCCATTGCTAATTTTTTCAATTCACGAGTAATAATCCCAATTGCTTGATTTAAATTCAGAAATTGGTCATCTCTTAAAAGGTGTAGATAATCAATGAAAACTATATCAAGTCCTTGGTGAAATTTTAATTGACGGCATTTTCTTTTAACTTCTTCTATTTTGGTATTTCTGTCATCATCAATTAAAATATTCAATTCAGTTAATTTTTCTTCTGTTTGCAATAATTGCAACTTTTCTTCGCGAGTTAATTGTTGCTGTTCCATTTTTTTGATACTAATCTGAGATTCACAACTGATTAAACGTTTAATTAGTTCTTCAGATGTCATTTCTAAACTAAATATCAAAATATTATGTTTTTTAGGGATATTTTGAAAAACTTTAGCAATATTGACAGCCAAATTTAACATAAAGGCAGTTTTACCCATTCCAGTTCTTGCGGCTAAAATATTTAATTGTCCTGGTTTAAAACCTCCAATTAAATCATCTATATTATTAAATCCTGTTTTAACTCCAACTAAATTATTTTTATTGTGGTTTTCCAAAATGTCTTTGATTACTTTAGAAACACAACTTTTTAAATCTTTAAACTTGGGAGTGAGTTTTTTTCTTAATTTTGCAGTATTTGTTTCTATTAATTCTAAAATCTCTTGGGGAGTTATTTTGCTTCTTGCAATTTGGGATAATTTAGCAACAATACCGCCAATTTCTCTTTTTAAAGATGTTTCTTTAATTAAATCAATGTATGTTTCTAAGTGATGTGGAGAAGGCATCAAATCAGATAATTCATTTAAATAATTAATTCCTCCTATTTGTTTTAATAATTTTTCATTTTCTAAAATAGCACTTATAGAAGCATAATCAATTTCTTTATTATTTTGATGTAATATTTTCATGGCTTTAAAAATATTTTTATGATGAGGACTGTAAAAGTCAGTTTCTGTAATTTCATTAAAAACTAAAGAAATTGTTTCGGGGTTTAAAAGGACAACCCCCAACAAAGCGCGTTCGGCTTCAATCATCTTTCTAACTCCTTTTTTTAATTTGGGTATAAAAAATACCCCTTAAAAAGGGGTTTAGTTTCTATATTGATTAAAAAGTTTTAATTTTTTCAATTGTTCCGTCAGAATTGTAATAGGTCTCCTTGATTGTTTCTTCTGTTATGGGATCATATTCAGTAATGCAGTCAATTGTTTTGCCATCTTTATTAAACCATGTTGTTTTAATAAAATTCCATGTATCAGGGTCATGTTCGTGAATACCACAAATTTTTTTACCATCAGCATTATAATAAGTGGTTGTATTTTTTTGATAATTCATATTATTTATTTCCTTTTTATTATTTTTTTTAATTTATTAATTGCTTTGGTTTTGGTAATTTCTACTTGCCTTGAAGATAAATTCAACATTTTACCTATGTCTTTGTTGGAATACTCAATTTGAGGGTATTGGTTTTGGTTTTTTAAAGGAATCCCAAAATTTAATCTAATAATCTCGAATTCTTGGGTATTTAAAATGGATTTAATTTTTTGAATAAACAATTCATGATTAACTTGCTTTAACCAAATTTGATGGGGGTTTAGAATGTTGATATTAATAGTTTGAGGTTGTGTTTCTTCAAAAGGAATATTACTTACTTGTTTTTCTTTTCGAAAAACCTCTCTGGAAGTTGAAGTAGTTTGTAGGCCTCTAATAAGTTCTGTGATTTCACCTTTAATTGTCGGGGTAGCATAGACAATAAAATCATAACCTAAATCTTGGTAATTATTTAAAGCTTTGATTAATCCTAAAACCCCTTCTTGGTATAAATCCTCTCTTTGAAGTGCTTTAGGGAAATATTTAAATTTTTTAACTATTTTTTTTACTAATGGTAAATGCATTTCGATTAATTGATCGCGAATTGCTAAATTCTTTTTATTTTTTAAAAAATCTTTAAATAATTCTTCTCTTAACATTTTATTCCTTCCTAAAAACGTTTTTAGAAAAGATATGAAATTATTTTAGTCTTGAAAAGAAAAAAAGACTAACTTAATAGTTAGCCTTAAAGAATTTTTAAAAAACAAAAAAGTGTCTAAACTTTTGGAACACCTCATTACTTTAAAGTTTGTATATTTTAATTAGGAGGTTTTATAATTGTTAAAAAAATCAGTTAAAAACAATTATTTAATTTTCTTGATAGTAATTACATTTGTGTTTATTTCATGTTTCTTATCAGCATTTATTCCAAGTGCTTTTGCAGATGACAAAAAAGATCCAAAAGAAAAAACAACTCCTGTATCTGAATCACCACAATCACAAGAACTAAAATTAGAGGTAACAGATTATGATTTAGTTCAAAACGTTCAAGATTCTTTAAATACAAAAACATCATTATCATGTTCTTGTGTGGCTTACAAAATGAAATTATATTTAAAAGACAAAAATCCTAAATCTCAAAGTGAAGTTGGAACAATTGTAGAGTTTCTATATTCTAGCGTTCTAGGAGTTGATTATTGGGAAGATGTAGAAGTAGACAGTTTTGATAGATGTACATATGATGATGATGTTAGTACAAAAGCAAATTTAATAAGTATATTAACAATGATTTTTAAAGAAGCTAAAACACTTTTAGACAATGTAGAAGAATCTTGTCTTATTTTAGTAGAACAATTAAATGATAAACTTTTTGCAAGTTGGATACAAGATACAGTAAAGAGTCTTTGGCCATCTAAAACTTCATAAAAAAATATTAAAATTATAAATTAAATTATTGAAAACAACCATTTACAGCATTCGCGTAAATGGTTTTTATTTTATCAATTTCATTTCACAAAAATATCAAAAAACAATAATTATGTAAAAAAACACCATCACCAAACAAATAATGTGTTATAATAAAGACATTAAAACTTAAATGAAATATTTTTTCTTTTGAAAAACATTAATAAATTCAATAACTATTAAATTAACTAATTCACAAAGTGAATTTTAAAAAATATTATGAAATTTATTATCTTACATCAAAACCAAAGAAAATAACAAATAATTTAAGTAAAATTGTATAAAATTATATCAAAAAATACAATAAAGGAAGAAACTGTGGAACGATCCTATGAAAAACTGCTATAATTTATTTATAAATAATCTACCCTCATATTGGAATGTAATTTGTACTACTATAAGCCTTGCTTTTTTTAGGAACATTAGGGGCTTTTTTGTTATCTTTATGGCTCCTTTATATCAAAGGAATCAGAAAAAAGAAACGAATAAGATTTTATGAGAGATATTTTTACAAAACAATAGATATTATCTTATATTTTTATATCTTTTTTGTTAAAAGTGTCCCTATAATGTTACAAGCAATGCTTGTTTTTTATGGACTTAGAAGAACTGGTTATTTTGAATGGTTAGAACCTTTTCAAGCCGCACTATTTATCCTTATTTTTAATTCTTGCGCTATGTTAGCAGAATTTATGATTAAAAATATGTCCTTTTTTGACCCTGGTCAAATTGAGGCATCCCTAGCTTTAGGAATGACTCGCAAGCAAGCTTTTAAACGCGTTATATGTCCTCAAGTAATCCATCAATCTTTACTGCGAATTATCAATGAATTTATTCTAAATATCAAAGATATTTGTGTTTTTTATGTAATTACAGTTGTAGATATTTTTACTTTTAGCAAAAACAATTATAGAACATCAAATAATTTTGGTTTTTTAATCAACGCATCTTTAATATATATAATTTTAATTTTCATCTCTTCTTATCTTTTAAAAAAATTAGAAACCAAATTAGGTAATAAAAATGCATAATATCATCGAAATTACAAATCTCCAAAAAAAATATGGCACTAAAGTTGTTTTAAAAGACATTAATTTAAAAATCAAACAAAACGAAATTATTACTTTAATAGGGCCTTCAGGAGCTGGTAAATCTTCTCTTTTAAGATGTCTTAATTTATTGGAAGAACCTGATTTTGGCACTATTTTATTTGAAGGCACAAATATCTTAAATCCAAAATATAATGTGTATAATTTAAGAAAAAAAATTGGCATGGTTTTTCAACATTTCAATTTATTTGCCCACAAAAATGTCTTGAATAATTGCACTTTGGCACTCACAGAAGTATTTAAAAAAAGCAAAGAAGAAGCACAAACAATAGCACGCAAAAAATTACAAAAAGTAGGACTCTTAGATGTAGCATCTCAAAGCATTCAAACACTTTCAGGAGGACAAAAACAACGGGTTGCAATTGCAAGAGCCTTATGTATGAATCCAGAAATAATTTTATTTGATGAACCTACCGCTTCTTTGGATCCACAATTAAATAAAGAAGTTCTTGATATTATGACTAATTTAACTCATGAAAAAATAACTATTATTTTAGTAACTCATGAAATTGCATTTGCTCAAAAAATTTCTGATAGAATTGTTTTTATGGCAGATGGCATAATTTTAGAAGAAGGAACTACACAACAAATCCTTAGCAACCCTCAAAGTGATAAATTAAAAACTTTTCTCAAAGATGCTTCTTTTAATAAATACAAATGATTCAAAAATAATAAATTTAAAATAGGCAAGCCAAAAAGAAAAACTATAATCAAAAAAAATATTAAATAAGGCGTTTTAATAAAAACGAGCAAATAACAAAAGTGATAATTTTATAATTGACTAAATAAATATTATAAGTATAATTTTTTTAATTACAAAAACTTTTATTAATAAAAAAATATAATCCCAAAAGAGGCAATAAAATGAAACAGAATAAAAATTTAATTATTAGTTTAGTTGTTGGTACTTTTGTAATTTTAGGCATAATAGGAGGAATTGTATGGTCGCAACTAACAAAAAATAAAACAACTACTCAAACCACCCCAACCGAAGAAATTGCATTAAATGGCGATTTAGTAGTAGGAATGGAACTTGAATACGCTCCTTTAGAATGGGTTACTATGGGAAACAACGAACAATACAAAGACCAAATACATCCTATTCAAGGAACAAAAAATGGATTTGCTTGTGGTTATAATGTAGCAATTGCTAAAAAATTAGCTAAAAAGTTAAGTAAAAAAATAATTATTAAAAAAATAAATTTTGATGGATTATTTAATGCTTTAACAAGTAATGAAGTAGATTTAGTTATTGCAGGACATACCAAAACCCCTGAAAGAGAAGAAACAGTTGCTTTTTCAGACCCTTATCATTTTGGATCAGTTAAAGTTATCTTACACAAAGATTTGGAAGTAAACTATCTTGCAGATTTAAAAGAAAAAAAATAGCTTACCAAAAAGATTCTGCACACGAAAAAAAGCAAAAATGATAAGCGATCATCCTCAAGAATTACAAGATTTAAATGCTTTTAATTTAGGATTGCCAGCAAAAACAATTGATGGTTATATTGTAGAATCTGATTTTGCAGAATTATTTATATCAAAAAATCCAAAATTAGCAAAATCAGTTCCAAACATCGATAACCAATTAATGGAAAAAATCAAAGAATATTATGACTCAAACCCTCAACTTACAAAAGAAGAATGCCAAACTTTCCAAAACACCAAACAATCACATATAGCAATCAAAAAAGAAAATGAAAAATTAACAAAAGAGGTCAATAAAGCATTAGAAGAACTACATTTTACACAAGATAACCAAAAAACTCAAGCATTAAAATTAAAAGCTGTTCAATATGCAAAAGATGAAAATGCTAATTTATAATAATGTCAAATATTTTTAATTGGTTTAATTTATTAAAAAAATTATTAAAAATATATTATCCATTATATAAAGAAGGCTTTGAAACCACATTTAAAATTGCTTTCTTTGGTACCATAGGAGCTTTTATAGTATCTTTATGTGTGCTTTATATTAAAGGAATCATAACTCTTAATAAACATACAAAAATGAGTTTAAAAAAACAATATTTCTTTAAAATACTTGATAAAAGCATTAATGTTTATATTTTTATTATTAAAAGTATTCCTATGATGTTGCAAGCAATGTTTTTTCATTTCGGACTCAAAGGAACTGGTTATTTTAAATGGTTAACTCCATTGCAATCTGGTTTATTTGTAATTATTTTTAACTCAGCTGCTTATCTTGCTGAAGTTATGATTAAAAATATGGAATTTTTTGACTCTGGACAAATTGAAGCATCATTATCTTTGGGGATGACACAAACACAAACCTTTAAAAAGGTTGTGTGTCCCCAAGTTGTCCGTAAATCTTTATTAAGAATTTCTAATGAATTTATTGTTAATATCAAAGATAGTAGTGTTTTTGGAGTTATTGGCATAAATGAACTTTATAATGCAGGAAGCACAGTAAACGCATCTGTTGCAAGTACAAATGCAAAAATATTGGCTTTAATAGTGCCTGTCTTTGTTTATTTAGTTTTGGTGTTATTAGTTTCTTTGTTATTGAAAAAAATAGAAAAAATAAGTGATAGAAAATAAAATTATGTACAAAAAAATAATTTTATTTTTCCATTTGTTTATATAATATTAATAGTGAAAGTGTAATTTAAAAAAGTATATAAATATTATTAAATATTTTGCTTTAATAAAATAAAGATAAAAAAAGATAAAATATTTAATAATGTAGATATATTTATAAAAAGTTCAATCATAAAAGAGAGGTAAAAAATGTCTTCTAATAAAACAAATATAAAAAAATAAATTCATAAAAATTGATTCTGGAGAGAAAAAACCTCCTAAAAGTCCAAATGGTAAATACCCAATAATGGGAGGAAATAAAAAAACAAAAACATATTCAAAAGGTAAAAGTGAAAGAGCAAATCAAAACGCAGGAACTATAACCATAGGAAGAGATAGCGGATATGTTCATTATCACGAAAAAAACTTTTTGGGCATTGAGTAATTGTTTTATTATAAATACAAAAAATATAAAAGATTTAGAATATCAAACTTTATATAAATTATTACAAAAAAATCAAAAAGGCATTAAAAAATTAAAAAACTTAAATAAAAAAGGTAAAAATATTAAAACCAAAGATTTAGAATTTTTTTTGAACAATATATTAAATGTTTTTTTAAGTAACATTTCTTTGCAAAAATATTTTACAATTAAAAATATTCACGGAGAAAATCAAAAACCTGAACCATCTGGCAAATACTTATGGACCCATGGAGGAAAAGGAAAAAAAAGGAATATTGTAATAAATATAATACAGGCTCTTATAGCGTAACAATTACAAGAGGAGGAAACCAAAAAATATTTGTTTATCACAATGAACCTATTTTTGCTACTAATAATTGTTTTGTAATGATGTGTAAAACCGAAACTATATGTAACCCATTTATATAACTTTCTAATACAAAAGCAAGAAGAAATTAATAATTTTAGTTGTGTCTTGAATGCAAATCCATATTATATGGGAAGCAAAAATGATCTGCTTTTTTATCTACAAGATTTTCCTTCATATTTGGAAAATTTAGAAAAACAAACCAAAGAAACTAAGACTAAAGAAATAATAGAAAAAAAATCAAACAAATAGATAAAATAAAAAATGAACTTTTAGGACATTTGGAACAAATCAAAAATGTAGACGAATGTTAATTTTAAGTTGTATTTATAATTTATATTAATAAAAAAACCACCCCAAAAGGTGGTTTTAATTTTATATTCTGTAGTCTCATATGGAAATAATTTTAAAATAGTTATAATATTTAATAAAAGACAATATAAAAAGATAAAAGTAGCCTTTTTGGGGCTACTCATTTGTTTATTTGGCTTAAGAAAGATATAGTTAAAAAAATAAAATCAGAAAATAATATGGTGGCTCCGGACAGAATCGAACTGTCGACACGAGGCTCTTCAGGCCACTGCTCTACCGACTGAGCTACAGAGCCTATGGCGGTCCGGACGGGACTTGAACCCGCGATCTCCTGCGTGACAGGCAAGCATGTTAACCACTACACCACCGGACCAATTTTGGTTGCGGGGATAGGATTCGAACCTATGACCTTCGGATTATGAGCCCGACGAGCTACCAAACTGCTCTACCCCGCGATATAATATTTAATTGATGGCGGAGGAAGAGGGATTCGAACCCCCGCGTCCTTTCGGACCTCTCAGTTTTCAAGACTGACCCCTTCAACCGGACTTGGGTATTCCTCCAAAAAAAAATGGTGGACCCGGTAGGATTTGAACCTACGACCAACCGGTTATGAGCCGGTAGCTCTGACCAGCTGAGCTACAGGTCCATGGTAGCGGCAGAGGGATTCGAACCCTCGACCTCACGGGTATGAACCGTACACTCTCGCCAGCTGAGCTACACCGCCATCATTTTAAGATTAATATATTAATGTTAATGTTTTTATGGTGGAGCTTAGCGGGATCGAACCGCTGACCTTCTGTGTGCAAGACAGATGCTCTTCCAGCTGAGCTAAAGCCCCAAAATGGTACCTGGAGTCGGACTTGAACCGACACGGCTATAAACCATGGGATTTTAAGTCCCACGTGTCTACCGATTCCACCATCCAGGCAAACATATAAACATTTTTCGTATTTTGTATAAAAATAAAAAAAGAAAAAAAAGATTAATAAAAAGTGGTATCCCGTGAAGGAGTCGAACCTTCGACACCTTGATTAAAAGTCAAGTGCTCTACCAGCTGAGCTAACGGGACAATAAAGTGGTGCCAAAAACAGGAATCGAACCCGTAACCTACTGATTACAAATCAGTTGCTCTACCTATTGAGCTATTTTGGCAATAAAATTATTGTTTTTCTATAAAAAAAGAATAAAAAAGATAGTAATTATTTGGTAGAGGATGAGGGACTTGAACCCACGACATTCTGCTTGTAAGGCAGACGCTCTCCCAACTGAGCTAATCCTCTTTTTTATTCTTTTTTATAAAGCAAACCTTGGCACTCCCTATCTTCGCTCAATAAAGAACTATTGTCAGTACTAAGGACTTAACTGCTGTGTTCGGGATGGGAACAGGTGTTGCCCCTTAGTTTTATGCACCAAGGATCTTTCAAAACTAGATAAACGTTGGTATTTAAAAAATCAAAGTCAATGGGTCTATTAGTACTAGTCAGCTGAAAAGATCACTCTTCTTACACCTCTAGCCTATCAACCTGATAGTCTTTCAGGGACCTCATAGGGAAATCTCATCTTAAGGGAGGCTTCACACTTAGATGCTTTCAGTGTTTATCCCTTCTATACATAGCTACTCAGCTGTGGCTCTGGCGAACCAACTGAAACACCAGCGGTATATCCATCCCGGTCTTCTCATACTAGGGACAGTTCCTTTCAAATTTCCAACGCCCACGACGGATAGAGACCGAACTGTCTCACGACGTTCTGAACCCAGCTCGCGTTCCGCTTTAATGGGCGAACAGCCCAACCCTTGGAACCTTCTCCAGCTCCAGGATGCGATGAGCCGACATCGAGGTGCCAAACCGCTTCGTCGCTGTGAACGCTTGGAAGCGATAAGCCTGTTATCCCCAGGGTAGCTTTTATCCGTTGAGTCACGGCCCTTCCATTCGGTACCGTAAGATCACTAAGTCCGACTTTCGTCCCTGCTCGACTTGTAAGTCTTGCAGTCAAGCTCCCTTGTGCCTTTATGCTCTACAAATGATTTCCAACCATTTTGAAGGAACCTTCGAACGCCTCCGTTACTCTTTAGGAGGCGACCGCCCCAGTCAAACTGCCCACCAAACACTGTCCCTCACATTACACATGTGCAGGTTAGAAACTAAAAATAACAAGGGTGGTATCCCAAGGATAACTCCAGAAAAACTAGCGTTTTTCTCTCACAGTTTCCCACCTATCCTGTACATCTTATTTCCAATTTCAATATTAAGTTGCAGTAAAGCTCCATGGGGTCTTTTCGTCCTGTCGCGGGTAACCGGCATTTTCACCGGTAATTTGATTTCACCGAGGCTCTTGTTGAGACAGCGCCCAAATCGTTATGCCTTTCGTGCGGGTCGGAACTTACCCGACAAGGAATTTCGCTACCTTAGGACCGTTATAGTTACGGCCGCCGTTTACTGGGACTTCAATTCGATGCTTCGTTGCCTGACATCTCCTTTTAATCTTCCAGCACCGGGCAGGCATCAGCCCCTATACATCACCTTGCGGTTTAGCAGAGACCTATGTTTTTGATAAACAGTCGCTTGGGCCTATTCTCTGCGGCTTTTAGTTTTAATAAAAGCTCTCCTTATCCCTAAGTTACGGAGTAATTTTGCCGAGTTCCTTAACAAGAGTTTGCTCGCGCGTCTTAGTATACTCTACCTACCCACCTGTGTCGGTTTGCGGTACGGGTAGTTAATCAATTAGCCCTAGAAGCTTTTCTTGAAAGTATGACATCAATCACTTTACTTTCAAACCTTGTCTTTAAATGAGAAAACGGATTTGCCTGTCTTCTCAGACTTAGTTTTTCTACCCCAATCCAATAAGGGGCGTGTTTAGCCTGCTTTGTCCCTCCGTCAGTTGATTAACTAGTGCAGGAATCTCAGCCTGCTTGCCATCGATTACGGATTTCTCCCTCACCTTAGGACCCGACTAACCCAGGGAGGACGAACCTGGCCCTGGAAACCTTGGGTTTTTGACGGATAGGATTCTCACCTATCTTTTCGTTACTTACACCGGCATTCTCACTTCTGACCTCTCCACCACTGCTTCCGCTATGGCTTCACTGATGTCAGAACGCTTCCCCTACCATTCAAATAACTAAGAAGTTATTTGAATCCGTAGCTTCGGTATGATGTTTTAGCCCCGGTACATTTTCGGCGCAGAGTCATTCGACTAGTGAGCTATTACGCACTCTTTAAAGGATGGCTGCTTCTAAGCCAACCTCCTAGTTGTTTAAACGTCTTCACTTCCTTTGCCACTTAACATCAATTTTGGGACCTTAGCTGACGGTCTGGGCTATTTCCCTTTTGACCATGGACCTTATCACCCACAGTCTGACTGCTAATTTTATTTGGTAACATTCGGAGTTTGATTGAGTTCGGTACCCCGAGGTGGAGCCCTTACTCATTCAGTGCTCTACCTTCACCAAATTACTAAATCAACGCTAGCCCTAAAGCTATTTCGGGGAGAACCAGCTATCTCTGAGTTCGATTGGAATTTCACCCCTAGCCACAAGTCATCCAAACACTTTTCAACGTGTCCTGGTTCGGTCCTCCATTTAGTTTTACCTAAACTTCAACCTGCTCATGGCTAGCTCACTTCAGTTTCGGGTCTATGACATGCAACTATAAACGCCCTATTAAGACTCGCTTTCGCTACGGCTCCGTTCCTTAAAACTTAACCTTGCTCCATATCATAACTCGCCGGTTCATTCTGCAAAAGGCAAGCCATCACACATTAACGTGCTTTGACTAATTGTAGGCACACAGTTTCAGGATCTATTTCACTCCCCTTTCGGGGTTCTTTTCACCTTTCCCTCACGGTACTAGTTCACTATCGGTCACTAAGAAGTATTTAGCCTTAGGAGATGGTCCTCCCATCTTCCGACAAGATTTCTCGTGTCTCGCCGTACTTATTGATACCCTAGATTTTAACTTACGTTTACGGGACTGTCACCTTCTTTGGTGCTTCTTTCCAAAAGCTTCTACTTCGTTAAAATTTTGTAACTAGAAATGGTATCAGGCTGTTCCGGGTTCGCTCGTCACTACTACCAGAATCGTTATTACTTTCTTTTCCTGCGGTTACTTAGATATTTCAGTTCGCCGCGTTTCCTTTCTTCTAACAAGATAAATCGTATTAGAAGAATATTACATCTTCAATGTAATGGGTTTCCCCATTCGGAGACCCACGGATCTTCACTTATTTACAGCTTCCCGTGGCGTTTCGCCGTTAATTGCGTCCTTCATCGGCTCTTAGTGCCAAGGCATCCACTGTGCGCCCTTAGTTCCTTTGATTTTTTAACCTTCGTTTATCTACTTTTCAAAGAGCTTTTTTAAGATTTTGCCTTATTTGTGGTTATGGTGGGCCTAAATGGACTTGAACCACCGACCTCACGCTTATCAGGCGTGTGCTCTAACCAACTGAGCTATAGGCCCTTAATCTTAAAAAGATTAAAATGTTGCAAATACAATTTGCAAGCAAGTTAAAATGAAAAACTTTCTTAAGTCTCTCAAAACTGAAGATGATAATTGTTTCCTTAGAAAGGAGGTGATCCATCCCCACCTTCCGGTAGGGATACCTTGTTACGACTTAACCCCAATCATCGACCCTACCTTAGACGGTTCCCTCTTCTTGCGAAGTTAGGCCACCGGCTTTGGGTATTGCCAACTTTCGTGGTTTGACGGGCGGTGTGTACAAACCCCGAGAACGTATTCACCGCGACATGCTGATTCGCGATTACTAGCGATTCCAACTTCATGAAGTCGAGTTGCAGACTTCAATCCGAACTGAGACTGTTTTTTTGAGATTCGCCAAAAACTTGCGCTTCAGCTACCCTTTGTAACAGCCATTGTATCACGTTTGTAGCCCAGGTCATAAGGGGCATGATGATTTGACGTCGTCCCCACCTTCCTCCAATTTATCACTGGCAGTCTTGCTAAAGTCCCCACCATTACGTGCTGGTAACTAACAATAAGGGTTGCGCTCGTTGCGGGACTTAACCCAACATCTCACGACACGAGCTGACGACAACCATGCACCACCTGTGCAACTGATAACCTCCACTGTGTTTCTACAGCTTTGCAGAAGCATGTCAAGACCTGGTGAGGTTTTTCGGGTACCTTCGAATTAAACAACATGATCCACCGCTTGTGCGGAGTCCCGTCAATTCCTTTAAGTTTCATACTTGCGTACGTACTACTCAGGCGGAGTACTTAATGTGTTAACTTCAACACTGGTTTTACCCAACGTTTAGTACTCATCGTTTACGGCGTGGACTACCAGGGTATCTAATCCTGTTTGCTCCCCACGCTTTCGTGCCTCAGCGTCAGTAAAGACCCAGCAAGCCGCCTTCGCTACTGGTGTTCCTCCATATATTTACGCATTTTACCACTACACATGGAATTCCACTTGCCTCTATCTTACTCTAGCTAAACAGTTTTTATAGCATCACAATGTTGAGCATTGCACTTAGACCACAAACTTATTTAACCGCCTACGCACCCTTTACGCCCAATAATTCCGGATAACGCTTGCCCCCTATGTATTACCGCGGCTGCTGGCACATAGTTAGCCGGGGCTTATTCATTAGGTACCGTCAGAATGATTTTTCCATCATTTATTCTTCCCTAATAAAAGAACTTTACGTACCGAAATACTTCATCGTTCACGCGGCGTTGCTCGGTCAGAGTTTCCTCCATTGCCGAAAATTCCCTACTGCTGCCTCCCGTAGGAGTTTGGGCCGTGTCTCAGTCCCAATGTGGCCGTTCAACCTCTCAGCCCGGCTACACATCATAGTCTTGGTAGGCCTTTACCCCACCAACTAACTAATGTGACGCAAGCTCCTACCTAAGCATACCTATTGCTAGGTCTTTTAAAAACAAGAAGATGCCTTCTTGTCTCCTATCCAGTCTTAGCAGTCGTTTCCAACTGTTATCCTCGTCTTAGGGGCAGATTGCTTACGCGTTACTCACCCGTTCGCCACTAAAGTTTAATTGCTTAAACTTCCGTTCGACTTGCATGTATTAGGCACGCCGCCAGCGTTAATCCTGAGCCAGGATCAAACTCTTCGTATGTTACAAAATTGATGCATCAAAAATTGCTTTTTGGTGTCAATTTTAAGGTGTTAAAAAATAATTAAAAATATTCGTTAATTATCATCTTCAGTTTTCAAAGATTAAGGTAGTTTTGGTAAAAAATTGTGAAAAAATAAATTAAGAATAAACAATCAAAATATGCAATTTAGCAAGTTACAAATAATTAAAAAATAATTAAAAGTTGTTGTTTTTGCTTTCAAAAAATGTTTTCAAAGCAAATAAAATCGCAATACCTTTTTTATTATATCACATAAAAAAACAAATAGCAAATGTTTTGTTGCTTTTTTTTCAAAATTAAAAAAATAATTGAAATTTGGCAAAATAATTGCTAAATAAATGGCAAATGTTTGGATGGTTTTAAGATTGAATTCCGGCAAATTTGGTCTGTCGAAATTGCGCTTCAAAAACGCACAACATAATTACTATAATATTATAACAAACATTTTAGGATTTGGCAAATAAAAAAATACTTTTGTTAAATTTTGTGTAAAATTATATTTTTTTGTAAATGTTTTGGGATATCGATGAAAAATTTGTTATTAAAAAAAGATCAAAAAGGAGATGGTATATTTTTAAATAAAACTTTGAGAACCACTAAAAGCGTTTTGTTCGTTTTGTTGTTGTCTAACTGTTGCGTTGCGTTTCTTTAAACAAATAAAAAACCTTAAAAATAAAAAAACAATCCATTGATGGATTGTTGTTATTTGAAAGTCTATATTCGTTTTAATTGTGTTTGGAAATAACTTTTTACTTCTTCCATATTGAGTTGTTTAGGTTTGAGGTTCCCTTTTTCGTTCGCTTGCATAAAGGTTTGTTTGTACCACAATAATAACTTTTGATAGATACAAAAATCTAGATAATAATTAGTGGATGGAGTTGGTACAAAGTTGGGATGGGGGTTGGTTTGGGATTTGGCTACTTGTTGTTGTTGTTCTAAACATTTTAATGCCACCAAAAACCAAGATAAAGAAGTGTTGTAAGGCATAAATCCTTTTATTTCCCATTGAATACAACACTCCAATATCAAGATAAAATCAGTGTTAATAAGGCAATATTTGTGTTTATTGGCATAAAACAAATGAAAACTATTAATATAATGCTTTCTTTGTTGCATCTCTAATACCCATAAATCAAATGATAAATAAAAATAATTTCTTTTCATATCTAAAAACGGTTGCATAGCTTTATTATTTTTGCAAGTATTTAAACAATGATCATACATACCAAATTCTTTTCTTAAAGCACATAAAGCAAGATCAGAGGCATAAGGATAAAGTTCATAAGGTATAATTCTCAATTTTAATATCTCCTTATTTTTAAATACTTTCTTAATAGTAAAAGTTAATTATTTTGTTGGTTGTGTGGTTTGGTTGTTTGGTTGTTTGGTGGTTTTTTGATTTTAATTTATAAAAGAAGTAAAATAAATATTTATTAAAATGTTAAAAAATGCTTTTTTCTTATTATATCATTTTCTTTTTAGTTTTTTTATCTAAATAATTTGTAATTCTTACTAAAAATAAATAAATGATACTTACAATAAAATAAGGAGTAATTTGATCATAATCAAATACTTTATTTCTATCTGCTTGCCAAATAAAGCCCATAAATCCAACAACAGAAAATAATGCAGTATCTTTAATATTTAGAATAAATTGTTGCCAAATAAAAGGTTTAGTTCTTTGTAATCCTTGTTCAAATAAAATATATTTAAAGACTTGTTTTTGATTCATTCCTAATAAATAAGCAGCCTCAATTTGTCCTTTATCCAACATTTTAATATTATGCATGAATAAATTAGTTAAATTAGCAATAGTATTTAGAGAAATAACTAATAAAGTAGTAATAAAAGGAATAGCTAAAAAAGGATAAGGAGGATTTTTTTAAATAACCAAATAAGGATAATAAATTCCAACATAACAATGCTTGAACCATAATAGGAACAGCATTTAGAAAAATAAATAACTTATCAATTAATTTAGATAGCCCTTTATAAAGATAAAAAGCTAATAAAGAATTATTTTTTTTATTTTGTTTTTCTGCATAAATCTTAATTTTAACAAAAAGCAAAGTAATTAAAAATCCTAAAATAATACTATCAATAGCCACCATAAAAGAAAAAAACAAACGGTTTTTTATAAGTTGGTAATGTTTCCCAAACTTTTTGCCAAAAAGTAATTTCAGTTTTTTTATCACCATTAGAATTATTTGATTGTTTTATTTGTATATAATCTTGGGTAGCTGGTTTTAAAAAATTCTCATTATAATATTTTGTTTGTTCTGAAGTGTTCCGTTTTTTTAGACATTTTTTTATTTCAAAATTACTCTTTAAGACTTAAAATTAAATAGATAATTTCATATCTTTTCAAACTAACAAAGTAGTTTTCATTACACTAAAAAGTGTCTAATGTTTTTCATAATTTGCTAGTTTCAAAAGATATTTTTTTAAATATTTTATCCCTACACTATATATAGGGCAAAAAAACGAAAAAGTTGCATACAAAACGACATGGATTAAATTTTTTTACACAATAATGCGGAATTCTCCACTTTTGGCTATTTATGCCATATAATAACAGGGTTAAATGACAAAACCCGACCATAAACACTAGCGAAATGATGACAGAAGAGATAAAAAAAGTGAAAAAAATAAAAAAAATATCCCCTTCATTTGAGGGGTCATTTTTTAAACTAATATAATTCAAATCAGAAATAGAAACAAACTATGATACAATATTTAAGAAGAAAGAAGGGTAAAAAAATGAAAAATATGACTTCTTTTGATGCATTTTTAAGTATCAAAAAAATCAAAGGAATAGATTTTATCTTAAATTGCCTCCAAGTTCATAAAGGTACTATCAAACGTTGGGAAAAACAACAATCTATTCCTAAAAATTACGATACAGACTTAAAAAAAAAATAATTACTCAACTTGAAATTGAATATCCACATATCGATATAGTAAAATTTCAAAATAATATTTTAACAAATAAAACGAATTTATTGATAAAATTGATTCTTTTTCTCATATTATTTTAGGCGATGTTTGTGAGTTTTTACCACAACTTCAAAATATTAAATTCAATATTGTTATCGCTGACCCACCTTATAATATTATTGGTAAAAATTTTGGTAATAACCGCGATTTGTTAGAAATAGATGGGTATTTAAAATGGTCTTTGGATTGGATTCAACAATGCCTTAAATTATTGACTCCAGATGGTATTTTTTATATGTATGATTATCCCGAAATTTTAGCTCGGGTTGCGGCTCAATTTCCTTACGAAAAAAAAGAATTTTAGCTTGGCATTATACTAATAAAAACATGCCTTCTTGTAATTTTTGGCAACGTTCTTATGAATCAATTTTATGTCTTTGGAATAACAAAAAACCTGAAATTAATATCGATCAAATTAGAGAACCTTATACCTACAATTTTTTGAAGTGTGATGGAAAAAAAAGAATTGGTACTTTAGGACGTTTTGGTAATTCTGAAACTTTGTATCGCGTAAACGAAAAAGGAGCTCTCACACGTGATATCATTAAAGTTCCTGCTTTAGCAGGTGGTGCAGGATTAAAAGAACGGTTCTTTTTATGTAAAACTTGTGATTGTAAAATTTTTAGTTCTAAAGAACTAAAAAATCATCAAAAACCTCATCAAACTATTATTCATCCTACTCAAAAACCCCAAATGTTAACTACTAAATTAATTGATTCAGTGATTATGAAAATCAAAAAGGTAATGTTTTAATTCCTTTTACTGGTTCGGGTTCAGAATGTTTAGTTGCTAAAAAGAAAAATCTAAATTATATTGGTATTGAAATAAACCCTGATTATGTGATGTTAATTAAGGAAGTATTAAAAAGTGTATAAATTAAAACGCAACTTTGGATGTTAATAATATATTTTATTAAAGAGTTAATCAAAATTTTCATGTTATTGTTATGATTTGAGGTATAATTAGGATAGTTTATATAAATAATTTTAATTAAGTAGGGTAAATGCCTCTATTTATCTTAAAATTTTAAGTTGTAGAAAAATAGTTAAAAAACAAGAAAGAGGTTATCAAAATGTCAAATACATTAAAACTAAAACCATTTGTCAAATGGGCGGGTGGAACCCCAACTTTGGCCTTTTTTTGAAAGTTGTTATGAATGTTAAATATGAAACTTATTTTGAACTTTTTTTAGGAGGCGGGAGTGTTTTTTTTAGTTTGGAACCTCAAAAAGCTGTTTTGTCTGATATTAATGAAGAATTGATAACTGCTTGGCATACTTTAAAATCACAATCTCGTGATGTTGTTAATTTATTAAAAACATATATTAAACGTTTAAAATTAGAAAAAAAAGATTTTTATTATCAATTGCGCGACCAAAAAAACCTCTTCGTTGGATAATATTTCAAAAACTGCTCGCTTTATTTTTCTTAATAAAACTCGTTTTAATGGTCTTTATCGTGTTAATTCTAAAAATCAATTTAACTCTCCGTTTAATGGAAAAAATGATGTTTGTTTATCAACTATCATTAACGAATCTAATCTTAAAAAATATCACATTATTCTTAAAAAAGAATGAAATTAAAATCCAAAACCAAGATTACGCAACAATAGTTGCTCAAACACAAATTAATGATTTATTGTTTTGTGATCCTCCTTATGATTCAGATACTCAAACTTTTAACAGCTATAATGCATCCCCTTTTAATCAAACAAACCAAAAAGATTTGTTTGAATCTTTAAAAGCAGCTCATTTAAGAGGAGTTAAATGGGTTTTAACTAATCACGACACTCAATTAATTAACCACTTATACAAAGATTTTAATTTTATAAGAATTCCTGTTAATCGTTTTATCAATTCCCAAAGCTGCAATCGGAAAAATAAAACCTACGAAACAATTATTACGAATTTTACATTAAGAGATGACCAAATTAAACAAATAAATAATTTATTGTTTTTCAAAGAGTTAAAATCTACATCTTATTTTTTAAAGGATTATGTTTCGTGGGAAAAAGTTAATCATTTTATAAACCAAAATGAAGAAATTACTTTTGACCACCAAGATAAAGAAGTTGTCATTAATTTTATTAAAGAATCAAAACTTCTAACTAATGTTTTTGTAAATTCAAATTTTAATCAAAATATTAAAGATTATATTTTTGGGGTTTTGGTGGGGTTGGATTCTAACTCAAGAAAAAATAAATCAGGAGTTTTGTTGCCTAATTTAATTAAAACTCTTTTAAAAACAAATAATTTCAATTTCCAAGAAGAAGTTCTTTTAACAGACATTTTAAAAGGTTTTGAATTAAAAGAAACAAAAAGAGTGGATTTTGTTTTTAAACATAATAATATAAATTATCTTTTAGAATGTAGTTTTTTTAACACTTCAGGCTCCAAAATTAATAGCGAATTAAAGCGTTTGGTAGAATTTAGTAAAACTATCAATAAATTCAAAAATATTCAATTTATTTATGTGATAGAAAGTCCAGGTTTGAAAAAAAACGCATCTTTGTTGGAAAAAAACCTTAACGGAAACCAATGTTTTATTCAATATCCATCGTTTTCAAGAATTTTTAAAAAAAATAAAATAAAATTGTATTTTTTAACTCATCGATCTAATAAATTAAACACACACCCATTAAGATTAATTTTTACAACAAACATTATAATTATAATTTCTTCTACTGACTATTTTAAAATACCCCCCTAAATCAGGAATGCTCTTAAACGCATTATTTTGCCCCTCTTGCTTTGATTTAATTCCAATTAGGGTAAATAAAACCCTAAATCTAATTTAGACCCCCCTTTTAAATTCAATTTCTTGATAAAGCAGTCCTCAAAAACTTAGGAAAAACTTACTTTTAATTTTTACAATTTTGGCATAAATTAAAACGGATCATTTTTTTAAAACTAATTTAGACCCCCTCATTTGAGGGGTCATTTTTTTTATTTTTAAGGGAGATTTTTTGATCTATTTTTGACAACTTTTTTTCATTTTTTTGTCTCTTCCAGACAAAATCGCTAGTGTTTATGGTGAGCATTTTGCCATTTAACCCTGTTATTATATAGCATAACCGACCTAAAATCAAAAATTCCCCATTATTGTGTAAAAAAATGAAACCCATGTCGTTTTTATAGCAACTTTTTCGTTTTTTCGACCTATATATATAGTGTAGGGATAAAATATTAAAAAAAAATATCTTTTGAAACTAGCAAATTATGAAAAAACATTAGACACTTTTTAAGTTTAATGAAATTATTTGTTAGTTTGAAAAGATATGAAATTATCTATTTAATTTTAAGTCTTAAAGAGTAATGTTGAAATAAAAAAGTGTCTAAAAAAATGGAACACCTCAGCCAATTTAGAGTATGTTTTTACTCAATAATTGTAAAAACCACAAAATAACTAGTTTTTATGTTATAATATGTTGTGATTAAGTTGTATAAAATATCATCTTTTTATCCAAATTATCAAAAACAATAATAAATGTTTTACCAAAAATAATGAATTAAAAAAATAATTGGTAAATGTTTTTCATAATTAATATTTTGCTATTTGCAAAGTTTTTTTATTTATCTTTTTACATGTTTTTCATGTTTTACAATTTTATTTTTATTCTTTATTCTTTAATCTATTTTTAATATTTTATAAATTTACAAAAAAGGAGCTATTCTTTTGAAAAATTACAATGCCGATAGTATTCAAATTTTAGAAGGTTTGGAAGCAGTTCGCAAACGACCAGGAATGTATATTGGTTCAACCGCTCAAAAAGGACTTCATCATTTAGTCTGGGAAATCGTTGATAATTCCATTGATGAAGCTTTAGCAGGACACGCTAACAACATTACTTTAGAAATCCTACCTGGAGAAATTATTAGTGTTTCTGACAACGGTAGAGGAATCCCAGTTGATATTCACCCCAAAACAGGAAAACCAGCAGTAGAAACAATTCTAACTACTCTTCATGCTGGAGGAAAATTTGACAGTTCTTCTTACAAAGTTTCAGGAGGACTTCATGGTGTAGGAGCCTCTGTGGTAAATGCTCTTTCTACTTGGTTTACTGTAGAAATTCATCTCAATAAGCAAATCTATTTTCAAAAATACGAAAAAGGAATTGCAGTTTCGCCTTTGGAAGTAATTGGAAAAACTAACAAACGAGGAACTACTATCCAATTTTTAGCAGACCCTGAAATTTTCCAAGAAACTACCATTTATAACTTTGATACTCTCAAAGAAAGAATGCAACAATTATCTTTTTTAAACAAAGGTCTTAAATTAAACATTGCTGACAAAAGATACGAAAAAGAAATTGTTTTTAACTTTTACCATGAAAAAGGTTTGCAAGACTACCTAGATTTTATTAACACTAGTCACAAACAAACTCCTTTTCACGAAATTTTTTATCTGGAAAAAGAATCCCAAAAACTAGTTTTTGAAATTGTCTTTGAATACACTACCAAAATTCGTCCCCCTAAAAAAGATGCACAAGGAAACGAAATAGAAGAAAAAGAAGGCAAAGATGCTATTCCTAACTACACCCAAAGCCAAAAAATCTTTTCTTTTGTTAACAATATTCCTACTCATGAAGGAGGAACTCACGAAGAAGGCTTTAAACTAGCCCTAAACCGTGTTATTTCTAAATATGCTAAGGAATTCAATCTTTTAAAAAAAGACGAACATTTATTAAGTGAAGACATCTTAGAAGGAATTACTGTTATTATTTCTTTAAAACATCAAGACCCTCAATTTGAAGGACAAACTAAAGCCAAACTAGCAAATACTGAAGTAAGACAAATTACATCCCAATTATTTGGCGAATTTTTAGAAAAATATTTATTAGAACATCCCCAAGATTCAAGAAAAATAATTGATAAATGTCTTCTTTCTGCAAATGCCCGTCTAGCTGCTAAACGTGCTCGTGAAGTAGTAAGAAACAAACCCCTTGATTCTTTAGGTTTTGCCTCCAAATTAGCTGATTGTAGAAGTAAAGACCCTCATATTTCTGAACTCTACATTGTCGAAGGAGATTCAGCGGGCGGTTCTGCTAAACAAGGAAGAGACTCACGTTTTCAAGCTATCCTTCCTTTACGTGGTAAAGTCCTTAATGTAGAAAAAAGTCTAGATGCCAAAATTCTTACCAATAAAGAAATTAAATCCTTAATACAAGCAATTGGTGCAGGAATTAACATTGGTAAAGGCAAAGACTTTAATATGGATAAAATCCGTTATCACAAAATTATCATTATGACAGATGCCGATGTTGATGGAGCTCACATAAGAACTTTACTATTAACTTTCTTTTTCAGACATTTCCGTAAATTAATTGAAAAAGGCTACATCTATTTTGCTCGTCCTCCTTTATACAAATACCAAAAAGGAAAAGGCGCTCCAAAATATTTTTATGATGAAAAAGCCAAACAAACTTTTGCAACTAAAAACAACTTAAAAGATGGTTTCCAAAGATACAAAGGACTTGGAGAAATGAATCCTAATCAACTTTGGGAAACAACTATGGACCCAGAAACTCGTACTCTTCTCAAAGCAAGCCTCAAAAATGCCCTTAATGCTTTAAGTGATGAAGAAGCCTTAATGGAAGCAGACCAAACTTTTAACATGTTAATGGGAGAAAAAGTCTTACCAAGAAAAAACTTCATCTTAGAAAAAGCCTTAGAAGCTGATTTAGACGTTTAATTATAAATAATTATTTTATACAACTAAAACTAACAAACTATAACATTAAATAACAACTAATATATATTTAAAAAGAGGTTAAAAATGAGCGACCAAAAAACTCAAAACAATGAAGCCAACAACAACAAAGACCACGATCATGGCAACATTCAAGAAGTAAACTTAAGCGAGGAGATGAAAAAATCCTTCTTAAGTTATGCAATGAGCGTAATTGTATCAAGAGCTTTACCAGACATTAAAGATGGCTTAAAACCAGTCCAAAGACGTATTTTATATAGTATGAAAGAATTAGGCGTCTACAGTCACGCAAGCTACAAAAAAGCAGCTCGTGTAGTTGGGGATATTATGGGTAAATACCATCCTCATGGAGGCCCAAGCATTTATGATGCAATGGTAAGAATGGCTCAAGATTTTAGTTACCGTTATCCTTTAGTAGACGGTCATGGAAACTTTGGTTCAATTGATGGCGACAAAGCAGCAGCTATGCGTTATACTGAAGTTAAAATGGCAAAAATGGCAATGGAACTAATCAAAAACATTGACAAAGACACAATTGATTTTGTTGATAATTACGATGGTACTGAAAAAGAACCATTAGTACTTCCAACAGCTCTTCCCAACTTATTAATTAACGGAGCTACAGGAATTGCAGTAGGAATGGCAACCAAAATCCCTACTCATAATTTAGGCGAAGTCATTGATGGTTTAATTAACTACATTAATAATAAAGACGTTTCCATTGATGAATTAATGCAACACATCAAAGGACCTGATTTTCCTACTGGTGGCGAACTTTTAGGCTTACAAAGTTTAAAAAGCGCTTATCACACCGGACAAGGAGCTGTTATCTTAAAGGCTAAAAGTCACGTTTCGGAAGAAAGAGGAAAAACTTCAATCATTGTTACAGAAATTCCTTATCAAGTCAAAAAAACTGATCTAATTGAAAAAATTGCTTTTCTAGTTAAAAACAAAATAGTAGAAGGAATCACAGACCTTAGAGACGAATCCAGTCGCAAAGGAATGAAAATTGTAATCGAACTTAAAAGAGACGCAAACAGTAAAATTATTCTTAACAAGCTTTACAAACATTCCCAATTAAGAATTTCTTTTGGTATCAATATGGTTGCCTTAGTTGGAAAAACTCCCCAATTAGTTTCTTTAAAACAAATCTTAGAAGCTTTTTTCAATTTCCGCATCGAAGTTATTAACCGCCAAAAAAGCTTTGAACTCAAAAAAGCAAGCGCAAGAAAACATTTAGTAACAGCTCTTATCACTATTTTAGAAGACATCGAAACTGCTATTAAACTCATCAAAACTTCTACAGATGTCAAAGAAGCCCAAAGCAAATTAATGCAAAGGTACAATTTTGATGAAATACAAAGCAAAGCCATTTTAGAAATGAGCCTCCAAAGACTTGCTAACCAAGAAACTCAAAAACTTATCACTGAAGAAAAAAACCTCAATCAAGAAATTTTAGAATGCCAAAGTATCATTGATTCCCAAAAGAAAAAAGAACGCATTTTAGAAAAAGAACTTCTAGAAATGAAGAAAAAATACCAAGATGACAGAAAAACTACCCTCAATTTTGATGCTCCCCTAAACTTTGAAGACGAAGACTTAATCGAAGAAAAAACTATCATTATTACAATTACTAACAAAGGCTACATCAAAAGCATGGATATTGATACTTACAAACAACAAAAAAGAGGTGGGCAAGGCGTTTCTGGTATGAAAATCTACGAAGAAGACTTTATTGAACATCTAGCAATTACTTCTACTCACGATTATCACTTATTTTTTACTAACAAAGGCAAAGTCTATCAACTCAAAGGCTACGAAATTCCTTTAGGTCAAAGACAATCCAAAGGAAGCCATCTTGTTAATTTCTTACCATTCGAAAAAGACGAATTTTTAACTTCTTTTACCAGTGTTAAAAACTTTGATCAATCCCAAGATTACTTATTCTTTGCTACCAAAAAAGGCATAGTCAAAAAAACACCTCTCAAAGAATACAGCCACATTTCCAAAAGAGGTCTTATTGCAATTAGGTTAAAAGAAAACGATGAAGTCCTTACAGTAAACAAAACCACAGGCACTAAAAATATCATTCTAGCATCTAACAATGGCAATGCTATTTGTTTTTGTGAAACCAAAATTAAAAGTATTAGTCGCAACAGCATGGGTGTAATTGGAATGCGTCTTGGAAGTGATGAATTCTTAGTAGGAGCTGCTTTATTTGACACTGATTCCAAAGAACAAAACATTTTAGTAATGACTGAAAACGGCTTTGGGAAAATCACCAATGTCAATCAATACCGCATTCAAGCGCGTAGTGGCAAAGGCTCTAAAACTATCAAAGTAAACGACCAAAAAGGAAGACTTATTACCCTACAAGTTGTCCTTCCTACAGATGATCTTATTGTTTCTTCTGACAAAGGACAAGTAGTAAGAGTAGCAATTGACCAAATTACCAAAACCAAAAACAAAGCTACCCAAGGAACGCGCATCATCAAATTAAAAACAGGTCATAAAGCAGTTTCAGTAGCAGTTGTCAAAAAAGAAGTACTTGATGTAGATGGCGTAGAAAATTAATTTTAAACCAACAACAAAAGACAAAACACCAAAGAAAAAAGAACAAAGGTCTTATCATATTATTTTAATCTCATAATTAAAGGTCTAAACGCATATGAAAACCAAAATATATTTAGAAACAATTACTAATACCCCAAAAGAAACCCAAATATTAGGTTACAATTTAGGAAAAAAACTCATCAATCAAAAAAAAAACACTCCCAAAGAAAAACAAAGCAAAACAATCATTTTATTACAAGGCTCTTTGGGTTGTGGAAAAACTATCTTTACTAAGGGTTTTATTAAAAGTTTTGTCATCCATCAAAATGTTTGTAGTCCTACTTTTGTCATTTCTAAAACCTACAAGAACAAATTGCACACTATTTATCATCTTGATTTATATAGCACAGACCTTGAGACTGAATTTTTAGAAGAACTATTAGAAGACCTTACTTATCAAGATTTTGTTATAGTAGAATATTTTCAAAATTGCAGTTACCTTTTTCCTGATTTTGCTTTTTTAGTAGAAATGACATTTTTAAATGAAATTCAAAGAAAAATTACTATCTATCAAAATAGCAACCTTGATAATAAAAATAAAAGTGGATCAAAATGATATGCAAAATACTTATTCCAAAAACAACCTTTAAATTTTTTTGCAAATCTCTAACCAAACTTTTGAAAGCGATACGACAATGAATCACAAAAACATTTTAATTCTAGATACTGCCACCAAAAGCCAAATAGTTATTTTAGTTATCCAAGGAAAAATTACTACTTTCAAATCCCGCCTTGGCAAAAACGATTATGTTCCTTGCATGATTCCTTTAATTGAAAGTGTCTTACAAGAAAATAATTTAGGTCTAACCAACTTAGATGCTTTAATAGTTGGTGTGGGGCCTGGTTCTTATACTGGCACTCGTGTAGCAGTTCTTACAGCCAAAATGTTAGCCTTCAACTTACAAATCCCTTTATACCAAATAAGCAGTCTATTACTTTTATCTAGTGGTTATTCTTATGCTTCACTTACTCCTTTAATTGATGCTAGAAGTAATGCTTTTTTTGCTTTAAGCCTCAAAGAAAACCACATTTACTTAAACGAAGATAGATTTGAAAGCAGTTTCTTGCAATCTTTTCCTAATCATTTATTAATTGAACCAACTACTATCAAAATAGATTTTTGCACCATCAAACAATTTGCAAAAATTGTTTCCAATTGCCATTTATTAGTTCCTAACTACTTAACCAAAACCCAGGCAGAACGCAATTTAGAAAAAATCGATTGACAAAAAAAGTAAAAATATTTTTAAAAAAATTAAATAATCCCAAAAAGAGACTTTTGAAGTCTCTTTTTTTATATATAAAATTGCAAGGAAAACACTCATGATATACAGATTAGTGAGCAAAAACTTGTTTTTTTGTGATAAAATGACATTAATAGCAAGTTTTTTATTTTTTTGAACTGCTGTGGCAAATTTGTAAAAAGATGGGGTTAAAAAAATGTAAAAATGTACATACAAAATAACAATTATTTTTTCATTTCAATATTTACTTTTTGGTTTTAAAAAAATATATATTATTATTTAATTTTTTTAGTTTTAATGATTACAATTATTTTTATTTTTTTTAAAAAACATAAAATAAAAAAGGATCTATATTATAAAAATGAATAATGCAAAAAGAAAAAAATAATTTTATTTAAAAGTATCTAAATTATATTTATTAATTTCTTTATTATTTTTTATATTAAAAATTACTTATGTTTTTGCAACAACTAATAAGGAAACACAAACATACACTTCATCCAGTAGAACATATAAACCTCATAATGAAGGCGAAGAAAAACAAGTAGACTGGGGAAATCCTAATACTTGGGATAAAGTTTATGATTCTAATAATAAACAAATTTCAAAAAGATATTTTAAAGAAGGCAGCGACGAAGATAACAAACAAGTTAATTGGGATCGCGATAAAACTTGGGATAAAACGTATTATGATGGCAACTTTGCAGAAGAAGTTCAAGCTGAAGAATATATATTAACTGAAAGGCATTACACATCAAATAGCAAAGAATATAAAAAAATAGTTAATTGGAATCACGATAAAACTTATGATATAGAATTAAAAATTATTAATAATAGACCTTATAAATTAAATAAAAGAAGTTACCTCAATGACAATAAAGAAATAAATTGGAAAAGCCCTAATACTTGGAATAGAACTTTAGATGATAATAGTGGACATACATTAAAACAAAGACATTTTAAAACCTCAGAAGATGATATTTATTGGGAACATAAAGAAACTTGGAATAAAGAATATCAAGATAATGAAATGACAAAACAAACATTTTTTAATTCAGATGGAAGCAAAAAGACAACCAGTTATAGTTCAAGTTCCGAAGATGATGATAGTTCTATGAATGTGGTTCTTGCAGATGGCGATGCTTCTATGGATGTGAATTCTGAAGATGATGGTGGCTTTGTACCTTTGGATTCCTTTGGTAATAAGGATGATAATGTGGTAATTACATTTGTAGATGATTCTAAAAAGAAGTCTTGGAACAAGATGAAAATAACAATATAAAAAAACAAAGACGTTATACAATAGAAGATGATAAAAAAAGTAGATTGGGAAAATGATGAAACTTATGATGCCGAATATGATGAAAATAATATAAAAATATCTGAAACACATTATTTAAGAGACAGCGAAAATGAAGATTGCGCTGTTCCGTTTTTTTAGACATTTTTTTATTTCAAAATTACTCTTTAAGACTTAAAATTAAATAGATAATTTCATATCTTTTCAAATTAACAAATAATTTCATTAAACTTAAAAAGTGTCTAATGTTTTTTAATAATTTGCTAGTTTCAAAAGATATTTTTTTAATATTTATCCTTACACTATATAGTTAGGGCAAAATAACAAAAAACTCACCATGAAAAAGACATAGATTAAATTTTTTTACACAATAATGCGGAATTTATTGTTTTTGGTAGAAAAAAATGTATGAAAAAAAACAACCTTTTTCCAAAGGTTATAAGTTTATATATTATTAACAAATATTATCTATTTTGCAAATACTGTAAGGGTGATAAATTATTTAATTTAGTTAATAACCATTTATTATTCCAAAAAGAAGGAAATTGATTGATAATTTTTTTGATTTTAGTTGAGGTTTTTTGAAATAAAAAAGGATGTTGGTTGAATAAAATACTTTTCATCTGGCCAAAAGATTTTCAATGACAGCGTTATCACGTGGGTTTGCTTTGCGAGACATACTAATTAAAAACCCTTTTTTAGTTAATTTTTTTTGTACTTTTAGAGATTGATAAACTTTACCTTGGTCAGAATGAATAATACAAGGGTTTTTTAAAGTAGGAATTTTTTTGATTGTATTTAAAATTAATTCTTTATTTTGTCGGTTTGAAGTGTGGGAGGCAATAATTTGATTATTAAAAGAATCAATAATACACGAAAAATAAATAAATCCTTGGGGAGTGGGAAAATAAGTAACTTCGGTAAATAGTTTTTGCATGGGTTGGGAGGTAGTAAAGTTTTGATTAATTAAATTTGGGATTACTTTGAGGTTAGATTTTAAATTTTTATAATAATATTTATTTTTTTTAGGCCTTAACTTACAACAAATATTATTTTCTTTCATGACAAGATAAACTTTTTTCTTAGTAATAAATTCATTAAAAATTTCTTGGTATAAATCAGTAATTTTACGATGACCGTAAAAATATTCATGTTGTAAACATAAAGTTTGAATACGTTGTTGTTGCAAAAAATATTTTGTTTCTTTTAATTTTAACTTTTTTTCAATTTTTAGCCAATAATAATAAGTACTTCGATTAATACGAATTGTTTTTAAAATGGTAGTTAAATTTAGGTCTTTAACAAATTGTTTAACCAATTGAAAAACTATTTTTTTATTAATAGTTTTAATGTGAGAAATCATATTTTATAATAATCTTATTTTTTTCTTTAATTTTTGCATTATTAACACCAATTATCTTAATATTTTTTATTAATTCCAAAAATAATTATAACTAAAAAATGCATTAAAAATTAATTTTAAAATATATTTATTAAATTATTATATAATATGATTAGTATTCAAAGACGAGCGTAGCGAACTAGGCGGCCAGCCGAAGTACAACCAAATTAACTCTTACCCTCCTCCTATAAAGTCCCCTTTGGGGATTTAGGGGTTGGTTTTTTTATACCCAAATTCGCTATTTTTTCATAATCAATTTTAATAAATTTACATTTTTTTGTTTACATAATTAATAATTTTAATATTTTTAATATTATGAAGAAATGGTTAAAAATCACATAAAAAAATATTTAATTTTTCTTGCATACTAATTATTTTTGATTGTTCATATAGAGGTTTGATTATAAAATCTTCTCTATTTAGTATTTTTTCTAAAAAATTATTTTTAATTAATTCTTTATCTTCATGAAAAAATATATTTATATTTTTATTATTATTATAATATTGGCTTTTAAAAAAAGAACTATTAATATTTCCTCCTAAAATTATATTATAAGATAAATTAAATTTATTCATTATACTGTTGCACAAAGAACGAACTCCTATTCTTGAACGATATTCTATGATGAGATTTTTAGGATATGTTTGATCGTTTTGTTTTTCAAAAAAAATTATTATTTCTTTTTTAATTTCGTTATCTTTAAATGATTCTAAGTCATAAATTTTTGAAAGTTCATTAAATTTATTCATATTTTTTTACCTAACATTTTATATTTTTCGATATTTTTATTTTAACATTTTTTTATATATATAAATTCTTTATTTTTTTCTTTAGGGGGGGTAACTCTATACCAAAAGGTAAATCTGTCCACTTTTTATAATTTACTTTTCGCGCCTTTGTCGTGTTAGACGATAAAGGAGTAGCGAGAACGAACCAACCGCCTTTGTCGTGTTAGACGATAAAGGAGTAGGTTGGAGAGTCAATAATTAAAAAATATTAAAAGGAATCTAATAAAATGAAATTACGAATATGCGAACTTGTTATTAATAGTAATTTAATTAATCAATCAAAAATTGAAAATATTTTAGAAGCTAAAAAAAAAGCCATTCAAAATTATGCTTTTATTCTTCACGATAAAGATATTTATCAAAATGAAAAAGAAGCTCAATTGAATGGTAAAAAAATTGGAGATATTAAATCCCCTCATTGGCATATATATTTAAGATTTAATTATTCACAAGATACTAAACATATCTCTCAATGGTTTAATACTCAAGAAAACTTTGTATCTAAAATAAAAGGTAGATTTAGTGATGCCTTAATGTATATGATTCATGCTAATAGGTCTGACAAACATCAATATGATGAAAAAGAAGTAGTTAGTAATTTTGATTGGAAAAGTGAGTCTCAACAAGATATTTTTAACAGAAAATATAAAATGGATGCTCGCTTAAAAGAAATTTTATCTAGAATTGCATCAGGAGATATTAAAGAATATAATATTACAAAAGAAATTAATATTATAGAAAATAATATCTATTCTGCTGCAATAGAAAAAGCATTTAAGTATAGATCTAATACTTTGAAAGGAATTGAAAGAGACATGGAATGTGTTTTTATCACTGGTAAAAGTGGTTCAGGTAAAACTACTCTTGCCAAAAAAATAGCCAAAGACAAAAATTATCAAACTTATATTTCATCTGGTAGTAATGATATTTTAGATGATTATCGTGGTGAAGAATGTATTATTTTAGATGACCTACGTTCTAATTGTTTAGGTTTATCAGATTTATTAAAAATGTTAGATAATAATACTGCATCATCAGTTAAGAGTCGTTATAAAAATAAAGTTTTAGAATGTAAATTAATTATTATTACTACTGTTAAAAGCATTGATGATTTCTTTGAAGATATTTTTAAAAAAGATGAAAGCATTATTCAATTAAAACGTCGTTGTAAATTACACATTAATTTAGATTCTAAATATATTACTTTTAAAGTTTGGAATCCAGTAAAAATGGAATATAATAAACCTTATAAAAAACCAAATACTTTATTAAATAAATTTCAATTAAAAGCTTTAAGTGAACGAGAAGCCAAAGATTTTATTAAAAAAGATTTAAACATAAATTTAGATGAAGATTAAATTAAAGAAAAGAGTGTTATATTATGTTTTATAAATTATATCAAAAAAAAAATATCTGATTTTAGTATAGAAGAAATAAGAGATTTATTTTTTAAATTATATAATAATGATGAAGTTCATACAATTTTATTAGGTGCTAATTCTTGCATTGAAAAACACCCTTGTATTTATCAAAGCAATTTGTCATTAGAATTACATCGCAACAATATAAGTGCGCAGAACTTGCAGCTATTGTAAATGAAGCTACCATCTTAGCTACTAAAAATAAACAATTAGAAATTAATATGAAAGATTTATAAGAATCCATTGACAAAGTGAGTATAGGTCCTGCCAAAAAAATCACGCAAAACTGAAGAAAAAGAAAAAATCATGACAGCTTATCACGAAGCAGGGCATGCCGTTATTGTAATGAAACACCCTCATTCAGAATCCAAAGTAAGAACCATTATAATTACTCCAAGAGGAGGAGCTCTAGGTTATGTGTGGCACACTTCTGATAAAGAATATTTTAGTCAAACCGAAGATAAATTAAAATATGTTATAGTTTGCTCTCAAGGGTTTTTTGTAGGCGATTACTGAGTTTTTTAAAAATATTGTTTCTTTTAAAAAAAAATCTTTTTCTTATTACTTATATTATAGCATTAATAATTTTAATAATTTAAAGTTTTTTTAAGTTTTTTAAAATTTATAAATAATTTTATTTATTTTTTTCCAACAACAAAAGCCGTCTAATAATTAGACAGCAAAATTAACTAAAAATATTGAATTTAAAATAATTTAATCAAATTAAATTAAGATGAAATTTGAAAACTTTGAATATAATTATTTTCAAGATATCTATACCAATATTGACATTCAACTTTATTTAATATTTTAATATCTTTTTTTTCATAATCTTTTTTAAGTTTTAATTTAAGTTTTTGTAACTTAAAATATTTTTTAAAATTCTTATTAAGAAAATGATTTTTTGGTTGAATACCAGATAAATTTAAACTAAAATAATTAGAATTTTGAAATTGTTGTGAATTCATATAAGATTTACACAACAAAGTCAAATTATGTTGAATTTTAATATTTTTTCCATTAACTCTTTGTTTAATATTCCATTCAAATATATTAGAAAAATTAAAATTAACCACTGGAAATGGACTTAATTCTATTTCTTTAATTATATCATAAGGAAATAATGCAAAAAAAGATTTTTGCGGACAAGTAAAACATGTACGAGAAAATCCAAACAAATGACGACTATAAAAATCAATTCCTTTATTAGAATTTGTTTCAATTAGTTTATCATTTTTAGAAACATATTTACTAACATATGAAACAATTTTATTGACATAATCTTTTTTATCAAAAGTACCTTTATAAAAAGCTTTACATTTACTAATTTCAATTTTTTCAAATAAAAGATTTTTTTTGATGGTCTAAAAATTTGCACGTTTTGACTAATTGGATTTAAATGTTTATAATGTTTTATATTATTTTTATTCATAACAGATGCATAAGCATTAGCCCAAAGCAAAGTAATTTTTGGCACTTTAACATTATTTTTCTCGTAATAATTTTGAGGTATTTTAATATTACCTTTTTCATCTATTTTATGCATTAAATAATCATCATAAAAAATACTCTTATTTCCTTTAATAGGTCGGTTTTTTAAACCCAAAGCATAATCTTTATCAGTACACAAATAACGAGAATATCCACCAAAAGAATTTAAAACATCAATATTAAAAATAATATGATAATGAATAACTCCTAATTTAGTAGTTTCTAAAGACCAAAAATATCGAAAATCTTGCATTTTAGAATAAACCAAATCGTTTTGAGAGAATTGTTGAAATAAATTTGATAAATAACTTTTTCTCACTAAACGAATAAAACGTTTCCTTACTTGCCCCATAATATCAGGTTCATGAGTATATTTTATAGTTTTACCTTGTAAATCATCATAAGGAGCTGTCAAAGTAATAAAAGATATTCTTTTAGAATCTTTAAAATTATATAACAGTTTATCCTTAGCATTTTGTGAAGAATCTCGATAATGCCTTAAAATTTTTGATTTTGGTTTAATTTCTTGCAATTTATTTTCTTTTAATTGTTTTTTTAAAGAATAATCCAATTTCAAATCATCATCACTTAATGACAAATACCTTTCTTCTTTTTTTTCTTTTAAATGTTTTTTATAATATTTAATTCGTTCAAAAGGTTCAAACATAAAATAATTAAACCCTTTTAAACGAGTTTCATAACCATTATCCTTTTTTTTTACTTTATAAATATTTTTAGAAATTTCCTTAAATAAAACACATAATTTTAAATAACATTTCTTATAATAAGATTCATTAATTTGATTAAATTTATGTTGTTTTTCTAATTCGGTAACTTTTTCATTATAAATTTTAATAGTAGTAGATAATTCATCATAAATTTCTATATCTTTTAAATTAGGTAAACAAATTTTTAAATAATCTAAATCAAAAATTTTATCATTTAATCCTTTTATAAAATTATCAGAAATTAATTCTTTTTTTATTAAGGAATAAAAATAATCTATAAAAATAGAAGAATCATTTAAAGTTAAAATTTCAATATCACGTTTAGCACGAGTTATTGCAGTATAAATTAATTTTTTTTCTAAAACTTTATCTTGTGATTCATTTCGATTTTGCCAAACAATTAAATAAACGTATTCATTTTCATATCCTTTATATCCATGTATCGTTGACAAAATGATTTCATTTTCTTTACTATTATTATTATCAGATATAGTAAAAGGAATTTGGTTTTTTGTAAACTCATCTTTAATTTTTTGTAATTCAGCATTACTACGGCAAAGAACAGTTGTAGAATAAATTAAAGAATTTTTAATTTTTTCACACAAATAATTAATTTGTTGATAAAAATTATCAAAAAAAGAAAAATTTATAAAATCTCTATATTTTTTTTCACTAAAAGATAATTGTAAATATTCCTTATTATCAATTAATTCATTAGCTGCTTTAACAATATTAATACCTTTGGAACGATAATTAACATTTAAAAAATGTTTTTCAGGTTTAAAATCTTTTACAAAAAGTTCCAAAATACGTTCACTAGAACCAAAAGAACTATAAATATTTTGAGTATAATCACCAAAACAATATAAAGAATTTGGTTTATTAAATAAAAGTTCTTTTATAATAAAATAATAAAAATAATTTAAATCTTGAAATTCATCAATAAAACAGGACGATTATAAATTAAACCATTATTTCTTTCAACAAATTCAATAAAATCACTAGTTTCAATTAATAAACCATCAAAAGTTATTAAATTATAATAATTTAATTTTTCATAATACAAATTTAATAACAATTCAAAAGATTTTTTTAAAACTTTATCATCAATTTTAATAGATGAATAACAGTTTTCTTTTTGAAAAGTTAAACGTATTAAATTATTTAATTCCTGCAAAAGCTTTCTAAATGAATATTTTCTTTGTTCTTTAAAATACATTTTTAAATCTTGATTTTCTTTTAAAATCAGTTTTAAAATATTTAATTTAGTTTCATCATCAATAAATTTTCTTTGTTGTGCTGTTTCATTAAAAATATTATATTTTAAATAACAAGAATAAGCAAAACTATGAAATGTTCTAATTTCATAATTATCTTTTAAATATTTTTCTAATTCATCATCATTATAAGAAGGATAATCTTCTTTTAATGATGAAAATAATTTATCAAAAATAATGTTTTTAGTAGCATTAGTAGCTACCAAAATTAAAGGTTTTTCTTTTTCTTTTTGTCTTAATTTTTCAATTAAAATAGTAGTTTTGCCAGAACCAGCACCACCATGTATATACATGCAAGAAGCATCTGAATTAATAATATCTTTTTGTTCTTTTGATAAATTAAATAACATCTTATTCTCCTTTAATGTACTCTCCAACCTACTCCTTTATCGTCTAACACGACAAAGGCGGTTGGTTCGTTCTCGCTACTCCTTTATCGTCTAACACGACAAAGGCGCTCGATACAAAAAAACCCCTAAATCCCCAAAGGGGACTTTATAGGGGGGGGGTAATAGATTAATTTGGTTGTACTTCGGCTGGCCGCCTAGTTCGCTACGCTCGTCTTTGAATACTTTTATACTTAAAATAAAAGATTCTAAATCAATCATAGGGTAATTACCCTAATTGTAATTAAATCAAAGCGAGAGAGGCAAAAAAATAATGCGTTTAAAATATCTTTTAAATCTAATAGAATGTTTTAAATTGACGTTCCGCGGAACCGAATTAATATAATTTATCTTTTTTTATTCATGATTAAAAATCTATAACTTCTTTAAGAGTTCCGTCTGAGTTAAAGAATATTTGTTTGATTATATCACCTTCGGGGGTGTAAAATGTTTTTTTTGGACTATTTTACCTTGAGAATTATAATCTTCTATTTCATCTATTGTTTTGCCATCCAATTTATAAATAGTTTTTTTAATTAATTTACCTTGAGAATTATAATTTTCAACATTATTATTTTTATAAGTTTTTTTCAACAAAAGACCATTATTTTTATTATATTCCCAAATTGTATTATCTTTATCAATTTTTTTAACTAATTTGTGAGTAAATAAATTATAATATTCTTTTTCTCCATTATCTCTTATAAACTCATAAGGAACACTTTTTAAATGTTCGTTTTCTTCTTTTATTTTTTTAAATTCTTCATATAAATTATTATTTAATTCTATTGCTTTTGCTTCAATATCTACTTCTTGTAATTTACGTCTTTCTTCAGTTGCTAAATGATATTTATAAGTATGAGAAGCTATCCAAAACACAAAAAAACAGTAATATTCCAGTAGTAATTAAAAAAGGAATTATTTTATAATGTTTATTGCCTATTCTAAAACTTGACATTTTTAAACCTCTTTTCTATTATCAAAAATAATTAAAGATTTTTTTTAGTATTTTTAAATACCCATAAATATAGGAAATTAATAAAAAATGATAAAACGAAACTCAATATTATTATAACCTTTTTAAACAAAAATAAAAAGAATTTTAAAACAATTGAAATAATATCTAATATTCTTAAAACAATTTTAAACAACAAATCACCTATTTTAATGAAAGAGTTTAAAAGAAAACTATTAACTTCTTTTAAAAAATAAATAACAGAACCAGCAACAGTAACATTAAAAATTATCTTTGCTATTTCTTTTAATTTTTCCCACATACTTTCACTAGGGTCCATTAATTTTTGACCAGTAAGACTTGTTATAGAACTTTTTATATAACCTATAATAATATCAAAAACATCAATAAAAATTTTTAATATTTGCATTAAAAAATTAAACAAAGAACTAAATAATTTTAAAGGATAAATTAAAAATATTAATTTTTCCCATATAAAAACAATTACTGTTTTTATCATATTAAAAATAATTAAAAAATTATTATTCCAACCAACATTAAAATCAAATAAAAAAGATGATTTAGTAAAAAAAATACTATAAAAAATACTATATAATAAATAAAAAAAATCTTTAAAATCAAAGAAAATTAAATATTTAAAAAAATCAAAACTAAAAATCATTTTCAGTATCATCAATAGATTCAGCAATTAAAGGATTTTTTATATTATTTAATTGATTTTTTAATTTTAAATTCTCTTTTAAAATTTCATCTAAATTATTATTTTCTTTATTTTCTTGATTATTATTTTTTTCATCAAAAATACCCTCAGAAAAATTAAGTCCTCCATGTTCTCCAAATTCTTTAATCATTGTTTCAACATGTTTTCTATATATACCTAAGTAATTTCCCATTTGTGCCATTAATCTAACTAAGGCACCATATTTCACCAATACGAATTTTACCTTTTTTAAGATAATGGTTTACTACATCTCGTAATTCATCACTAAAATCATATTTACTTTTCCATTCTTTAATATAAAAATAAAGCCAATAAATAAAAATGCCAAAGATAAAAGAAGTAAAAGAAATAAATATTTTAGATTCAACAATATTAATAATTGTTTGTTGTATATTCATCAATTATTCCTTTCTATAAAATTATTTAAAATATTTTCAATATCTTTTTTATATAAATAATTTTGGTTATTATAATTTATAAATTTATTTTTTAATTTATTTATTAAATCTAATTTTTGAGAATCAGTTAAATTAACATATTTAATAATTTCTATTGGCTTTTCAATTTCCTTTATTATTTCAACTGGTTTATTATCTTTTTGAATTGTTTCTAATTCTTTTTCTTTATTATTTTTGATAAAAAAATTAATATATAAAAATATACCAATAATTGAACCCATCAATAAACAAATAAAATTATCAAATAAATTATATTTTTTCATCTAATTTTCCTTTATTCTTTTTCAACCTTTTCAAAGTTTTAAAATGAGTTTCTTTATTATTTAATTCCTGTTGTAAAATATCATCAGGCGGTTGTTTATTAATTAATCATTTATTTCTTGCTAATATTTATTTAATTCTTGTTGCTTATTTGATAATTTTTGTGTAATTTCATTCAAATTATTTGTTTTTTGTTGCAATACAAATTGATAATTATTGAGTTTATTTGGTGGTGGGGTGGTGTTTACACTTTGATTAAACTTAAATCGCCAACGATTCCCACCTACCAATTTATCAATATAATTACTAAAATCGCTACTGTTTTTATCAATGAAGCATATTTTATTTGAAGCAAAGTAAGGCTTTATATAATAAAAAGTAGCTCCATTAATTTCTATTGGTTGACTTTTTATTGTTCGTGGAGCGCCTATTGGTATTTGTTGATTATTTTTGTCTAGTTTTACAGTTGGGGTTATTTTAACTGCAAAAGGGACAGGAGAATAGTATATTGCTTCATTTTTAATCCTATCTTCATTAATATCCTGATTAGCTTTGATTTCGCAAATTGTTTGCCATTCATCATAAGTTTGAGTTAGGTCACTTAATTCTTGTTGTAAAGAAGTTTGTTGATTTGAAAGGTTAACTAATTCTTGATTAATAATGTTTATTTGTGTTTGTTTATTTAATAATTCTGGTTGTAATTGTTTAGCGTTTTCTTTATTATTTTTGATAAAAAAATTAATATATAAAAATATACCAATAATTGAACCCATCAATAAACAAATAAAATTATCAAATAAATTATATTTTTTCATCTAATTTTCCTTTATTCTTTTCAACCTTTTCATATTCTACTTTTTGAAAAAGTAATTTAGGCATACAGTCAGATATTATAAAAAATGAAACACCACCAATAGCAAAAATATAAGTAAGAGTTATAAAAATTTCATGATTAATTTGAAAAAATGAAAATAAACTCAAAAAACCAAATAATAAAAAAATTCCAAAACTAATTAAAATCATTGAATTTATTATTACACCAAATAAAGTAAAATCAAGATCACTTATATTCATTCCCAAATTAGTTCCGCAACATTGACAATGTTCGTAAAATTCTTTTTTTATTTTTTGTTTTTTATCCATTTTAATTAACTCCTTAATTTTAAATTAATTTATTAATATATTCATATATTATCCTTAATGAGTGTTTTTTAAAAAAACACTCATTTATTTAATCCATGTAATTTTAGTTGCATCAGGAACAATAAAACCAAGTTTATAAGCTGCAAATATAAAAATACAACCAAGAGCAATTAAAGTTAATATTTGTCTAAAAGTCATTTTTTATTCTCCTTTTTATTATTTAGCTATTGATAAATAACCTTTTGAAGCAAAATAAACAATCAAAGGAATAACAATGCCTAATGTAGGTAAAATCCAATATGTAAAAAAACTGCCTAATGTTAATTTATTTCTTCTAAAAGATTTTTTACTGGAATAAGAACGTCTGTAATTTCTCGCCATTTTAATCTCCTTTTTTATTATTTAATAAGAAAAATATTTTTTAGTATTTAGAAAAAATAAGGAAACCAACTTAAAAGTTGGTATTTTTTTAAATGGTTCTTTAATCGCCTACAATATTCTAGGGGGAGCAGCAGCCGAAGAATTTTTTTGTAAATCTAGAACAAATGGAGTTTATTCAGATCTAAAATCAGTTACTCGCATTGCTTTTGGGATGGTTGCTTATTCTGGAATGAGTCCTTTAGGATATATTAATTTTGAACATTGTTCAGAACAAACTCGTTATCAAGTAGACCAAGAAGTTAAAAAAAATAGTTGATGAATGTTATAAAACATCCAAAGAACTTTTAATAACTAATAAAACATTAGTTGAAAAAATAACCAAAGCTTTATTAGAAAAAGACACCCTCAACCAAAAAGAAGTTTATGCTTTAGATGAAAAAAATCAAATTCCAACAAAATCCAAAGCAAAAAGTAAACCAAAAAGAACAACAACCAAATAAAAAATAAAAGAGTCATTTTGGGACTCTTTTTTTGTTATATATTATATAAAAAAAGGGGGTATTATCAAAAATCAAAAAAACAAATTAGGATTTGCTGTAAGATCATATTTTTTAGAAGCTTTAGTAATTTGGTTCTGATAATACGCTGCAATACCTATCATAGCAGCTTGATCAGTACAATATTGCAAACTAGGAAAAATAACTTCCAAGTTAGCAAAAGATGTCATAAACTTTTGTCTTAAACCAGAATTAGAAGCAACTCCACCAGTAACAATTAATTGTTTAGTGCGATATTGGTTTAAAGCTCTTTTAGTTTTTTCATATAAAACATCAATAACACTAGCTTGAAAAGAAGCGCACAAATCAGGAATGTTGATATCTTTTAGGTTTTGTTTCATCACTAAATTTACCAAAGTGCTTTTGAGTCCTGAAAAACTAAAATTCAGATTATCTTTTTTTAAATAAGGGCGCACCAAATGATAAGTGTCTTTTCCTTGTTGGGCTAATTGATCAATCAAAGGTCCTCCAGGATAAGGCAGATTGAGGTTTTTAGCAATTTTATCATAAACTTCTCCTACCGCATCATCAAGAGTAGTGCCAAGAGGTTTGATTTGGAGGTGGTCCGTAAGATAAAAAAGATCGGTGTGTCCTCCAGAAACTAAAAGTACTAAGGCAGGAAAATTAATTTCATGTTCAATTTGAGCAGAATAGATATGCCCTAATAAATGATTTACTCCCAAAAGAGGCTTTTGATAAGTGTAGGCAAAAACATTAGCAGCGTTAATACCAACTAGCAACGAACCTGCCAAACCAGGTCCTTGGGTAACTGCTACTAAATCAATTTCTTGGGGGGTAAGGTTCGATTCTTTAAGGGCTTGTTGTAATACCAAAGTCATAAATTGAATATGTTTTCTAGAAGCTATTTCAGGGACTACTCCACCAAAAATTTGATGATCTTTAATTTGGGAAAAAACTACATTAGAAAGTACTTTTTTACCATTTTGAGTAACTGCACAACTCGTTTCATCACAACTAGTTTCGATTGATAAAATATTCATATAATTTCCTTTTTACAATTTTATTTTTACATTAATAAATATAGTTTAAAATAATTAAGTTATCTAAAAATGAAACAGTTAGGTTTTTTAAAAAGAAGGTTGATACCATTGATTATTTTCAATTATTTTAACTGCATTTTGATCTAATTGGTTTTTCCATTCTAAAATAGTTTTGGTTTGTATTATTTGGTTAGGCAAAATATCTGCTAAGGGAGCAAGGACAAAAATTCTTTCTAACATATAGGGATGAGGAATAGTTAATTTAGGAGTTTTGCAAGTATGATTACCCAAAAACAAAATATCTAAATCAATAGTACGCGGTCCCCATAATCCCAGTCGTTTTCTTTTGAGTTTCATTTCTACAGATAATAAAAAATCTAAAAAAAGTAAGGGAGGTAGGAAAGTTTTGATAAGAGCAGCAGCGTTTAAAAATAAAGGTTGGTCTGTTTTTCCCCAAGGAAGAGTTTCATACAAAGGAGAAACTTTCAAAACTTCGCATTGAGGATGGAAATTAATCATTTTTAAAGCAGTTTGTAAATTATTCTTTTTAGCTCCCAGATTACTACCAAGTCCTATGGCTGCTACATTGTTATTAAGTTTCATTGTTTTATACGTTCTTTACTTGGGTATAGTTATAAAAAATAGAAAAATGTTTGCAAAATATTTGTTTTTAGAAAAATATTTGATAAGTTTGACAAGTCATAAATTCTTTTTTTTTAAAATGTGTTTTATTTGCGTTTTTTATGTTGCAAAAATTAATGTTTTTCATTATTTTAAAAGGGATAATTTTAAAATATATTTAGGATAACAATATTTATATTTTTTTCATTAAAGTATCTGCTAAAAGCAAACTATTTTTATTCATTTTGACATTATGCACTCGAAAAATCGAAGCTCCTTTAGTTCTTAACAAAAAATTAGCATTAGCAGTAATGGCATCTAATGATTCTACTTGCAAAAGGCTTTCAGTTGGAATTATTGCTTTAAGAAATCTTTTACGCGAAAGACCTACCAATATGGGTAGTTCCATTTTAGTTAATTGCTCAAATTCTTTTATAATATCAAAGTTTTCATCAATGTTTTTTTCAAAACCAAACCCAGGGTCAATTACTATTGCCTCTGTTGCAATTTGGGCTTGTTTGGCAATTTCTAAGGAATGATTTAAAAAATAAAATTGGTCTTGCAAGGCATTAGAAAGTTTTTTGCGATTTCTGCCTGTATGCATAATACAAACACCTGCATTTAATGAGGCAATTGTTTGTGCCATTTGAGGATTTTGTTGCAAACCACAAACATCATTGATAATATGAGCTCCTGCTTTAATGGCTAATTTAGCGGTTTGAAAATGATAAGTATCAACAGAAATAATGGCTTTAGGATGACGCGATAATTCTTTAATAACAGGCAAAATGCGTTTTTGTTCTTCTAAAGGAGTAATTGGGATTGCTCCTGGACGAGTGGATTCGCCTCCAATATCAATGATATCAGTACCTTCTTTGAGACAAAGAAGAGCATGATTAACTGCTTTTTGAGTAGTAAAATGTTGGGTCCCATCTGAAAAAGAATCAGGAGTAACATTAATAATTGCCATAATTAAGGCTTTATGAGAAATTTCAATTTGGCGGTTGTGAGCCAGTTTCCATATTTTAGGGTGTTTGGAATAGAAATTAATTGTTTGATTGTTAAGTCCCATCATAAAATTGGTTACCTTTATATCTATGTTTTATAATTTTAAGAATTGGAATAAAGTTATTTTGCCCAAAGATGTTTATTATTAAAGAGGGTTGCCAAAAGACACAAAAAATGTTTTTTCATCAATTGATTTTAGAAAAAAATAATAAGGCTAGGGGGGTTATTAAAATAGATATTTTTATAACAAATTAATCTTTTTCTAAAATAAATGTCAAAGAAAAAAAGAAAAGACCGTGCTGATACGGTCTTCGCTTATTTGAAAATTAAGTATTGAAATAAATAAGCAATTTATATAATTTAAAATTTTAAAGGAGCTTAAAATTAAAAATAGTTGTTACTTGCAAATCACAAATAATAAAAATAGCAAAACAATATTATGGTTTTTGTATGTTATATTTTATCTGTAATTTTTTTTCTTTAGTTTGGAATTCAGAAGGAAAAACTTTAGAAGCATAAATGGTAAATTGAACAATAATTTTTTTTAAATTACCGTTTTGATCAATAATAACTGGTTTATTTTTATTGTCATAAGAAACAAAACTTTGTTGAGGTTGTTCTTTGTATTTCCATAAAATCTGAACATTAAAAAAATCTTTTAATTGTTCGTTTAAATCAAGGTTTTCAAAAAAATAATTAATATCTAGTTTGGTATTTTTGCCGTTTATAAAAGTTAATTTGTCATTTTGAGTTTTTAGAGTAGCTTCTTGTTCAAAAATAACTCTATCTGTTTGTTCTGTTGTCATTAAAAAACTATGTTCTGTAGGAACTAAAAATTTTTTATTGGTGTCGTGAAGATCTGCGGGTTTGGAAACTGACAATTCTGCAGGAGCAGCAATTTTTAATCCAAAATTACTATCCTTTTTTAATTTATGCCAATCTTCTATAGCATAAGCGATGGTTGTAATAAAAAAAATTAATACTAAAACCAAAAGTATTTTAAAAAAAAGTTTTTTTCTTTGGTAAAATATAGACACTTATTTGGTTCTTTCTAAAATCAAGGATATAAAAATATAATGTAACTAAAATATAGCTACAATTTTATTCTATCTTAAAATAGCCAAAAAGATAATCAAAAAGATTGTTTAAGTGTTTTTTAAAGGTGGGTTTTAAAAGTTTTTGGGATAAAAAGTTTTGACTGTTCTAAAACTTTAAACAAAATCAGGGATTAAAAAAATAATGCATCCCATTATAAGTTAATCTGTAATTTCGTTAAGATAAAATCCAAATCCTTTATAGCCAATATGAGCTGCTACTACAGGAGAAATAGCACCATAAAGAGTAGCTTTAATTTGGGGGTTAGCTAATTTTGTGATTTGTGCTAAAAGTTCTTTGGCATCTTTGTCATCATCTACATAAATAACTTGAATATCAAGTTTATTATTTGCAGTTTTGTGTTCTAATATTTTTTTAAGACAATAATTAAAACAGTTTTTTAAGTTTCTTACTTTTTTTTCAATTGATAACACTCCTTTTTGAAATTTTAAAATAGGATGTATTTTCAAAAGATTGCCAATTAAAAATCTAAATTTGGAGATACGTCCATTATAAGCTAATATTTTTAAATTATTAACAGTGCATAACAAAAAGCCTTTTAGTTTTTCTTCATTGATTTTATCAGTGATTGTTTGAGGGCAAACATCAGGGTTTTGAGTAAGCCAATCATTGATTCTTTGTAAGAAAAAATAAACTCCAGGACCAATATTTTGAGTATCAATAACAGTAATATTAGGATTGTTAAGCATTTTTTTAGCTAAAAGAGCACTATTATGAGTACCACTTAGTTTACTGGATAAAGTTAAACAAATAACGTGTTTATATCCTAAGTCAAATTGTTCCTTGAAAGCTTTAATAAAAAGCTCTGGATTGGGTTGGCTGGTAGTTACTTTTTGTTTGTTTTCAATAAAATTTAGTAAAGTGGTATTGTCAATGGCACCATCCATATAGCTAGTTTCTCCAACAATTAATGTTAAAGGCACTACTGAAATATCTTCAAAAAAGTTTTTGCCATAAGTATTTCCGCAAGTAGAATCAACTACAATGCCTAATTTTCGTTTATTCATTTATTTGTTTCCTTTTCGTCTTTGATTGGTATATTTGGTTTGGGGGTTGAGGTTAGTTGGGATTTTTTTATTTTATAAAATGGGGTTGTATTTTATTTATTTTGTATTTTGAAGAATTTTTATTTTAATTAATTCATAAAAATAGCTAAATATTCTTTAAGTTTTTCTTGTTCGTTAGTTTGAAACATCATCCCTTCTAAAGCAATAGAAATATTTCCTGTTTCCTCAGAGACCACAATTGTCATACTATCTGTAGTTTCGCTAATTCCTAAAGCTGCACGGTGACGCGAACCAGTTTTTTTGTCTAAGGAATCAGCTGATGAAGACAAGGTAAAATAGGCACTAGCGCACAAAATTTTATCTCCTCTAATAATAACTGCTCCATCGTGTAAAGGCGTGTTGAGAGCAAAGATGTTTAATAACAATTCTTTAGAAACATTACCATCAATTAAGATAGCTTTTTGGGCGTATTGTTCCAAAGTATTATTTTTTTCAATCGTAATTAAGGCTCCTATTTTACGAGAAGCAAGTTCTAAAGTAGCTTTAATAATTTCTTTTTGGGTATTATCTCCACCCATAAAAAAGTTTTGTCGTTTGATGTTCCAATGCTTAGACCAATTATTAAAAGTAACTCTTAAATAAGGAACTTTGATGATGATGATACTAGTTAGAATAAAATTTAATAAACAATCATAAATGTTTTTAGAAATATCTAAACTAAGATATCTTTTAAAAAAAGGTTCAACAAAAGTATCATGGTAGCTTTTCAAACAATAAACAAGGGAAAATAACAGCAAAAATAAAAATACCATATTTAAAACTTGATATTTGCGTAAGAAAAAATGAAAAACAATAAAGATACACAAAAACAAAAAAACTGTCCATAAAGGAGAAGTGCCAAACATATAAATTCCTTTCAAAAATGATTATGATTGATAAATTGAAAAATTTGGGAGGCGAAAAAAAGGGCGATATTAGAAAGCAAAACAATCAATTTATAATTAATTTTTAGCAAGCAAAAACCAAAGCAAACCATTTTATTTTGAAATAATAAATTTTGAAATAATAAATTTTGAAATAATAAAATAATAAAAGGATAAAATAACGAAATTAGTTAATACAATTTATAATAATTGTTTGTGTTTTTGAATAAAGATTTTTTTAGCCCATATCATAACTAATGAATAAATAACTACTAAAAATAACAAAAAGGAAAAAATTGTAGGTTTTTCAAAAATTGATTTATCTAAATTAAGGGCTTGACTTACAATAGGCATTAAAGGAAGGAAAGTAGTAATTACCAAACCTAAACAACAACATGCCATAATAAGAAAAGAAGGAAGGTTTTTTTGATTGTTTTTAGCAATAATTTTGTCAGTTCGCAGTAAGAAAAGGGTTAATGTTTGTGACCACATTGAAAAAATAAACCAACTAGTTTGAAATAATTGTGGACTTTGGGATAAGTTTTTTAAAATAAATTTCATTCCAATTAAAAAAGCCACATCCAATAAGAAAGAAAAAAAACCAAACCATAACATAAAACTTTTAATACTTGCAAAATCCCATTTGCGTGGTTTTTGTAAATAAATATCATCAACATTATCAAAAGGAATAGAAAAACAAATCAAATCATAGATAAGGTCTAAAAATAAAACTTGTAAAACTATCATAGGTTGAAAATTAAGACATAAACTAGCAAGCAAAATACTGAGGGAATTGGCAAAATTAGAAGATAGAGTAAATTTAATGTATTTAAGGGCGTTAGTATAGGTTTTTCTTCCTTCTACAACTCCTTGTTCTAAAACGATAAGTTGTTTTTCTAACAAAATAATATCTGCAATTTCTTTAGTAATTTCAGCACCACTATCAACACAAATACCTAAATTAGCTTGTTTCATAGAAGAAGCATCGTTAATTCCGTCACCCATAAAAGCAACGATATTGCCTTTTTGTTTAAAAACAGATACAATTCTGGCTTTTTGTTCGGGGGATAATTTAGTAAAAAGATTAGTTTTTTGAGAAGCTTCGTAAAGAGCATCATCACTTAAATTATCGATGATACTTCCTTGAAGACAATAAGTTGTTTGAATATTTAATTTTTGGGCAATAGCTTTGGTAAGAATATCGTTGTCTCCTGTAAGGATTTTAACAACAATACCTTTTTGTTGCAAAGAGGCAATAGTTTGGGTTGAACTTTCTTTAATAGGGTCTAAAAAAGTAAGAAATCCGATTAGAACCATTGATTTTTCTTCAATTTGTCCAGGAGTAAAACAGGGTTGTTGTTTGGGATTTGAGATAAGTTTTTGGGCTACTCCAACTACGCGATAACCTTTTTGATTATAAGTTATGGTTTGTTGCAGGACTATTTGTTTGCTTTGTTCACTTAAAGGAACAACTTTGCCTTCAAGTTCTACATGATCACAAATAGCAAGTATTTCTTCAATTGCTCCTTTAGTAATCATTTGTTGTTTTTGAGAAACATCTTGTATTACTACACTCATTTTTCTTCTTTTAAAATCAAAAGGAATTTCATCAATTTTGGTAAATTGCTCGGTGATTCCTTGTAAAGAAGGATGTAGAGTTTGGGCATTATTTGTTTTGGTAATAATGGCTTTATCAATTAAACTTTTAAGCCCTGTTTGAAAAAAACTATTCAGATAGGCATGACGCAAAACACGGACATCTTCGTTGCCATTAAGGTCTAAGAAATTTTCCAAAAAGATTTGGTCTTCGGTAAGGGTTCCTGTTTTGTCAGTAAATAAAATATTCATTGCTCCAAAACTAGAAATAGCATTTAGGTTTTTAACAATTACTTTGCGCTTGGATAAAGCAACAATTCCTTTAGAAAAAGAAGTAGCAACAATTAAGGGAAGCATTTTAGGAGTAAGTCCAAAGGCAATAGTAAGAGCAAAAAGAAATGATTGTAATAAAGTATTTTGAGGTTTTTTAAAGTTGAATAAAAATACTAAAGGCGCCATTAAACAAATACATATCATAAGTAATTTAGCAATGGTATTAATGCTTTGATCTAAGTGTGAAAGGGATTTTTTTTTAGTAATTTCCTGGCTGATATTACCTAAATAAGTATCTTTTCCTGTGACTAAAACAATACCTGTAGCATAACCAGAAATAACAGTTGAACCTGCTAAAACTAATTTAGGATCGTCTAAAATAGTTTCACTTTGTAAAAAAGCACACGCCATTTTTTCTACTGGTTCTGATTCACCAGTAAAAGTAGTAGTTTTTACAAAAAAATCTTTAGTTTCTAATAATTTAATATCAGCTGGAATAATATCTCCTGCCGAAAGAATAACAATATCTCCTCTTACTACTTCTTCTAAAGCGATTTCCAATTTAGAATTATTTCGTTTAACTGCAGTTGTATTTTGTACCAAAGTTTTTAATTGAGAAGTAATTTTTAAATGTTTACTTTCTTGACTAAATTGGACAATGACAGAACCCAAAAACATTAAAATAGTAGTTATAATAGTAGCATAACTTCTATTTTCTGGACTGGGAGTAAGAACATCATTAACCAAAGAAATAAGAGTTAAAATTAATAAAACAATATTAAAAGGAGTAATTGCAATTTGGAGTAATTGTTTAGTAAAAATGGTTTTGATTTCTTGGGATAAAATATTTTTACCATACAAACTTTGATGCAACATTACTTGATTTTGATCTAATCCTTGCAAAGAAGAATTAAGGGTTTGTAGAGTTTGTTCTTGGGATTTTTGACTCATAGTTTTTAAAAAATCAATTGTTTCTTGGCGTTTTAAATTTACTTTTTTCATATTAATCAATTCCTTTTTTGAGATTTTTAAAAGTTAAAAGTTAATCAAAAACAATTAAAAACTGAAACTTTAATAATTGATAATTAGGGTAAAATGTTAAATAAATGATATTAGTTTACAAAAATATTATAATATAAAAAGCTATGTTTATTATAGACAATAAGTTTTTTTGGTAGTTTTTTTGGGGGGTGTTAGTTTATATATACTATTATATTTGTTTTATAATTATTATTTTATATAATTAGTTATCTTAATTATGGATTATTAATAAATAAATTATTTTTGGTTGTTTTTTATTATACAATGACAACTAATTAACTACTATTTTATATATTCCAAATACACAAAAAAACACCCTATTAAAGGGCGTTTAAGTTATCTATTATAATATTCAACTATTAATTGTTCGTTAATATCTGGTAAAAATTCGTTTCTTTGAGGGTATCTTACATATTTACCCACTAATTCTTTATCTAAAGAAACATAATCTGCGCGAACAAACTTACTATTTACAGCTTCTTGGACAATATTTAGATTTTTAGATTTTTCTCTTAAAGTAACTGTTTGCCCTGGTTTTAAACGATAAGAAGCAATATCTACTTTTTTTCCATCTACTAAAATATGACCGTGATTAGCTAATTGTCTTGCTTGAGCTCTTGTTTTGGCAAATCCTAAACGATAAACTACATTATCAAGACGAGATTCTAATAGTACTAAAAACATTTCACCATGAATCCCTTTTATTTTGCTTGCATTATCAAAAGTTTTGCGAAATTGCTTTTCTGATACGCCGTAAGTAAAACGTAATTTTTGTTTTTCTTGCAATTGAAGCCCATAATCACTTAATTTAACTTTTTTTTGACCGTGTTGTCCTGGACCATAAGCTCTTTTGCGTAATTCTTTTCCAGTTTCTGAAACCGAATAATTAAGGCGTCTTGAAACTTTCCAAAGTGAACCTGTATAACGTGACATTTGTAAACTCTCCTTTTTTAAGGTAAGTTTGTGTAACCAAATAATTAATAATCGCCTGCTTTCTTTTCTTTCTTAAACAGCAAAGAATTACTTAGAAAAGCCTCTAAAAGGCAAGGGATTAGTTTAATTATTTTAGCTACATCTGTTTTACCATCACTAATATTTTATAAAAAAAAGATGAAATAGTCAAGTATTTTAGTGATTTTCTTTTAATTTTAGTTAATTTGGAAGATGTTTTTTTATTTATAGTTAGTTATTTGGATATAAAAACCCCAAACTAAGTAAATAGTTTGAGGTTGTAATTATAAAAGATGTTTTATTATTTTGCATTTAATGAATCATTTTTTATATTTTGTTTTGATTCTAATTGTTCTTCTAATAATATTTTTTCTTTTAACAATTTATTATTAGGTAAATAAACAAATAGCAAATAGCAACTAACTATCAATACAAAAAGAATAAAATCATAATACATCAATAAATAACTTATCTTGGGAAATATTTAATGTTTATGATGAACCTTTATTAGAAGGCACAATATATAATTATATAAGAGGATATGGAACACATTTTATTTCTGTATTTTTTTCTATTTATTACATTGTTTTTATTTGGATTACTTATGTTAAGGCAAGAATTACTTTTTAAATGTTTGTTTGTGGCTTGCTATTTTGTTATAGGTTTATTGTCTTTTAGGATATATGTAGTTGTAGAAATGTTTGAACATAAACGCTATTATCCTTTAAAAAAAGAAGAAATAAAAAAAATACAAATAATAGGTGTTTTGCCAAAAGATATTAATCAAATTTTAAAAAAAGACTTTATTATTCAATTTTGATAAATTGGAAATAATTGGAGAAGCTATAATTCTATATTTTATATCATTTTACTTTGGCTTTTTGTATTTATACCTAAAAATATAAAATGGTTTACAAATATATCTGATTTTTTTATTATTTATCTTTAATAATAATATCTGTTGTTTGGGCTGTTATCATTAGATATTTATTAAACAAAACAATTATTAATAAATTTATGAAATTATATCAAAAACAATTATTTAAATAATCATTTATCATATCTTAAATTTCAATCAATAATGAAGGCTAACTTTTTGAAAGTTAGCCTTTTAATAATAACAAATAAATTATAACTAAATATCTTATATTATATAGTTTAAACTTGTCTTACTTTTTCCATTTTTTTCAAAAAGAAAATAACAGTTCCTACAATAATCAAATAAATAATAGAAGAAATATAATAAGGTTTAGGACTTGCAACACTACTATACAAAGCATTAGAAGCACAAGCAATATCAATAATTCCACCTAACATACTAAAAACAACACAATCTTTTAAATTAATAATAAACTCATTTAAAATAGGAGTTTGTGATCTTTTAATAGCTTGGGGCAAAACAATATAGCGCATTGTTTGAGTATGTGTCATTCCCAAAGACAAGGAAGCCTCAATTTGTCCTTTATCCAAAAAGGAAATATTTTTAGTAATAATTTCTGAAATATAGCCCATAGTATTTAAAATAATTACCATATAAGCAGCAAACATTGGAGTATACCAAGTAGCATTTTGGAAAAAAGCAAACTCTTTTAAGAAAAAATAACTCACAAAAGCTTGCACTAACATAGGAGTGCTTTTAATAATCCATATATAAAAATTAATAATTCTACATCCTATTTGATGCAAATAATAAATTAAAAAATGACTTTTCTTTTTGGTAATATTTAACACTTGGAAAAGAACTAACAATAAAGATAAGACAAATCCTCCAAAAGTGCCATAAATCCCAAATTTAAGAGTTGTTAAAATCCCTCTTTTATAAAGAGAAAAGTTATTTTTAAAAATAGACCATATATTTAATGTATCTTTTTCTGAGGTTTGTTTATACATGAATTCTTTTCTTTTATCTGAGGTAAGTTCTTTTGTTAAAAAATCTTCAATGTCTTCTTTGGTAATTTGTTTGTTGTTAATAAATTCTTTGTTAATGTCTTTTTGTTTTTGAAATCCAATAGCAAGTATTCCAGCGGCTTGTTTTATTTCTTTATATAAAGCTGTTTCTTTATCTTTTTCGATGATTTGAGCTTGTTTTATTTTATTATCTAAAATTATTTCTTTTTTCATTTCTATTTTATCTAAATTATTATGAGTTTGTAAATGTTTTTGGGCAACAGTTGCATCAGCTAAATAAAAATATTTGGAATCTGTTTGAACTTTTTGAGCTTGAACATCAAAATTGTCAATTCCTTCTACTTCATTTCCTTTTAATGTTTTTGCTATTTGTTCGTAAAAAGTTCCTCGTTGATATAACATTTTTCCAGGTAATTGAATTTTGTCATTAACTATAAATTCACCCTTATTAGGATTATTTTTATTTATAACAATAACATAAAATTGATCTTCATCATAATAAGAATTATCAGTAAAATCAATTTGGTCTTGTCTTTCTTTTGTTTTACTCATCCCTGCAATAATTAAATCAATATCTCCATTTTGACAAGCAGGAATTAAACTATCAAAATCTATTTTTTTAATTACTAATTTAATTTTTTTATCATACTTTGCATTTAAATAATCAATTAATTCTTTAGCTACTAAAACATCATATCCAGCAACTAAAATATCACTTTCTTTACCATTTATTGTTAAAGGATGCAAGTCTTTTTTATCTTTATTATTAGAAAGATAATTATAAGGTTTATAATTGCATTCCATTCCTACAACTAAAGTATTTTCATCTTTGTTTTTAGTATTTTGAGGATAAAAATCATCATATAATAAAAAAGATAAAATAATAGTTAAAATTGTTAAAAAAAGATATTTAGCTTTAAAATAATTCTTAATTCTTGAAAAAGATAACGTTAGCAAATGATTTTCCTTCCTATAAAACAAAAAACCTTCTTAAAAGAAGGTTTGAGAGAGACTTGATTAAAGCGCCTTTACTGTTAAAACAGCAAGAATATTATAGATATTTTCTATAATCTCATAATAAATTATTGCCATAATTATTATTCGGCGATGGTTACCTTTCTTATGCTTCACAGAATGCCTTCTTCACATAATACTCTTTTACACCGCTACCTCTTTTTGATTTTATATAAAATTTTATTTAGTAATCGAAACATATAATAAAAATTTATTATATAGTAAATTATAACATAATTTTTTAAACTGTTTCATTTATTTAGACAACTTAATATTTTAAGATGATGTAGTTTCTATTTTCATTTCATCTGCAATTGTAATTTTTTCATAATCACTTTTAGCAAATTCCATTTCATATTTAATATCAAAAAAAACCATCTTTTAAGATTTTATCTATTTTAATAAAGGTAATATTTTCATCTTTAATATCTTCTATATTGATATTTTGATTATGTTTTGTTTGTAATTATTTTGGATGTGCTCCATTATGCTGTTATTATTATTTTTATTTTTTTTAGTTTTCATGTTTTTCATATTTTGTTCTTTTCCTTTGTTTTTTTTACTATAATAAAACTTACTATACTAAAACTTTTACAAATAAAACAGTTTTACGACATGCCAAGGTCAAAAGAAACAAAAGAAACATAAAGCAAAAACACAAGGAAAATTAAGGACTTGATTGCTTTGTGACTTATGGCAAAATAATTAAAATGCGATTTACAACAATTTGCACTAATCCTATTTTAACACATTTTGACAAAATATCCAAATTAAGGAATAACATAAACTAAATTTGGAATCTCATTATAAATATTTTCATAATCTTAATAAACTTATATATCACTTTACAAATTTATCATATAACTATTTAAATTTATTCATTTTGTTCCATTTTTGCATAAAAAAAGTTCAAAAAAAATCAATTTTTTCACAAAAAGCACTTTTTGCTGTTGTTTTTTTAGTAAAATATTTTATCTTAAAAAAAACAAATGGAGGTTTAAAATGTATAACGAAGGAATGTTTGATGCTTCATCAGGAATGATGACAGGATTAATTGTATTTTTAGTAGCTTTAGCAGTTTTCTTTATTGTCCTTTTTTAAAAATGGGTATATAGTTGCGGAATGAATAGCAAAAGCATTGTATTGCCTTTAATAGTTACTTTTTTATTAGGCGGTATTCTTTGATTTCTTATCGGTTATTTGGTTGGAACTAATAAAAAAACACCACCAAAACCACGATATAAATAATTTTTAATATTTACTTATTTTGTTAAAAACATCCTTTTAAAAATTATCTTTTTTTGCAAATCATCTCTTTTAAAACTATTTTGATTTCAAATTTTAATTCATCAATCAAAAACAAAAAGCAATTTTAATTTTGTAAAATTCAATTACCAACCCAAAGGCATTCTTTATGAGTGTCTTTTTTTATTTTATCCAAACTAATTAACTTTTTTTGCTTTTTCAAACCACAAAATAAAAAAAAATTGCATTTCCCCACAAAAAAATCCCCAACCCCTCCAAAAACATCACCAAAACCGAAGTTTTTTTGGTATAATAAAGGTTAAATGTTTAAAAAAATTAAATGATGCAAGGAGCATATAAATGGCAACAAAATTAAGCGAACAAGAAATTATTAGACATCAAAAAATGAATGAATTAAAAAAAATAAAAATCGATCCTTTTGGAAAAAAATTTGTCCCTTCTCATTCCATCGAACAAATTCTTTTGCAATACCAAAAAGCAGATAGTCTAGCTCTCGAACAGTCACAAATCAATGTTTGTGTAGCTGGCAGAATCGTTTTAAAAAGAGGACAAGGCAAAGCAGGTTTTTTGCATTTACAAGATTTTAATTTCCGAATGCAAGCATATATAAAACTGGATTTAGTGGGCAAAGATGCTTTTCAGATTTATCAAAATTGTGATTTAGGAGATATCATAGGCATCAAAGGTTTTTTATTTAAAACCAAAACGCAAGAATTAACCATTAAAGCCTTGGAATTTATTCATCTTACCAAAGCCCTAAAACCTTTACCTGACAAATTTCATGGCTTGCAAAACCGCGAAGAGATGAGAAAAAATCGCTATATTGATCTAATCGTAAACGAAAAAACAAGACAAGTATTTTTAACTCGCAGTTTGATTATGAAATACATTAGAAATTTTTTTGATAATCAGGGCTTTTTAGAAGTAGAAACTCCTATTTTACAACCAACTTTGGGAGGCGCTTCTGCCAAACCTTTTATCACTCATCACAACGCTCTTAATTGTGATTTTTACTTGAGAATTGCTACCGAATTACCCCTTAAAAAATTAATTGTTGGTGGAATGAATAAAGTCTATGAAATCGGACGTCTTTTCAGAAATGAAGGAATTGATGCCACACATAATCCCGAATTTAGCACTATTGAGGCTTACTTGGCTTATGCTGATATGCAAGATATTATGGACTTAACAAAGCAATGCTTGCAAGAATTGGCCCAAAAATTTTTTGGCAAGTTGCAATTTACTTACCAAAACCAAGAAATTGATTTTTCCCATTTTGCAAAAGTAAGTATGGTTACATCAATCAAGGAAAAAACAGGAATTGATTTTACAGATAATTTTACCTTGGAACAATGCCTTTCTTTGGCAAAAAAACACCAAATTGAAGTTATGCACCATTTTAGTCAAGGACATATCATTGAGGCTTTTTTTGGAAAATACGTAGAAAACACTCTCATTCAGCCTACTTTTGTCTACGGACATCCACTGGAAATAAGTCCTTTGGCAAAACAAAACGAAGCTGATCCTCGCTTTACTGACCGTTTTGAACTTTTTATTTTAGGTAAGGAATTTGCCAATGCTTTTAGCGAACTTAACGACCCTATCGAACAAGAAAAACGTTTTTTAAATCAATTACAACAAAAACAATTAGGCAACGACGAAGCCAATGACATGGACTATGATTTCCTAAACGCCCTTAATTATGGCATGCCTCCAACTGGTGGTCTTGGAATGGGACTTGATCGTTTGGTTATGCTTTTAACCGATACTGCAAATATTCGTGATGTTATTTTATTTCCACATTGTAAAAATCAAAATAAATTTAGTCAAAACAAAACATCAAATAAAGTCCTAACAAATAACGATAACAAATAAAGCAAGCAAAACCAACAAGCCAAAAATAAATTATTCCCAAAAGAAAAAATCTCCAAATCACCAAAGCCCAAAAATCCGAAAATAAAAAAGGGTAAAAAATATTTTATATAAAATGGGTTAATGATAATTAAATATTTTGTGTTGCAAAAACAACCGAAGGGAGCAAAAAAATTAAACAAAAGACAATTATAATTATTTTAGGAGCAATTTTTACATTTTTTTCCTTAATTTTAATTTGTGGAGTTTATTTTTTAACTAACTTTACTTTTGCCAAAATACCAAAATCAAATCATAATGCAACATTCCCAAAACCCAAAGTTCACGATATTTATCTAGATTCAGCCGAACAAGTCCAAAATTATATCAAAGAAAAATTCCCCGATTCTTTTCCTGTTTGCATTAACTACCCTTCTTTTTGTTATTATTTGTGTTCTTTGCAAAATTTAAAAAAACCTTTTTTCCTTAAAAATGCCCCAAAGAAATTAATATATGTCTATCAAAAAGACATTGATTTATCCAAATACGGCTATGGCAATAACACTCATAGCATCGAAGATTTAAAAAATTCTCGATTAGGTATTAAAAATTTATACCTTTTTTTGGTTAAAAGATAGTTCGCAAGCAGAACCAAAACAAAGAGATGCAATAATAAATTCGTCGTCATCAAGAACTAGACAGAAAAACTGGGATGGTTCGCCAAATTTGCAAAATTGGCAAAGCCAAAATTGGGAAGACGAATAAAGTTTTTGTAAATCACAAAAAATAAATAAAATTAGAAAATCCAAACAAACATCCAAACAAACAAACATCCAAAACAACAATACTTTTATTTTTCAGCCAGCAAGGAAGTGCAATTATGAGAGGCGTTTTTTATTTGCAAAGTTTTTATAGCTTATTACAAAGTCTTAATTCTTTAGAAACTTTGGTACAAAAAGCCAAAGAAAATGATTATGATTTTGTTGCTTTGAGCGATGATAATTTATATGGCATGCCAACTTTTTTAAAATTATGCCATAACTATCAAATCAAACCTATTTTAGGACTAAAAATAAATTTTTTGCACAACAATCAACTAGCAACACTTTTAATTTATGCCAAAAACGACCAAGGAATCAAAAATTTAATTCAAATTTCAACTATTATTAAAAATGAAGAAACACCCCAAATTACCTTAAATCAAATTGCTCATTTAGGTAAAGATTTGTTTGCTTTGATTCCTGGAGAAAATCCCTTTTTTGATGATATGTTTTTTCGCGACCAAAAAGATAAATTTTTTCAAATAGCTACTCAATTACAAAAAATATTTGACGAACTTGTATTAGGTATTTCTTATCAAAACTCCTTTTTGGAATTACTTTCTGAAAATATCATTGATTTTGCAAACCACTTCCAAATTCCTTATGTACCAATTAACAAAACTTGCTATGATACTTTCCAAGCCCAACCAACCTATCAAATACTTTCACAAATGGAAAATAAAAAAAACGACGACCAAACTGATTTATCTTTTTTAACCAAAGATAATTTTGATAGCGCCTACAACGCCCAAACACATAAAGCAATGTTTGCTTATTTAAAAAAATTAATCTTTTCTATTAAATATCAAAATTATTTACCACAAAAAATGTTGTTGCCTTCCTTTGTTGATTTTTTACAACCCCAAAAAATAACTGCCAAAGAGCACTTAAAACAAATTTCTTATGAAGGTTTGCGCCAATACATCGATTTTAAAAACTCTAAATATACCAAATACCAACAAAGGCTAGATCAAGAATTACAAATTATAGCTGATATGGAATATGACAATTATTTTTTAATTGTAGGTGATGTTGTAAGATACGCCAAAAAACAAGGTATTTTAGTAGGTCCTGGTAGAGGCTCTTCTTCGGGTTCTTTGGTGTGTTTTTGTTTACAAATTACAGAGATTGACCCTTTAAAATATGACCTTATTTTTGAGCGTTTTTTAAATCCTCAAAGAAAAACTATGCCAGATATTGACCTTGATTTTCCAGACAATACAAGAGATTTAATTATTCAATATGTTTGTCAAAAGTACGGCACCAAACACGTAGCAAGTATTATTACTTTTGGTAGATTTGTAAGCCAAAAAGCCATTATCAATGAATTAGTTAAATTTATGCCCACAGTAAAGGAATTCCAAACTAAACGCGTTTTGGCATATTTGGATAAAAAAAACACTTATCAAAAAGAAACTTTGGATTTGCAAATGAAAAACTTACTTACAATGGCATCTTATATCGAAGGAATACCACGGTTTACAGGAACCCATCCAGCAGGAATTATTTTAAGCCAAATGCCCCTTGATCAAATTATTCCCTTACAAAAAGGCACTCATAATAACTTACAACAAACCCAATGGGAAGCTTCTTTCCTTGAATCAATCGGACTTCTCAAAATAGATTTTTTAGGATTAAGAAGTCTTACTTTGATGAATAAAATGGTTTTAGTCATTCAAAAAACTAATCCCCATTTTGGTCTTTTTAAAATCCCTTTAAACGACACAAAAACTTTCGAGCTGTTGCAACAAGGAAAAACAATAGGGATTTTTCAATTAGAATCTTATAACGCCAAAATCTTTTTACAAAAAATGATGCCCCAAAAGTTCGAAGACCTAATTGCCTTACTTGCCTTAAATAGACCAGGACCCATCGATTCTTTTAATATGTTTTTAAAAAACCGCCATCAAAAAACTACCACTTTTTTTAGCCCCTTAATTGATTTTATCCTCCAACCCACTTATGGCATTATTCTTTATCAAGAACAAATTATGCAAATTGTAGCTGTCTTTGCCAAATACAGTCTTGCCCAAGCAGACCTTTTTAGAAGAGCTATTAGCAAAAAGGAAAAAGATTTATTATTGCAAGAAAAAAACAACTTCATTGCCCAAAGCAAAGAACAAGGACGCAACCTTACAATAGCTAACAAACTTTATGATTATATTTTAAAATTTGCCAATTACGGTTTTAACAAAAGTCACAGTGTCGCTTATTCTTTAATTAGTTATCGTATGGCTTATTTGAAAGCTAATCATTTTATTGCTTTTGTAATTACTTTATTAAATGATGCTATTGGAGATGCAACCCAGACAGAAATTTTGCTCAAAGAAGTTATCCAAAAAGGTATCATTATAGAAGCACCCCATATATTTAGTAGCCAAGATAAATATTATTTCAAAGACAATAAATTATTTTTGCCTCTAACTATTATTAAAGGAATAAATGTTGCTTTTTGCCAAGAATTAATGAAAGAACAAAAAAAATTAATTAAAGAACACCAAAAATTAACTAAAACTGCCAAAATGCCCCTTTATTATTCTTTTAAAACCTTTAAACAACAATTGTTTCCTTTCCTCACCGAACCTTTATTAACTAATTTAATTTTTGCAGGCACCCTTGATAAAATGGGGCTAAACCGCAATACTTTAGAACAAAACAAAGATTTAAAAGAAGTTAAATATTATCCATATTCGGATTACGAACCTAAAATACACCCCGAATTAACTTTAAAAGAACTTGTCATTAAACAAAAAAAAACATTAGGCTTTGGACTTCATAATTTATTAATTAATCAAAAAAATAAATCTTAAATATTATTTTATTATTCAAAATTATTGTAAATACAAAAACATTATTAAATTATTTAAAATTATTATATTTCTATATTTTGCTCCTTTTGCCTTTTTCATATTTTTTTGCTTTGCTTTGCTTTTCATTTTTTTGTTTTTAATTTGATTAAATCTGTTTTTTAAACAATTACACAATCAATAAAAATAAATAAAAGAGGATAAAAATGGATAAATTATTAATTGTAACAATATTAGTAATCATTTTTTGCGCAATACATTTTAAACAAAAAGTCAACATCAAAAAAAATATTGTCTTTTTATCAGAAAAAATCAGTTTATGGATGCAAACATTTTATTTTTATCATGCCATTTATTGTGAATTAAAAAAATAAATAATTTCTTTTTGATGAAATTTCTTTGGAACTCCAATCGTAAATGCAACAATATATTAAAACATTTACAAGACATTCACACCATTTTTGATAAATTACAACAAGACAAAAAAAATAACTGATATTGAAATTATGATGCTTTTAACATACGATCAATCAGTAACTTTTTTTAAAACAAAATACGGTTTAGTAAGTGGCTCTTATTTTATGGATGCAAGTTTTACTCAAACTAACACAAATATCAAAAAAACAGCTGAAGGCTTAGAAATACACCACATAAAAGAATATCAAGCAAGAGGATTATCAAATCCCAAATACGTCAAACACCACCCTTTTGAATACCAAAAAGGCATTAATTTGGTGTATTGTAATTTATTAGAACATTTTTCTTTTGCATTTAAAAATTTGTGATTATTCCAAAAACCCTTTACATCCTGAAGTTGGCAAAAAAGGGAGCAGAAATTATTTTTCATCGTTTAGCTAAAATCTTTTTTGACAATCCTTTTGAATATCAAAAAACAAATGCATATCAGCCCAAAAAATTTATTATCAAAAAAGTGATTTTTGGAAATGCTTTTATTTATACCAAAGTTTAAAAGTTTATTTATGACAAAATAAAAATATTTGATTTGTATAATATTTTATGTCATTTATTTTTTTCATCATTTTTGCATTAATTAGTTATCTTTTGATTATAATATATCAAGGAATAAAGGAACAAATATGAAAAAACTATTCTTTTTTGATATTGACCAAACTTTATACAACGGCAAAACCAAAGAAATTCCTTCACAAACCACAAAACTTTTACAAACCCTAGCGCAAAACCCCAATAATATTTTAGGAATTGCTACAGTAAGAAGCTACAAAGGTTTAAGCGTTTTAAAAGAACTTACTTCTTTATTTAAGTATTTTGTTGTTCTAAATGGAGCTATTACTTGGAAAGCCACAAATATCGTCCAACAAACTTGCATCCCCAAAGAACTTGTAATTAAACTAAATTGCCAAGCCCAAAAAAAAAGGAATCATAGTTATCAATGTCAGTTTAGAAGAAAAGGGCATAACCCAAACAACAGATCCTGATTCTAAAAGTTTGTTTGATAATGTAATGTTGCAAAAAAATCCCATCAAAAGCAATCTTCATTTAGAAAAACCTATTTATAAAATTAATTTATTTCATCCCAATACCTCCCTTGTTGTTGATTTTTTAAAAGATTTTGAACAAATCCACGTTTATTATTGGAAAAATGGTGTTGTAAGTTTAAGTGCCAAACAAGTTAATAAAGCTTATGTTATCCAAGCAATTATGAAAGACAACAAAGACTGCCAATTAATTTGCATGGGAGATGGTTGCAGCGATTTTGAAATGCTTCAATTTGCAGATATAGGAATCGTCATGGCAAATACTCATTATGAAACTCTTCACAAAGTTGCCAATTTAACTGCTCCTCACATCGAAAAAACGCTTTATATGATTTTTTTAAAGATTATAATTTGTTATGAAGTTGTTTATCGAAGAAAAAATAAAATGTGTTTTCAATGCGTTTAAAAGGAGAATAAAATGTGTTCAATTTTTGGAATACTAAATATTAAAACCGATCCACAAATGTTGCGTGACCAAGCTCTTAAACTTTCCAGTTTGATGCGTCATCGAGGACCTGATTGGTCAGGAATTTTTGCCTCTCAAAAAACCATTTTAGCACACGAAAGACTATCAATTGTAGATGTTAATGCTGGAGCTCAACCACTTTATAATAAAACCAAAACCTTAGTACTTGCAGTAAATGGAGAAATTTATAACCACCTAGATTTACGCCAACAATACAAAGATAAATACGAATTTCAAACAGAATCAGATTGTGAAGTTATTCTAGCACTATATCAAGAAAAAGGTGTTAATTTTTTAGATGAATTACAAGGAATGTTTGCATTTATTTTATATGATCTTACAAAAAACACCTATCTTATAGGACGTGATCATATGGGAATAATTCCACTTTATATGGGATATGACCTTAACCAAAATTTTTATATAGCTTCTGAAATGAAAGCCTTAATTCCCATTTGCCAAACCCTTTCTATTTTTCCTCCAGGAAATTATTTATCTAGTGAATCTGGCAAAATGGTGAAATATTATAAACGAAATTGGATGGATTATCAAAATGTTTACAACAACAAAACCAACACAACCCAATTACGCAATTTTCTTGAAGCATCAGTAAAAAAACATTTAATGTCTGATGTTCCTTATGGCGTACTTTTATCTGGTGGTCTTGACTCTTCTATTATTTCTGGAATCACTAAAAAATTTGCCAAACACCGCATAGAAGAATCAAGTAAAAAAGAGGCTTGGTTCCCTTCACTTCATTCTTTTGCTGTAGGTCTTAAAGGCGCTCCTGATCTCAAAGCTGCCAAAGAAGTAGCCAGTCATTTAGGAACAGTCCATCATGAAATTAATTTTACTATTCAAGAAGTCATAGATGCTTTAAAAGATGTTATTTATCACATTGAAACGTATGATATTACAACTATTCGTGCATCAATTCCTATTTATTTAATGGCTCGCAAAATTAAAGCTATGGGCATCAAAATGGTTCTTTCTGGTGAAGGCGCTGATGAGATTTTTGGAGGTTATCTATATTTTCATAAAACCCCTAATGCTCAAGAATTCCACAAAAAGAAACAGTCCGTAAATTAGCTTCATTACATTTATATGATTGTGCACGAGCAAACAAAGCAATGAGTGCTTGGGGAGTAGAGGCGCGAGTGTCTTTCTTAGACAAAAACTTTTTAGATGTTACTATGAGACTTAATCCCAAAGATAAAATGTGTGGCACAAATGGCAAAATAGAAAAACATATTCTACGACAAACATTTGAATCTTATTTACCCAAAAAGATTGTATGGCGCCAAAAAGAACAATTTTCTGATGGAGTAGGCTACAGTTGGATTGATACTTTAAAACAACTTGTCCAAACCAAAATCACAGATACACAATTAAAAAATGCTTATGTTCGTTTCCCTTACAATACTCCTACAAACAAAGAAGGCTACATGTATCGCGAAATTTTTGAAACCTTATTTCCTTTGCCAAGTGCAATAAGTCTTGTTCCTGGTGGTCCTTCAATTGCTTGTTGTACTGCAAAAGCTATCGAATGGGACAAAGCTTTTAAACAAATAAACGACCCTTCGGGACGCGCTGCATTAGGAGTGCATAATGAAGCTTATAAGGACAAATAAATTTTATTCAACAATCCCTAACTTAACTTAACTTTATTTTTTGCTTTTAATTGTTTTGCGCGAACCAAATAATAAAAACAAACAATAAAATAAAAAAACTAATCCAAAATCACAAATCACAAATTATATTTTTTGCAAACATTTCTAACACCCATTTTGCAACTCCAAATTTTTACAACTTTATCCCAGAAAGGATATTTATATGAACCAAAAACCAAGAAAAGTCTTAATTAAAAAAAACAATTTGCCCCAAACCAACACACCCAAAAAACCTTTTTTAAGTAGCAAACTATTAAGCAATTGCATTATTTTTAACTCTATTGTCATTGTTGTATTAGCAATTTATTTAAGTAACCCTACTCAAACAGATATTTATCAAAAAACCACCCAACTACATTTAACAGCAATGGTAGCAGGAATGTTTTTAGGAGGTACTGTTTTAGGATTAAAAAAAGGATCTTTTGGCGTTTCTTTAGGAGTTTTATTAGGAGCTACCTTAGGAATGTGGCTATCGTTACTTACTAAAGGAAACATTATTTCGATAATTCAAATGTAGTTTTTAATTTTAACCCCAACCCCAATATTTTTCATTTCCAAAATAAAGAAAGTGTTATCATTTTTATGCAAACCAAAATCAAAAATCTAACCGCACAATTTCACACCAGTTTACAAAAAAACAAACACAATTTAGACCAATTAATGACCTTAGACAAAGAATTTTTAGGCAAAAAGGGCATCTTGTTTGAACTTACCCAAGAGCTAAAAAGCCTTCCTCATGCCCAAAAAGTAGTTGCAGGCAAATTAATTAACGTTTTAAAACAAGAAATTATTTTCACTTTACAAAAAGAAAAAGAAATTTTACAAAGAAACCAACTAAACGCCAAATTGCTCCAAGAAGAAATTGATCCTACTTTACCAGGATTGAAATTTTTCCAAGGAAGCACCCACCCCCTTAATCAAATCATTGGACAAATTGAAGATTTATTTTTATCTTTAGGCTATGAAATTAAAGAAGGCAACGAAATTGAAACTGATTTTTATAATTTTGAAATGCTCAACATGGGCAAAGGCCACCCCGCAAGAGCAATGCAAGACTCTTTTTATATCGACCCCCAAAAACTTTTGCGCACCCACACTTCCAACGTCCAAGTCAAAGAAATGAAAGCTCGCCAAGTAGGACCCCTCAAAATTATTTCTCCTGGAAAAGTTTACCGCAAAGACGATGATGACGCCACTCATAGCCATCAATTTATGCAACTCGAAGGACTTGTCATTGACAAAAACATTAATTTTTCCCATCTCAAAGAAACTCTTTTACTCATTACCAAAGAATTATTTGGCACTTCCCAAGAAATTCATTTAAGAACGTCTTATTTTCCCTTTACCGAACCTAGCATTGAAGTTGATTTAGTAATTACCAAAAAAGATGGCACCAAAGAATATTTAGAAATTTTAGGAGCTGGTTTAGTGCATCCCCAAGTTCTTAAAAACGCTAATTATGACCCTGAAAAATATCAAGGTTTTGCCTTTGGAATAGGCATTGAAAGAATTGCTATGATTAAATATCAAATTGACAATATTAGACATTTTTATACTAATGATATTCGCTTTTTAAAACAATTTGCAAGGAACACTGCCAACAATGAAAATTATTGAAAATATTTTAAAAAACCATTTTTCGCAACCCCTTTCCCAAAATATTTCTGCCTTAACTAACAATTATATTACCGAAGTGCAAAATTTTTCCCCCCTATCCAAAAACACTAATTTAGTGGTGGGGCAAATTCTTAACTTTCAAAAAATGCAAGGTTCCCAAAAATTAAATTTAGTAGAAGTTAACACTGGCACAAAAGTAGTCAAAATTGTTTGTGGAGCTTCTAATTTACAAAATGGCAAAAAAGTTATTGTAGCTTCAGAAGGTTCTTTTTTGGAAGGCATCAACGCCACCCTTAAAAACAAAAAAATTTATGGAGTTTTTTCAGAAGGAATGCTTTGTGCTTTGGAAGAATTGGGAATTAGTACCAAATTTTTAACTCCCCAAGAACAAGAAGGAATTTATCTTTTTGATGACCCCAACGACCAAATTGCTTTGGGAAGTAATGCTTTAATTCCTTTAGGACTTGATTGTTTTATCTTAGAATTAGGGCTTACACCAAATCGTGGCGACCTTTTATCTCACCTAGGTTTTGCCAAAGATCTCAAAGCAGTTTTGTCTTCTCAAAGTTCCAATAACAATCAAGAAACAAAAGCAACCAACTACAAAACAAAAAACAACGAAGACCAAACAACCCGAAAAACGCTCCCCCAATTAAACCCCGATTTTTTTGCAAACTTGCCTCAATCTCCTTTAAAAGTCCAAATTGAAAACGACAGTTGTTATGAATACAACGCTTGCATCCTGGAAAACATCAAAATCAAACCTTCTCCTTTATGGTTGCGAAACACCCTCTTACAATCAGGCATAAACCCAATCAACAATGTTGTTGACATCACTAATTTAATTTTAATCGAATACGGTATTCCCCTACACGCTTTTGATTCTGAAAACATCAAACAAATCAAAGTTAGAAAAGCCTTACCACAAGAAAATATTACAACTCTTAACCAAAATGATTTTGTTTTAGATGAAAATGATTTAGTTATTACAGATGGCAAAAAAGCCATTGCTCTAGCTGGTATTGTAGGACTTTTAGAAAGTAGCATTAAACCTACAACTACTAAAATTATTCTTGAAGCTGCTTATTTTTCGCCCCAAACTATTGCCCAAACTTGTCAAAAACTCAAAACCAAAACTGAAAGTTCCCTACGTTTTGAAAGAGGCATTGACCAAAGCCTTATTCCTTTAGCTTTTCAAAAAGCATGCCAACTTTTAGTCACTTTAGCAGATGCCAAAATTACTTACCAACCTATAATTACAAAACAAAAAAACCGTACCAATCCTACTATTTCTTTGAATCTTGATTTTGTTACAAGAAAAATTGGCGTTTCTTTGTGCCCTACTCAAATCAAAAATTGGTTATTAAACCTAGATTATCAGATACATACATCCAAACATTTAGGACCACAGAACAAAAACGAACAATTAAACCTCCAAGCTCCTTTACGTCGTTATGATGTCAAAATTAAAGAAGATGTCATTTCTGATTTAACTAGACTTTATGGTTGCCATAAATTACCTCCCCAAACAATTCAAATCCCTACTCAAGGAAAATTAACCTTAAAACAAAAAAATATTAGAGAATTGCGTAAACTCTTAGTTAATTTAGGATTTTATGAAACTATTACTTACAGTTTAATTAGCTCTGAGATGTTTGAAGCTTTTACTCCTCAAAAACCCTTTATCAAAATAATGAATCCTTTGTCACAAGACAAAATGATTTTAAGACAAAGTTTGCTAAGTAGTTTAGTAGAAGTTTTAAGCTATCAGCACAAACGACAAACTTTTGATAATGCTTTTTTTGAAATTGGAAAAACTTATTTTCCCAACCAAGAAACATTAAGTCTTGCTTTTGCTTTGAGTGGTCATTTCTTAAATTCCTTGTGGCACAAACAAGATGTTTCAAGTTCTTTTTTTGTTACCAAAGGCATCCTTGAAAAAATTAGTGCTTTTCTAGGCATTACCCTTACTTATCAAAAAACACAACAACATAGTAATTTTCATCCAGGAATGCAAGCCAATTTGTTATTTAACAATCAAATAATAGGAGTTATCGGAAAAACACATCCCCAACTTAATACCAAATACCACTTAAAAGAAAGTTTTCTTTGTGAACTTTTTTTAATGGATGAAATTCTTAACACTACAAAAACGTTTACCTTCCAACCAATTCCTAAATTTCCTACTGTTATTCGTGATTTAGCCTTTTTAGTAGATACCAAATATTCCTTTTATCAAATCGAACAAACCATTAAACAAACTACCCCTTTTGATTTAATCAAATGTGAATTATTTGATGTTTATCAAATACCTACAACCAAAGAAAAACATTCTCTTGCCCTTAGAATTTTTTTCAATAACTTAGATAAAAACTTAGAAAAACAAGATGTAGAACATTGTATGGAAAAAATTACTTCTAATTTGATTAAACACTTTCATATTGAAATTAGATAAAAATAGATAAAAAAATATTGCTTTTTAAGTGTATATGCAAATATAATAATTGTGGTAAAATAAGTAAAATAATAGGGTAGTTAAATTAGTTTTTTACCCTTTTTATCTTTTTGCCTTTTTACATTTGTATAATTATAATTTTTTTTAATCAATAAAACAACAAAACAACTAAAGGAGTCTTTAAAAATGTTTAATGTCAACCATTTAAGCAAAAATTACGTTACTAAACGCGGTAATATGACGATGGCCTTACAAGACGTTTCTTTAAAATTACCTGATAAAGGTATGGTTTTTATCTTAGGTAAATCAGGTTCTGGTAAATCTACTTTATTAAATGTTTTAACAGGCATTGATGTTGCAAACGGCGGCGTAGTTGAAGTATGCAAAGTTCCTATTACAACTTTTAATCAAAAATATTTAGATAATTATCGTAATGGAATGATTGGTTTTATTTTCCAAGAATTCAACTTAATAGAAGATATGAATGTATTTGAAAATATTGTCTTAACATTACAATTACAAAATAAAAAAACAGATGTTGCCTTAATTAATGATTTAATGAATCAAGTAGGATTGGATGTTTCATTCCTAAATAGAAGAGTTAATGAACTTTCAGGAGGACAAAAACAACGTGTTGCTATTGTTCGTGCTTTGGTGAAAAATCCTAAAATGGTCTTTGCTGATGAGCCTACAGGAAATCTAGATTCAGAAACAGGCACCCAAGTTTTTGATTTACTTCAAAATTTAAGTAAAGAAAAATTAGTAGTTATTGTATCTCATGATAGCGAAAATGCTTATAAATATGCTGATCGTATTTTAGAATGTAAAGATGGTAAAGTCATATCAGATATGACAAGAAAAAAAGACACTACTAAAAAAAGCAAAGACAAAAAACAAGTATTTAAAGAAGGTCAAGTTCTTACAACTGAAATGATTGCAAACTTAACTAACTTAACTAAAAATCCTGCTTTAGAAAACTTTGATAAAACTGATGAGACTAAAGTATTACAACAAGATACTGATTTTGTATCTTTTCCTAGTTGTTTGCCTTTTTCGTTTGTTGCTAAGGCTGCTTTAAAGAGTTTTAAAAACAAAAAGTTTTTCTTGGCATTGGCTGTTTTAGTAACTGCTATTGCAACTTTTATTTTTATGTTTTTTGCTTTTACATTTTTGAGTTATAAATGGTTCGGAATCTGTGATAAAATATATCAAATGTATGAATTATTTGAAGGATATAAAGGATATGGAGAATTATATTTGTTTGTTGGTGTTGCGCAAATAGCTGTTAAAACTATTCAAATTATAAGTAGCCCTATGTTCTGGGTTTGGATTTTATCTATTCCAGGTGCTATGATTATGCTTTATTTTTCTATGAGTGCCAAACTTCAAAATAAAAAAATGGGTATTCTAAGAGCTTTGGGTTCTAATGGTGTTAATGTTGGTAAAATCTTTTTAGTTGAAGCATTCTTTTTTGCTTTATTTCAAATGGTTTTAACTTTTGTATTATTATTAAGTATTTTACTTTGGTTTAAAGATGCATCTATATTATTTTCATCTTTCGATATGAAACCGTTGCCCAATTTTGAAAGTGAAAATGAGATTATGGTTTTCTTTAATTCTTTAGTAAATTCGAAAAATAAAGGCATTTTATTATGGTTTACATCACCATATTTAGCTTTCAATCCTTTTGTAAGAGTCCTTTTATTTAATTTATTATCATTTAGTTATGTCTTTTTAATGACTCTACTATTTATATCTTTCATTATTTATAAATGGTCTAACAAAAAACCAGTTGACATTATCAACAATAAATAAATATTAATTGAAATACCATATATTATAATATATGGTATTTTTTTTATCTCTTAAACTTGCAATTTTCATTATTTTGTTTCATCATTTGTCTTAATTTCAAGTACAATTTAAGTGTAGATGTATATTATCAAATAACACTAAATTAATTATATTTAGTAACAAAATAAAGATATAATACATTTAATCAAAAACAAACTAATATAAATAAAATAAGGAGTATTACAATGTTAACGAATGTGTACGACCCCCTAAAAGGCAAACAATTCCAAATACTTGACGAAAATGGCAACCTTGTTCAACCTGAATTAGAACCAAAATTATCTAAAGATGTTTTATTAAAAATGTATAAAACAATGGTTTTAGGTAGACAAGCTGATTTAGCAGCCTTAAAATATCAACGCCAGGGACGTATGGGAAACTATTTACTTAACTCAGGGCAAGAAGCATCTCAAGTAGGTGTCGCTGCTGCCTTAGAACCCCAAGATTGGGTATCACCTTATTATCGTGATGCAGGAATTTTTCTTTACCGTGGAGTTTCTTTAGAACAATTTTATCTTTACTGGTATGGCAATGAAAAAGGTTCTCAACTAGACCCTAAGTTGCGTATTTTACCAGCTAACATTATTATTGGCTCTAGTGTTAATTTAGGAGCAGGTCTTGCCTTAGCAAGCAAAATGCAAAATAAAAAAGAAGTAACTATTGCAACTATTGGAGACGGAGGAACTGCACACGAAGAGTTTAATGCAGGTCTTAACTATGCTGCTGTTTTTGGAGTACCATTAGTAGTATTTATTCAAAATAACCAGTATTCTATTTCTAATCCTCGTAACAAAGTATCCAAAGCTAAAACTTTAGCTCAAAAATGTTATGCTTGTGGAATTCCTGGCATGCAAGTAGACGGCAACGACATTTTAGCTGTTTATGTAGCAGCCCAAGAAGCCTTTAACGAAGCGCGCAAAGGAAACGGACCTACTTTAATTGAAAATGTTTCTTATCGTCTAGAAGCACACTCCACTAATGATAATGCTTCTGTTTACCGTAGCAAAGAAGAAGAATTAGAGTGGCGCAAAAAAGACCCAATTGTACGTTTTCAAAAATACTTGATGAATAAAGGTTATCTAACTCAAAAACAAGTAGAACAATTTGAAAAAGAAGCCCAAGAAGAAGTTGTTTTAGCGCACCAAAAAGTAGAACAAACAGGCAACAACATCGATATTAAAGATATTTTTGCATACACTTATGAAAAAATGACTCCTCAATTAGAAGAACAATACGAAGAATGCAAAGCTTTTTTCAAAACAAAGGAAGGTAAATAATAATGGCTTCAATGACATTACTAGATGCAATTAATCAAACTTTAGATAGCAAGTTAGCAAAAGATCCTCGAGTAGTTCTTTTTGGACAAGATGTAGGAAAATTAGGCGGCGTTTTCCGCGTAACTAAAGGCCTACAAGACAAACACGGAGAAACTCGCGTTTTTAATGCCCCTATTGCTGAATCTTCTATTATCGGAAGTGCTATCGGACTTGCCATTAACGGCATGCGACCAGTTGCAGAAATCCAATTTGATGGTTTTATTTTTGTAGGACTAGAAGACCTATTTGCCCACGCAGCCCGTTTGCGCAACCGTAGTCGTGGTAATTACACAGTACCTATGGTAGTAAGAGTCCCAGTTGGTGGAGGGGTAAAATCCTTAGAACATCACTCCGAATCATTAGAAGTAATTTTAGGCTCTGTTCCTGGTCTTAAAGTAGTTATTCCATCTAATCCTTACGACGCTAAAGGTTTATTAATGGCTGCTATTAACGACCCTGATCCAGTAGTCTACATGGAACCTAAAAGAATTTATCGTGGTTTACGTCAAGAAGTGCCCGAAACAGATTACGAAGTCCAAATCGGTAAAGCCAAAGTCGTTCAAGAAGGCACAGACATTACAGTTGTAGCTTGGGGAGCAATGGTACCAGAAACACTATTAGCCCTTAAACAACTTGATCCTAATGTTTCCGTAGAACTAATTGATTTAAGAACTATTAATCCTATTGACAGAGAAACTGTAATTACATCTGTTAAAAAAACTGGACGCTTTTTAGTAGTTCATGAAGCATGTAAAACTTACGGACCTGCAGGAGAATTAATGGCTTTAGTTAACGAACAAGCTTTCTTATACCTAGATGCAGCTCCTGCCAGAGTTACTGGAAATGATATCACAATGCCTTTAGCCAAAGCAGAACATTATCAGTTTTTAAGCCCTGAAAAAATAGCTGATGCTATTAAAAAAGTGGTTTGCGAATAAGATAACAAAAAGATATAAGGATATAAAAATATAAAGGCAAACCAACCCTTTTCTTTTGTCCCGAAAAACAACACATTAAAACTACTTCCAAATCAAATTAAAAACTTAAAATCTCTAAATAAAACTAAAAACCACAATCACAACCATAACCACCAACCAAAACACATACCAAAATAAAAATTAAAAACTTAAAAACCAAACAACAAACCCCAACCAAACTAAACTGCATTATAATCAAGGAGATAAAAATATGTTTGAATTTAAATTTGCTGATGTCGGCGAAGGCATTCATGAAGGTACAATTACAAGATGGTTTTTTAAAGTGGGCGACCAAGTAAAAGAAGGTGATGTTTTAGTTAAAGTTGAAACTGACAAATTAGACGTTGAACTAACTTCTCCTGTAGCAGGAAAAATCTTAAAAAGAGACCTTAATGAAGGTGAAATTATTTGCGTAGGAGATACTATCGTTTTAATCCAAGAACCAGGTGACACTGATGCAGATGTTAAAAAGTTTTCTTCTCAAAACCCTAATGAAACTGCTGCTACAGAAAAAAACGACACCCAACAAGCACAAACATCCGCAAAAACCTCTTTACCACCTCAAAAAGTACTTGCTACTCCATTAGTAAAAAGTCTAGCCAAAGAACTAGGACTTGACCTTTCAACCATTAAAGGAACAGGTGTAAATGGAAAAATCTTAAAAGTAGATGTACAAAACGCAACTAACCCTTTACAAACTCAACCACAAACACAAACACCACAACCAACAACCCCTTTTGTCCAAGAACAACCAACCCCCACCCCAACTTTTGCCACATCTAGCCAAGAAACAGAAGTAGTAAAAATTTCTCGCCTCAGAAAAGCCATCGCCCAAAAAATGGTTCTTTCCAAAGGCAAAATCCCAGAAACTACTCTAATGGACGAAGTAAACATTACTGCTTTAGTAACACTACGCAAACAAGCCAAAGATCAAGCACAATCGCAAGGAATCAAATTAACTTTTATGGCTTTTATCATGAAAGCAGTAGCGATTGCCTTACAAGAATTCCCAGTATTTAACGCTAGTTATGATGACGTTAAAGAAGAAGTGACTTACAAAAAATTCATTAATTTAGGAGTAGCAGTTGATACCAAAGACGGTCTAATCGTTCCTAACATCAAAGATGCTAACAAATTAACCCTTTTAGAAATGGCACAACAATTACAACAAGTAGCCAAAGCCACTACCGAAAGAAAAGTAGAATTAAATCAGCTTCAAAACGGAACTTTTACTATCACTAATTTTGGTTCTATCGATATTACTTACGGCACTCCAGTTATCAATTACCCTGAATTAGCTATTTTAGGAGTAGGAAAAATCACCAAAAAACCTGTAGTTGAAAACAGTCAAATTGTAATTGCAGACATGCTTCCTCTTTCCTTAGCAATTGACCACCGTATTATTGATGGTGCTGATGGCGGTAGATTTTTAAAACGCGTTAAAGAATTGCTAAATACTCCTACTTTATTGCTTTTATCCTAACAGAAAGACCAAGGGCAAATTATGAAAAATTATGATGTTTTAGTGATTGGTGGAGGCCCTGGTGGATACGTTGCTGCCATTAAAGCTGCTCAAATGGGTGCTAAAGTTGCTTTAGTAGAAAAACATAAATTAGGTGGTATTTGTCTTAATTATGGCTGTATCCCTACCAAAGCTTATTTAAAAAGTGCCAAAATGTATAAAGATATCAAACGTTGTGCTGATTTTGGAATTAAAGTACAAAACGGCGTTTCTTTTGATTGGTCCTCCATTTTATCACGCAAAAATAAAATTGTTGCTCAACTTACTACAGGTATATCTTTTCTCCTGAAAAAAAATAAAATTGATTTTTACCATGGTTTTGCAAGTGTTCTTTCTCCTTGTGAAGTCCAAGTAGACACTAAATTATTGCACACCCAAAAATTAATTATTGCAACAGGCAGTACCGCTTTTGTTCCACCTATTCCAGGTGCCCAAGAAGGTTATCAAAAAGGCATTCTTAAAACTAGTAAAGAATTACTACAACTAGAAAGCTATCCTTCCAAAGTTACTATTGTAGGAGGCGGTGTTATTGGAGTAGAATTTGCAACTATTTTTAATTCTTTTAGTAGCGAAGTGACTATTTTAGAAAGACAAGACACTATTCTAAATGGTATGGATAGGGACGTTGTTGTTGCATACACTAAAAAACTTCAAGCAGACGGTATCCAAATTTTGACTCAAGTAGAAGTAACTAAAATTAATGACAATCAAACTACCTACACTCAAAAAGGCAATGCCAAAACAATTACTTCGGATGTTATTTTAATGGCTGTAGGCACCAAAGCCAATCTTGCAGGCTTAGAAAAATTAAATTTAGCCCTCAACCGCAATAGCGTCCAAACTGATAATTTTTGTCAAACTTCAATTCCTGGAGTATATGCTATTGGTGATGTAAACGGCAAACACATGTTAGCTCACGTGGCAAGTCATGAAGGTATTGTAGCTGTGACTCACGCTTTAGAACAAAAAGCACATCCCATTAATTATGACCGTGTTCCTGCTTGTATTTATGGTTTTCCTGAAATTGCTTCTATTGGCATGACCGAACAAGAAGCCAAAGAAAAACAAATGGATTATAAAGTTTCTAAAATATCTCTGGGAGCTGTTGGCAAATCTTTAGCTGATGGCGAAAAAGAAGGTTTTGCTAAATTAATTGTTTGCAAAAAACATTTAGAAATTTTAGGAATGCATATTTATGCTTACAATGCTACTGAATTAATTAGTGAAATGGCTGTAGGAATGGAACTTGAAGGAACTGCTTACGAACTATCTCAAGCAATTCATCCTCATCCTACCTTATCAGAACTTACTTTTGAAGCTCTTTTAGGAGCCGTTGACAAACCAATTCATGCATAATTATTATTTGATCTTTTAACAAAAAAGAACCTTTAATAGGTTCTTTTTCCTTAAATGGGTGATACAATTATGAAAACCCAAAAAAGAAAAAGAAAACGAAGCGAAATAAAAAAGCAAAATAAAAATAAAGATAAAGCACAACATTAAATATTAAATCCTCAAATATTTTTGAATAAAAGGAGATGATAAATGATTACTAAATATACCATTAGAAAAGTTTTATTTTTTATCTTATTATTTGCAGATTTTACCATAGGTTTTCTCGAAAAAGCCAAAATATTTACAATCCCAGATAAATATTGGGCATTAAGTTTACCTTTTATTTATTTGTTGCCATTTTTGACTCTTTCTGGCATTCCTTTTTATATTGGATTTAAATGATCCCAAGGTAAAGAATTTGTTTAATAAAGACCCTAACAAGGGGAAACACTTCAAAATATTGATTTTGGTGAATCTATTAGGCCAGATTTTAAAGCATGTATGTATGATGGCAATATAGGTTTTAATTCTAAAGAGAAAAAACTAAAATAGTTTGTTGCTTTTTTTGTTTTAGCTGTTATACTAATGATTTTAGCACTATTTTTTAGTGTGGAATTAAAAAAAGAAACATTGGCAAAATTTTGATTTTATATTTCTTTAACTTATTTTATATTTCTTTAACTTATTTTATTTGTTTTTATATCTATTTTACTTTATATTCATATAGTGTTTTATGGTTTTTATATGTTAAATTTTTTAAATGGTTAGGTTTTGCTTATTTTGAATAAGATTTTATCAAAAATCTCAAAAAACATAATTTATTTGCTATTAGTATTTTTTATTATGAAAACCAAAAAAAGAATAAGAAAAATAAAGATTAAAAGCCCAACATTTATTAAATAAATTTTTTTTTGCTTTCTTATATATCTAATTATAAATTATTATTACTTTTAACCTTGCAAAATAATTTACCCTATGAAATTGACAAATCTAAAATCACTTCTTTAATCTTTTTATATTTACCATTTTTTAAAACTTATAAATAACAACAAAATAACCATTTTCCAACCCCTTAAAATCAAAAAAAGGAATACATTAAAATGTTAATAGACACTCACGCTCATCTCAATCTTAAAACATATAAAAATAAATTAGATGATGTTTTTCAAAAAGCTTGGAATAATGACGTCAAAAAAATGATTGTTATAGGCATGGATGAAAACACTAACCAAAAAGCATATGAAATCGCTAATAAATATAAAGAAGTAATGGTAGCTTTTGGGATTCATCCTTGTTCTGATTTTTCCCAAGAAACTCCCGAAAGCATCATCAAATACCTCAATCATCCGCAAACAGTTGCTATAGGAGAAATTGGCCTTGATCTTCATCACAGACAAGATAATTTAGCTGTCCAAAAAAAGTTTTTTCAAGCCCAAGTTAAAATTGCTATCCAATATAACTTACCTATTATTATTCATGCACGCAAATCTTTTGAAGAAATTTATCAACTTTTACTACCTTATCGCAATCAAGTTAGAGGAGTTTTTCATTGTTTAGTTTTTAGTTTAGAAGAAGCCAAAAAAGCTTTGGAACTAGGTTTTTACATTGGAATTGGAGGAGTTGTTACTTATCCTCATGCCCAAGTTGCCCACGAAATTGCAAAAACTATTCCCCTAGATAAAATTTTATTAGAAACTGATTGTCCTTATTTAACTCCTTATCCGTTTCAAAATGAAACCAATGAGCCTTATCATATCAAATTAATTGCCCAAAAAATTGCTCAATTAAGAAATATTTCTTTGCAATGTGTTGCTACTCAAACAAGCAATAATGTAGCTAAGTTGTTTTTAAATAAAAATTCTTTTTAATCTTTTTGGCATATCAAAAAAATATTTGAAATATAGAATAATTCAAAATCACACCCAAAAACATCCCTTATATAATAAAAAAATCAACTCCGCTTATACGAAGTTGATTTTGCTTTTTTCTTCTTCATCAGTTTGGCGAAAACTATCTACATCTAACCAAACTTCAGAAACAGTACCACATTTACTTTGCTTAACTTTTCCTTCTAACACTTTAATAACTTGTCCGGGTTGCAAAAAAAACTCAGGATTATCAGCGTCAATATGAGTAAAATTCATAAGAACTTCATCATATTTTTGTTTACAATTATCAGTTCCTACACAAACATTAGTAGCAAACCATTGTCTTTTTGAACTACCATTTTGTTTTAAATATCTAACTTTTACTTCTAAATAAAAATTTTTAACGATTGCTTGTTGCATGCATTCCATTTTCTAACACTTCCTTTTACAATTTTTTGTTGATAAAATCGTTACTTTTCAAGTTTAATTCATTATTTAAAAACTTAAAATAATGAAATTATCTCCTAATATGATAAAATAATATTGAACTGTTTAATGTAGTTTTTTTTATTTAACATTTCATTTACTATTATAGCAAATTATTATAAATTTTATTTTGATAAAAAAATATTTGTAATAAATTTATCATTAATTTGTTCTAAATTATCTTTTTGTTTCTATAATTATTTGTCAACCAATCTTTTGATATCATTATTTGCCTCTTTATTTTTTTTATTTTTGCCACATTTTTGCCAAGACTTATTAATTGCAACTTGAAAATTATTTTGATAATGCTTTTTCTGAAATTTCTTTTAATTGCAAATGCTTTGAAATTTTAACTCAAAAAGGCTAGAAGATAATTATTATCAAAGTAATTTATTATGATGGATTATAATTTTTCAACACTTCACAAAAGAAACAATCAAATTATGATTTAGCCCTATTTTTATTTTTTGCCTCTATATTACGATTTGGTAAAAATAAAATACTTTTTAATGAACCCCAAACTTAAAAACCCTCAAACGTTTTATTTAGAACAAATAGATTTAATCTAAAAAACAAAAACAAAATCAAATTACAAAAACAATGCACAACAGAAAGGAGCTTTTTTATGATTAAAATAGCAATAGATGCCATGGGAGGCGATTTTGCCCCATTAGAAATTGTCAAAGGAACCTTGCTTGCCTTAAATAAAAATAAAGAACTTCACGTCGTTTTATATGGCAATCAAAAATTAATAACTCCACTTATTGAAAAAACTCCTTTTTTTGGCAACAACCAAATTACTATCAAACACACCCCTTATTTTTTAAGATCAGCCGACAAAAATATAAGAGACCAATTAAAAGCCACTCCCAACGCTTCTTTATTTTTAGCGCTTGAAGCAGCCAAACAAGATGAGGTTCAAGGAGTAGTTTCGGCAGGCGCTACCCAAATTTTGGTCTTAGCAAGTCATCTTATTCTTAAAAAAATGCCTTTAATGCAAAGAATTGCCATTGCCCCTATGTTTAATTCCTTTGATAATCGCACAAGAATTTTGTTAGATGCAGGCGCTAACACCGAACTAAAACCCCAGCATTTGCACACTTTTGCAAATTATGCCACCATTATTGCCAAAGAAATTTTAGAAATTCCAAATCCCCAAATAAAACTACTTAACATCGGAACAGAGCCTAACAAAGGAAGAGCTTTGGAACTTGAAACTTACCAACTTTTATCCCAAGACTCCAATCTTAATTTTGGCGGTAACGAAGAACCTCAAAACCTTCTTACTACTTCAGCAGACATTTTATTAAGTGATGGATTTACTGCCAACATCGCCTTAAAAACTTATGAAGGCACAATGCTTAATTTAATGAACCACTTAAAAACTATCCTTACTAAAAATCTTATCAAAAAAATGGCCACTAAAACTTTATTTCAAAAACCACTACAACAATTAAAAAACCAACTAGACCCACGCCAAATTGGAGGAGCTATGCTTTTAGGACTTAACAAAATTGTCATTAAAGCTCACGGCTCTTCCCAAGCTTACGCTTTTTGCCAAGCTATTTTACAAGCTCAAAAACTAATTAAAGCCCAAGTAAATCAAAAAATTGCTCATTCCTTAGAAAGTGCAAAAAACAAAGAAACCCAAAGTAAACAAGCATCAACAACAAACACAGCTCCCAAAACCTCTGAAACGCCCAAAAATTCTGAAACCACCAAAGAAAGCCAATCCCTATGAAAAACATCCAAACTCTTTTTCAAACCCTCAATATCACTCCCCAAAACCTTGCCCTTTACAAACAAGCTCTTACCCACAGCTCTTATTCTAACGAACAAAACCCACCCCAAGAAGACAACGAAAGACTTGAATTTTTAGGAGATGCCATCGTAGGCTTACTTATGGCTGACTATCTTTATTCCCAATCCAAAGAAGACGAAGGCATTATGACTAAAAAAAGAGCTCAAGCGGTGTGTGAAAGGTCACTTACCATCTACGCTCAAAACATTGAATTGCAAAATTATCTTCTTTTAGGCAAAGGCGAAAAAAACAAAGATTTTAATGCTAAAAGTATTATGGCAGATACTTTTGAAGCCTTATTTGGTGCTATTTATCTTGATTTAGGATATTTGACAGCCAAAAAAGTTTTTCATAATATTGTCTTACCTCACTTAGCCAAAACTATCTATATTATTGATTTTAAAACTCAATTACAAGAAATAGTTCAGTCAGAAAAAAAAGCTATCCAATATAAAATAGTCCAAGAGCAAGGACCTGCTCATTCTAAAAAATTTGTAGCAGAAGTTTATTTAGAAAAAAATCTTTTAGGAACAGGTGAAGGCAGCACTAAAAAAGCCGCTGAGCAAAAAGCAGCCCAACAAGCATTATCCAAAGTTGCCAAGCCCAAAGACCTACTCAACGACAAAGGCGGCAAAGAAAAGGAGCTTCAATAATAATATGGTTATGTTTCAAAAACTTTACGAAGATGGTTTTTTACAAGTAGAAAAAATGTTAATTCAAGAATACCAAAAATTAGGATTAACCTACCCTGAACTAACTATTTTGCTATTCTTACTAGATTTTTCCAAAAAACGCGTCTTTTCGTCCAACACCTTAGCCAAAAAAGCAGGAATCACTAAAAAAGAAGTAGAACATATTTTAGAACAATTAATGTCAAAGGATTTTTTTGACCTTTCCCAAGAAACTAAAAACCATAAAATTATTGAAGTTTTTTCACTACACCCCACTTTTGCCAAGCTAGAAAAAATCTATCAAGACCAAATTCGCGAATCCAAACGCCAAAACCAACTTACCTTAATCCAACAAACTATTGAATATTTAGAACACAACAAAGGACAAACTCTTACATCTAACGAATTAGACTTAGTTAGAAATTGGTATCAAGACCAAGAATTTAGCCATGAAGAAATTAAAAACACAATTGAAGAAGCTCTTTGTGTTAAAAAAACCTCTATTTTTTACATCAACACTTTGCTTGGCAAAAAGAAATTTTTGACAGTTATACCCGATGAAAAAGCAGACAAAGCCTTAGCAAAACTTTTTAAAAAAATAAAATAACACTCAGTTTGGGCAAACAAAAAGTCAAGCTTACTCTTTTTATGTGTTATAATTACTTATGTAATTATTTTTTTAGTATTTTAATTATTTTATTTATGAAAAATAACTAGTAAAAAGGAATTAAAAAGATGAAATTTTTAGAAACTAAACGAGGAAAAATGATTACTGGCATTATTTTTATTACTGTTACTCTTTATGTAGGGTTAGGTTTTTATATTTCTTTTAATCCTGTTAACTGGCTTTCTCCTAAAAAAGTTTGGGCAAAACAAGCAGCTCAAAATTTGTATAATTCAGTTGAAAAGTTAACAAAAGAAGAAAATAAAGGCAATGTTAATTCCAAACTTGCCAGCATTAAAACTAATTTAGAAGCAGTAAATAAAAACGTAATTGAATATTATAAAGAATTAACTAGCAATGAATACGAAGTAGTAAAAGACCTATACGAAAAAATTGTTGAAGCAAAAGACGTTGCTTATAGATTATTTAAAAAAAACGATAATAAAGCAGATGATACAATTTTTTCAAATATAAAAAAATTATTTAAAAACGATAATGCCAAAAACCTCCAAGAAAAAGTTAATAATTTAACCAAATAAAAAACACCCTTATTAAGGGTGTTTTTTATTATACATATGAAAAAAACTACCTTAAAAAGGTAGTTTTTTTCATTTATAAATTATTTATTTTTTTGATTTAATAAAGACGCTTCAACAAACCCTTTAAATAAAGGATGTGGTTTTAATGGTCTTGACAAAAACTCAGGATGAAATTGTACTGCAATAAACCAAGGATGGCTTCTTAACTCAACAATTTCACAAAGCTTTTGTTCTTGATTTATTCCAGAAACAACAAAATCATTATTTTTTTCAAATAAAGCAACATAATGAGGATTCATCTCAAAACGATGACGATGTCTTTCATAAATTATTTCTTGATTATAAATAGCTTTACTTTTGGTGTTCGCTTTAAGATGGCAAGGATAAGAACCTAATCGCAGGGTCCCTCCTAAATTGCTGTAAACTATTTTTTTAGTAATTACAGGATGCGGCGTCTTTTCGTCAACTTCCAAAGAATTGGCGCCTTGTAAATGTAGCACATTGCGGGCATATTCAATAACTGCTAACTGCATACCTAGACAAATCCCAAAGAAAGGAATATTGTTAGTTCTTGCATAATTAATGGCTAAAATTTTGCCTTCAATAGCGCGATTGCCAAAACCATAAGGAACTAAAATACCATCATAGTCTTCAAGCAAAGAAGAAACATTGTCTGGCGTTACTTTTTCAGCATCTATCCATTTAATTTCCAGTTTACAATTATATTGATAAGAAGCATGGTTAAGAGCTTCTATGATTGATAAATAAGCATCATGTAAAACAATGTATTTACCCACTAGAGCAATGACTACTTTTTTTTCTAAATTTTGGATGCGTGTAATTAGTTGTTGCCAGGCTTGCAAATCGGCGTTTGAAAAATTAGTAAGTTTTAAATGTTGCAAAATAAAATCATCGATTCCTTGATGATGAAAGTTAAGAATCATTTGATATAAAATATCAACATCTAAGGCTTCAAAAATAGCTTGTGGATTGATGTCACATAAAGCAGCGATTTTATTTTTGGTTTCTTGGTTGATAGGAACTTCACTACGTAAGACCAAAATTTGAGGTTGTATTCCTAAAGCACGTAATTCTTTAACGCTGTGTTGGGTAGGTTTTGTTTTGATTTCTTGAGCTTTTTTTAAATAAGGAACTAAAGTGGTATGAAGATACAAAACATTGTGATAACCAAAATCAAAGCGCACTTGTCTGATGGCTTCTAAAAAAGGCGATGATTCAATGTCTCCTACGGTGCCTCCAATTTCTACAATAACAACATCTGATTTGTGAAAAAGAGCAGCATCAATTAGTTTTTGTTTGATTTCTTCAGTGATGTGTGGAATAACTTGAACGGTTTTACCTAAGTATTTGCCTTCGCGTTCTTTATTGATCACACTTTGATAAATTTGCCCTGCAGTGACATTTGACTTTTTGCTCATGTTTTCATCTAAAAATCTTTCATAATGACCCAAATCAAGATCAGTTTCAGCGCCATCATCAGTGACAAAGACCTCACCGTGTTGATAAGGGCTCATTGTTCCAGGATCAATATTAATATAAGGATCTAGTTTTTGAATACTTACTTTAAGACCTCTATTTTTTAAAATTTGTCCAATAGAAGCAGCAGTGATGCCTTTTCCTAGGCTTGAAACGACTCCTCCAGTAATAAAAATAAATTTGGTTTTTAAATCTTTATTATTCAAGTTTTTGTACTTCTCTTTCTTTATGATTGGCTTGTGTGGTGCAATTGGAGTTTTGATTTGATTTTGGTTGGGGTGTAATGGGTTCAGAGAAGGATTTATAAGTGATTAGATGGGGCTTTGTAGGAGTTATTTTTTTACCAATAACAGTTAAAATAGGGATTTGGGTTTCATATCTTTTTTGGGTGTGTTCTAAAATACGAGGATCAAATGAAACTATATTTTTTTTAACTAAGATAATAATAGTTGAACCTCCTGTATCAAAATAGCCTTTTTCTTGACCTTTTGAAAACGTGTGTAAAGGATGATTTTGGATTTTTCCTACCAATGTGGCTCCTACTTCTATTTGAACTATTTTACCAAAATTTTTGGTTTGTAAGATACTATATTCGCGAGTGTTTGTTTTAAACACATCAAAACTTTCAAAGGCAATGGGATTTACTGTATGTAATTTTCCTTTGATTTTGCAAGGAAACATTTGAAAAAAACCTTCGTCTACAAAAAGATAACGGTGATAATCATGGGGTTCTAAGCGGAAAATAAGCAAATAGCCTTCCTCGTATTCTTGAGCTAATGTGGGATTTTGCAACAAATCAACTAAACTGTAATTGGTTTCTTTGATGCAATAGAGTGCTTTTTTGGTGATAGGATAAATGCTTAATTTGGATTCACAAGGACTGATAAAAGCAAAGTTGTCTTGAGAAATAGCAAGTTCTTTGTATTTTCTTGTAAAAAAATCATTATAAGAACTAAATTTTTGTTTTTCAAATAAGCTTAAATCAATTTGGTGTTGTTCGATGATTTTCAAAGCGTATTGGCGTGACCAAGGAGAATAAAAATACAGATTAACTAACCAAGAAATAGGTTTAGTGATCAAAATTTTGAGAAGGCATCTTTTCCAAAAGTTTTTTTCTAAGTTTGTGTATAAAAATTTTTGCAGGCGACTTGTTGGGTCTTGACAAATAATTTTTCCTTCTAAATTAACTATTTTCATATTGTAAATCGCTCACTTTGTAATTGCCATTGGTAACAAATATTTTAATAAGATTTTAAGCAACATAAATAGGATAAAATTTAGTGCTAATAATAAAATAATTGTTATTGTAGTTTTGGCTTTTGGTTTGGGGAAATGGATTTTTTTACAAAGAAATAAAAAAGTTAAAAGTAACATGCAGGCAAAATGAAACCAAAAAAAAGTAGGTCTTTGTTCGATAAAACCTAAACTTTTGAAATCCCAAGTTTTGCAAATAAACTTAGCTAAAAATAAAAAAGGAAATAAAATAGCAGCTGCAGTTACGGGCAAACCTGTAAAATAAGAAGGGCTTTGAGAGTCGTATTTTTGGGTTTCAGCTAAAACATTATAATAAGCAAGTCTAATTAAGGCTGCCAAAAGATAAAAGCCCCAAACTAGCCAAACAAGTGCAAATAGCCAAAATTCTTCTTTTAGGGTTGAAGTTTCACCTTTGAAACTCAAAGAATAGTTAATAAAAATAGGAAGGACGCCAAAGCTTATTATATCGGCTAAAGAATCAATTTGAATGCCATAGCTTTTTTCTGTATGACTGCGATTTTTTTTGGTTCGGCTTACCACACCATCAAACATATCACAAACGCCTGATATTAATAGGCAGATTAAAGCAGAAGTGTATTTGCCGCAAGCACCAAAGCCAATGCCACAAAAACCACTCATTAAATTTAGGTAAGTTAAATAAGTTGTATAATTGTAAAAACCTAAAAACATATTATTTAACCTCGTTTTACTAATGTTTTTTCTTAAACCATTTTTGGTTGTTTAGAGTTGGGGGGAATAAAAAAGGAAAAATCCCTTATACATCAAGAATAAAGGATATTAATGAACTTAAAAAACTTGATAATTATTGATTGGTTGTTTGTAAATGCAAATTGTAAAGTAGTAATTATTTTTCATAAAGATGTTCGTATTCTTCTTCTAATGGATCTTCATAATCATCTTTCTCTTCTAAAACAATATCATCTTCAATTTTGTCATCGTCTTTGTTTTGTTCTTCTGAAGAGGGTCAGTTTGGGCAGTGTCTTTGTCAGAAAGGAAATCCTCAAAATCTAATTCTTGTAAATCGGTATCTTCGTCTAGAGGTTCGTCGTTTGAAATTTGAGTTTTTTCAAAAAAATCTTTATCCCAAAAAAGTTTATTATTTTCTTTAATAATTAATTGATTGTCTTCGCAAAAAACAAATTTTCCGCTCAAAGCGATGTCTAAATAAAGCTGATTAGCTACATTGGGGTTGTTATTTGGGATTTGGTGTTTTTGCAATGTTTGTTTTAATAAATCATAGACTGGAACAGGATTGTGATGTTTTTTCATAATGTCATAAGCAGTTTCCAAAAGTGATTTTAGAGTTTTGGTTTTTTTCATAAAATACCTCCTTTTAATGTAATAATGTTTGGGATTTGGGAAATAATGATAAGTGATAAAATAAAAAGAAAAGAAAAGAAAGGAAAGGAAAAGGGCTAAATAAAATAAAGAAATGCAAAATATGGGGGGGTAAAAATTTTAGAATTCTATCAAATATCCAGATGCTTTTTGCATGAGTTCTTTGGATTTTCTTTCTAACTTTTTTAAAGCAACATTAAAAGCCAACAAAACGCTTTCTTGGAGAATTGCTTTGCTGTGAATTTGAGAAATAATAACATCTACGACTTGTTTGGTGCCTTGTAAAACAATTTCTACATCCCCTGCTTTGCCAATAAATTCTTGTAATTCTAATTGTTGTTGGGCGTTTTCAATTGCTTCTTGCATTTTTTTTAATTTTTCAAACATATTAGATTGTGTTTTCATAATTTTTTGCTCCTAGTTAATTATTTCTACTATATCTTTACCAAAAAAATCATAAGCTAGTTGGATAATAGCAGGCTTGGTTGGTTGGGTCGCTTTGTTTTGATATAAGTCAAGATCAAAATTGCAAGTAGCTGTGAATTTTGCAATTGATGCCTGGTTTGGATGAGGATGGTTTTTGTTGTAAAAAGTTTCTAAGGCTTGCCAATCTTGTTTTAAAAAAGCAATGTAGTCTGTAATTGCAAAAGTGTCGTTATTCAAAATTTCTAAAGCTTTTTGTTTGATGTTTTTTTGTAAAACAAGTTCAAAGGCATCTTCATCTTCATAAACTAAAATCATTTGTTGGGATTGACTCAAAGCAACTATTTTTCCTCTATCCAAAATTTCGGCTACATTTTTATAATAACTGTGAGTAGAATAGCGATTTTGTAAATTTGTCCAAAAATTTGTTATTGTGTTTTTGGTTGGCTCGTCTTGATTAGATAAAATATTAATTGCAAATGATATCAAATCACAAAGAGAAGAATTGGAAAAATAAGGGTTTTTTTTTGTTGGGGATTTGGTTTCTTGTGAGTTTTGGGAAGGCAAGTTATTTTGTTGAGTCAATTCGGAGGTAGTAGAATTGTTAGGTTTTTTTTGTGAAAAATTATTTTGAGACTGTAAATCTTGGACTGGATGCAGATATTCTGTTTTTGGTGGTTTTTCGTTTGCTATTGACGCAAGTTTAGTTGGTTTGATTTTTTCTGTATTGTTTTGGGTAAGCTTTGTTGGTTCATAATTTTCTTTGGCATTTGTTTCATCTAATGCAAGTGATGCTTTCTCATTATTGTAAATATTTGTTTTATTTGTTACAAATTGTTGGTTTTCTTGTAAATTGGCTTGAAATTGAAAAGAATGTAGAGAGCATATTTGCAAAAAGGCAATTTCTACCAAAGATTTTTTTTGATCGCTTTTTTTGAGGTCTTGTTGTAATTTAATTAAGATTCTTAAAAAATGATCAATGTGGTTTGTTTCTTCAAGCAATAATATTTTTTGGTCTTGGTAAAGTGGCGATGTTTTGGAATCTTTTTTATTTTTGGCATTCCAAATTAAATAATCTTTGATAGCATCAATTAAATCTAAAATTAAAAGGTCGATGTTTTTGCCTGAATCAATTGCTTTGTGCAAAAGTTGCAATGCTTTGATCGCTTCTTTTTTTAGTAGATTTTGGAACAATTTTTTGATAATTCTGGCAGACACCGTACCTTTAATATTTGCAACATCTTCTGAAGTAATCAAATTATTTTGATAAGCGCTTACCTGATCTAACAAACTAAGGGCGTTTCGCATTCCACCTTCCGAATGGCAAGCAATGCTTTTGATGGCATCTTCAGTGATAAACATATTTTCCAAAGCAGCAATTTTGGTTAATTGTGCAGTGATGTTTTTGAGGTTCAAATTTTCAAAGGCAAAACTTTGGGCGCGCGAAAAAATGGTGTCAGGGATTTTATAAATTTCGGTAGTAATCAAGATGAAAACTACATGTTCGGGCGGTTCTTCTAAAATTTTTAACAAAGCGTTAAAAGCGTTTGGCGTAAGGACGTGAACTTCGTCAATAATATAGACTTTGTATTTGCCTGTGTGAGCTTTGTATTGGGCTTTATCCTGTAATTCTCTGATTTCGTCAACCCCATTATAAGAAGCGCCATCAATTTCTGTGATGTCTGTGTTTGCTTTGGTAAAGTTTTGGCAATAATGACAAGAACAACACACATCTCCTTGATTGGGCAACAAGCAATTAATGGCTTTGGCAAAAATTTTGGCTAAAGTAGTTTTTCCAGTACCTTTGTTGCCGCTAAAAAGATAACAATGATTAATTTTTTGGTATCTGATGGCATTTTTTAAAGTTTGGATAATAATTTCTTGACCGACAACATCTGCAAAAGTTTGTGGTCTGTATTTTCTGTATAAAACTAAATAAGACACTAAAAACTCCTTTGATTAAATTATGCCCAAACCACAACAATATATCTAGATAAATTAGAACATAAATAATTTTTTATATACAAAAAAATCTCCTAAATATTATAACATATTATTAGATGAAAATAGAAGTTTATTTTGCAAATTTGCAAATGAATTATTTGTTTATTGTAATTAAAAATATTGATCTATTCTATGGTTAGAATACGATTAGATTGAATTAACTTTACATTTATTATTTTTGTATTTTTTCCCTTTGCGTCATAATAAATAAGAGTTCCATCTTTCAATTCTTTTTTATTCATTTTGCCATTCTTTTTATAAAATTCTATTTGCCCATTTTTGCGGTTTATTTTTTCTATTGTCTCGCATTTTCTGAAAAATACTTTGTCGCCATTTTTATTTTCTATATCGCCATTGTTTTGAACAAAATATTTTTCACCATTTTGAGTATATATTTTTTCTATTTCTTTGGTTTTGCTAAAAACAATATACTCGATAACTGATTAAAATTATAAAAGCTATTTGTCTATAAATAAAATAATTAACATAATAAATAATAATCTAAAATAAACTAAATTGCTTATGACTTTATTATAACCCAAAAAATATCAAAATAATAATTTATAATCGTTTTAAAATAAAATTAATTCCCACCCATAAAGAAAAAATAAAAGCCAAAAAGACATAAAAAGTGGTTAAAATAACGAATTATATTGTTGTTTTTTTGATAAAATATAGTTAATAACGTTTATCAAGCGACGTTTAAATATTAAATATAAATCAACGACCTAATATACAAAAGACAAATTATCTAATTATTTTTTTTCATTTTAAATATTTTCTAAAATAGTTAATGAGAGTGGAGAATTAACAAATATGTGTTTAAATAATAAAAAATAAAAAAATAAAAAGGAAGAGGTGATATTAAGAAAAAGCATTATTAACAAATTAAAAAAATGGGTTATGCAGAAGTTAGCATCAAAACACAAGAAAAATTAGAGGATAATTTTAAAAGACAATTTATAGAATATAACAGTAGGTATGTTCTTTTCAAGAGAAGGGGAAGGAGGAGCTGAATGAATACTGGTTTTCTACAATTAATAGTGAATTGCTTACCAATGAAAAAATGGATGTTATCGAAATTTATAAATATTTAAGAAAAGAAATAAAAATTCCAAAAAAAGACAAAAAAGACTATTTTTATTTTAATTTTTTTAATAAAGAAAATTGGTGTAAAAATATTTTTCAAGTAGCACAAAACGTTCCCTGCTCAAAATTCATATAAAAACGAGTCAAAATCAGCTGAGCATGATATAGTAATATTAATTAATGGCATACCGATGGTATTAATAGAATTAAAAAAAAGAAGTTTGGATAAAGGGCTTGACAAAGCTTTTAAACAAGTAGAAGACTATTCCCCTAAATTAAAACAACAAGGTTTATTGAAATGTATAGAACTTTTTATAATTTCAAATGGAACCGATACTCAATATTTTTCAAATCAAGACGCAGGAAAAAGCAAGGAATTAAATAAATTCCGTTTTGAATGGAGTGATGAAAACAATAATAAAAGAAATGAAATCATGGAATTTATTCCAGAATTTTTACAACGTTGCCATTTAGCATTGTTTCTATTTTTCTTTTTGGTTCATCATGAAAAAAATCAAAAATTAATGGTTGCTAAACCTCATCAATTTCACGCTATAAAAAAAATTGTTGAATTCACAAAAAAAAGAAATAACCCAAGAAAACCCTTTAAATGTTACAAATAACATTAAAAAAAATAGTCATATTTGGCATACCAGAGGTTCAGGTAAAACTTTAACTGCTTTTTTACTTTGTCGTTATTTGAAAAAATTTATATCCATTAATGAAACTCAAAAAAATATTATTGTTTTTTTATAGTTGGCCGCATAGAACTAGATTTACAAACTCTTCAAGAATTTAATAGTTTTGAAAAAGATTCAACTCAAGAAATATTAAAGGTAGAAAATCTTAAAGAAATAATGCAAAATAAAAACAATGCTAGTGGAAAAATAATTGTAACGACTTTAAAAAAAATACATTCATTAATAAACAAATATAAAAATGAAGATTTTTTAAAAAAATATAAAAATGAAAAAATGTTTTTTATCATAGATGAATGCCATAGATCGCAACAAGGAGAAATGCATGAAAATATGATTAAATATTTTTATGGATCTTATTTTTTGGGGTTTACAGGGACGCCTATTTGCGAAAAAAATAAACTTAGTAAAAATGCTAAAACAACAAAAGAACTTTTTAATAAATGTATACATGAATATCGTTTTTCCAATGTTCCAAAAGATAAATTTGTTATTAATTATAATGTGGAATATTATAGAAAAGCAAAAAATAATTCAACTTGTAAAGAAGAAGTAGTAAAAAAGATTCTAAATTCTTATCATGATTTAACACAAAATAAAAAATATAATGCCTTATTTGCTGTTTCTAATATTGATGATTTAATAGAATATTATAACATATTTAAAAACAAGGAAAATGAACATGATTTAAAAATAGCAGCTATTTGTTCTGAACATTTTAACTCTGAAAATGAAAAAAATGACGATAAAAGGGAGGCTTTTAAATCAATAAAAAGTGATTTTTATAAAAATTTTAGCAAAAAAAACAAAAAATCAATTTGTAGATGATAAAACACCTTTTGTTAATGAAAAAAGATATCATGAACAAATATTAGAAAAAATGAAAACTGATAATAAAAATCAAAAAAATAGATTTACTTTTGGTAGTCAACATGTTTTTAACTGGTTTTGATTCTCCTCTATTAAATACCTTATACTTAGACAAAGAGTTGAAATACCATAATTTAATCCAAGCATTTTCTAGAACAATTAGAAAACATGATAAAAGCAAAAAATACGGTAATATTTATTGTTTTCAAACTAAGAAAAAGGAAAACGACCAAGCTTTATTATTTAATGAAGCAATGGGTTTATTGGATCCAGAACACACAATCAAAAAGAAAAAAAGTTATGAAGAATTAAAACTAGAATATAAAGATTACTTAAAACAAATAAGAAAATTAGTTCCTAATGTAAAATATATTGAAAAAAATATTATGGGTTATACAGAAAAAGAAAAAAATCATAGATATTTTTGATAAATATTCTAAAATAAGAAATATTATTAGGATAAAAACAGAGTTTGAAGAAAAATATTTTAAAAAGGAAATAGACAAGGAAGAGTTCTTAGATTATAAAAACAAAAGAGATAAAATTAAATCAGGAGCACCACAAAACACGTCGAATCCAAAAGATGAAATAAAACACGTTGGTAACGCATTTATTAATTTAGTTTATATAAACAAATTAATATCATCATTTGAAAAAACTGAACAAAAAATACATAAAAGCACTTCATCACAACAAAACAAAAATTTTAATAAAGAAATAAAAAATATTTTGGACGAAAATAATAATGATGTGACTGGGCTGTTCCATTTTTTCATACAACTTTTGGTTTTAAAAAAACCCTTTAAGAACCAATATTAAAGGCATAATTCCATATCTTTTCAAACTAACAAAGTAATTTCATTACACTTAAAAAGTGTCTAATGTTTTTTCATAATTTGCTAGTTTCAAAAGATATTTTTTTAAATATTTTATCCCTACATTATATATATAGGCCGAAAAAACGAAAAACTCACCTATAAAACGACATGGGTTTCATTTTTTTACACAATAATGCGGAATTTATTGTTTTGGGTAGAAAAAATGCATGACAAAACAACCTTTTTTCAAAGGTTATAAGTTTATAATATCTGTAATTAAATATTTATCTAAAAGTTTGAAAGTATTTCAAAGGAGATAAATTGTTTAATTTAGTTAAAATCCATTTATTATTCCAAAAAGAAGGGAATTGATTGATAATTTTTTTGATTTTAGTTGAGGTTTTTTGGAATAAAAAGGGATGTTGGTTGAATAAAATACTTTTCATCTGGCCGAAAAAGTTTTCAATAACGGCGTTATCACGAGGGTTGGCTTTTCTTGACATACTGATTAAAAAACCTTTTTTAGTTAGTGTTTGTTGGACTTTTTGTGATTGATAAACGGTTCCTTGATCAGAATGAATGATACAAGGGGTTTTTAAAGTGGGAATTTTTTTGATTGTATTTAAAATTAATTCTTTATTTTGTTGATTTGAAGTGTGAGAAGCAATTATTTGATTGTTAAAAGAGTCGATGATACACGAAAAATAAATAAATCCTTGGGGAGTGGGAAAATAAGTAATATCGGTAAATAGTTTTTTCATGGGCTGGGAGGTATTAAAGTTTTGATTAATTAAATTTGGGACTACTTTGAGGTTAGATTTTAAATTTTTATGATAATAATATTTATTTTTCTTAGGTCTTAACTTACAACAAATATTATTTTCTTTCATAATAAGATAAACTTTTTTCTTAGTAATAAATTCGTTAAAAATTTCTTGGTATAAATCAGTAATTTTGCGATGACCGTAAAAATATTCATGTTGCAAACATAAAGTTTGAATACGTTGTTGTTGCAAAAGATATTTTTCTTGTTTTAATTTAATTTTTTCTTTAATTTTTAACCAATAATAATAAGTACTTCTTTTAATTTGAATTGTTTTTAAAATGGTAGTTAAATTGAGATCTTTGACAAATTGTTTAACCAGTTTAAAAACAATTTTTTTATTAATGGTTTGAATATGGAAAATCATATTTTGTAATAATTTTATTTTCTTCTTTAATTTTTGCATCATTAACACCAATTATCTTAATATTTTTTTTAATTACAAAAACAATTATAACTCAAAAATGCATTAAAAATTAATTTTAAAATATATTTATTAAATTATTATATAATATGATTAGTATTCAAAGACGAGCGTAGCGAACTAGGCGGCCAGCCGAGGAATATTACAATTAATCTATTACACCCTCCTATAAAGTCCCCTTTGGGGATTTAGGGGTTTTTTAATTTGGCCGTCAAATTATTAAATTTGACGGGCACATGGTTAGACAATATACTTTATCTAAACATTATAAATTGTGATATATTATAATAAATTTATATATACTAATTAAATATAAAAACCCTTAATAGGTTTTTATATTTAATTAGTATCATTAATATTATTTTATTTAATATTAAATAAAATAATATTAATGATATATGTTTCTAATAAGGTTAAACCCGAATTAAGTATTATTTATCACAACCCAATTCAAAACAGCCTTGGAGGGCTTTTTGAATTGGTGTTAGGTTTTCCTACGGGTTTAACCTTATTAGAAACATACCATTATATATATAGGCCGAAAAAACGAAAAACTCTCCTATAAAACGACATGGGTTAAATTTTTTTACACAATAATGCGGAGTTTTTAATTTTAGGTCGGTTATGCTATATAATAACAGGGTTAAAGGCAATATCGCCACCATAAACACTAGCGATTTTTCCTGGAAGAGACAAAAAAATGAAAAAAAGTTGTCAAAAAACGATCAAAAAAATCTTCCTCAAAAATAAAAAAATACCCCCTCAAATGAGGGGGTCTAAATTAGGTTAAAAAATGATTCGTTTTAATTTATGTCAAAATTGTAAAAATTAAAAGTAAGTGTTTTCCTAGGGTTTTGAGGACTACTTTATCAACAAATTGAATTTAAAGGGGGTATAAATTAAGACTAGGGTTATTACCCTAATTGTATTTAAATCAAAGCGAGAGGGGCAAAATAATGCGTTTAAGAGGCATTTGGGATTTAGGGGGTATCTTTTTTGTAATTATTTTTTCAATTATAATCACCTTCATTAAGATGTTGAATAATTCTTTTGGAAAGTGTCAAAGCACCAAGAGAAAGGAGTTAATTTATATGTTGAAAAATATAAAAATAGAAATTGTTTAAATTATATGTTCTGAGTCTAATCCAATAATATGAAAAACATAATTGATAATAATTCCAAGTAGACGCTTTTGTTTACCGAGTCCTAATTGATAAACATCATTATCGTTTGCTTTAGATAAAATATCACTAAAATGATTTTTTAAATTTTCACTTTTCACTTTATGAAAATAATTTTTATTATTAAAAACATCAGAAAAATTCTTGTGTGAAATGTGATAATTTAGAGGAAATAAAACCTCTTCAAATAAGTTTTTAATTTTCATTTTCTTAAAATAAGATAATATAGTCAATTCTTTATCAAAAGAATAAATAAATTTTTTGCCGCCAAACCTATCAACCATTTTATTTTTGAATCCTATTTAAATTGTTTTTAAAATATTTATAAATAATTTCATCTGAAATAACATTTTCATCCCAACTACCACCGCTATTATAACCCAGCTGCCATGGTAATTCTTGATGAGTTAAATCTGATAATTCATTGCCAGTTGCACTACCATACAATTCAATAATACTATCAATAACATTTTTCCAATCAACCGAAGTATTTATTTTTTTAATGTTTCCTTTTGGGGATAGCTTATTAATAGGTAAATAAGTAAATTCTTTAAATTCTTTATATAATTCAGGTAAAACTGGACCATACACCCAAGCTCTAAAAGAATCTTTAAAACTATCAAGTGAACCACATTTTACTAAATATTTAGCATAAGCATAATAAATCATTTTGTGTAATTTCATATGAGTGGTTTTATGTGGATTGTTTTCAATAATATAATTTGCCACATCAAAAACATTGATTTGGTTTTTGTTTTTCATAATCTCAACTCCTTTATTTTTTTATTTGTATAATAATAAGTTATAATATATATATCAATTATATCATATTTAGCATCCTTCTATATTTTAAATTTTATAATATTTATTTGTAAATATTGTATTAATTAAATTATTATATAATATGATTAGTATTCAAAGACGAGCGTAGCGAACTAGGCGTCCAGCCGAAGTACAACCAAATTAACTCTTACCCTCCTCCTATAAAGTCCCCTCTGGGGATTTAGGGGTTTTTAATATGTCCGTCAAATTTAAAAATTTGACGGGCACCTGGTTAGACAATATACTTTATCTAAACATTATAAATTGTGATATATTATAATAAATTTATATATACTAATTAAATATAAAAACCTATTAAGGGTTTTTATATTTAATTAGTATCATTAATATTATTTTATTTAATATTAAATAAAATAATATTAATGATATATGTTTCTAATAAGGTTAAATGACAAAAGCCCGACCATAAACATTAGCGAAATGATGACATAAGAGATAAAAAATAAAAAAAAGTGAAAAAAAATAAAAAAATACCCCCTCAAATGAGGGGGGGTCTAAATTAGTTTTAAAAAAACGATCCGTTTTAAATTAACCTCAAAATGCTCAAATTGAAAGTGAGGCTTTTACTGGGTTATCTGAGGGTCCCAAAAGGGAGAAATCCAAAATCAGGGGGCGTTTAAGAGCATTCCTGATTTAGGGGGTATCTTTTTTGTAATTATTTTTTCCATTATAATCACCTTCATTAAGATGTTTGAAACTTCTTCTTGTGGATGCTAACGATAGTGATTAAATGAGTTGTTTGTTCTAAAGTATTTGAACCCTCTTTATATTATATATTTTAACATATTTTTTTATGTTTCTTAATTGCTTTTCTATTTTTTTAATATTATTTATCATTTGATCGAGTTTGGGTTGGTTAATTATTTTTTCTTTGTATTTCCTTTATGGTTTGGATCATAGGCGATAATAACAAAATATTCACCAACAGTTATACCATAAACACGTTCTTGCAAATTAAGAGATATTTGGAAAATAAGTTCATCTTCAGAAAGATTAACAACACGAGCAAACCCTTTTCGAGAAAGGGTGCTAGGTTGGACTACATGATATCTAGGACCTTTATTATGTGTTTTTTTGATTTGATACCATGTATACTCAATATATTTATTTAAAGGAGAGATAACTTTTTCTAAAAATTGTTTAAAACCTTTTATTGTTTTAAAACTTGAAATATCTGTTAAATTTTGATCGAATCGATAACGAAAAAAAATATTAACTGTTTGTTCCATATTAACAAATGTGTTTAGTATTTTTAGAAAAATATTCTAAAATATCTTTGTTTTTAATAATGTTTTTAGACCAATCGGAATTGATATAATATATGTTTTTCCATGGGTCTTCTTCGTGAGTTTGTTGAGTTAAAAAACTGGCTTCTTTATTGCCGTATAATGAAATAATATCATCAAGGATTTGTTTTTGAGTGGCATTTATTTTAGTTTCATCTCCCATTGATAAAGAATCGGGATTTAACGGTTTATAAGTAAATTCTTTCACTTGTGCGCACAATTCAGGAAAAACAGGACCATAAATCCAAGCTTGGATTTGTTCTTTTACAAGAGGTTTTTTTGTTTGTACTAAATATTTTGCGTGAGCGTAATAAATCATTTTATTTAGTTTCATTTTAGTAGTTGGATGAGGATTATTTTTAACAATGTAAAGAGCAACATCAAAAACGTTAATTTGGTTTTTGTTGGGAATGTTTGATGTTTTCATATTTATTTCCTTTCTTATTCTTTATATTATATATTTTAATATATTTTTTTAAATATTTTATCCCTACACTATATAGTTAGGCCGAAAAAATGAAAAAAAGTTGTCAAAAAACGATCAAAAAAATCTCCCTTAAAAATAAAAAAATGACCCCTCATTTGAGGGGGGTCTAAATTAGTTTTAAAAAATGATCCGTTTTAATTTATGCCAAAATTGTAAAAAATAAAAGTACGTATTTACAAGGGTTTTTGAAGGTCACTTAGAGGCTAAATTGAATTTAAAGGGGGTCTAAATCAATCCTAGGGTTATAATAACCCTAGGATTGATTTAAACGCAGCGAGAGAGGCAAAATAATGCGTTTAAGAGCATTCCTGATTTAGGGGTGGTATTTTAAAATTAAAATTTAGATTGTTTATTTAAGAAGATATCACATTTCATTCAAATTAATGAAAAAGACCAACTTTATAGTTGGTCTTAATTTTTATTTATTTTCATCATTTTTAGTATTAAATTTCTTGGTATAAAGGGTAATGTATTGTTTGACTGGATTGAAGTGAAGATAGTAGTTTTTGTACTTAAAACCATCCTTAAAGTTTTCAATACTTTCAAATTCACGACATTCAAATTCATCTATGTAAAAATCTTTATCTTCTTCAAGTAACCATTTTGGTCCTTCGTAGTTAAGTTCTATAGTGTGTTTGGTTGGGGATGGTCTTAATGATACCTTGAATTGTGAATCTCCGCGTTTATGTTCGTTCCAAAAAGCGCCAAAATGATCAATTTGGGAGTTTTTATATTTCCATTTATTGAAAGGATTTTTGTAAAAAGGTGGGATGTCAGTTGGTTCATATTCTGGGTGTTGTCCCTTGCCTAAACCATTTAAGCCATAGAAGACGTATTTTATATTAATCATTGGTGTACCTTTAAGAGTTTCAGCTGAATTTTTATATAAATACCATGTTTTCCCATCAGAACCTAAATATGGTTTTTCATTTGAAGGTATGAGGTATTTTTTGTCAATTGGGTATCGTTCATGAATTTGATGACCGTAAAAATATTCTTCTTTTACTTCAGTTGTTTTATCAGGGATGGGATAAATTTTAGGTTTGGAGTTTGTTATGTCGTATTTATTGTCTAAAAATATAAAACCACCAAAAATAGTAAATATACTTAGCATAATGCCATAATATATAATTATAATTTTTTTAGGATTTGTTTTTTTAAAGTTTTTTATTTTTAATTTGCCGAGTGAAAACTGAATTTGAGATAAATCTGTTTGTTGTTGGTTTAATTCAGTTTGGATTGAATTTATTTCAATTTGTAATAAAGTTTTATCTTGTGGTGATAAAACTTTATTATTTGATAATTCAGTTATTTTTTGATTTAATTTTTCTTGATTAATTTCAATTTGTTTTTTTATATTTTCTAAGTTATTTAATTTATTATTGACATTTTTTGAGATAAAATATATCCATAAAGGAGCCACCACAAATGCCCCCCCAATTAAACTCAAAATAACTATTATTCCTATAATATACATAATTAATTTCCTTTTTTTTAATTTTTTACTAATTACTAAATAATACAAAAACTAACAAACTTATTTTATCACAAATACTAAATTAGATAGCTTTATTGTTAACATTTACCAAGGCCACCACCTTTTAACTGTGTCCCACTTAGTAGCTATAGCAGTTCCGCCACCAATTATGCCTCCAATAAAACCACCTGCAGCCGTTCCGAAACCAGGTAAAAGTGCACTTCCAATTATAGCTCCTGATTTAGCTCCTGAGTATGTAGCTCCTCCGATGTTTGCTGCTGTTATTGTGCTATCTACAGTTGTTCCCCAAGTTTCTGAGGAATCGTCTAATTGTTTTTTATTTCCTTTTAAATCAGATACTTGGGAATTTAAGTCAGTTATTTGGTTTCCCAATGTTATTTTGGTATCTTTATGTGCTAATTTTTCGGTTTCTAATTCGTTTTTTAACTTATCAATTTGGTGTTGTAATTCTTTATTAGTTCCACTTAAGCCACTATTGGCATCTTCTAAGGCTTTAATTGTTCCTTCTAATTGTAAAATCTTTTTACCTCGTTCGGCGAAAAGATCTATTTGACGTTCCAATTCAATTGTTAATCTTTGAATTTCTTGGGCTTGAAGTTGGATAGTTTGTTGTAGTTTATTTATTTCTTCATCTTTTTGTTTGATGATTGTTTGTAATTGTTCCTCATTGGTTTCTAAGTTATTAATTTTACCATTTAGCTCTTTGATTTTAGATTGTTTTTCGTTTAGTTGTTTAACTAATGTTTTATCAGCGTTGCCGTTTTTAACTAATTCATCTTGTATCTCTTGCATTTCTTTTTCTAGTTGTTTGTTTTCGGTTTTAGTTGCATCAAGTTTTTGTTTGATTTTATTTAAATCATTAGTATATTTTTCTTTTAGGTTTTTATTTTCTAATTTTAAAGTATCAATTTCACTTCTAAAACCTTGTTCTTTGATTTCTAGTTGTTGCATTTCGCCTTTTAAAGTTTTAATATGAGTTTCTTTATTATTTAATTCCTGTTGCAAAGTATCATCAGGCTGTTGGTTATTAATTAAATCATTTATTTCTTGTTGATAAATATTTAATTCGTATTTCTTATGTTCTAATTTTTCCTCAATTTCATTCAAATTTTTCTTTTTTTGGAGCAATAACAATTTATAATTATTGAGTTTATTTGGTGGTGGGGTGGTACTTACATTTTGATTAAACTTAAATCGCCAACGGGTTCCAGCTACCAATTTATTTCTATAATTATCCCAATCGTTCCTGTTTTTATCGGTGAAGTATATTCTCTTTGAAGTAAAGCAAGGTCTTATATAATAAAAAGTGGCTCCATTAATTTCTATTGGTTGACTTTTTATTGTTCGTGGAGGGCCTATTTGTTCTTGTTGTTTATCTCTTTCGGTTAATTCAACTTCAAAAGGGACAGGGGAATAGTATATTGCTTCATCTTTAATCCTATCTTCATTAATATCCTGATTAGCTTTGATTTCGCAAGTTGTTTGCCATTCATCATAAGTTTGAGTTAGGTTGCTTAATTCTTGTTGTAAAGAGGTTTGTTGATTTGAAAGGTTAACTAATTCTTGATTAATAGTGTTTATTTTTGTTTGTTTATTTAATAATTCTTGTTGTAATTGTTTAGCGTTTTCTTTATTTTTTTCAATTTGTTCTTTTAGTTTCAAGGTTTCGTTTTCAAGTTCAGAAACGGTTTTTTTGTAATTTGTAATTTGTCTTTGGATTTCTTCCAAAGTTTTCACATGTTGTTCTCTTAGGTTTTTGATTTCTTCTTGTTTTTTAGTTAATTGTTCTTTTAAGTTTTTTTCGTTTTCTTGTAATTGTTTGATTTCTTCTTCTTTAATTAATAAATGAGCTTGATAATTTACTTGTTTTTGTTCGATGTTATTTTTTAAATTATTAATTTCTTCATTTAATTGCTTAACTTCGTTTGCTGATAAGTCTTTTTGTTCGCTTAATTTTTGTTCTTTTTCTTCTAATTGTTGTTGTTTTTTGGTAATTTCTGCTTTTAATTGTTCTACATCTTGAATATTAGAAGCCAATTGTTTTTCTAAAATTGATATTTTTTCTTTTGATGCAACTAATTCATTATCTTTTTTTATTATTAGATCTTTTTGATTTTTAAGATTATTTTTAATTGATGCAATTTCTTCTTGTAATTTAGCTTTTTCTTCATCAGATAAATCTTTAGTTTCTTGTAATGTTGTTTCTTTAGATTTAATGTTGGCTTCTAAATTTATTATTTTATCTTCAAGGGATGCTTTTTCTAATTGTTGCGCTTGAAAATTGAGGTTTAAATATTCTTTTTCTTGTTGTAAAATCTTTTGTTTTTCTTTTTCTTGTTGTAATATTTCATCTACTTGTTGTTGAATGTTGGGATTTAATAAACTTTTGGTATTTGTTTTATTGGTAATTAGGTTTTGTTTATGAATTGGTTGTTTTAAAGTTGGCTGAGGAGTTAGGGTTTCATCATTTAATTCGGTTGATTTATTTTTTTTTTTTTTTGAAGATCTTGTAATAGTTCTTCTTTTTTATTGTTGGTTTGTTTTTCATTTTCTTCTGATGATTTACCTTGTTTTTGCAATTCGGTTGCGTATTCTTTTAATTCTTGTTTTAGTTTCGCTTCTTCTTCTTTTTTAATAGCATCTAGATCATAAACTTCTACTAAGGGTTTTGGCGGGGAGTCTTCTTTAGGGGTTGTTTGATTATCCCCAACAATTATTCCTGTATAAATAGCTGTTGCAATTAATATTGTGCTCCCTATAAAGGGTCCTATCACTGGAATACCAAAACAAGCTAGCCCTAAAATAAGGCCAATTGTGATAATAATACCACTAAATATCAAACTAGCAACTTTTGGTAAGCATCCTAACCATTTTAAAAAATTTGTTCCTTTTTCATTTAGCCAATTAGCTAAATTTTTAGCATTTTCCCAAGCGCCTTTAATAACTGGGTCTATTTTAGCAGCCGCTTCAGGGAAGAAATTAGCAATAATAAACCATAAAGCAACTATTATTAAAATAAGTGGTAATATAACAAAAATAGTATTTCTAATTGATTTGAGGATTCTTTTAAACCAATTATCATGTTTTTGTTGAGTTTCTACAATTATTTTTGTAGGTTGTGGTGGGGTGGTTTTGGGAATTGGTTTTGTAGTTTTTGGGGTTGTTTTAGTAATTCTTGTTGAAGTTTTTTTAATTATAGTTGGTTTGGTGGTTGTTTTTTTAACTGTTTTTTTTGGTTTTGTAATAATAACCTTTTGGGGGGAAGTAATTTTTGGAGTTGGTTGGTTGATAATTTTTTTGATGATAGTTTTTGAAGGTTTAGTTATTTTATTTTTTTTAACAACATTTTTTTGAAGTTTTGATTGTTTTTTTGGTTTTTTTGATTTAATTATTTTTTTAGCCATGTTATTCTCTCTCTTTCTAATTTTTATTTATTTTCATCATTTTTAGTATTAAATTTCTTGGTATAAAGGGTAATGTATTGTTTGACTGGATTGAAGTGAAGATAGTAGTTTTTGTACTTAAAACCATCCTTAAAGTTTTCAATACTTTCAAATTCACGACATTCAAATTCATCTATGTAAAAATCTTTATCTTCTTCAAGTAACCATTTTGGTCCTTCGTAGTTAAGTTCTATAGTGTGGTTGGTTGGGGATGGTCTTAATGATACCTTGAATTGTGAATCTCCGCGTTTATGTTCGTTCCAAAAAGCGCCAAAATGATCAATTTGGGAGTTTTTATATTTCCATTTATTGAAAGGATTTTTGTAAAAAGGTGGGATGTCAGTTGGTTCATATTCTTGGTGTTGTCCCTTGCCTAAACCATCTAACCCATAGAAGGTGTATTTTATATTAATTTGAATGTTACTTTTGGGTGGTTTTAAGTATTTTAACAAACCTTTTTTCCATTCTACATATTGATCTTCACATTCTTTTCTTCTAGCTTCTTTAGTTGTTTCAGAAACTTTAATATTTTGAAAAGTGTTTATAGCTTCATCTAAATCAGAAGCTAACATAACTTCATGATTAGGATTTTTACGTTTGTATTTTTTGGCTTTAATATAAGCACTATCAATTATTTTTTCTTTTAAGTTTCTAGTAGAATAGCTTTTGCCTTTGCATCTATTAGCAATTTCTTTCAAATGAAGATAAGTATGATAACTAATTTGATAATCAGCTACTAAAAATTGTAAAAAGCCTTCAATTTCATCATCTTTTAATAAATCAATTTTAATTTCTTTGCTAAATCTACTTCTTAAAGCACTATCAATTTTGTCTAAATGGTTAGTTGCTCCCATTAAGACAATTTTTTTATTACTTCTTTTAAAGCCATCTAATTTAGTTAATAAATTATTAATAATATTAATACTTGTTTTGTTAGATTGGTTATCTGCGCGATTGGCAAGTCCACTAATTTCATCAATAAATATAATAGTTTTATCATGATTTTCTGCTTCTTGCCATATTTTTTCTAATTCTTCGTTGCCTTCACCAACGTAAGTCTTATCAAATCTTGATGGTTCTAATTCAATATAGTGTATTCCTAATTCATTGCATAAAGCTTTAATTAAAAAACTTTTTCCAGTGCCAGGAGGACCATATAATAAATATCCTCTAGGAATTAATTTGTCAAAATTAACCATAGAAGTATTGTCGTCTTTAAAATATTCTATTAAATCTTCTAACTCTTCTTTTTCTTGTTTCATTCCATAAACATCAGAAAACATAACTTTCTTTTTTTCACCTTGATAAGAAGTGTTATTTTGTAAAGCTTTGATTTCTTCTTGCAGTTGTTTGATTTGTTTATCAAATTGGATTAATTGACCGTCTAAAAACAAATCATAACTTTTTAAATTTTGGAATTCTTCAACATTATCTTTGTTTTGAATCATTAAATCTTTAATGATGTTTTTATTAGCGCTATTCAAAACCATTGCTTCTTCCAAAATCTGAAGTTTTTCATTAATAAATAAATTTTTACTAGTTTTGGTGATTTGAGAAGTAATAGTTTTAATTTTTTCTTGGTTGTTATTTTTTGTAGTTAATAATTGTTTTTTTTGTTCGATTAAGTCTAAAGTTTTTTTATTAATAGATTCTTTTTTATCTTTATTTTCTTGGAGTTTTTGGGTTAAAGAGTTAATTTCTTCTTGTAATTTGGTTTTATCTTCTTCTTTTAAGTCTTTGTTTTTAAGATTAGTTTCTTTTGTTTCTTTTGTTGTTGTTAAGGTTTGGACTTCTATATTGCAATCACTTATTATATCTAAATTTAATTTAATTTGTTGGTCTAAATGTTGTATTTGTTGAAGGTTTTTTCTTTGTTCTTTGATTTGTGCTTCATTAGTTTTTTTTAATTCTTCGAGATATTTTGATATTTCATCTAATTCTTGTTTTTTTTGAGGTGTTAACGAATTATTTTGCGGCAAATCGTTTTGTTTGGAAGTTTGGGAAAGAAAACCGTAAATCCATAAACCCAAAACCGCTAAAATACAAACACCCAAAAAAGTTAAATAAATTTTTTTTAATTTCATATTTTTTCCTTTCTTTTTTTATTATTCATGTTTTGGTTTAACTTCTTTAGTTGGTTCTTGTTCTTTTAGTTTTAACTTTTGTTCTAGTTTTTTGGTAATTGCTGCTTTGAATTCTGCGATTTCTTTTTGTTGTTTGATTATTTCTTCTTCATGTTTGATTATTTCTTCTTGGAATTCTTTGAAGTCTTCTGCATCTAATTTATCTTCTTCAGCTTCTATTTGTTTTATAATAGAATTATATGTTTCTTCTTCTTCTTTATCTTCTTTATTTGGTGGTGGAGTTTTTGAATCGTTAACTTTGTTATCATTGTTTTCGGTTCCTGTTAATGGTGGGGTTTGGTTGTTGACAATATTTTCACAAATAGGATTATTATTTTTTCTAATAAAGTAATAACTAACTCCTCCTATAATTAAAATTATCATTATTAAAAGTAAAAAGAGATTGAAAAAATATCTTTTAGTTCGAATATTTTTTTTGTTAATAACTTTTTTTTGGATTTTTCTCATTTTAAATTAAATTTCCTTTCTTTTGCTTTTATGGGTTTTTGTAATAATATAAATGAGGATAGTGTTTATGAAAAAGATACCCAATTATGGATGCTGTTAAAATAAGTATTATTAAATTGATATAAAATAAATTTTTGTTATTCATTTCCATCCTCCTTTTCATTAATTGGATTGTTTTTTTCTTTTGATTCGTTATTTGGATTTGTAATAATTGAAAATAAACTTTTAGTTTTATTTTCTTTTTTTGGCTCATTTTTTTTATTGATTTCTGGCGATGAAATTGAATTAAAAAATATTTTTTTAATGATAAACATTAAAGAAGTTGTAAATAGAGCGCCAACGATAAATCCAATAGAGAAATTTAGATCATTCATTTTCTTCCTCCTTTTCATTAATTGGATTGGTGTTTTTTGATTTAAGTTGTTTTTTTCTTCTTTTTTTCTCTTTCCAATTAGCAACTTTGACTTTTTGTACTTCTATTTGGGATTGGAGTTTTTCTTGATTTGCATTGATTTTATCTATTTTTTGTAATAATTGTTGTTCTAGGTATTCTTGTCTGGCACTTTTAATTTCTAAATTTTGTAGTTTTTTGTTGGGGAAAAAGATACCTAAAATCATATTTTTGATGAAAATTAAAGTGTTTGTAATTAATTTAAAAATAGGTTTGAACCCAGAAACAATAAGAATAGTGAAAAGCGTTGTTTGGATTCCATCCATTCTTCGTTCAAGTATTTCGGTAGTGCTAAATCCTTTGGTATAATTTAGAATAAAATTGATAATTGTTGCAAATATTGGAAATAACCACATATTTTTTTACCTTTCTGAATAATTTTTAATAACTTTGATTCGTTTGTTTTTAAATGTTTTCTTTTTGTTTGGTACAATTTTGTTGGGATAATATAAATTAACCCATTTTCCTTTTGGATGTCGGTATTTGTTGATTATTTTTTTGTTTAGTTTGTTTTGGGATTTAAAATAAATTTCATTGCATGCTTCTGTCATTCCATCACTCATGTTTTTATCTCCTTTTTATTTTAATTTAAGGGTTTTGACTTTATCTTTAAGTGATTTTGACATTTTAAAACTAACAACCGTTTTTGCGGGTATTTTTAAGTTTTTACCAGTTCTTTTTCCTGTTTTTTTGCCTGTTTGTTTATTGATGATGAATTTAGTTTCGGGGGTTGTGTGGGCTTTTCTAGTTTTTAAGATGAATTTGCCAATTTTAGAGGATAAAACCACTTCTTCATTTGATGTGATAGCTTTCATGAGGGCATTTTCAAATGAATTGTAAAATTCTTCAGTTTTCACAACTGAAGTTTTTAGTTGCTTTGCAACTTCTTTGATTAATTCTTTTTTATTCATTTTTCTTTTTCTCCTTGTTATTTAATTTTTTATTATTTTTTATTTTGAGTTTTAATTGGCTGCGGTTTTTGAAATAAGTACCGCGGTAAATTTCAGTCATAGCATCGCTCACATTTTAATATTCTCCTTACGATTTTTTTTAATAATTTTTGATAATAACTTCTTGCAACCCTCTTTGTGAGGTTAAAGCATGACTGGTAGTGGTTTTAATTGTTTGAATGTTAAAATCCTCAAACAATTTAATTATTTTTGCTGAATTGTAATTAGTATACAACCATTTTACATTGCGATGATTTGCCTCTTTTAAATATTTATAAAGCCTTATATGATCTTCAAATGTAAAAGGGTGTTGGTAAAAATCTTTATCTTTAATACCTTCGCGGTAATAAGGGGGATCAATGAAAATAAAATCATTGCTTTGGGCTTGGGTGATGACACTTCCAAAATCACCATTTAACAATTTTAAATTTTTAACATTAGTTTTTATTCTTTGTAATTCTAAAAAATCAATAATAGGTTTTTTAATTCGCGACTTAAATCCGTATGATAAATGAATGGTTCCATCAGGACGATAACGGAAAATGCCCCGAAAAGCATATTTTAATAAAGTATAAAAAAGAGCACTTTTGAAAACTCCAAAATTACTTTTGTTAAATCTATCTACGAAAAGTTTAAATGTTTTTTTTTGCGTCTTTTGATCTTTATTTGTATATATTGTGTCTTCAAATTTACGCACACAATTACAAAACAATTCTGGTTTGGCTAACATATTTTGCCAAAGTTCCATTAAATTATTGTCGTTATCATTCAAAATTGCGGTTGGGGGTGTAATAGTTTGGAATAAAGCCCCACCACCTAAAAAAGGCTCAAAATAATTATTATAATTTGTTGGAATTTGACATAACAATTGCGGCATCATTTTCTTTTTGGTTCCAATCCAATTAATTTGCATTTTGAAACTCCTTTAACCAAATGTATATTAAAAAAACAATATCAGAAACAAGACTAATTGTAATGTTTGCTTTAATTCCTAAATTAAAATCAAAAAACAGAGTCATTAAATTTGTTATTATAAATCCTAAATATGTTAAAGTCAATATTATTGAAATATTTTTCGATTTTAAAATCATTTTAATTATTCTCCTTATTTGTTTATAATATTTTTTTAGTAATTAATGTTTGAATTATTTGTTCTAAATTTCCTTGTTGTGAGTTTGTTGCATTAATTAAAAAACTGTTGCAATTTTGATGTTTGCAATTGGGATTATTGCAATATTTATGTTGATTTAAATAATTTTGGCGAACATTTTCAAAATATTTTAAGGGTTTTTGTTCGATGATGTCTAATTTATGATTAGGTTGTGTTTGTTTTCGTTGTAAGCTGTTTTGGGGTCAATATCTAGATAGAAAGTTAATGCTGGTTTAATTAAGAAACGACTTATGATTTTGGAAGTTATTTCATCTTCATAATCAATATAATTAGCATTGCTTTGATATGCTAAAGTAGAATCATACCAACGGTCAACTATAACAATAAAACCACTTAGTAAAGCGGGCATTATCAACTCATCTTGGGTCTGAATCATATTGGCGAAACTAAGAAAATATTTACTTTTAGGGCTTGTTTTTATTTGATATAAAAATAAATTTCTTATTTCCTTTCCAATAGAACTACTTCCTAAACCTTGAAAAACTTTGACTTTATGTCCTTTATTAATTAAAGATTTTTTTAATTTATTTATTAAAGTGGTTTTCCCACAACCATCGATTCCTTCAAAAACAATTAATTTATTAACCATTCTTAATATTTCCTTTCGTATTTTTGATTAAATTAATATCTTTAAAAGAAATAAATTGTCTTTGGAATAAGGTATTTACAAAGATATTAGCTTTTTGAGAAAAACAATCAATTACTTTATCAATTCCTTGGACTTTGCCGTTTTTAATTTTATTGTTGAGCCTTTGGGATTCGATAGCATTATTAGTTAATAAGTAATATTCAAAACGTGTGTCTAATTTTTTTAATTGTTGGGCTTCAATGATGGCTTGTTTATAACGTTCACGGAGACAAGTTTTAAAATTAAAAGCAACAATTCGTTTGTTTTGGGTAAACAATACTAAATCAAATTTGATATCAGGAATAAAAAATAAATATGTTTGAGGATATTGTTTGGTGATTCCATAATGCCGAAAATAAATTAAAATTAGATATTCATTGATTTTACCACGCAGTACTTTTTGCTTTTGGGAAGTTGATTTGGTAATTTGAAAATAATGATTCAAACTTTGATGATTAAATTGCATATATTGATTAAAAGGATATTTAAAGTAATTATCAGGTTTGAGTTGGGATAAAATTTTATCTGAAATTAACATTATTTTTCCTCAATTCTTTGGATTTCTTTATCAAAATTAAAGTAACATTGGCCTAATTTACCTGCCCTATTTTTAGCAACAATAAATTGGGTAAAATCTTCTACAACATTTGTAAATTGATCTTTTTCATAATAACTTTCGCGATGCAAAAACATAACCATATCGGCATCTTGTTCGATTGAACCTGAATCTCTTAAATCTGAAAGATTAGGGGTTTTAGATTCTCTCATTAAAGTTGCGCGGTTCATTTGGCTTAACGCAATAATAGGAATTTGTAATTCCATTGCTAATTTTTTCAATTCACGAGTAATAATCCCAATTGCTTGATTTAAATTCAGAAATTGGTCATCTCTTAAAAGGTGTAGATAATCAATGAAAACTATATCAAGTCCTTGGTGAAATTTTAATTGACGGCATTTTCTTTTAACTTCTTCTATTTTGGTATTTCTGTCATCATCAATTAAAATATTCAATTCAGTTAATTTTTCTTCTGTTTGCAATAATTGCAACTTTTCTTCGCGAGTTAATTGTTGCTGTTCCATTTTTTTGATACTAATCTGAGATTCACAACTGATTAAACGTTTAATTAGTTCTTCAGATGTCATTTCTAAACTAAATATCAAAATATTATGTTTTTTAGGGATATTTTGAAAAACTTTAGCAATATTGACAGCCAAATTTAACATAAAGGCAGTTTTACCCATTCCAGTTCTTGCGGCTAAAATATTTAATTGTCCTGGTTTAAAACCTCCAATTAAATCATCTATATTATTAAATCCTGTTTTAACTCCAACTAAATTATTTTTATTGTGGTTTTCCAAAATGTCTTTGATTACTTTAGAAACACAACTTTTTAAATCTTTAAACTTGGGAGTGAGTTTTTTTCTTAATTTTGCAGTATTTGTTTCTATTAATTCTAAAATCTCTTGGGGAGTTATTTTGCTTCTTGCAATTTGGGATAATTTAGCAACAATACCGCCAATTTCTCTTTTTAAAGATGTTTCTTTAATTAAATCAATGTATGTTTCTAAGTGATGTGGAGAAGGCATCAAATCAGATAATTCATTTAAATAATTAATTCCTCCTATTTGTTTTAATAATTTTTCATTTTCTAAAATAGCACTTATAGAAGCATAATCAATTTCTTTATTATTTTGATGTAATATTTTCATGGCTTTAAAAATATTTTTATGATGAGGACTGTAAAAGTCAGTTTCTGTAATTTCATTAAAAACTAAAGAAATTGTTTCGGGGTTTAAAAGGACAACCCCCAACAAAGCGCGTTCGGCTTCAATCATCTTTCTAACTCCTTTTTTTAATTTGGGTATAAAAAATACCCCTTAAAAAGGGGTTTAGTTTCTATATTGATTAAAAAGTTTTAATTTTTTCAATTGTTCCGTCAGAATTGTAATAGGTCTCCTTGATTGTTTCTTCTGTTATGGGATCATATTCAGTAATGCAGTCAATTGTTTTGCCATCTTTATTAAACCATGTTGTTTTAATAAAATTCCATGTATCAGGGTCATGTTCGTGAATACCACAAATTTTTTTACCATCAGCATTATAATAAGTGGTTGTATTTTTTTGATAATTCATATTATTTATTTCCTTTTTATTATTTTTTTAATTTATTAATTGCTTTGGTTTTGGTAATTTCTACTTGCCTTGAAGATAAATTCAACATTTTACCTATGTCTTTGTTGGAATACTCAATTTGAGGGTATTGGTTTTGGTTTTTTAAAGGAATCCCAAAATTTAATCTAATAATCTCGAATTCTTGGGTATTTAAAATGGATTTAATTTTTTGAATAAACAATTCATGATTAACTTGCTTTAACCAAATTTGATGGGGGTTTAGAATGTTGATATTAATAGTTTGAGGTTGTGTTTCTTCAAAAGGAATATTACTTACTTGTTTTTCTTTTCGAAAAACCTCTCTGGAAGTTGAAGTAGTTTGTAGGCCTCTAATAAGTTCTGTGATTTCACCTTTAATTGTCGGGGTAGCATAGACAATAAAATCATAACCTAAATCTTGGTAATTATTTAAAGCTTTGATTAATCCTAAAACCCCTTCTTGGTATAAATCCTCTCTTTGAAGTGCTTTAGGGAAATATTTAAATTTTTTAACTATTTTTTTTACTAATGGTAAATGCATTTCGATTAATTGATCGCGAATTGCTAAATTCTTTTTATTTTTTAAAAAATCTTTAAATAATTCTTCTCTTAACATTTTATTCCTTCCTAAAAACGTTTTTAGAAAAGATATGAAATTATTTTAGTCTTGAAAAGAAAAAAAGACTAACTTAATAGTTAGCCTTAAAGAATTTTTAAAAAACAAAAAAGTGTCTAAACTTTTGGAACACCTCAGACTAAAGAACAGCAAGAATTTTTTTTAAATAAAATTGAAGATGATAAAATTTTTTCTACAATAACATAAAATGCTCAACAAGGGGGGGCTATAAGAAATATTTTATCTAATTTGTGGAAGAATTTTGTTAAAGATTTAATTAAAGAACAAAAAAGCAAAAGAGAAATAGATTTAAAAAGCAAAGAATTTTGTTTTGAAAATAGTAAAGATTTGGAAAAATTAATTAATGCTTATTTTGATTATAAAAAAATGATCTGGGTTTTAAAGATTTTATTCTAAGAGAACATATCAGCAAAAATGAAAACCAAATAAAAGAATATATGGATAAAAAATAAAGGGAAAAAGAGCGAAGTTTTGTCTTATCTTTATACATTTAAATTAAGAGATGAAATTTATAATTTCATTAAAGATTGGTGCAATAATTATAACGATATCCAAAAATGACAAAATTAAGGAAAATTATAATATGAAAAATGACAAAAATCAAAATGTTCAAATTTGTAAACAAAAATTATGGAATTTGATTAATAACACTTTAAGAAATTCTGTGGATACAACTATTTTTAAAGATTATATTTTACCTCTTTTAAGTTTCCGTTATTTATCTATAAAATTTGAAAAAGATATTTGTAAAACTACAATATTGGGATCCTTGGAGAAATATAAACAAGCATGGGATAAATGGGATTCGAATGAACAATCAAGATTTAAAAACAATATAAAAGGTTTTTGTGGATTTCACATTGAACCTCAGTATTTATGGGCTAATTTAAATAATTCTATTAATCAAGATAATTTTAGTTTTGTTGCAATAGATAAAGCTTTAAAATCTATTGAGTCACATTGTTTTAAAGGATTATTTGAAAATTTTGATTTAACCGAAAAATCCAAATTAGGCAACGAGGAAGAAAAAAATACAAAATTAAAAACCCTTATTACAGGCATCGACAATATATTTTTCAGGTAATGAATTTTGTGAAGATGCAATGGGTGAAATTTATATGTATTTAATTGAAACATTTGTTAGCGATAACATTACTAAAAAACAAAAATCTGGAGAATTTTTTACACCACCCTCTGTTTCTGAACTTTTATCACAAATCATTTGTCATAAAACAAAAAATAAAAATATTACAAAAATATATGATCCTTGTTGTGGTAGCAGATCTTTACTTTTAAAAATTATAAATCATATAAATAATAATAAAGATTTTAGCGGTCAAAAATACAAAAATGATATACCTTATTATAATTTAAAGATTGAAAATGGGGATACTTTATTATTCCCACATCAAAGCCATTTAGAACAAAAATACAACATTATCATCGCTAATCCTCCTTTTGGCACTCCATGGTATACCAATAATAAAGAAAAAAAATAAAGAAAATTGCGACAGATTTTATTTAAAAGGCAAATCAATTCCTAAAAAAAGAGGAGAACTAGCTTTTCTAATGCATATGTTACATCTCTTAGAAGAAGATGGCACTTTAGGTGTTATTTTACCATCTGGAGTTTTATGTGCTTCTGCACCCGGAGTAATAGAATTTAGAAAATTTTTAGTAGAAAATCAATATATTGATACAATTATACATTTACCCCTAAATATTTTCCCTTATGTATCTGAAACAACCATTACTTATATTTTAATTATACAAAAATGTGTAGAAAATCAAAAACATCAAATGCGTTTTATTGATGAATCAGAAATGCATGAAAGAATTAAAAGTGGTATTTCTCTAAGACAATTAGGCAAAAAAAATTAAAGATATAATGGAAATGGTGTCACAAAATAAAAAAAAATGACAAAATGTCAATAGCAAATATAGAGCAAATATAGAGCAAATATAGAGCAAATTAGAAAAAATAATTATGTTTTAACCACAAACTTATATTGTTCAAATCATTTACAAGAAAACAAAGAGGTAAATATAAAAAATATTGCGATTTTCAAAAGAGAAATAGAATCATTAGAAACTAAAAAAAATAATTTATCTCAAAAAATACAACAAATAGAAAAAGAGATTGAATTATTTTTCGAAAATTCTAAAGAAAGAAAAGAAATAGCAATTAAAGATATAATACAAGAAATAACAAAAACAAATAAAGATAACTTACCTTATGATATTTGTAGTCTAGATTGTAAAAAAGGTTTGATTTTAAGAGATAATAACAAACAATTTAAAAAAAACATTAAAAATTATAGAATAGCATATCCCAACAATATTGTTATGAACAACAGAGATTTCTTAAAAAATAAATCAATTGCTTATAATATTTATAATAAACCCGTATTGATTTCTAATATTTATTCAGTTTTTGAAGTTAAAGAGGGGTTTGATGCTAATTTTATATTGAATTTTTTAAAAAATTCTCAAGTTCATAAAAAATTAAAGGTTATTGGAAAACAAGGGGTAATATCCGAAATTGATAAAAATGTTTTTTATCAACTAACTTTTAAATTACCCGCTTTAAAAGAACAAAAACAAATAAATGTTTTTTTCAATAATTTATCTAAATTATTAAATGATATTGAAAATATTTCCATAGAAATACGCCAACTTCAAAAAGAAAAACAAGAATATTATTATTTATTATAATTATATAATTTATTCCTTGCTTTTTCTTGCTTTTATTCTCCATTTTTTTAAAATACAAAAGACATTCATTAAATGAATGTCTTTTTTTTGTAAATTGATATATGCTTAATGCAAATCTAAATTTAATATAAACCCTAACCCACTTTCACCAACTTCCAACTGTTAAAATGAAAAATATTTTCAAAATGCTAGTATAATATAATAGAGTGTTTTGATTAAAATATATGAAGGATATGATATTGACAGCGATATTTAGAAGTCTATTTTTTCAAAATCCTAAATTATATTTCTAATCATAAATAAAATACATAAATTAACTAATAAAAATTGGAGACCAAAACTAAGATTCCCAAACAAATTTTTTTCACAAACAAAACCACCCAAAAAGCCCAAACCCCAAATAAACCAAATAAAAAGAAAAAGGACTTATAAAATGCAAAAACAATCAAATTTCATCAAAACCATCATTCAAAAAGACCTCCAAAGCGGAAAATGCAGCCAAATCATTACACGTTTCCCGCCCGAACCCAATGGTTTTTTACATTTAGGACACGCCAGAGCCATCATTATTAATTTTGAATTAGCACATTTTTTTGAAGGCAAAACCCTTTTACGTTATGATGACACCAACCCTTCCAAAGAAAAACAAATTTATGTTAATGCCATCCTCAATGACATCAAATGGCTGGGATACACTCCTTACAAAATCACTTTTGCCTCAGATTATTTCCCTCAAATGTATCAAATGGCACTTTTTTTAATCAAACAAGGAAAAGCCTATGTTGATGACCAAACCGATGAACAAATTGCCCAAAGTCGCGGTAATTTAACCCAAAAAGGTACCAATTCTCCTTATCGCAATCGTAGTATTGAAGAAAATATCTTGCTATTTGAACAAATGAAAAAAGGAAAATTTGTAGAAGGTAGCAAAGTTTTGCGTGCCAAAATTGATATGCAAAGCCCTAACCTTAATTTGAGAGACCCTATTTTGTACCGTATTCTTTCTGCTTTTACTTTAAAACAAAAACATTGGCATATTTTCCCTACCTATGATTACGCTCATCCATTGGAAGATTCCTTTGAAAACATCACACATTCTTTGTGTTCTTTGGAATTCGAAGACCACAGACCTTTATATGATTGGATAATCAAAGAAACAAAAGCCAAACATACTCCACGCCAAATTGAATTTGGAAGACTTAATCTTACCCAAACTTTGATGAGCAAAAGACATCTTAATAATTTGGTAGGAAAAAACTTAGTAACAGGTTGGGATGACCCTAGAATGCCAACTTTATCAGGCATCCGCAAAAAAGGCTACACTCCTGAAGCTATCAAAAATTTTGTCCTTGAAACAGGCTTATCCAAAGTAAATTCACAAGTTAAACAAGAAATGTTAGAATCTTTTGTAAGAGATGACCTTAAAGGAAAATCCTTGCCTTGCATGGCAGTTATAAACCCCCTCAAACTTACTATTACTAACTTTCCTGAAAACCAAATAGAAACTCTCAAAGCTCCTTGGACTAATAATTTTCATACTTGTAAATGTTGCAACACATCTCAAACCCAAGGAAAAACCCCAGAACAAAATCAAGAACAAACAAAAGGAAAAGAACAAACCCAAGAAAGAGAAATTTATTTTTCCCGACATCTCTACATTGAAAAAGACGATTTTGCACTCCAAAAACCAGATAAAAATTATAAAAGATTAACTTTGGGCGAAGAAGTAAGATTATTTCATGCTTATTTTGTTAAAGCTTACGATGTTGTCAAAAACAACAAAGGAGAAATAACAGAAATTCTTGCAACATACGACCCCCAAACCAAAAGCGGCAGCGGCTTTAAAGATAGAAAACCAAACGGAACTATTCATTTTGTAGAAGCAAAGACTGCTTGCAAAGCCACTTTTAATTTTTTTGCTCCACTACTTTGCACAAATGGCAATTTCAACGATAAATCCTGGCATATCAAAAAAGGTTTTGTAGAATCAAGTTTACAAAAAAGCTGTTGTTGCAAAAACCATTTGCAATTTCTAAGACAAGGTTATTTTGCAGCAGACAAAATCACAAAAGACACAAATGGAAAAACGCAAGAACTTAATTTCAATGAAGTAGTAAGCTTAAAATCAAATCCTCAAAAATAAATTTGTTCTACTAAAAAAATAAAAACTAATAAATCCCATCAAATCACCCAAACAAAAAACACTCCCAGAAAAAAACCACAAAACAAAAAGGATAAACAACGAAATAAAAGGTATAAAAATGTTTTCCAATAAAACCAATTTTTTAGAAAAATTAAATAAACCCCAACTTGCAGCAGTCACAAGCAATGCTAAATCTTTTTATCTAGCAGCAGGAGCAGGCACTGGTAAAACCACCACTTTAACTGCTAAAATTGCTTATTTAATCGAACAAAAAAACTTACCAAGCAACCAAATTTTAGCCCTTACTTTCACCAACAAAGCTGCCAAACAAATGCAAGAAAAACTTGCCAAAATGATTGGTCAAAAAAAAAACAAAGGCATTACTATTTGCACTTTTCACTCTTTGGGAAACCAAATTTTGAGAAAATTTATCCCCTTTTTACCATTTTCATATCGCACCAATTTTAAAATTTTAGATGACAACGACTGCACAAAAATCATCAAAGACATTTTAAAAGAAATGAATATCGACCCCAAAAGAATAAAAATTAGCGAATTAAGAAAAAACATTTCTGCTATCAAAAGAAAACACGAACCACAAAACAAAGACACTTTGCAACACGCAACCCAAAAAGAACACAATTTTCAACGTGAAAACAGATACGAATTCGAAATGCCAATCAAAGCTAAATATCAAATTTTTTTGCAAAACAATAATTTAGTTGATTTTGATGACCTTATTTTATATACGCACCAACTGCTCCAAGAAAATGCCGATGTAAGGGCTTTTTATCAACAAAAATTCCAATATGTATTAGTTGATGAATTCCAAGATACTGATTTTTTTCAATACCAAATTTTGACTCTTTTAGCCCAAAACCACCAAAATATTTTTGTAGTAGGAGACCCTGACCAAAACATTTATTCTTTTCGAGGAGCCAGATTTGAAAACAGCCAATTGTTCTTAAATAAATTTAGTCCTCAAGTAGCTTTTTTGGAACAAAATTACCGTTCTTCTAAAAACATCCTAGACAAAGCCAACCTTTTGATTAAACACAACGAAGACCATCCTTTTAAAAAAAATCTCAAAAGCACTAAAAGCAGAGGCGAACCTGTTATTTACAAGTTTTTTTCAGATTATAAAGAAGAGACAGACTACATCACAAAAACCATCCAAAACCTTGTTTTACAAGGTATTTGCAGCTATCAAGATTTTACTATTTTATATCGTAATAACATTTTGGGACGCCCTTTGGAAGAAAAATTCTTAGCAAACAGCATTCCTTATCAAGTTTTTGGAGGTATTTCCTTTTACCAAAGCAAAGTAGTCAAAGATTTTTTAGCTTATCTCAATGTTATTACAAATCCCTCACAAGATTTTGATTTCAAACGCATCATTAACACCCCTAAAAGAGGAATTGGAACAACTTCACTTGCACATCTAGAACAAATTGCCCAAGAAAAAAACTTAGCTCTTTTTGACGCCCTTAACTACCTAGACCAAACTCCAATTCAACCAAATACCAAAGCTAAACTAAACGCATTTCAAAAATTAATTACAGCTTTACGCCAAGAACTAATTAATGATTCTTTTGACTGTCTTAGTGATATAATTACTCATATTGATGAAAAAATTAAGTATTGTCACAAAAACGATGAAACTTACAAAATGCAATCAATAAAAGATTCTGAGCCTGCTTTACATTACATCGAAGAATTAAAATCAGTTTTTATGCAAGCAGAAAAAAATTTGGAAGGAAACATTTTTGAAAAAGTAACCCAACTTTTAGATCAAATATCTTTGTATAGCGAAATTAACGAACAAACCGAACAAGACCCCAAAACCCCAAGCAAAAACGATCGCGTTAAACTTTCTACTATTCACAAAGTCAAAGGTTTAGAATTTAGAGTGGTTTTTATAGCTGCTTTTGAAGATATTTTTTTTGATTGCAACCAAAAAGAAAAAAGCGATTTAGAAGAATCAAGACGTCTAGCTTATGTAGCAATTACAAGAGCCGAAGAAAAGTTATTTTTAACTGGGGCTTATCAAAGAGTTTCATATGGCAAACAAATAGACAGTCAACCTTCACGCTTTTTACAAGAAATGGGCTTTTTTTCAAAAGAAACCCCAAGACCAAATTATTTTTCCCCACATTTATTTCAACCAAACCAATCAAACCAAGTATCTTGCACTAATGAAAATGGCTTTTTTCAAAAAGGAGACAAAGTCAAACACAAAACTCTCGGCTTGGGCGTAGTGGAAGCCATCATGCAAGATTTAATCCAAGTACGCTTTATAAATTCCCAAAATATAAAAATATTTGAAAATACAACTGCTTTTCTTGCTAAAATAAAAGAGTAATTAAATTTTAAACATTTATCAAAAAACGAATCATCAATCATTATTTTATTAAATCGATTAGAAATTTAAAAACAAAAAAAAACAAAATCAAATTACCAAAATCAAAGGAGATTTTTATGAATTATACCGTTTTTTTTGTAACTATTTGTACTTTTATCGTTTTAAGTACTTTATTTTTAGCAGATAGCAACGACAGCTTTTCTTTGGGAAATTCTTTTTCCGAACAAAAACAAGGACGCAAAATCAAAGGCGAACAATTCTTCTTAAACTGCTTTCTTACTGTTTTAACCATGGCTTTTTTTGGACTTTCCTTTTGGTGCCAACAATAGTTGATGCCATATGCAATTAGAACAAAATACCTTAGCTTGGCACAATCATCGCAAAAAATACATTAATGCTTCCGAAGTAGCAGCTATCATGGGCTTAAATCCATTTGAAACCAAAGAGCAATTATTAAAAAGAAAAGTTTTTGGCACTCCAATCGAAGACAACGAAGCAATGAAACGCGGACGAATTTTGGAACCCCAAGCAAGAAATTTTTTCAACCAAACACAAAAAATGCAATTCGAACCCAAAGTCTTTGTCAAAGATTTCATGTCTGCTTCTTTGGATGGGTGGGACGCCCAGTCCCAAAGCCTCTTAGAAATCAAATGCCCCATTTCTTTTGCCTCTTATACTTGGCAATCCTTTTTAAATGAAGGAAAAATCCCTACTATCTATTATGCCCAACTCCAAGCCCAAATTTATTGTTCTCAATCAATTAAAGCTTACTTTTTAGTCTATCAAAACGACCAAACCAACAAAAATATCGAAGTCAAAGAAGACCCGAATTTTATCACAAACATGCTTGAACAGTGCAGTCATTTTTTTCAATTATACTTAAAAACTAAACAATTACAAAAACAACTTCAAATTTAAAATTACTCATTTATATAAAAATAAAAATACATTATTACTATTGCATTTCATTTAACCGTATTTATGACAAATTTCACCATAAAAAACGACCATAAACAAAAGACAAAACCACTTACAAAAATATTTAATTATTTTTTCGCTTTTTCTTATTGACAAACAACAAAAAAAGAGATACAATATAAGTAGTATTGCTAATTTTTAATTTGAGATTACGGAAAGGAGATATTCATGCCAAAAACTGTTTTTCGTAAAGGAGAAACTATCGAAGAAACGCTACGTCGTTTTAAAAGAGAAGTTTCTAAATCTGGTGTCCTAGCAGAAGCGCGTCGCAAAGAACATTATATTAAACCAAGCGTACAAAAGAAAAATCGCCAAAAAAATATGCGTAGTAAAAAGCGTTAATGTTTTAATCAATTAAAAGCTACTTGAAATAAGTTGCTTTTTTTTATTTTATATTTTCTTATATTTGCTTAAGTTTTTTTTGCAAATGTCTTTTTATTTTATTCGTTCAAATGTTCGCTCAAATCATCAAAAAATAATCTCATTATTAAAAATTACCAAAAAAACAACTCAATTGCAACCAAAACTACAACCACCACCCAAACCCCAAATAGGAAATGCTAAATGATCATTAAAATCCACAATCAAACTTCTTTTTGCATCACACCTTTTAAATCTTTATTAATTAAAATGTTTTTACCCATCAAAGAAAAAAAATTAATGCATCTCATTTTTGTTACCAACGAAAAAATTCAAGAACTTAATTCCTTTTATCGCCAAAAAAATTATCCCACAGATGTTTTGTCTTTTCCTAATGATTTAACTTTTTTTGCAGGCTTAGAAGACAATTCTTTAGGCGATGTTTTTATTTCTTTTTCCAAAGCCCAAGTCCAAGCACAAACAGCCAAACACAGTTTAGAACGCGAAATTGCTTTTTTAGCAGTGCATGGTTTTTTGCATCTTAAGGGTTATCAACACCGCACCGAAGAAGAGTTTCAAATAATGCTTGCTTTACAAGAAAAAATTTTACAAAACGTAGGTCTAAATTTAGACAAAACAACATAAAACAACAGCAGCAGCCCCAAATCCCATAAAAACCAAACAAAAAGAAACAAACCAAAATAAAAACACCCGCACAAACACCAACAAGGAAAAAGAAAAACAAAAAAATAACTAAGAAATTGAGGACTTACATGGATTTTAAATCTGGTTTTATTGCTATTTTGGGACGCCCAAACGTCGGCAAATCAACTCTTCTAAACGCATTAACCCAACAAAAAGTTGCCATCACAAGCGCCAAACCCCAAACAACACGTCACAAAATTATTGGCATTTGCCACGAACCTAACGCCCAATATATTTTTGTAGACACCCCAGGAATTAACCAATATAAACATTTATTGAACCAAAAAATGAACAACATCGCTTTTCAAAGCATCAAAGACGTTGATTTAATTCTCTTTTTAACAGATTCCTTTTATCATCCCAAAGAAGAAACTTTGTTAAAAATGATTTTCCAAACCAAAAAACCAGTTTTTTTAGTCATCAACAAAATTGACCGTCTAAAGAGCAAAAGCCAAATTAATGCTATTATTTTAAGCTATTTAAACCATTTTTCTTTTCAAACAGTAATCCCACTTTCTGCTATCAAAGCCAAAAACACCACTTTTTTAAAAGAAAATATCTATCAAAATATCAAACCAGGGGTCGCTTACTATCCGCAAGACATGATTACTGATCAAAAAAAAGAACTTTGGATAGCAGAAATAATCCGCGAAAAAGTCCTTTATTATGTCCACGAAGAAATCCCTCACGCCTCAGCTGTAATAATTGAAAAAATGGAACAAAAAGACCATTTATTAGAAATTTGGGGCTTGATTTTGGTAGAAAGAAGCTCTCAAAAACAAATCTTAATTGGCAAGGCAGGCTCCAAACTCAAACAAATAGGAACACATGTTCGCCAAGACCTCAATTGCCATTTGCAAATCAAAACTCACATTAATTTATGGGTCAAGGTGTATCCTAATTGGCGCAACCAAAAAGATTTATTAAGTCGCTTTGGATATTAAATAATTATAATTGAAAAAACTCAAAAAAACAAAATCAAAAAAAAAAAAAACGCAGAAATCAAAACATCAACACCAACAACAAAAAGGAGCTTTGGGATGCAACATTTAGACAAAGTTATTTCATTAGCCAAACAAACAGGATTTGTATTTGCAGGCAGTGAAATTTATGGAGGACTTGCCAATAGTTGGGATTATGGTCCTTTAGGCAGTTTATTAAAAAACAACATTAAAAAAGCTTGGTTGCAAAAATTTGTCCAAGAACAACCCAATAATGTTTTGTTAGATGGATCCATTTTACTTAATTCTACCGTATGGAAAGCCTCAGGTCATCTGGATTCTTTTTCGGATCCCCTTACCGAAAATCAAGACACCAACAAGAGATTTCGTGCTGATAAACTCATCGAAAGCCACAATCCACAGTTAGATATTAGCGGTTGGTCCTACGAACAAATGTATGACTATTTAGTCAAAAACCAAGTCTTAGGAACTTCCAACTGGACACCCATCAGACCTTTTAACATGCTTTTTAAAACCCATCAAGGAGTCATTTTGGAAAACTCCAAACCTCTATATTTAAGACCTGAAACAGCACAAGGAATTTTTATCCAATTTAAAAACATTTTAAAAACTACCAGAAAAAAACTTCCCTTTGGAGTCTGCCAAATTGGAAAAGTATTCCGCAACGAAGTGACACCTGGCAACTTTATTTTCCGTACTTGTGAATTTGAACAAATGGAACTAGAATTTTTTTGCCAACCAGGCACCGAAGCCCATTGGTTTAACCACTGGAAAAACTTAATGTATGATTTTTTAATTACTTTGGGGATGAACCCGCAAAATTTAACATTTAAAGACCACAAAAAAGAAAACCTCAGCCATTATTCACAACAAACTTGCGATATTTTATTCAAATTTCCTTGGGGTTTTGATGAACTTTGGGGGATTGCTTCCAGAACAAACTTCGACTTGAAAACCCACCAACAACACTCCAAAAAAGATCTTACTTATTTTGACGAAACTACCAAACAAAAAATTTTACCCTACGTTATCGAACCTTCTTTAGGAATAGAAAGACTATTTTTTGCTTTTCTAATTAACAATTACCACGAAGAAAGCACCTCCAACGAAACAAGGCAAATCCTTACTTTTCACCCTTTTTTAGCACCTTACAAAGTAGCTGTTTTGCCATTAATCAAAAAAACACACAGCGCCAAAGCCCAAAAAATCCACCAGTATTTAGCCAAACATTTTGATGTTTGTTACGATGAGACCCAAAGTATTGGCAAAAGATACCGCAGACAAGATATGATTGGTACTCCTTTTTGTCTCACTGTAGACGACCAAACCCTTACCCACAACACAGTGACTTTAAGAAAGCGTGACACCGCCCAACAACAAACCTTTTTACTAGCAGAAGCCAAACAATACATCCAAGAAAAAATTATTTTAAAATAACGGATCAAAATGCAAGATAACAAACAATTAATTTATCAAATCAATGAAAAAATGCCTATCCTTGATTTAGTTCAAGAATTTGTACAATTAAAAAAATCAGGCAAAAATTACATGGGGTTGTGCCCTTTTCACGATGAAAAAACGCCTTCTTTTTTTGTGTCTCCTGAAAGAAATATAGGAGTTTGTATGTCTTGTAAAAAAGGCGGCAATCCTGTTTTTTTTTACAAAAGCATCAAAAACATCCCTTTAAATCAAGCCATTTTTGAACTGGCAACCCGATTGGGCATTGCTACTTCCCTACCCCAACAAAGCACCCATCAATACCAAAAATTCTACAACATCATGCAAGAAGCAGCAGATTTTTATTCCCATCAATTAAAACACAACAAACAAGTCCTCAATTATTTAGAAAAAAGAGGCTTTGACAATGACATAATAAAACATTTTAAATTAGGTTATGCTCCCAAAGCTTCCCATTTATCACGTTATTTAATGGAAGGTGCCAAATTTGACCCTGATGACCTCAAAAAATTAAGTCTCATCAATCAAGACGACAAAACCGGCAACTTTTATGATTTTTTCAAAAACCGACTCATTTTTCCCATTACTAACAAATCAGGCCAAATTGTTGCTTTTTCCAGCCGCAGTCTAGATGCTCAAATGCCTAAATATCTCAACAGTCCCGAAACAATAATTTTCAAAAAAGGCGAAACTTTGTATCAATACTACGAAACCCAAGCTGAAATCAGAAAAAAACAAAAAGTCATTTTGCATGAAGGTTTTTTTGATGTTATGGCATCTTTCAAAGCCCAATTCAAAAACGTAGTTGCTACCATGGGAACCAACCTTACTTTGGATCATGCCAAACTATTAAAAAAACTCACCAACAAAATAATTATTGCCTATGACGGCGACAAAGCAGGAAAAACCGCTACTTTAGAAATTGGAACCTTTCTCCAAAAAAACCACTTCAAAGTCCAAATAGTAGATTTTCCCAATAATCTAGACCCCGATGAATACATCAAAACTGAAGGACCCGAAAAATACCAACACCTTCTAACTGATAATTTAAAGGATTTTTTAGCTTTGAAAGTGGATTTGATTTGCCAACAAATGGATTCTTACAACCAAGCCCAAACCAAAAAAGAATTACAAGAACTATTCCAATCCTCAAGCTTTGAAATCAAAATGCTTTATCAAGAATACTTACAAAAAACATATCAACTAACAGTTAACCTTAATTCTCAAGTCTCCATTAACAAAGCCCCAAAACCTCCTTACATTGCTCAAACCAAACAACAATTAAATGTAACCAAATTTGACATTAAAATAGAAATCATCATAGAATTGCTTTTAAATGCTGCTTTTTTCAAAACCCAAAACCCCAAAACATTTGCCACCATCAAAAAAACCCCCGGTTTTGATGACTTGCAATGCAGTTGTCTGCTAAACTATATTAAAAATTATTACAAGAAAAATCCTAAACAAACTTGTATTCCTTGGGAAGAAATCAAAAACACCGCATTTAAAGAAAATATTGATGATTTATTGACATCTATCGAAAAACATCATTTTTTTAAAATGGAAAAGCGCCCTCTTTTACAAGATAAAGAAGGCAAAATATTTAACAATTATATAAAAGAATTAGAAATCCGCGACAAAATAGAACAAAAACAACAAAAAATAAATGAGTTAAATGATAAATTACTTCCAATAGATAACACTGAAAAAAACAAATTACAAAAAAAGAAAGACAAGCTCAAAAAAGAAAGAAGACAATTACAACAACAATTAAGCGAATTAGTAAATGATATATTTTGTTAAAAAACAAATCATCCAAAAAACCAAAATCAAAACAAGTTCATAGCCAAATTTTAATTAAAAAAAGAAAAAAGGGAGTTAATAAATGGAATTCGATAACATAATCAAAACTTTAAATGAGCAAGCTGGAAGAGAACAAAAACTAACATCTCAATTAATTATGTCTTTTTTGCAAAATAAAAACATAAAAATACCATATCAACAAATAGCACAAAACCTAAAAGAAAAAGGGATTCAAATTATTTCTTGCGAAACACAAGCAGCTCCATCCCTAAATGAAAACCCCAATCAAAATGATACGCACCCCCAAACAAACACCACCAATGATGATTTTACTGACCTTGATTCCGAATTAACAAACGAAAACTTAGAAAACACAGATGACAACAAAGATGAAGACAACACACAAGACTCAGAAGAAGACATCCAAGATTTTGACATTTCTGAAGAGGACTTAATATCAGATGAAAAACTCATAGAATTAGAAGAAGACGAAGATGAAAAAATTTATAAAGAAGAAATTTCTAAAAACCATTCTGATATTAAAATGGATGACTCAGTTCGCATGTATTTAAAAGAAATTGGTCAAATCCCTTTGCTTTCGCTAGCAGAAGAACAAAAAAAATCCATTTTAGTTTTTTTAGGAAAACAAGCCAAACAAAAGCTTGCCAAGCACAAAACCAAAGAAATTGAATTATCCGAAGAACAACTCCAAGAAGCACATGACCAAATCGAACAAGCAAGGCGCGCCAAAGATATTTTGGTAGAATCCAATTATAGATTAGTAGTTTCCATTGCCAAACGATATATTGGAAGAGGCATTTTGTTTCTTGATTTAATCCAAGAAGGCAACATGGGCTTAATGCGTGCAGTAGATAAATTCGATTATCAAAAAGGATTTAAATTTTCTACCTATGCCACTTGGTGGATTAGACAAGCCATCACAAGAGCGATTGCCGATCAAGCAAGAACTATCCGAATTCCTGTCCACATCGTAGAAACTATTAATAAAATGGCACTTTGCACTCGCAAATTAACTCAAAAACTTAAGAAAAAACCTACAGTTGAAGAGTTAGCCGACAAAATGAATATTTCTGCTGAAAAAATTCGCAGCATCCAATATATTGAAAAAAAACCCATCTCTTTGGAAGCTCCCGCAAGAGAAAACGAAGAAGACGAAACTTCTTTGGGGGATTTTATCTCAGATCCCAACATTTTATCCCCCCACGAATACATGATGAAAGAAGTAACTCAAAAGCTTTTAGATGAAGTCCTAGAAAATACCTTAACTGACCGCGAGGAAAAAGTATTAAAAATGCGCTATGGTCTTTTAGATGGCAAAACCCATACTTTAGAAGAAGTAGGCACTTTATTTGGAGTTACTAGAGAAAGAATCCGCCAAATTGAATCCAAAGCTCTAAGACGACTCAGAACTCCAGCTAAACAAAGCAAATTAAAAAGTTTGTACCACAACCACAAATAAAATGAAACGAATCCCTTTTATTGCGTCTCTTACTAAAAATTATGACACTGTTGTAGACATCGGAACAGATCATGGTTTAGTACTCAAAAAGGCTTTTCAACAAGGCTATATCAAACAAGCAATTGCAGCAGATATAAGATTAAAACCTTTATTTCAAGCCCAAAAAAACCTTGCTTACTATCCAGTTACTTTTTGTTTAAGTGACGGATTCCAAAACATTTGCCAAGATTTTGATCTTGCCCTAATTTGTGGTATGGGAACTTATGCTATTACTAAAATACTTGAAAAAAGTCCTAATAAAAGCAAACATTTTATATTAGGATCACAAAGCAATCAAGATTATCTTCAAGAATGGCTATTAAAAAACGATTTTCAAATTTTAGAAGAATATCATTTATTTGACAAATTTTTTTATCATTTCTTAAAAGTAACTCGCAAAAGCTAATTTTTGCTTCCAATTACATATCTATGATTAAACCAAACTATTTTAATAGTTTGGTTTTTTATTATAAGTTAATAATTGTGCCATTTTATAAACAAAAAAGACCAACGATTAAGCTGGTCTTAAATGTTATATTAAAATATTAAGTTGCCTAAATAAATGAAACAGTTAGAAAAGACCCATAAAAACCCATATAAATATTTTGTAAAGGTTTTATCATCAAAAAAAGCAAGACAGCAATATATTTATTTTATGTTTCCTTAACAATATATTTTTTATTTATTCAAATGCGCTAAAATAGCTTTTTGAACTTTTTCATAATCTTGAGGAAACATCAAAGAAGCATTATTTTTAAAAACCAAATTAATTTCTTTTTCATCAAAACGAGGAATCAAATGCACATGATAATGAAAAACAGTCTGCCCTGCTACTTTGCCATTATTATTTAATAAATTGATTCCCTGAGCTTGAAAAACATCCATTAATACTTTGCTTATTTGATGTACTACTTTAAACAAGTGGGCAAAAACATCTTCGGGCATCATCAAAATATCACGATATTCTTGTTTAGGCACCACCAAAGTGTGTCCTTTGGTCGCTTGGGTAATATCTAAAAAAGCAACTACTAAATTATCCTCATAAAGTAGATAACCAGGAACTTGTTTTTTGATAATTTTAGTAAAAATAGTTGACATAAAAACTCCTTAAAATGTGTTTTTGGATAAATAAACTTGCAATTAAGCACCAATATTATAAATTTATTCCATTTTGCGCACAATATTTTTAAAATTACACTTAGCAATTTGAGGCAAAATCTCTAATCCGTGTTGTTTTACTATCAAATCAATTTGCAAATCTACCAATTTGCCTGCTCCTAATTGCAATTTGGAATTAATTTGCTTAGAAAGTTTTGCTATTTGTGTTAAAAAAAGATATCTAGCAATAACAGAAGCCACAACAACACTAAAATAAGAACTATCAGCCTTAGTTTCAAAAATAATCTTTGTATAAATCTCATTTTGGGCTTTTTGGTCTTGCAAATAATTAAAATAATTTTTAGGAAAACAAAACTGATCCAAAATGACAGGAACATTTGGAGAAGCTTTTAAAACGGTTTGCTTAATTGCTTCGTTATGCATTAAAGCTTTAATTTTGTTGAGATTACATTGTTTGATTGTTTGATTGTATTCTAAAGGCATCATTATTTTAAAAGAATAAATAACTTCTTTCATAATTAAAGGAGCTAGCTGCATTATTTTTTCATCTGAGATTTTTTTGGATTCGGCAATAGTTCCTAATTTTTGCAAAAAAACAATATTTTTAGCAGTCAAGTAAACACAACAAACAATAACAGGACCAAAAACATCTCCTGTACCTACTTCATCAGAACCAATGGATGGAAGATAATAAGTTTTTTTGTTATAAAGTGGCAAAAATGAATTTGTCCCTGCATTGCTTTTAGTTTTTAACGTTGGGACTTGTTTGACTAATGAATGGCTAACTTCTTTTATTTCGCTATTATCGCTAACTGTTTTCATTTGCAATATTTTTTTAATAAAAGCAACGATAGATAAGGTATTTTTTCCTTGCACTAACAAAGTTCCGTTATTATAAACTGTTATTTTAGCCAAAGATTCATCTATAACAAAAGCAACCGTTTTATTAGGCGATAATTTTAATTGTTTGTAGTAGAATTTTTTAATTGTTGCTACTTGATTGTTGTTCAATTTGAAACTATAATTTGACATCACTTAATACCTCCTTAATATTTCTTGCATTTTGGCAGTTTTTGTTGTCTTTGGTTTTGCAAAAAAAGACCAAAATTTGTCATCACTTCTTTTATTATATATCACAATAAACTGAAAAAAGATAAAATAACAAGCTAATATTTGCAATTTATATAAAAAAAATTAGAATATTTGAAAAACATTCTAACTTTGAATTGAAAATTATTTTTGATTAAAATTGCTTTTTGAAAGTCTTGCAACTTGCAACTTAGTTTATTTTTTTAATTACATCTTTTATAAATAGCCAATTTATAAATGGGAAGGGCAAATATTGTTTTTTAACTTGAGTTTGTTTATGATAAAAGACACTTTGCAAATGATAAGAGACTTTTTGCAACAAAAATATTGCTCTTCATTATTTATGGTTTTTAAAAAAGTTTTGCAATACTGTTTCATATTGATTATTTTCTTTATCTTTATAAAAATTAACATTATTTTCCATCAAGTAATAACGCAGTTTTTTTGGGAATAAAAATACGAATTTCTTCTTCATTATACCCAATTTAAATTTTTTGATCTTTAATAATGATAGGTCTTTTTAAAATTTCAGGATTTTCAATAATAATTTTTTTGATGTTATCGGTGTTGATAGTTTCCAAATCTATTTGTTTTTCTTTAAAAATTTTGGAACGTCGCGAAATAATATCATCAAACCCATAATCACAATTTTTTAAAATTAAATCCAGATCTTGTGGTTGCATTTTATAATTTAACAAATTACGCTCTTCGTATCTTACCCCATGAGCTTTTAACCATTTTTTAACTTTTTTACAAGAAACACAACTAAAACTCGTATAAACAATTACCATAATTATTTATGTAATTCTCCTTTGATAAAATAAATTAATGAATGAATTTTGGCGTGCAAAAATGCGATATTCATATATTAAAAATATTATATTTTATTTTTAAAATGTAATAGTGCTATTAAAAATTTTAAATTATAATTAATTTGAGTTATAAAATGTAGAAGGTTTTTTATTTTTAGTTAAATAATGGTTTAATTTTGAAAAATATTTTTAATCCAAAGGCAAAATGTTTTTTAATGCAACATATGCATATCCTAAAAGGAAAAACAAAAGGAAAAGCAAGGCAAGAAAAAGAAAATCAATGCAAGAAAAGAAAAAAGAATAAAAAGGGTAAAAAGTTATTAAAATGATCCCAAAATATTTAAAAAAAAGACCGTTTTATTTTTTAAAAAAGTTATTTATTGTGGTTCAATAAAAAATTTTAATATTAAAAACGATGTTAATATAAAAATCGAAATAAATTTGGAATAAAAAATAATTCGATAAATAATAAAATGAATTTGGTGCACTATTTGCAAAAAAAGATATCATTGTAAAAAATCAAATGGTTTTGAAAATGGTTTTTTAAAATAATGGAAATAAAAAAATAATGAAAAAATGCTATAAACTGCTTTTAAACTGTCAAAATAATAGGAATAATAATTGGATTTCTCAAAGTAATTCCGTATATTTTAGAGGCAAGATAATCAACGATAATTTTGTTTAAAGTCTCTTTTTGCACTTCATCTTGTTTAATAGCAGTTTCAATACTATTTTTAATATCATAAGAAATTTGTTTAATCATTTCTTGATTATCTTTCATATAAATAAAGCCACGAGAAACAATTGTTGGTAAATTAAGGACTTTTTTTCTTTTTAAATCAATACTCATAACAACAGAAAATAAGCCTTTTTCACTCAGACTACGACGTTCTTTTAGGATGGCATTGCCCACATCGTCTATTCCAGAAGCATCGATAAAGACGTTGCCTACATTCATTTTTTGGGTAATGGCAGCTTTTTCAGGAGCTAAGTTTACCATTTGTCCGTTTTCCAAAATAAAAATATTACTTTCTGGAATACCACATTCTAGAGCTAAATTTTTGTGTGCAATTAACATGCGATGTTCGCCGTGAACTGGAATAAAATATTTAGGCTTGGTAAGCGAAAGCATCAATTTCAGGTCATTTGGGTTACCGTGTCCTGATACGTGAGTGTTAATTAAAGGTCCGTGAGTGATGACGTTGACATTTTTTTTGAAAAGTAAATCAAAAATTTTATTAATGTTTTCTTGGTTGCCAGGAATGGGAGAAGAAGAAAAAATGATAGTATCTTTGGGACTTAACTTAATTTGTCTGTGAGTGTTGTTAGCAATTCTGCTTAAAGCTGCTAAGGGCTCTCCTTGTGAGCCGGTGCAAAGCAAGATAATATCGCGATATTTGTGAATGTTATTACTTGTGACAAGGGTGCCTTCAGGAATGTTAAGATAGCCATGTTTTTTGCCAATTTCCAAAGCTTTTTCCATACTGCGCCCAAACACTGCAACTTTTCTTTTAGTCTGAATAGCAGCTTCTACAATTTGTTTGATGCGGTAAAAATTAGAAGCAAAAGTAACAATAATGATGCGGTCTGCAATATTTACAAAAAGTTCATTAATGGAAGCCCCAATAGTACTTTCGGATTGGACCAACCCAGATTGCTCGGCATTAGTAGAATCAGAAAGCAGGCACAAAACGCCTTCTTGTTTAATTTTGATTAATTTATCATATTGCGCTTCTGGACCTACTGGAGTATAATCAATTTTAAAATCCCCAGTATAAAAAATATTGCCGTATTTGGTGTTAAAAACGATCCCAAAAGTGTCAGGAATAGAGTGGTTAAGTCTGATGAAAGACACATTTACTTGATGGCCAAATTCGTATTTGGTATCATGGCTGTATTTTTCTATTTTGGGCAGGGCGCCAATTTCTTTATGCTCTGCTAATTTATGTTCTAACAAATAATATGCAATCCCTGAGACAAAAATTTTAGGAATACGCACTTTTTTAAGCAAATAAGGAATGCCTCCAATATGATCTTCATGTCCGTGAGTAACAAAAAGCCCTACAATACGCGATTCGTTTTTCAATAAATAATCATAATCGGGAATGACGTAATTGACTCCTAACAAAAAATCATCTGAAAACAAAATCCCTGAATCTACAATAAAAATTTGCTTGTGAATTTCAAAAACATACATGTTTTTCCCAACTTCGCCAAGCCCTCCCAAAGCAAAGAAAGAAACATCGGAATTATAGTTATTAATCTTTGGGTCTAAATTATTCATAAAAATTATTCTCCTTTAAATCTCATTAAAATCAATAAAAAACTGTTAAGGTTTCCTATTTTAACGATTATTACTACCTATATTATAGTATAATATAAGCAATAATTGTAATTAATTATTGTATAAAATTGATATTTTTAGCAAAAAAGACATTATAAATTATATTCATAAAGAAAATAGGTAATAAAGTTTATGAAAAAACTAATTTTTTTTGATATTGACGGCACTTTAAGAAGTAATAAAAATAAAGCTATTTTGCCTCAGACAAAAGCGTTAATCAAAGAGCTTTCACAAGGTCCTAATGTAGTTTTAGGAATTGCTACAGGCAGAAGTTATGCTAGATTAGGAGTTTTAAAAGAATTAAGACCTTTATTTAAATATTTAGTTTTGTGCAACGGCGCTCTTACAATGCAAGCACAAAAGACGCAAGAAGAAAAAGTCCTTAATGAGGTTTGTTTTGACCAAAAAGATGTTATGCAAGTAAAAAAAGCAGCTGCTACAAATGGAGTTGCTTTAACTCTTTTTACCTTGGACCAAATTTTTGCCATAGATTTACAAAACGACCAAACACTCAACAATATTAGCAGTTTTAAAGGGGAACAAAAACTAGTTCTAAATGATGCTTTTTTTGAGCAACAAAAAGTTTATCAAATGGTATTATTACATGAAAAAGAAAACGATAAAGAAAAGATACAACAATTTTTAAAAGATATGCCCCAATTAAAAGCTTACTTTTGGGATAGTGGTTTTGTTGATATAATGTATCAAAAAATAGACAAATCATACGGAATTAAGCAAATTAAGGCTCTTTATCCCGATCATCAATTAATTTGTATGGGAGACGGTCCCAACGACTTTGAAATGCTTAAATTAGCTGATGTGGCAATTACTATGGGAAATACCAAAATAGAAGATTTAAAAAATATTGCTAATTTTGTAAGCCCTCATATTGATGAAGACCGCATGTATGATTTTTTTAAGACTAAAAAAATAATTTAATAGTTTGAAAGAAAAGTTGTAACAATTTGTTGCAGCTTTTTTTGTTGTGTTAATATATAATAAAAGTTAAACCGCTTATCTCATCAATAAGCGGTTTAACTTTTTAGTTTATAGTTTTATTTTATATTTATTATGGGGAATAATAAATGGAGCGGGCGATGGGAATCGAACCCACGTCTTTAGCTTGGAAGGCTAAGGTAATGGCCATTATACGACGCCCGCATAGATAGTTAATTAAGGAATGGTCGGGAAGGCAGGATTTGAACCCGCGACCTCCTGGTCCCAAACCAGGCGCTATACCAAGCTAAGCTACTTCCCGTTAATTGCATTTATGATGTTTTAATGGCACACCCAAGAGGATTTGAACCCCTAGCCTTCTGATCCGTAGTCAGATGCTCTATCCAATTGAGCTATGGGTGCTTTTTTATCAAATTGGTGACCCGTACGGGATTTGAACCCGTGAATGCATGCGTGAAAGGCATGTGAGTTAACCGTTTCTCCAACGGGCCTAATATTTTTTATTTATACCTTGGAATAAATCATAAAGCACAAATAAAAATAATCTCTTAAAGTGGCATCAAAATAAAATAAGTTATTCAAAAGTTTTTTTAAATTTAACCAATAATTATTATACCAACATTTAGCCAAAAAGTCAAATAATAAAATTGTTTTATGACAAATATTTGCAAAATATGTATTATTGCCATATTTTGGTGTAGAAATACAGTCGTACAGGAACCCAAAAAATACATTTTGCAAGAATTAAGGAGCAAGAATTAATATTTATACTATTTTTCAATTTTGCAAAAACTATAATAATGGAAAATGGTACTATTTTTGAAATTTAGGGTTTCTAATAATTCCTACTCCAATAGCGCTGTCTCCTACATGACACCCAACAACAGGAGTTAAAGGGATTTGTACTAAATTTTTTAAGCCTAATTGGGTTTCTAAAACTTGTTGAAACTCGTTTTTTAATTCAGGGTGCCCTGTAAAAATTAAATGGATTTGATAATCATGATTTTGAGTATATTCTTTGATTTTAGAAGTTATGGCTAAAAGTGCTTTGTGGGAACTTAAAGTCTTTTTAATTAAGGCAATTTTGCCATCTTGTTGAACTTGCAAAATGGGATTTATTCTCAAAAGGCGCCCCAAAAAACTTTTTACTCCCACTAAACGTCCATTTTTAATTAATTGTGTAAGCTTTTTGGTCATAAAAAAAATGGTATTATTTTCTTTAATGAAATCTAAATGCTTAACAACTTGTTCTAGGGATTTGCCTTCTGCAAATAAACGATAAGCTTCTAGGGCAAAAAAACCTTCACAAAAACAGACAGTTTTAGTGTCATAACAGTGTACCTCAATTTTATCTGATACCATTTTTCCTGCTTGAATAATAGCATTATAAGTGCCGCTTAAAGCAGAAGATAGCGTAGTTACAAAAACTTTTTGATAACCTTGTAAAGCTAACTTTTCAAAATAAACTACCATTTCGCCAATCGATACTTGCGAAGTTTTAGGCATAAAATCAGGGTTGTTTTTAAACATTTGATAAAATTGATCGTATTTCATGGTTTTACCATCAATATATTCTTGATCGTCGATTAAAATTTTGATTCTAAAAATGTCAATATCACAAGAATGCGAGTAATAATCGAGACAACTAGTAGAAGTGGTTGCAACTTTTATTTTCACATCATTCTCCTTTAATTTGCTTTAGGGATGCCAATTATTTGTCATATAAAGGTTTTTTTTGGTAATGAAAAATATTTGAAATATAATTAAAATATCAAAAGAAATTAGTATTAAAAATAGATGTTAGTTGGTTGTAATTAGGGTTTATTTGGGGTGAAGTAGTGCAAAAATGAAAAATACAAAAATAAATTGTCAGATTGGTCAAATTGGAAAAACAAAAGAGCAAAACACAAAAGGAAGGCAAAACAACAATAAATTAACTTTTTTATATTGAATTATTGTTTTTTGACAACTTTCTTATTATTTTGTATCGTATTTATTTGTATTTATTATTCGTTTTATTCACTTTTAACACTAATGAAAATAGGAATAACAATAGGTCTTTTTTTAGTTTCTTTGAATAAAAATTTAACTAATGATTCTCTAATATTTTTTTTGAAATCATTCCATTTAAGATACTTTTTTTTCAAAAAAATTTCACTTTTTTCATCAAAAATAGCTTTTAACTTAGGAAAAATATGACTAGTTTCAGAATCTGCCAAAAAGCCTTTACTTACTAATTGTGGAGCACCTACTATTTTTTTGTGTTTAGCATTAACATTGGCAACAACAATTACAACTCCATCCGCTGCTAAAAGTTCACGGTCTTTCATAATAAAATCTTGCCCACCAATAACGGGAGTACCATCAATTAAAATTTCTGTAAGAACGCCAGTATTAGATTCGACAAAGGCATCTTTTTGTGGGTCACAATGCCAAATGCTGCCATTTTCTAACAAGAAAGTTTGGTTGAGTTTGAATCCTAAACTTTGGGCAATTTTTTGCACTTGATATTGATGACGATATTCACCCATAACAGGAATAATGTATTGAGGTTTTACAAAATTAAGCATCAATTTGAGGGTTTTTTCATAATCATTGGAACAAGCGTCTAGGTCTTTTACCAAAACATGGGCTTGAATATTGTGGCGTGACAAAAGATCTAGGGTTTGAGATTGCATTTTGGCAATTCCTGCCATTTCTTTGGACATTAACAACACTAAATCTTGGGGCGTTAAATGAATTAAAGTGTCTGTTTTTTGACACATTTTTTGCAAATGAAACAAAGATTCAAAATGTTTACCTAGCACAAAGACAACTAATTTTGGATGTTTTTTGGAGTCTTCTAGTGTTTTTAATTCCACTAAATTGAAGGAAGGCACTTTTAAAAAACCTTTTTTCAAAGCAATATCAATAATTTTTTCACTTTTTCTACCTAAAAAAGTTATTTTAAAATTAAGTCTACATGCCAAATCCACTATGGATTGAATTTTTAACAAATCAGGCATCAAAGAAGGAATAACAATAATACCTTCGAATTTAAGCAAATGATTGCTAAAATAGTTATTCAATTTGTGCTCAAAACTCGATGCATCATTATTATGCGCAGATGTGCTAAAAGCCCCACGACAAGAAGGCAAAAAGGCAAGTACTTTGGGTTGTGCTAATTGAGCTAATCTTGTAAAATTAGTTTGAAAAAATTTATTTTTAGAATGCAATAATTTAAGGTCGCCAGAGTAAACGATGCTACCTCGTTTAGTTTGAAAAACCATTCCCAATGTTTCAGGAATCAATTGCGATGTAGCAAAAAAAGCCACTGCCACATCATCAAAAATAAGTCTTTCATCGCTTTTAACGATTTGTAGATTAAAATTGCGGTAATTAATTTTATGACTTTGAAAATGTGCTTTTAGAACTTGCATCGTAAAATAAGAAGCATAAACAGGGATATCAAAATCTTTCATCAAGTAAGGCAAGGCACCCAAATTGGTTTCAAAAGCTGATGATAAAAAAACGCCTTTAATCTTGTCTTTGATATCTTGTAATTTGTAATAATCAGCAATCATAGAATCGATGCCATAAAGAGCGGTATTGGGATATTTTAGTCCAGCATCAAGTAAAAAATAAGATTCGTTAATTTGCAAGACGTAAAAATTTTTTCCACTTTCGCCCAGCCCTCCTAAAGCAAAAAATTTAATGTCATTCACTTGGAACCTCCAGTTTGTAATTTGGAAATTATTCATAATTAAAGATGAAAATAATTTCTTGAAATGTTTTGAAAATTAAAAAAATAAAAATTGGGATTGAATTGGGATTGCAAATCCGGAATTGAGCATTGAAAAATATATTTAGGTTTGGTTCTTGGTTGTTGTTGGCATTGTTGAATTATTTAGTAAATATTTTTTCGTTTTGTCAATTTAGATGTTTTTGCAAAAGCGGGATTGGGATACGATAATGCCGCATTTATTTAATTTATCAATAAAAGACTTAATTGCAAAATGCCCAAAATAAAAATCAAACAGCAATTGCAATTCAATAAATTAAATGCAATAAAAGACTTGCAACAAATGCGCGAAAACTTTTAGGAAACTTGCTTGTATCTTATTGTAGCAAAAATGTTATTTATTAGGTTAAAAGTATTTTATAAGAGTCAAAATCAAATTTTGAATAATTAAAAATATTATCCAGAAAGGAAAAAGAAAAGAAATATAATAAAAAATATTAGGTGGATTATTGATGGTTTTGGGCAATTTGATAATAATTTTAAATCATTAACAAAAAATATTTTTTCAGTTTTCTTTGGTTTTTTCAAATATTGCATTTTTTATTGGATATGAAAATCTCCAAAAGCAATTTTTTATTGATAAATATTTTTAATAATTTTCAAAATCATAAATAATTGAAAAAATAATTGACTTTGGGGTAAAACAGTTTTTTGAATTATTTATAATTTTTAAACTTGGCTTATATTTTTTTGCCAAAGAAATTGATTTTGAGGCGGGTTGTAAAAAATAAATTTTTTGCAAATATTCAGTTTTAGATTTAGAATTGATATTAAAATCTAGATTATAACTTTTTTACAAGTTAATTTTAATATTATTGTTAGTATTAATTTGGTTTTTAAAATAAGCTGAATTATTGCTTTTGATTTGAATCATTATTTTTGATTTAAAAATTTAAACACCCAATCAAAATACTAAATATTATCTAATATACCTATATTATACTAAAAAAATAATTTTTAAAAACGCATTTTTGCCTTAAAGTTGACAAAAGAAATTATTTATGTAGTAAAAACCTCAATAAAGTGCGTAATTACTATTTGTTTATTTGTTACAATTTTGACTCAAATAATGAAGACCCAATAAAAAGCGAGTCTATTTTTTGAAAATTGACAAAAATCTCAATTTTGTAATGATAAGAATAGTTGTTTTGCAACTTGTAATTTTAATATTATTAAATATTATATTTAATTTATAATTATTTTATCATCATTTAAAAATTTAAACACTAATCGCAGGTCTAAAAGAAGGGTTTAATTTTTTTTCTAAATATTTAGCCAAAGTATTATTACACTGAATTAAAACCAAATAAATTATGGAAAGAAGGACAAAAGGAGTTATGACATCAGCAGTAATTCCCATATTTCGGTTAGCAATCCAGCCCATTTCAACAAGCCCAATAAAAGCAAAAAGGTACAATCTTTAATATTGGTAATAAATTGAGTTATGACAAAAGGAACTGATTTTTTTAATGCTTGCGGAAAAATAATATTGTAAAAAGTTTGTCTTTGAGTCATTCCCAAAGAAAAAGCAGCCTCAATTTGTCCTTTATCAACAAATTTAATATTTTGCATTAAAATCATAGTAAGACTTGCACCAGCATTAAGAGTAATTACAAATAATGCAGCATGTATTTGGTTAATTTGGGGAAATCCATCAGGAAATAAATCAAGCATAAGGCCTTTACTAGGCCACCACAAACTAGTAGAAAACCATACTAACATTGCTTGAGCTGCAATTGGCACTCCTTTTAATAACCAAATATAAGTATCAACACATTTAGAAATCATTTTATAACACGCTTTTACAAAAGTGTTATTAGTTCTTGTATTTGTTACTTTAGTCTTTGTGCCTACTAAAAATAAAGTTAATAAAAAACCTATTAATAAGCAATCAATACTAATTAATAAGGTATTATATAACCCTTTTTTATAAGATGGGAAATTATAACACATTTTTTGCCACAAACCTAAATTTTTAATATTTCTCATTTTATAAGTGGCATTATAAACTCTATCTTCAAATTCTTTTAATTTGTCTCTAATGCTATTAAGTTTTTTTCTAAACGAATTATTTCGCTTGTTTCTTTTGTATTGTCTTGTTCTTTGCTACTTCTTGTAGTTGTTTCTAAATTATTAAATTCTTTTTCTTCTTCTTGGGTTCTTGTGTTTTTTTCTTGTAATTTTGTGTATCTATCTTTAACATTTTGTAATTTGGTTTGGTCTTTGTCTAAACATTGTTCCAAAGTATCAAATTCTAATTTTATTTCTTCAAATTGATTTTTTAATGAAATGTGTGCGGCTATGATTTTTTCTTTTTCTGTATCATCTTCAAAAGCAAAGGCACATTTTTTTTAAAACTCTAAATTTTTGTTCTTCTTCTTGGGTTCTTTGGTTTAAGTTTTGATTGTTTTTTTGAGTTTTAGAATTATATGCCTTTTTATTTTTTAATTGGTCGTGTTCTTCTTTTATTTCTTGTCTTTTGCCGTCTAAACATTTTTCCAAAGTATCAAATTCTAATTTAATCTCTTTTAATGCATCAAATCTTTCTTGGGCTTCATAAATTTTTTGTAGATTTACAAGAATAAATTTATCTAAAACTTTAAATAAAGTACTAAATTCTTTTTCTTCTTCTGGTTTTCTTGTATTTTTGCCTTTTGAATCTTTGTATCTAATTTCTTGGTCCTTTGTTCTTTTCTCTTTCTTTAATTCATGCAATCTTGTAAGAATATATTTAAGATCTTAAATAACATCTGTATCTTTTCCATCTTTGTCTTTTACATATTCTAAATTAAATATTTTCCTCAAAGCATCATTAACTTCTTTTTGTCTTTTGGTATCACCTTTTTTAACAACAACTCCTACACCATTAGGACCTGATTGCAATTGAGGATCAGTTGAATCAAGAATAAAATACTTTAAATCTTTGTCTCCTTCAGTATTATAATATGCTATTACATCATCAACTACAAAAATATCTGCTTTATTATTTCTAATAAATTCTAAATTAGGTCCAATATCATCTGAAGAAGTTTCTTTTTTGATAATATCTCTATTGTTTAATAATTTTTTAATATAACCTTTACCTAAAAACTGTATCAGTAGCACTAGCAGTAACAGCTATAAAAGTAAATGATTTTTCTTTGCCTTCCTTTTTGGCATTTTCATATAAATTGTCTAAGTGAGCAAATAAATCTTTATCTTTGACTCTTGCATTGTGTGCAAAAAGATTAGATTCAAAATCTTTATTGTCCCTTCTTACTACAAATCCATTCATAGGAACATTATATGCAATACTAAAATCCACTTTGGCTTTTCTATCCTCAGTAATAGCAAGACATGAAGCAGTTATATCGGCTTTACCTGTTTCAATATCGCCTAATAATCCTGCAAAAGTATTAATTGTTAATTCTAATTCTTTACCTTGTTGTTTGGCAATTTCTTTCAATAACAAAACTTCAAATCCAGTTAAATGTTCATCTTCTAAAGTAAGATGACTATCTGAACCCGAAGCATCCTTCATCAGATTGCACACAAACAGGACCCATTCCTACAAAAATACCTCCTTTAAGAGCATTAGGATTGGAATGTTTCTTAGCAAAAACTTTAATATGCAACCACAATAACAAAAAAAATACAAACAGCTACCAAAAAATAATTAAAATACCAAAATACCTTATTTTTAATTAAATATTGCCTTACTTTCGACAAAAAAGATTTTACCTTATTAAAAACAAATATAACTAATATCGCTAATCATAAGTCAAGTTAATTATCTCCTTTTATACGGTTTTATATGTTTTTTTATGTTTTGAAAATATCTTTATATTTTTAAATATACAATCATTTTAAATAACTATTAATAATTTTCTTTTTGCTATATTGCTATGTTGGCTTTCTTTTTTTCTTGTGTTTTTGGGTTGGTATTTATTTATAGATAAAAAAAATAGCATAACAACGACAACAAATAAATGGTTTTGTTAAATAGTTTTTAAAATAAAACTAAAATAGGCAAAATGAAAAATTGGAAAAATAAACAAAAAAGTAAGTTAGGAAAAAATATAAAAAATAATTAAAAATCTAATAAATTAAAAATAAAACAGTTGTAAATATAAAAAAGATTGTGAAATGAAATAATAAATGAATAAATATTTAGCTTTCCCAAAATAAGTAAAAAAATGCAAATAATGAAAATCAACATTAAAATAAAAAAATTAAATAAAATAAATTGATATTATAAATAAATGTTATAAAAATAGCCAATTGATAAATGGCTTTTGGGCTTTATTAAAAAAGTATCATAATTATAAATAATTACTTACTAAACAAATGAATTTATATAATTATCTAATAATTAATTTATAAGACCGTATAATCGATAATTAATCATTGATAAAAAGATTTTGAATTTAATGTTTTTACGCAATTTATTGCTCCCTAAAGCTTTTTAATATCATATAAGCGATTGTTTGGCGGTTTTATTGTCATAATTATGATAAATGTATCAAAAAAGATAAATATTTTTGAAATTGTTTTTAAAATAAATGATTATTGTTATTTCTACAAATCATCAAAGTATTTATTACTAGATATTATACAATAATTTTTGTCTTTTTGCAAATATTAATTAATTATGCAGTTTTAAGGGATATAAAAAAATAAAAAATATAAAGTAAACAAAATAAAAAACCCATCAATTAAGACGGGTTTATTAGGGTATTAAATTGTAAAAAAGTATATAAAAGATTTGTTTTTTGTAATGTAATTATTGATTATTATCACTAGGGGAAGTTGGTTGTGGAGTTGAAGTTTCTTCAGGTCTTTGAGTAAATTTTTTATCTTCTAATTTTATTTTGTATTCTTTTTTCTTATTTGATTGTGTTTCTTGAACTTCATCAATTGAAATTGTTGTTGTATAAAAATATTTACTTTCTTCAGCAACAAAAGCATCTTTTCCTAAATTTTGTGTAGCAAGTTTTTCACTTAAATGTTTCCATTGTAAATTAGGAGTTTTGTTATCTTTATCATTTGGATCTTCTTTATATTTTTCAATAATTTCTTTAGCTGCATTATAACTAGCTTGAATAATTGCATTAATTTCTTTAGCTTGAGCATCATTATCCAAACTAAAATCCATACTTTCCGAACCTAATGACATTCCAAACTCTTTTACCATTTTAGTAGCAATAGTACGCATCTTTTTCAAATCATAACAACAACCAACACTAACACTAGTTTCAAATACTTCTTCAGCTGCACGTCTTGCCAAAGCAGTAATCATTTGTTTTAATAAATCTTGTTTAGTTAAAAGTTGATCGGCTTGTTCGCCTTCATTACTAGCAGAAAAAAAGATAGTATATCCTCCTGCTTGCCCTCTTGGTTTAGCAGTTACACGATGCACATCAAACCCTAGAGCATGAGCTACTATGGCATGTCCTAATTCATGATTAATAACTCTTTTTTTATCTGCTTTAGAAATACTTTGTTTTAATTCAGGACCCATTAAAATTAAATCCATAGCATCATAGATATGCAAAGGTTTAATTTTGTTTGGGGAATTAGTATCTTTGGAGGCTATCTTTTTAGCTTCTTTCACTAAAGAATTAATATCTGCAGGAGTAAATTTAGATCCGTGCAAAGTTTTTGCCACTTGTTTTAATTCATCATCTGAAGGATAATTTGTTTTTTCAATGTTTTCGCGTTTCATAAAAGCTATAAGTAAGGCTTGGGTTGTTTTTAAATCTGGAGTGCCTAAATAAATGTGCTTCCCTAAACGCCCTTCTCTAATTAAGGCATCATCTAAAAAATCTTTACGATTAGTTGCTCCAATAACAATAGCTTGCGGAGTTTTTTCATCTGAATCTACTCCATCAAGTTGAGTTAACAAAGCATTAAGAGTACCTGAATGTTCTTGAGCGCTTTTTTCTTTGCTTCTTTCAGCTCCAATAGCATCAATTTCATCAATAAAAATAAAATAATAACTCTGTCCACGTTGTTTGGCAGTTTCTTGAGCTACTTTAAACAATCCTCTTACACGAGCTGCTCCAACTCCTATATATTTTTCGACAAAATCAGAGCCAGTAGTAACAAAAAAAGGAGCTTTACCTTTAACAGAACCCACTAAACATTTAGCTAAATAAGTTTTTCCTGTTCCTGGAGGACCGTACAATAAAACTCCTCTTGGTAAATCTTTACGAGGCAAAGGGTTCATTTCATTTGCATCATCATTTACTGCTGAAATATATTCTCTTAACTCATCTTTGGCTTCATCATATCCAAAAAAGCTATCAATATTAAGATTGCCTTTGGGTCTGTATTCTTTTTCTTGTGCCCAAATAGTATCTTCTTGGGTGTCTTTTCCCATAGTCTTAGAAAAATTTTCAGATCCTTTAATTAAAACAAACAGAAAGAAAATCACCATAATATTTACAATAATAGTACTTACATTAGTAGCAATTGCAAAATAATTTTGAGGTTTTTTGGGCGGAATTGGATAATTTGGCGGATTTTGCGGTTGATTATCTGGTTCAGGATATTCAAATCTTTGCGGTTCCCATTTCATAATATACCTTCCTTTATATTTTTATATATTAATTAGTTAGTTTAATTGGGTTTATTTTTTTAGTGCATTTTTTTAGTAAATTAATTTGAAATGATAAAAAAATTCCAACATAAAATTTTAATGAAAATAAACAAATTGACAAATACCAAAAAATAAACATAATAAGAATCTTTATAAGCATTTATCCAACAATTTTTAATTATTTGAATCAATATTTGCAAAAAATCATTTTACTATAATTTTCTTAACACATTTATTTTAACAAAATTTATAGATATTATAACAATATCAGCAAAAAAGCACTTTTTATGATTGCAATTTATTAATTTTATGATAAGCTAAAATTAGCAATAAATAAATTTGAAATATTAAGAGATTTTGGTCCTTTTTGATTGTTTATTGTTGTAATTTTAATTACTCCTTTTTTATTTTGTTATAAATTGATTATTTTGCTTTATAATTATTTTATTGACTAACTTATTACATTTAGTTTATCGACTATTTTTTTAAATTTGATAATTGCTAATTAAACAACAATTTACAACTTAAACTTATAAATTATAAACTTTATTTCTCCAAAAAAGATAGGTATCAAACCATGAAAACATTAATTATTTTAAAAGATTTAACCAAAGTATTTGACAATCAATTAATTTTAAGAGGCATAAATTTAGAAATTAAACAAAATGAATTTGTCACTTTATTAGGTCCTTCAGGTTGTGGAAAAACTACTATTTTACGTATTTTAGGCGGTTTTGAAAACCCTAGTAGCGGAGAGGTTTTATTTCAAGAAAAAAGCATTTTAAATGTAGCTGCTCACAAAAGGCCAATTAATACTGTTTTTCAAAAATACGCTTTATTCCCTCATTTAAATGTCTTTGAAAATGTAGCTTTTGGCTTACGTTTAAAAGATTTTAACTCCAAGATTAAAGCTAATTTAGCTCTTAATAAAACTCATTATCAAACTAACAAAGCCAATTTATCAAAAACTTTTCATCAAGAATTAACCAAAGATTTAACACAAGAAAAAACTACCCAAATTAAACATAACTTTAACAATCAAATTGAAACTTTAACCAAAGATTTTGAAGCAAAACAAACTGCTCTTAAATGCAAAAAAATAAACAAGAAAGAGCAAGAAGAACAAATCCAAAAAGAAGTATTAAAATACCTTAAAATTATGGGTTTACAAGGACTTGAAAAAAGAACCATTGAACAATTATCAGGCGGACAACAACAACGAGTAGCAATTGCAAGAGCTTTAATTAACAAACCCCAAGTTTTATTACTTGATGAGCCTTTATCTAATCTAGATTTAAAATTAAAACAAGAAATGCAATACGAACTTAAAGAAATCCAAAAAAACTCAGGAATTACTTTTTTATTTGTCACTCACGACCAAGAAGAAGCATTTACTATGAGCGATAAAGTAGTTGTCATGAATCATGGCGAAATTCAACAAATAGGAAGTCCTGAAGATATTTACAACGAACCTGCTAATCGTTTTGTAGCTCAATTTGTAGGAGAATCCAACTTAATTAAAGGAGTGATGAAAGATGATTTTTTAGTTCATTTTGACAATCAAACTTTTAATTGTGTAGATAAGGGTTTTCGCAAAGAAGAAAATGTAGATATTGTTATTCGTCCCGAAGACATTGATATTGTCTCCCAAGGAAAAGGCTTAATTACAGGTATAGTACAATCAATTATTTTTAAAGGCGTTCACTGGGAAATTGATGTTAAAACTGCCCAAAGAACCTACACTATTCATACTACTGACCATGTTGAATTAAACAAACAAGTAGATATTACTTTTAATCCTGAAGATATTCATGTAATGGAGATTTGGTAATGAAAAAAACCTATACTTGCAAGGACAATCAAAAACTATACAGACTATTAATTTCGCCTTATTATATTATTTTATTAGGATTAATTATTTTACCTATGGGTTTTATTTTATTTGATTCTTTTCAAGATACTAACCAACAAAACGCATTTTTTTCAACCCGTTTTACTTTACAACACCATCAAGAATTTTTATCCAATCAATCATTTTTATACGTCCTTGCTAGATCAATTGCAATTTCTATTATTGTTACTTTTTGTGTCTTTATCATTGTCTATCCTCTAGCCTATATGATTTCTCGCCTCAAAATGAAATGGCAAAACTTTCTTGTTATTCTCATCAATGGCACTATGTGGATTAATATGATTATCAAAATCCAAGCATTAGTCCAAATATTTCATTTATTACAAAAAACTTTTAATATCAATCTTTTAGAAACTAATTTTGCTATGATTGTAGGGCTTATTTATTTATTTTTACCATTTATGTTTTTGCCTATCTACACTGCAATTATCAAAATAAATCCCCAACTTATTCAAGCATCCAAAGATCTAGGAGCAAACGAATGGCAAATATTGCAAAAAATTATTTGGCCCTTATCACTTTCAGGAGTACTTGCAGGCATTTGTCTTGTCTTTTTACAAACAGCAACTAATATTGTAGCTCCACGTTATCTCGGAGCAACTACCCAAATTACTATTGCTGAATTAATCGAAAACAAAGCTTTATTAAGTGGCGAAATCAAACAAGCTTGTGCAATTGCTATTCATCTTTCTTTAACAATGTTTTTGATTTTTCAAATGTTTAAAAAATTAAGTTTAGGAGAAAGCAAAGATGTCAATTAAATTATCTGGGGCAAAATCCCCCCAAACTGCTTCTAACAAAATCCCAAAAAAACCCAAAAAAACCATTACTAACACCTTATATATCATTTTAGTGTTAAGCTTTATTTATATTCCTATTTTATCTTTAATTATTTTTTCTTTTAACAAAAGCGAAGGCAGAATTGCATCTTTAGTTAATTGGCAAGGTTTTAGTTTTCAATGGTATTCTAAACTTTGGACTGACCAAACAGTTAAAACTGCTATCAAAATAACTTTATACATTGCTTGCCTAACTACTTTAATTTCTACTTTTTTAGGTACTTTTGCAGCCATTAGTCTTGCTCAAAGTCTTAACAAAAAATGGCGCAACATTGTTCTTAATGTAAGTAATTTTTCTATTGTTATTCCTGAAATTATTACTGCTTTAGCATTATTTGTTGTCTTTGGTTTTATGGGTTTGGAATCTGGTTTTTGGAAAATGCTTTTAGCCCACATATCTTTTTGCACTCCTTTTGTAGTTATTACTGTCTATCCTAAAGTAATAAATCTTGACCCTCATTCTTTAGAAGCAGCCTATGATTTAGGAGCAACCCCACTCAAAGCTTTAACCAAAGTAATACTACCTCAACTTAAAGGAGCTATGCTTTTAGGAGCCACTCTTGCTTTTAGTCTTTCTTTTGATGACTTTATGATTTCTTATTTTGTAGGTGGTTCTGAATGCCAAAATATTTCTGCTTATATCTACAGCCTCAAAGGAACTATTAACCCAACTGTAAATGCTTTATCTACTATTTTAATTATTATTGCTAGTTCTAAAATTATCCTTAATTTCATCAAATACAACAACCAAAAACAAAACCAAAGGAAAAATGCCAAAATAGAAGCAGAGGCAAATAACAATGAAAATGAAAGTACAAATGGAGCTACAACAATAACTACAAACAAAACCACAACCACTAACACAAAAACAAGCACAAAGACAAACACCAATGAAAACGAATTTAATACCAAATGAAAAAGACAATTAAAACTGTAGCAACAACATTGCTTTTCATTTTAACAACAACTTTTGTTATTCTTATTATTCTTAATCTTAAAAACAAAAATATACTTCCCCAACACCAAGAAGAACAAACATTAACATTATTTAATTGGGGCGAATACTTAGAACCTAGCATTATTGAAAAGTTTGAAAAAGAAACTCACATCAAAGTTAAACAAGTTCTTTTTTCTTCTAACGAACTTGCAGTTACCAAAATTAAAAGTAAAAACCAATATGATCTAGCTATTTTAAGTGAATATGCAATTGATCAATTAAGACAAAGCAAAATGTTAGAAACAATAGATGATGGTGAATTAATAAAAGATGATAAACATTATTATGAATTAAACAAAGACCTCCAAGACAAACTCCCTTCTGAATTTAACAATTACGCCGTTCCTTATTTTTGGGGCAAAGTAGTTATTCTTTATAATAAAAACAAAATAACTCAAGATCAAATTAATGAACTCAAAGATCAAAATAAAGGTTTTAAATATTTAAAAGACACCAATTTAAAAGTAGCTTTATGCAATAACGCTCGCGACGGTTTAATGGTAGGTCTAAAAGCTACTGAAGGAAAAATTGCAAACCCTTCCCCAGATGAATTAAATGAAGCCAAAAAATGGCTCTTAGAACTAAAAGAACAAAAACCTAACTTAACTTTTATAAACGACCAATTAATGGACCGCATGAAAAATAAAAATAACGAATACTATGATATAGTTATTGCTTATTCAGGAGATGCTAATTTTTTAAAAGAACAAAATAATAATCTAGATTATTTTTCACCTACAGAAGGAACCAACGTTTGGGTTGATGCTTTGGTAATGCCTAAAGGAAGCAAAAAAACCCTAGCTTATAAGTTCATCAATTTTTTAAGACAAAAAGAAAATTACAAAAACAATTTAGCTTTTACTAAATATAATTCTCCTTATGTTGGATTAGAAACTTCTCCAGGAATTCCCCAAATAGAATTCAAAGTTAACGATGAAGTTTACAAATACGACCAAACCACCCAAAAAACCATCAATACTTATTGGAACGACATTATTGCTTTTCCCAGCCAAAAAGATTATTGGCTATTTATCTTAAGTTTTTTCATTTTTTTAGCTATTTTTATCATATATTTCCATCATAAATTCAAAAATAAATTACGTTTAGACCAATTGCCCCAAAAAATAAAAACTTTAATATAATTTGTTCTAACCCCAAATATTAATCAATTAATATTCAAAAAACCAACTTTTAAGTTGGTTTTTCCTTTATAAATGAAACAATTAAAACTAATTTGGTATTCAATTAATTATTTTTTTCAATTTTTTTTATATAAAGATAAATTGCAATAATAAAAACAGCCAACAACAAAATAAATAATATATAGGCAAATATTTTTATATTGTAAATGTGTGTGTCATAAGTTTGAGATTGTAAATCACCCACATAAGCTACTTTATTATTGGTGTGGGGCAAATAAACTTTATTTTTTTGAGTATTTTTATCCACTAAAACATTTGTAAGAGGCAATGTTGGTTCTACATTACTACTTTTGCCCCAAGTATAACGATGTTGCCAATCAACTACTTTATTATTTTCGGTACTTGTTTCTAAATAATGTATTTGGGATGTTTGTCTACCATTTTTATCATAAGTAGCATCCCAAGTATCATAATGTTGCCAATCAACTACTTTATTATTTTCGGTACTTGTTTCTAAATAATGTCTTTTAGAAGTTTGCTTTTGGTTTGCATCATAAGTAGCATCCCAAGTATCATCATTTTTAAAATCCACTAATTTATCTTTTTCAGTACTTCCTTGCAAATAATGCCTTTCTAATAATTGATTACCATTTTTATCATAGGTTTTATCCCAAGTATCATGATGTTTGCAATTAACTAATTTATTATTTTCGGTGCTTTGAGCTAAAAAATATCTTTTAGATGTTTGTCTACCATTTTTATCATAAGTAGCATCCCAAGTATCAGGATTTTGCCAATCAACTAATTTATTATTTTCGGCGCTTTGAGCTAAAAAATATCTTTTAGATGTTTGTCTACCATTTTTATCATAAGTAGCATCCCAAACATTATAATGCGTCCAATCAACTACTTTATTATCTTGCGTACTTTCTAATTTGTAATGTCTTTGTGCTATTTGATTTCCGTTGGTATCATAAATTGCATCATAAGTATCAGGATTTTGCCAATCAACTAATTTATTATCTTGCGTGCTTTCTTCTAAATATTTTCTTTTTTCTATAACTCCAGTAGCTAAATTTTCTTTTAATGGATTATTTGCCCAAACTGTAATTATATTTCCTAATAATACAATAAAAATCCATAATGCCAATAACAACAAGCACACCTTAGCCAACAAAAAATGCTTGGGTTGTTCTAAATTATTCACTTTGTAAAAAAACTCTTTTCTAATATGGCAATTATAAATAATTCCAACTTGAAAAAATTGCTATTATTTATTTTAATTATACAATTATCTCTTATTTTGTTTTTTATAATTGTAATAGTATTAAATACTATGTAAAATTATTATATCGCAAAATAGATAAAAATATACTTAATTTTTATTAATATTTCTTTGTTGTAATGCTTTATAAATTATTATATATATTATTTTATTGTGGGATAAAACCTAAAACTGATAAACAAACTTATTTTAAGCCTTGAACTTCAATTTGTGTGTGTTTGTTTCTACACATATTAATACAAGCATCATTAACAAGTGTTTCGATGGTACGATTAGAACGCTTCATAATGTCATTTTCAATTGCATCATTAAAATTTTGGGTGAGATAATTTAGTGCATCATCAGAAATTGGGTTTTTACAGATATTTTTAACTAAGAATTTCATAAAGTCTTTGCGTGGTTCTTTTTCAAGGGTTTTTTGTAGGCGATTACTGAGTTTTTTTCAAAATATTGTTTCTTTTAAAAAAAATCTTTTTCTTATTACCTATATTATAACATTACTAATTTCAATAATTTAAAGTTTTTAAAGTTTTTAAAGTTTTTAAAGTTTTTAAAGTTTTTATATTTTATTTGATAATTTTATTTGTTTTTTTTACAACAAAAAAAGCCGTCCAATAATTAGGACAGCAAAATTAATTAAAAATATTGAAAATCAAATTAAACTTTGAATATAATTATTTTCAAGATATCTATACCAATATTGACATTCAATTTTTTTCAATATTTTAATATCTATATCTTTTTTTTCATAATCTTTTTTAAGTTTTAATTTAAGTTTTTGTAACTTAAAATATTTTTTAAAATTCTTATTAAGAAAATGATTTTTTGGTTGAATACCAGATAAATTTAAACTAAAATAATTAGAATTTTGAAATTGATCTGAATTCATATAAGATTTACACAACAAAGTTAAATTATGTGGAATTTTAATATTTCTTCCATTAACTCTTTGTTTAATATTCCAATCAAATATATTAGAAAAGTTAAAATTAACAATTGGAAATGGACTTAATTCTATTTCTTTAATTATATCATAAGGAAATAATGCCAAAAAAGATTTTTGCGGACAAGTAAACATGTACGAGAAAATCCAAACAAATGACGACTATAAAAATCAATTCCTTTATTAGAATTTGTTTCAATTAGTTTATCATTTTTAGAAAAATATTTACTAACATATGAAACAATTTTATTGACATAATCTTTTTTATCAAAAGTACCTTTATAAAAAGCTTTACATTTACTAATTTCAATTTTTTCAAATAAAAGATTTTTTTTGATGGTCTAAAAATTTGTATATTTTGACTAATGGGATTTAAATGTTTATAATATTTTATATTATTTTTATTCATAACATATGCATAAGCATTAGCCCAAAGCAAAGTAATTTTTGGCACTTTAACATTATTTTTCTCGTAATAATTTTGAGGTATTTTAATATTACCTTTTTCATCTATTTTATGCATTAAATAATCATCATAAAAAATACTCTTATTCCCTTTAATAGGTCGGTTTTTCAAACACAAAAAAGCATAATCTTTATCAGTACACAAATAACGTGAGTATACGCCAAAAGAATTTAAAACATCAATATTAAAAATAATATGGTAATGAATAACTCCTAATTTAGTAGTTTCCAAAGACCAAAAATATCGAAAATCTTGCATTTTAGAATAAACCAACTCTTTTTTAGAGAATTGTTGAAATAAACTTGATAAATAATTTTTTCTCACTAAACGAATAAAACGTTCCCTTACTTGCCCCATAATATGAGGTTCATGAGTATATTTTATAGTTTTACCTTGTAAATCATCACAAAGAGCTGTCAAAGTAATAAAAGATATTCTTTTAGAATCTTTAAAATTATATAAAAGTTTATCCTTAGCATTTTGTGAAGAATCTCGATAATGCCTTAAAATTTTTGATTTTGGTTTAATTTATTGCAATTTATTTTCTTTTAATTGTTTTTTTAAAGAATAATCAAATTCCAAATCATCATCACTTAATGACAAATACCTTTCTTCTTTTTTTTCTTTTAAATGTTTTTTATAACATTTAATTCGTTCCAAAGGTTCAAACATAAAATAATTAAACCCTTTTAAACGAGTTTCATAACCATTATCTTTTTATTTACTTTATAAATATTTTTAGAAATTTCCTTAAATAAAACACATAATTTTAAATAACATTTCCTATAATAAGATTCAGTAATTTGATTAAATTTATGTTGTTTTTCTAATTGGTTAACTTTTTCATTATAAATTTTAATAGTAGTAGATAATTCATCATAATTTTCTATATCTTTTGAATTAGGTAAACAAATTTTTAAATAATCTAAATCAAAAATTTTATCATTTAATCCTTTTGTAAAATCATCAGAAATTAATTCTTTTTTTATTAAGGAATAAAAATAATCTATAAAAATAGAAGAATCATTCAAAGTTAAAATTTCAATATCACGTTTAGCAGGTGTTATTGCAGTATAAATTATTTTTTTTCTAAAACTTCATCTTGTGATTCCTTTCGATTTTGCCAACCAATTAAATAAACGGATTCTTTTTCATATCCTTTATATCCATGTATAGTTGACAAAACAATTTCATTTTCTTTACTATTATTATAAGATGTAGTAAAAAGGAATTTGGTTTTTGTAAAACTCATCTTTAAGTTTTTGTAATTAACCATTACTACGGCAAAGAACAGCTGTAGAATAAATTAAAGATTTTTTAATTTTTTCACACAAATAATTAATTTGTTGATAAAAATTATCAAAAAAAGAAAAATTTATAAAATCTCTATATTTTTTTTCACTAAAAGATAATTGTAAATATTCCTTATTATCAATTAATTCATTAGCTGCTTTAACAATATTAATACCTTTGGAACGATAATTAACATTTAAAAAATGTTTTTCAGGTTTAAAATCTTTTACAAAAAGTTCCAAAATACGTTCACTAGAACCAAAAGAACTATAAATATTTTGAGTATAATCACCAAAAAAATATAAAGAATTTGGTTTATTAAATAAAAGTTTTCTTATAATAAAATAATAAAAATAATTTAAATCTTGAAATTCATCAATAAAAACAGGACGATTATAAATTAAACCATTATTTCTTTCAACAAATTCAATATAATCACTAGTTTTAATTAATAAACCATCAAAAGTTATTAAATTATTATCGCTTAATTTTTCATAATATAAATTTAATAGTAATTCAAAAGATTTTTTTAAGACTTTATCATCAATTTTAATAGATGAATAACAATTTTCTTTTTGAAAAGTTAAACGTATTAAATTATTTAATTCCTGTAAAAGCTTTCTAAATGAATATTTTCTTTGTTCTTTAAAATACAATTTTAAATCTTGATTTTCTTTTAAAATATTTAATTTAGTTTCATCATCAATAAATTTTCTTTGTTGTGCTGTTTCATTAAAAATATTATATTTTAAATAACAAGAATAAGCAAAACTATGAAATGTTCTAATTTCATAGTTTTCTTTTAAATATTTTTCTAATTCATCATCATTATAAGAATGATAATCTTCTTTTAATGATGAAAATAATTTATCATAAATAACATTTTTAGTAGCATTAGTAGCTACCAAAATTAAAGGTTTTTCTTTTCCTAAATCTTTTAATTTTTCAATTAAAATGGTAGTTTTGCCAGAACCAGCTCCACCCATGTATATACATGCAAGAAGCATCTGAATTAATAATATCTTTTTGTTCTTTTGATAAATTAAATAACATCTTATTCTCCTTTATAATATTAAAAACCCCTAAATCCCCAAAGGGGACTTTATAGGAGAGTGTGTAATAGATTAATTTAGATGTACTTCGGCTGGCCGCCTAGTTCGCTCTGCTCGTCTTTGAATACTTTTAAATATTAATTTTCTTTTCTTATTCATCATTAAAGATTTCTTACTTCTTTAATTGTACCGTCAGAATTGTATTCGGTACACTTGATTTCATTCCCTGCTTGGGGGTCGAACTCGATGATGGAGATGATTGTACCGTCAGAATTGTAGAAGGTACACTTGTTTCTCTTCCATGTTTGGGGGTCGAACTCGATGATGTAGTTGAATGTTTTACCATCTTCTAGATAATAAGTTAATTTGATTATTTTGCCTTCGGGGGTGTATTCATTAATAGAGAAAATAGTTTTACCATCTGGACGATAAACTATTTCTTCTTCTACTAAAGCTTTAACTGTTTCTTTTAGTTTTTGATTTTCTTGATGTAATTGTTCATTTAATTCCCTTGCTTTTTGTTCAATATCAGTTTTTAATAATATTCTTCTTTCTTCGGTTTCTAAATGATATTTATAAGCAAGCCCACCTATCCAAAACACAAAAAACAGTAATGTTCCAATAGTAATTAAAAAAGGAATTATTTTATAATGTTTATTGACTATTCTAAAACTTGACATTTTTAAACCTCTTTTTTATTATCAAAAATAATTAAAGAATTTTTTTAGCATTTTCAAATACCCATAAATATAGGAAATTAATAAAAAATAATAAAACGAAACTCAATATTATTATAACCTTTTTAAACAAAAATAAAAAGAATTTTAAAACAATTAAAATAATATCTAATATCCTTAAAACAATTTTAAATAACAAATCACCTATTTTAATAAAAGAATTTAAAAGAAAACTTTGAATTTCTTTAAAAAAATAGATAACAACGCCACCAACAGTAAAAGTAAAAATCATCTTTGCTATTTCTTTTAATTTTTCCCACATACTTTCACTAGGGTCCATTAATTTTTGACCGGTAAGAAAAGAGATAGAACTTTTTATATAACCTATAATACTACCAAAAACATCAATAAAAATTTTTAATATTTGCATTAAAAAATTAAAAAAAGAACTAAATAATTTCAAAGGATAAATTAAAAATATTAATTTTTCCCATATAAAAACAATTACTGTCTTTATAATATTAAAAAAATTAAAAAATTATTATCCCAACCAACAGTAAAACCAAACAAAAAAGATGATTTAGTAAAAAAAATACTATAAAAAATACTATATAATAAATAAAAAAAATATTTAAAATCAAAGGAAATTAAATATTTTAAAAAATTAAAACTAAAAATCATCTTCATCATTATCAATAGATTCTACAATCAAATTTCTTTTTTGATTGATTAATTCCTTTTTTAATTCCAAATTTTCTTTTAATAATTTATCTAAATCATTAGTATTTGTTTCTTTTTTTCATTATCATCATCTTTTTTTATTTCATCAAAAAGTCCTTCAGAAAAAATAAGACCACCATTTTCTCCAAATTCTTTAATCATTCTATGAACATGTTCTTTATATATACCCAAATAATTACTCATTTGAGATATTATCCTAATTAAAGCTCCAAACTCTCTAACAGTAATTTGTCCATTTTTAATATATTTATTTACTACAAAATGCAATTCATCACTAAAATTATATTTACTTTTCAATTCTTTAATATAAAAATAAATCCAATAAATAAAAATACCAAAGATAAAAGAAGTAAAAGAAATAAATACTTTAGATTCAACAATATTAATAATTGTTTGTTGTATATCCATCAATTATTCCTTTCTATAAAATTATTCCCTTTTTAATTTCTTTATTATTTCAACTATTTTATTATCTTTTTGAATTGTTTCTAATTCTTTATTATTTTTGATAAAAAAATTAATATATAAAAAAATACCAATAATTGCGCCCATCAATAAACAAATAAAATTATCAAATAGATTATATTTTTTCATCTAATTTTCCTTTATTCTTTTTCAACCTTTTCATAATCTAATTTTTCAAAAAGTAATTTAGGCATAAAGTGAGCTATTAAACAAAATGAAAAATTACCAATAACAAAAATATAAATGAGAGTTGTAAAAATTTCATGATTAATTTGAAAAAATGAAAATAAACTCAAAAAACCAAATAATACAAAAATTCCAAAACTAATTAAAATCATTAAAGCCATTATTACACCAAATAAATTCAAATAAACATCATTTATATTTATTCCCAAATCAGTTCCGCAACATTGACAATGTTCGTAAAATTCTTTTTTTATTTTTTGTTTTTTATCCATTTTAAAAAAATCCTTAATTTTAAATTAATTTATTCATATATTATCTCTTAATGAGTGTTTTTTTAAAAAAACACTCATTATTTAATCCATGTAATTTTAGTTGCATCAGGAACAATAAACCAAGTTTATAAGCTGCAAATATAAAAATACAACCAAGAGCAATTAAAATTAATATTTGTCTTAAAGTCATTTTTTATCCTCCTTTTTATTATTTAGCTATTGATAAATAACCTTTTGAAGCAAAATAAACAATCAAAGGAATAACAATGCCTAATGTAGGTAAAATACAATATGTAAAAAAACTGCCTAAAGTTAATTTATTTCTTCTAAAAGATTTTTTACTGAAATAAGAACGTCTGTAATTGCTCGCCATTTTAATCTCCTTTTTTATTATTTAATAAGAAAAATATTTTTTAGTATTTAGAAACAATAAGGAAACCAACTTAAAAGTTGGCATTTTTTTTAATGGGTCTTTAATCGCCTACAATATTTGAGGGTTTAACTCCAATTTTGTAAGTAAATCTTGATTTAATGGCATCATCCATTTTATCTAAATAATTTGTAGCTGCAATTAAAAATATGGGCTTAGTTGGGTTATTTTTTTGCTAGTTAATTCTTCTTTGAAAGCCGTAACAGCTTCACTTTGTCCTTTATGATGCTCACGTATTTGTGTAAGATCAACAAAAACCTCTTCACATTCATCAACAAAAATGATAGCACCACCGCGTTCATCAGCAATTTTTCTTGCACTATCAAATAAAGAATGTACTGCCTTTACACTTTCTCCTACATATTTTTGAGCAAAATCAGCACCAGTACATTTAGCAACAAGTTAAAAATGAGTATCTTTCATAAAACAATTAGCAAAAAAGTTTTTCCAGTGCCAGGAACTCCATATAATAAAATTCCTTTGGGAGGATCTATTTTACCTTTGCCTTCAAACATTTTGGCATTTGTAACAAAATCTAGTACTTTTTGAGCTGCCAATTTTTCTTCTTTCATTCCAAATAAATCATCCATATATTTTTTGTTAGGATTAAAATTGTTTAATTCAAATTGAACTGACGCATGGAATGCATCTATAACACTCCATTTGGGAGTTGAAGGTGATTTTTCAGATAAAGATGGAGTTTGTTGTTATGGTAGGTGGAGTTGTTGTTGGTTGTGGTTGAAATTGAGGTCTAAAAGCTAAAATTAAAACTATTGCAACTAAAGAAAAAGCAATTAAAGTAATAGCGCAGTTTCGATTTTAAATGATTTATTCAAAAAATTTAAATTGAGATCTTTTTCTTGATTATCCATAAGATAATTTCTCACTTTCGTTTTATTTTGTTATTTTTAAAAGTTAGTTGGTTGTCAATAAATCAAACAATTATATTGTTATATCAAATTTATAAATCACTATTTTTATAACTTGCCTAAAACTTTATAAATGAATTAGTTTTTATTTTAATGAATTGATTATCACAAACAAAACTTTTTTAACAATTAATAATTATTTGATTATCTCTATTATATCTCTTTCAAAAAAAATAAAACAAATTTAAATAAAACAAATAACAAACTAAATAATTCTATCAATAATCTCATAATTTTACTTATAAGTCATAAAAACTAAATTTTGGCTCCCTTAACTTCTTTGTTTTATAAGAGAAAAATTAAAATATGTTATAATTAAAATAGGTTTTTATTTACCTTAAATAAAAAATCTTTCCTAATCATACCAATACGAAAAAAATATTCCATTCCTTATTATTATCTAATTATATTAAAGAAATTTTTTCGAAGAAAGGCAACCAAGATGAACAAAGATAAAGTTATTCAATTTATTGACGGACAATTATTTAAAAACATGATTACTAACGGAGCTATCAATTTACAAAACAACTACCAAACCATTGATAATTTAAATGTTTTTCCCGTACCAGATAGAGATACAGGAACTAATATGAAAATTACTATGATGTCAGGCGTTAAAGAAATGAGCAATTTAGAAACTCGTTCCATAGTAGAAGTATCCCAAGTTTTATCAAAAGCATTATTAATGGGTGCCAAAGGCAATTCAGGAGTTATTTTATCCCAATTTTTTGCAGGAATGGCACAAACTTACCAAAAACTCAATAAAGAAACTATCAATATTAATGATTTTATACATTCACTTGAAGGAGGTTACCAAAAAGCTTACCAAGCTATTATAGAACCTCAAGAAGGCACTATTTTAACTGTTTTTCGTGAAGCTGTTAAACAAACTCTCAAAGCTAAATCCCAATTTAGTACTATTGAAGATGTTTTATCCAATTTCTTACAAAACGCCCAAAAAACTCTTTCCCAAACAACTGAATTATTAGAAGTCTTAAAACAAGCAGGAGTAGTTGATAGTGGAGGGGCTGGCTTTGTTGAAATCCTTAAAGGAATGTTATTATTTTTACAAGACCAAAAACTACTTCAAGTAAACCAAAATACCCAAACACACACAAATCCTGATAAAATACAAACGTTGGGACAAGTTAATATTAAATATACTTATTGCACTGAATACATTTTTCAAATCAAAACATCCCAAGAAAAAAACCTTGATATGAAACAACTTAAACAAGCTTTATTACAAATAGGAGATTCTTTAGTTTTAGTTAAAGACCAAGAAATTCTAAAAATACATATCCATACCAACAAACCAGGACAAGTTTTAGAAAAACTCTTAACTTATGGCACATTAAAGGTAAGCAAAATTGACAACATGAAAGAACAACATCAATCAATTTTAGATCAAAAACACGACACATTTACCCTACAACAAGAACCTACCCCAGACCCAAAGTCACCTTCAAACTTACCTAACTCAAATAAAGATCAAAAATATTTTTTTATTGCATTTGTAAATGATACCAAAAGCCAAAAAGTCTTTGCTGACCTTAAAGTAAATCACATTATAAAACAATCTACTTTTAACCCTACTACTTTTGAAAAACTTCTCCAAACAAATACTTCCCAAAACATCATTATCCTACCTAATGACACATCTCTTTTAGAAAAGCTTACAACCCAACTAAAACAATTACAAGGAACCAATCAAGAAATTGTCCTTTTACAAACTAAAAACATCGCTCAAGGATACAGTGCTCTTTTAGCTTTTGATAAATCATTGGATTTAGTACAAAACAAAACTATCATGGAAGAAACTATCAAAAACATCCAAACAGGAAAAATTATCTATGCTGATAAAAAAGATGCTAAAAACATATCCAATCAAACTCTTTTAGAAAAAGAATATTTATCTGTTTGGGAAGAAAAAATAATAGCTACTAATAAAGATAAATATCAAGCATTAAAAACATTACTCCAAAAAATGATTAAACCTCATCAAACCTTTTTAACTGTTTTTTATAATCCTTCATGTACTGATGAAAAAGAATTAGAAAAACTAGAAACTTTCTTAGAAACTAATTACGACCACATTGAATTAGAAACCTTAGAAAGCCAAAATAACAACATTCCTTACATTGTTTCATTAGAATAACAAAAGTGATCTATAAGATCATTTTTAAGCGGATATGACGGAACGGTAGACGTGCATGCTTGAGGGGCATGTAAGAAATATCTTGTGTGAGTTCAAATCTCACTATCCGCACCATTAATTTATTTATTTTAATTAAAATCATTATATTATAATATTATATTAAAAACCCCCTTTTTATTAAGGGGGTTTTCTTATTAGATTTCATGTTATTAAGAAATATAAAAACAATAATAAAAGATACAATAATTACAGTAATATAGATAAAATGTTTGTTTATTTGTTTCATTTTAAAATCAACTTTCTTATGTATTTAAAATATTTAATATCATTTTATTATTGTTATCTAAAATTACATAACTTGCCTATATTATACATAATTTTAATAAAAAACAATTGCAAAGATATTTTATTATATTTATATTTTATACTGAAATTATTCCCACAATAAAACAAAAAGCAAGTTTTAATTAAAGCTTGCTTTTATGATATCTATAATATATTATATATCTATTTATTTTTTTAACAAATATTTATTTACAATTTGATTTAAATCATCTAAATATAAAGTTTCTTTTATTAATAACTCTTGGGCTATCATTTACAATAAATCAAAATATTTATCAATAAGATCTTTTGTATATTTATAATAAATATGAAATTCATCTATTTTATAATTTTGTTCCAAAAGGCGATCTACTTTATTAAAATCCCCTTTAGAACCTATCGCTACTAAATGATAAGGCATTTTTCCATGATCTGATAAAAAACGTTCTGCAGCTGTTCCCCCTAAAAAAAATAAAGTAGCTAATTCCCAATCATATTTTTTATAATAAAACTCTGAATAACCTAAACCTTCTGCAGAAGGTTTAATTGTTACCTTATACATTTCAAAATATTGAGGAAAAAGTAAGGCCATTACTGTATGACCTGCTTCATGATAAGCTGTAATTTCTTTTTTCGATAAATAAAAAGGATAAGATTCAGTTCCATTATAATTATAAGGATCTAAATAACTTGCATGTTGAGTTAATGTAAACCCGTGGGTAAACCTAAACACCAATTCAAAAAGCCCTCCAAGGCTGTTTTGAATTGGGTTATAATAATTAATACTTAATTCGGGTTTAATCTTATTAGAAACATATATCATTAATATTATTTTATTTAATATTAAATAAAATAATATTAATGATACTAATTAAATATAAAAACTCTTGATAGGTTTTTATATTTAATTAGCATATATAAATTTATTATAATATATCATAATTTATAATGTTTATTATCTAAAAATGTGCCCGTCAAATTTAACAATTTAACGGGCAAATACCCCCACCTAAAAACTAATGAATTTTGAGTATAAAAAAACCACCCCCTAAATCCCCAAAGGGGACTTTATAGGAGGAGGGTTAAGGGTTAATTTAATATACTTCGGCTGGACGCCTAGTTCGCTACGCTCGTCTTTGAATACTAATCATATTATATAGTAATTTAATAAATATATTTTAAAATTCAGTTTTTTATTATTTTTTAGTTATAATTATTTTTGGAATTAATAAAAAATATTAAGATAATTGGTGTTAATAATGCAAAAATTAAAAAAAAATAAGATTATTACAAAATATGATTTCTCACATTCAAACCATTAATAAAAAAATAGTTTTTAAACTGGTTAAACAATTTGTCAAAGACTTCAATTTAACTACTATTTTTAAAAACAATTCGTATTAATCGCATTACTTATTATTATTGGCTAAAAATTGAAAAAAAGTTAAAATTAAAAGAAACAAAATATTTTTTGCAACAACAACGTATTCAAACTTTATGTTTGCAACATGAATATTTTTACGGTCATCGTAAAATTACTGATTTATACCAAGAAATTTTTAACGAATTTATTACTAAGAAAAAAGTTTATCTTATCATGAAAGAAAATAATATTTGTTGTAAGTTAAGGCCTAAAAAAAATAAATATTATTATAAAAATTTAAAATCTAACCTCAAAGTAATCCCAAATTTAATTAATCAAGACTTTACTACCTACCAACCCATGCAAAAACTATTTACCGATGTTACTTATTTCCCCACTCCCCAAGGATTTATTTATTTTTCGTGTATTATTGATGCTTTTAATAATCAAATTATTGCCTTCCACACTTCAAACCGACAAGATAAAGAATTAATTTTAAATACAATCAAAAAAATTCCTCCTTTAAAAACCCTTGTATTATTCATTCTGACCAAGGTAAAGTTTATCAATCTATAAAAGTACAAAAAATTTTAACTAAAAAAAGGGTTTTTAATTAGCATGTCTCGTAAAGCAACCCCACGTGATAACGCTGTCATTGAAAATCTTTTTGGCCAGATGAAAAGTATTTTATCCAACCAACATCCTTTTTTATTCCAAAAACCCCAAGCTAAAATCCAAAAAATTATCAATCAATTTCCTTCTTTTTGGAATAATAGCAAGCTTTAATTAAAGATTGCTTTTATGATATCTATAATACATTATATTAATTTAACAATTAAACGCTGTTATTAGGGCAAAAAAAGCTAAATAATAAAGTTTTTTAATAAAAAAATATAATACATCTAAATTATATAATGTATGGAGCGGGCGAGGGGAATCGAACCCCCGTCTCATGCTTGGCAAGCACGTATAATAACCACTATACGACGCCCACATCATCTTAATTTTTGTTTTGGTGCCCTTAACAAGAATTGAACTTGTATTTCAGCATTACCATTGCTACGTTCTGCCGTTAAACTATAAGGGCTTAACATATTTTATTATATCAAAAAAAATATCAAAATGCAAATTTTTAACGAAAAAAATGAAAATTTTACCAAAAAACGTCAAAAAAGTAAAAAAAATAAAAAAAAGTGTGTAAAAATGTTTGACTCTAAAAATAAATGAGTTATAATAGATAATAGGTTATGAAACCGAAATAATTTAAAAGAAGGAGTATTATTAATAATGCAAGACAAAAAACAACAGGGAACATGTAGATGGTTTTCTAAAGACAAAGGCTACGGATTTATCGTTTCAGCTGATGGGAAAGATATTTTCGTACATTACAGTTCTATTCAAACTGAAGTCTTTGGAAGAAAAACACTTAATGAAAACGACAAGGTTGAATTCACTGTTAAAGAAGGCGACCTCGGAGCTCAAGCTGTAGATGTTGTTGTAGTTAACGAATAATTTCATTAATAATCGAACAAAGGAAGGGATGCAAATCCCTTTTTTGTTATATATATTGAGCTTTTTGTTTGCTTGTGTAATTTTGATTTTAGTTTAGTTTAAATTTAGATAATTTTATCTTTGGCGCTTTTACAAAATTTTAAATTTATTGGTTATAATTTTTGAATGGGCACAAAGAATAAATTAATCAAAAATATGATCCATTCCAAAAACACAAATAACAAATCTAAAAATAACTTGATTTAAAAAAGGTTTTTTGAGTTAAAATAAAAATATGGGGATGTTTTGGATTTGCCAAGGTCAACGAAATTTATATAGCATATCTTGGTTACGCAAGTAAAAACGTCGAGGTTATAATAACCGGAAATAACAAACAAACTGTAACAAATACACAAGATTTTGCTGGACAAACTCCAGTTTATCAAATGAATTTTGCAAACAGTTTTTCTTCACAATTAGCTTTTGCTTAAATAAATAAGCAAAACCCGCACTTAAATTAACTTACGATTTAAGGAAGGCAATAAGGTAAGTTTTGCTAATTGGGTTTGTCTTTGCTCTTTTAGCAAATATCAAAAAGACTAGTAATTTATGGATTTTGTTTGTTTTTTCATAAATTGCGAACTTACAAAATAAACTAAATATGTAGAATATATAAATTAAAGTGATTTTGTACATGGGTTCGACTCCCATCATCTCCACCAAAATAAATTATAAATTATTTGCTTGTGTTATTACGTTTTTCCCAAAAAGAATATTTTTAATCCTTGACCAAGTTAAAACTGTCTTATTAGGAATCTTGTTTTTCGGAAAAATCATAAAAGTGAGTAAGGGTACGAATTTTTTCAATAATTTTGTATACCTTAACTTCACTATTAGCATTTTCAGCTCCATGCAAATGCAATAAATAATTGTGCAGTTCATTAAAGGGCAAATTACTACTAATAAAAAGGGGCAACTTTTTTTCAGCTCTATCATACAACAAAGGAAGCAAAATTTCATCACGAAACCAAGGTGTCATATTTTCTGAACCTAGGTCATCCAAAATCAAACACTTAACATTTTTTAATTGTTGCAACCTTGTTTCTAAAGTATTATTATACAAAAAATTTCTAAATTTTCTAGTTATATCAGGCATAAAAAGAAAAATAACAGAAATTTGTTTTTGAATTAATTCATAAGCTATTTTTTTCAAAAAAATAGTTTTTCCAGTATTAAAAGAACCCGACAAATAAAAACCTTTGGTAGATTTTTCAAAATGTTTAATAATTTGTTTCATCTCTTTTAATGCTTTTTGCTTAGAATCATTATCCACTACAAATTGCCTCACTAAATGAGCATCAAAATTAATGCTACTATCAAACAATGCATTTTGCGATTGCCAATGTTCCTTAAAATAAAGAGCTTGAGATTTAACAGTAGGAACCCAAACAACTCTTAAAGGATTAGTTTTTATTTCTTGGCGATTCCCATATTCATTTTCTTGATCTTTGGTGAGCAAAAAATGATAAATAACTGGCAGTTCATCATCAGAGATATCTAAATTTTTGGTTTCTTCGCACTGTGCAATCATTTTCCTAATTTTTATTTTTATATCTGAAAATTCCATAAATTAATTTTTCACCTCTTTTGCTTTTGTAAAATGTTATCAAATTGAATTGATTCCTTGTAATAATAAATCATCCAAAAAATTATGACTGTTTTTTCTTTTTAAAATCTTCTAACCATTTAGGAGAAATTTGTGGTTTTTTTAAATTAGATCTAAACTTGGTTTGGGATTGGTTTTTTTCTTGTTCCATATAAAAATCATATGCTGTTTCAGTATCAAAAATCCCTTTTTGCTCCCAAGATTTTAAGATTTTTTCCAAATAAACCACTGAGGGCACAAAGCCTTTTCGTTCCAAAATATAAGTTAAAAGCACATTGACTAGCCCCGGTTCTAAATTGTTTCTTTCCATAAATTGAAAAACAGTATCAGCCGCAGTGGCTTGCATATTTTTAGGACAATGATTTATAATAATTCTTTGAGTAGAATCTTTACGTTTGAGCAAAGCAATCGTATCTTGTTCATTATCTTGCGTTTTTTTCGCAAAAACCAAATTTTGATTTTGAGTATGTATCTGATAATATCTTTTTACACCTAGGCTTAATTTGGATAGTTCGATTTCGCTGGGCTTTGGAAAAGTTTTTTGATATATTTCCGAAAGTGTAGCTTCATCTAAATTATAAACTAAGCTTAATTTTTGAATAAAATCACTTGTTTGATTGCAAGTTAAAGATGGTTTTTTGAAACGTTGGGGCAATTTTTGCAAAAATAATTTATAATCAAAAGCGTTATTTAAAAACTGTCTTGGAGAAGAATTTGTTTGGTTATTGGGACAAGTAAAATCAGTTGGTAAATCCATTTTTTGCACTTGAAACAAATCATCAAATTTTTTACTAATGTCTTGAAAAGCGTCCCAATTATTTTTTTTAGTGGAAGCTTCTTTACTAAAATGATTTTGCAAACTCAAAAAAGTAGCCTCCCCCACTTCACTTAATAAAAAATTACTAAAAAGAGGGTCTTTAAAAAACTCTTGAGATCTGCACGGCAAATTAAGCCAATAAATTCTTTCTTGGGTTTCGGAATTGCAAAAAGTTTGGAGTAAATTAAGAGCTTCTAATTTTTCTTGTGCTTCTAAAAAATCATTTTTTGAAACCGCACTCAAATCAAATAAAAATTGATGTTGATAAAAAATATTAGGTTTTAGAGTTGCTAAAATATGATAAATACCAAGCGCATGAGTGCCTATTAGTGGTTGATAAAGCAAACTTAGGCTTTGATGGTCTTCAAGCGACAAAAAAACTGAATTTTTGATTTGAAATAAATTTAGATGACTAAGCATAAAAACCTCTTTTTTAAAAATATTGATCTATTTTATAGTTGAAAATAAATCAATTATAATTCTTTATTAGGATTATGATTTTGACAAACAGGACAAAGATAAGTGCCTCTGCCGCCAACTTTGATTTTGATAATTTTAGTTTGACAGTTAATACAAGGCTTATTAACTTTGCCATGCACTTGTAATTTGTTTTGAAAATAGCCTATAATGCCTGGCTGAGATTCAAAAGTACTTACAGTAGTTCCGCCCAGTTTAATGGCTTTGGTAAGTACTTTTTGGGAAATTGTTACAATTTCTTGCACTTGTTCCAAAGACAGTTCGCAAGCTTTAGTTTCAGGATGCAATTTTACTAAAAACAAAACTTCATTAACATAAATATTGCCTAATCCAGAAATTATTTTTTGATTTAATAAAACTTTTTTCAAAGCGCTTTTGGTCTTTAATATTTTTTGATACAAAACAACTGGATTGATTTCAAAAGGATCTAAGGCTAGTTGATGCAAGGTAGTTTGGGTTAAAAAAATGTTCTGATTCTTAACTTCAAATCTACCAAATTTCCTAAAATCATAATATCTTAAAGAACTTTTATCCTCCAAAATAATTGCAAAATGTTCGTATTTGTGTTTAGGCTCATCGCAAGGTTTGATAAATAATTTTCCTTCCATTCTCAAATGCCCTATTAAAACTAATTCTTGAGTTAAAAAAAATAATAAAAATTTACCTTTTCTTTGAATATCCAAAATGGTAGTTTGTTCAATTTTTTGAAATTCTTTGGTATTTTTAACAGCAGGCTCATAAAATACCTTAGTTGCAACAATTTTTTTTCCTATTAACTGTGTTTGTAAAAAATCTACAATAATTTGGACTTCAGGTAATTCTGGCATGCATTTGCTCCTTTTTTATCTTTGTTTTTGGATTGCAATTGTTCTTATGTTTTTTATTTTGCTTTTTTATTTTGCTTTTTTATTTTGCTTTTTTATTTTGCTTTTTTATTTTGCTTTTTTATTTTGCTTTTTTATTTTGCTTTTTTATTGATTTGGATATTTAACATTTCTATTTTATAAATAAATTATAAATAAATTATAAATAAATTATAAATAAATTATAAATAATAAGATTTGTCCAATTAAATATTACCATTATCTAAAATAAAAAAATAATTCAAATGTTTAGAAATTAAATCTATGTTTTGTTGCAAATAATCATTTAAAGCAAAATAAGTAATTTTAGCAGTTTCATTGTTTCGTTCTAAATGGCGCAATAATTGCAATATGACAATTTTTTTCATATCTAAAATATTTTCTTGTAAAAAAACATATAATGTTTCTAAATCAAAATTCGGAGTTAATTTTTGATTACCAAAAAAAACTTTTCTTTTCAATAAAGTTAATGCATATTTTTTTTCTTTGATTTGTTGTAATAAACTTTGATAATAATTTATAATTTCATCATCCAAACTTAAATATTGATGGATAAAATCTTGGGCACAATTCGAAGAAATATTTAATTCAGGGATAATTGCTTTTATCCACGCATCCACATCAAAATTCGTTGTTTCAGAAAGTTTTTGAGAGTCCTTTTTGATTTCTGATTTGGGCGCATTTACAAAAAATTGTAAGGTTTGTTCATAATTTAAAAGATGATTGTTTTCAATTTTAAAGTAATTTTTAATTTTTTGAATATTTCCTAAAGTAGCTAAAATTTTTAACGAAAAGCAAAAAAAATTATCATTAATTAAATAATTATAAGATTTTTTATTGTTTATTATATTTAAAAAACAACTATTTTGATACCCAAAAACATCTTTGAATGATTTTAATTGGTTGATGTGAGTTTCTTGTGCTTGTGCTTGTTCTTGTTCTTGCCCTTGATTTGTTTTTGGTATTTTTTCTTGTTGTGTCTCTATTTTTTCATCCGTATTTTTTTCTATTGGCTGTGCTTCTATTATTTGTTTTTGTTGTACTAAATTAGTTTCATATTCTAATTGGGCTAAAATATTTGATAAGGGAAGTTCTATTTCTTGAAACAAAAATAATTGGTTTTGAGCTTTTAAATGATGCAAAAAGCTATTTTTGATGGCGTGTAATAAAAAAGCTTTAAAAGCTACTTTTTGCTCTAAAATAAAAATGTTTTGAGATAATTGGCTTACATAATTTGTGTTATTCAAAATATCTATTTTGGCTATAATATTACTAAATTCAAGATTTTTCAAAGGAAATAAAAGATAAGAAGCACAAACTAAATCAAAGATAACTCCGTTGAGTTCTTGATGTTTTGTTTTTAAAAAAAGTTGTGTTGCTTGATTGTGAAAAACAATTTTATAAAAATTAGCATCTTTTAGATAATTGCAAAAGTTATTATTATCAAAAGCCAAATTAGCATCTATAAAAAAATGTTTATTTTCATTGGAAAAACCAATTCCTTGCAAAAAAGTATTTGAGTCATTTTCTTTTTCTAACTCAAAAAAACAAGCCCAAATTTGGTGTGGTTGGATTTGAGCCAAAAAAGCATTTAGAGAGTTTTGGTCTTTGATAATTTGAAAATGAAAATTGTTTTGAGGTGGGTTGGCGCCTTGTTCTTGAACTTTTGGAGCGTTATTGTCATTATTGTTAGTGGTGTTGTTGTTGATAGGTCTGTTTTGATTTGTTTGGTTTAAATTATTATCATTTTCTAAATTGCTATCTTTTTCTACTTCTTGCACTTCTTTGGATTTGGGGGATGCTTCCTTATTATTATAATTTGCATTTGTATTTGTGGTATTTGGTTCTTTTTCAATTCTTGCATATTTGGTAATAGCTAAGCGTCTAAAATCCATTTCTTCATAAAAATTTTTAAGGTTTTGCGCCAAACGTATTTGTATTTCTGTTTGCATACAATCAAAGGGCAAGGGAACTTTAAGGTCAATTGCGGTAATTATTTTGCTAAGTTCTAAATCAGCTTGGGAATTTTGGATTTTGGTTTTTAAAATAGGTTTAATGTTGTCTAAATTTTGCATCAAATTATCTAGGGAATCGTATTCTTGTAATAACTTTTGAGCAGTTTTAGGTCCTATTCCCAATACTCCTTTAATGTTATCAGAAGGATCACCAATTAAACTTTTATAATCAATCATTTGATATTCTTTAAGACCGTATTCTTCAAACAAAGTAGGAGGTGTATAGCATTTAATTTCACGCAATCCTTTTTTAAGCAAACAAACAGTAATTTTTTCATCTACTAATTGCAATAAATCCCGATCACTTGAATAAATAGATACTGTCTTATTTTGATTGCTTGCTTCTTTAGCTAAAGTGCCTATAATATCATCGGCTTCGTATTCGTCTTGGACATGATATTTAACGCCGATTAGGTCTAAATATTGTTTAATCAAAGGAATTTGACTAATCAATGCAGAAGGTGTTTCTGGTCTTCCTTGTTTGTAAGCATCGTATAATTGGTGTCTTTTGGTAGGTTTATGAGTATCAAAAGCTACTAAAATATAGCCTTTCGTTTCTTCTAAAATTTTTTCAAACATTCTAATAAAAGACAAAAGAGCATTAGTGTAGATCCCTTTTTTATTTTGCAAAAGGGGTTTATATTTGCTTGCAGTTGCGTGATATGCTCGAAATAAAAGCGAATTACCATCAACTAAAACTAAATGTTTCATTGTTTCTCCTATTTATTTTATCGTTTAGCTAATAGCCAAAATTGGATTATAAGTTAATAATGATTGTGTTATTTATAAGAAAATAATTAATATAATATTAAAAAAAGAAAGTTTGGAAAAACTTTCTTAGAATACAAGGTTTTGTTTGGGTTTTTATTTTATTGCGTTTATAAAAAGATTTTATAATTTTAATTATAATGAGTTTTTTAATGAAGTCTTTAAGGCAAAACAAATCCATAAATAACTTTAAAAGATTTTTTTAAGTCTTCAATTCTAATGTCACTTTGCCCTTGGGTTTCGTAGTGAGCATTGATAATTGCATCATCTAAAAGATATTCCATAGTGCGTTGTCCTGTTTTGGATTTATCAGTTAATTTTTCCAATGCATCATTAATTGTTGTTAATAAATATTCTTTTGCAGTTGAGGTGATTGGTGTTTTTTTTCAATTAAGAATTCTAAGAATTTTTTTCTACCATTTGTATCTAAGGGTTTAACTTCTATGTGGTAGTTGAGGCGTGATTTGATGGCATCGTCTATTTGATCTAAGTGATTAGTGGCTACAATTACGAAAATAAAAGCATCAGGGTTGTGGGGGCAGTGGTTTCTTAATGAAGTAATTTCGGCTTTGAAGGCGTTTAAGATGTCTTTCATTTTTTGGTCTTCTTGGTTGATAAGTTCCATTTTTCCCATACTTGGTCGCATTCATCGATGAAAATTACTCCCATACCATTATTTTTGTTTAGATGCCATTCAGCTCTAATGAAATCAAACATCGCTCTTATAATTTCGATTCCTTATTCGCGGGTTTTGGTGATAAAGTCGTAGGGGGTAAATTCAAAACAGCCTGCATCAGTGGAAGGGGAGGTTTGTCTTGCTTGTGACATAAATGCTCTTGCTAATAATGTTTTACCTGTTCCTGGGACTCCGTGTAGTATGAGTCTTTTGGGTTTATTGATTTTTCCTGCGTTTTGGAACCATTCAGGATGAGATACAATTGCTAAAATGCGACTACAAGTTTCTTTTTCAGTTTCCATGCCAATTATGTTTGCAAAACTTATATTGTTTAATATATCATCATTTGTTTCTTTACAACGTTGGGACACTAAAGGATATGCGCTAAATTTAGTAGGAGGTTTATTGGCATCATATTGTTCCATTTGTTTTTGATATTCTTTAAATTTTTGTTGTTTGTATTCATGATATAAGTTATATGAAAAATAAATTGTTAAAGTGGTTGTTAAAATAAATAATAAAGTGCCAATAAAAATTTTAAAAAAGTTTTCTTTACTTTTATAGTTAATAGGTTCATATTTGTATTCCTTTTGGATTTTATAAAAATGCAGCAATTTTTAATAAAAAATGTAATTTATTTATTATTTAATATAACACACAAATAATTATTCATTTTGTTTTAATTAATGATAAATTAAAGTTGATTTTATAAAAATATTAAAGGGTACAAAAATACTTAATAAAAAGATTTTATAATTTTAATTATTTATTATCCATATCACGAAAAAAAGCCATCGGATCATTTTGTAATTTATCAAGATCTTGATCATCAAAATGTTGCATTTGCTTAGCTAATTTTTTTTGTTGTTCTAAAAGGGTAATTAGCTTGTTAACATCACTTAATTGATTACCAGAACCTTTGGCAATTCTTTGTCTACGTCTACTGCTCAAAGCAATTAATTGAGGATTTTTCTTTTCTTGTTTAGTCATACTTTGAATTAAAACTTCAAATTTATTAAATCCATCATCACCTAAACTGGCAGAAAGTTGTTTCATCTTACCAACTAATCCAGGAATAAAACTTAACAATTTGCTGAAAGAACCCATTTTTTTTAATGTTTTTAATTGTTTTTGAAAATCATAATAATTATAACTATCATCAAATAATTTTTCCATCATTTGTTTACTTTGATGAGGATCAATTTTATCGGTAACTGTCTCAATTAAAGTTAAAATATCTCCCATTCCTAAAAGACGAGATGCCATTCTATCAGGATTAAAGGGCTCTAAACTGTCAATTGTCTCTGAAGAAGAAACAAATTTTAAAGGCAGAACTGTCATTGCTCTTACTGATAAAGCAGCTCCTCCTTTAGTATCTGCATCCATTTTGGTCAAAATAACTCCAGTTGCTCCTACTTGATTATGAAACGACTGAGCAGTATTAGCAGATTGTTGTCCTGAAAGACAATCCACAACTAACAAAATTTCTGAAGGATTGGCTTTGGCTTTAATTTGTTGCAATTCTTGCATCATTGTCTCATCAATATCAAGGCGCCCCGCAGTATCAATAATTACTGCATCATATCCTTCTTGCAAAGCATGTTTTAATCCTGCATCTACAATATCTAAAACAGCAGTGTCAGGTTTAGAAAAAACATCAATATTGATTTGTTTACCAATAACTTTTAATTGTTCTACTGCTCCTGGACGATAAATATCACAAGCTACAAGCAAAACTTTTTTACTATTTTTTTTACGCAACCAAAGAGCTAATTTTCCTACAGTAGTCGTTTTACCGCTTCCTTGCAACCCAATTAACATTAAAGTATCCAAATTACAATTAGGCTTAAAAGTAAGATCTGCACGAGTAGAACCCAAAATTTGAATTAGGGTTTCGTTTACGATTTTAATAATATGTTCTTTGGGATTCAGTCCTTTTAAAACTTCTTGTTTCAAAGTCTTTTTTTCAATAATTTCATTAAACTTATCAATAACTTTTAAATGAACATCAGCTTCTACCAAAGAAACTTTAATATCTTGCATAATGTTTTGAATGTCTTGTTGTTCTAGGATTTTTTTTCCTCTAATTTTGTTAATAACTTTTTGTAAGCCTTCACCTAATATACTCATATTTTTATCTCCTTTTTGATGTTGTGAAATTTGTTTTTGTGGGGTTTAATTTTTTGTTGGGGCAATGTTTTTTTAAATATTTTTGAATTCGTTATTTTTGATATAATAAATTTTTATGTTTTTTTGTGTTTGTTTTTCGTTATTTGTTATTTGTTATTTTTTCTTTATAATTAGCAATTATAAAATATCTTCAGAAGTAAAAAAACCTTCAAATAAATTAAAAAGATAATTTTTAACATCAAAAGTAATTAAATCTTGGGATTTTTCGCCTACACCAATATATTTAGTGGTCAAATTGTATAAATATTTAATTGCAAAAACAATCCCTCCTTTGGAAGTGCCGTCAAGCTTGGTTAAAATGGCTCCTGAAAGTGGAGTTGCTTGATTGAACAAATCAACTTGATTAATAGCATTTTGCCCTGTAGTAGCATCCAAAACTAAAAAAGTTTGTAAATTGGAGGCGGGCAAATGTTTGCAAATAACACGATTAATTTTGGCTAATTCTTGCATTAAATTAGTTTTGTTTTGTAATCTTCCAGCAGTATCACACAAAATAATATCATAATTTTGACTTTTAGCAAGTTGGATGCCTTCAAAAATAACACTTGCAGGATGAGCTGGCAAAGGCTTGCAAAAAACTTCAACACCTACTCTTTTTGCCCAAATTTGGAGTTGTTCTACTGCACCTGCACGAAAAGTATCAGCAGCAATTAATAATACTTTTTTACCTTCTTGTTTCAGTGCTTCAGCCATTTTTCCAATAGTAGTTGTTTTTCCTACTCCGTTAACTCCTGTAAACAAATACATTTGAGGCAAGTTATTTTGAGATTGAAAACTGTCTTTGGGATTTGTTGGATTGGAATCTTGATTTTGTTTTTCTTGTTCTTTTTCTTGTTCTTGCGGAATTTCTAATATGCCTTTCATACCTTTCATATTTTGATACAAATCAAACATTTTAGAAACAACAACAGAAGGAAGCTTTTGAGGATTTTTAATTTGAAATTGATTAATTTCATCTTTGATAGCTTGCATCAAAAAAAGAGTGGTTTTAGTACCAAAATCAGCTTGAATTAACAAACTTTCTAATGCTTGTAATAGGGTTTTTTCGATATTGTTAGATTGTTTCAAAAGAGTTTGAAAATCTAGAAAACTAGCTTTGGTTTTTTTAAGACCTAGTTGATATTTATCATTATTTTTATTTTTAAAAAATTTACTTTTCAACCATTTAAACATTTATAAACTCTCCTTTTTGAAAGTAATTAAGGTATCAAAATAAAAAACTTATACCCAATTATTATAACTAAAATACTTGCTTTTTGATTGAGTTTTTTAGGGTTTGGGGATTTTGTTATCATAAAATATTTAAGGATAAATTAAAAAAACCAAAACAAACAATAAAAAGAATTTTATTATAACCCCAATTAACAAATTTTATTTCAAATTCCAAAATTGACTAATTAAAACATTATAAATAATAATTACAACATTATAAATAATAAATACTTCATAAAAAAAACAGAAATTAAAAATTAATTCCTGTTCTAAATTTATAAATAATATTAATTATTAATCCTCCTTTTTACAAAAGTTCCATAAAACTTTAATAAGAGGCCAAAAAACTAACAGACATAAAGCAAAAGCCATAGATGCTTCATATTTTTTATCTACTTGTTTTTTGATAATATAATCAAAGACAACTAAAGCTCCTGCAATATAAACAGACGCCCATGAAATAAATAGACTTACAAATAGGAGCACTAACATAAAATAAGGGTCAAATAAGGATGAAAGTTGACTTAATTGCGAAACTGATGCCAACCAAAGGAAAGCAACCCCATAAAATAAAACAACATAAAACATAGTAATTACAAAGAAATTAAAAACTACAAAAGCAAATTTATTAATTAATTGTTGATTATTTTGTTTTTTAAACTTTTTATAATAAAGTAAAATAGTAATTGCAAAATTACTCATCAAAATAAAAATAAACGAAAGCAATATAGTTAGGCATAAATTTTTATGTATTAGTAATTTATCAGTCAAATCGAATGTATGTGATATATTCAAACGAACATATAAATAACCCATAAACATCCCTAAAAATATCCCCAAAGCAATAAGACAAACAGGAGCTGTTAATCTTGCTATACTTGAAGAAAAACAAGCAAATACAAAAGCAATAATACTTATAATAGCAGGCAGATACAAATATTTAAAAATAATTGTTTTTTTATTTCACCTAAATTTGGGCAAAAACTAATTCATGCCATAAAACTGCATAAGAAAGTGCCAAAAATAAAAGCATTAAACTAATCCATAATAAAGTTTTTTGAATAACTCTTTTATGGTTTGTTCTACGATAAACTGCAACCGAACTTAATTTTTTATTATCTTTAATTTTTTCTTTAAGATTATCTAATAAAAACATGTTATTTCACCTCTTTATTAAATTGAATTATCAAATTAAATTTGTTAAAGTTCTAAAGCCTCTAACTTAAATATAATAAAAGACTTTATGCCTTTATTATAACTCAAATATTTAATGAGTAGTTAATTTTATTATTCATCATAATACAATTAAAATTAACTATGTAAAACTCTAAAAACTTAAACATTAAATTGCTACATAACAAAAAAACCAACTTTTAAGTTGGTCTCCTTATTATTTTATTATTTACTATTAATATTGTATTATTTTTGTATTAATATCTATTTACTTATATTATTACTTATATTAACTACGATATTGCAAATCTAATAATTTTTGATATAATCTTTTTTCTTCTAAACTTAATTGGTTAGGAGTTTTAATATGAACAACAACATACTGATCACCTTTACGATAAGAAGAATTAAGATGGGCAACTCCTTTATTTTTCATTCTTAATTTATTGCCTGATTGAATCCCTGCAGGAATTTTTAAAGCTACTTCACCATAAATAGTAGGAATCAAAATATTAGTTCCTAAAACAGCTTCTGGAAAAGTAATAAAGATTTCTAAAATAATATCATATTCACGTCTTACAAAAGATTCATGAGGACGCACTTTAAAAGTAATATATAGATCTCCTGCTTTTTGATTATTACTTAAAGGAATAAAATTTCCTTTCCCAGGAACTTGCAAAGACATTCCTTCTTGAATCCCTGCAGGAATATTAAAGGTAGCTGATTGCTTAACTTTTTGACGTTTTTGTCCGTGACAAGCATAACATTTATTTTTAATTTCTTGTCCTTTACCACTACAATTAGGACAAACTTGACGAGAACGAATATTGCCTAAAAAAGTTCTTTGCTCAGTAATAATTTGTCCAGTCCCGCCACAACTTTTACAAGTAATAACATCTTGATTGGAAACTGCTCCTTTACCATGACAAACTCTACAATCAGCTTCTACAGTAATTTCAATAGTTTTGTTAGCTCCTAAAACAGCATCCATAAAACTTATAGTCATTTCTACTTTTTTATCATAAGAAGGTTTTTTAGTTTGTTGATTACCAAAAATATCTCCAAAGGAACTAAAAAAAGAATCCCCAAAGGAATCAAAACCATCAAAACCACCGCCACCAAAGCCAGAAAAACCGTTATCAGAAGCATCACCAAAACGATCATAATTACTTTTTTTAGAAGCATCTCCTAAAACACTATAAGCTTCTTGAACTTCTTTAAATTTGCTCTCGGCGTTAGCTTCTTTGGAAATATCAGGATGATATTTTTTAGCAAGACTACGATAAGCTTTTTTGATGTCCTCAGGACTTGCGTCTTTATCTAGACCCAAAATATGATAATAATCTTTTTTTGTCATTGTAACTAACTTCTCCTAATAATAAAACTAAGGGGGCTTTTCCTTTGATTTCATTATTCTTTATAGTTTGTTTTTTGTGGTTGTTTTTGTATTTGTATATTTTTTGGTTGTTTTTATGGTTGTTTTTGTTTAGTTTTGTTTTTATTATTGATTATTTTTGTTCTTCAAAATCAGCGTCTACTACTTCGTCTTGAGGTTTTTCATTTTTAGCAGTAGTGTTTTCTTGCGTACCTTTTTCTTGTGTTTGTTTTTCTTGAGCTTTTTGGTAAGCTTTCATTGCAATTCCTTGAGATTCTTTAGTAAGACTTGCAGTTTTTTCTTTAATTAAAGCAGTATCGTCTCCTTTTAGAGCTTCTTCTAATTCTTTTATTTGAGTCTCAACTTTGTCTTTTTCTTCTAGTGTAACGTCAGCTTTTAGATCTTCTAAAGATTTTTTAGTGTGGAAAATCATATTTTCTGCTTCATTACGCGCATCAATACTTTCTTTTTTCACACGATCTACCTCAGCATTTTCTTCAGCTTCTCTAATCATTCTTTGAATTTCTTCTTCTTTAAGGGCACCACTTCCTGAAATAGTAATTTTTTGTTCTTTGTTAGTACCTAAATCTTTGGCTTTAACTGATACAATTCCGTTTGCATCAAGGTCAAAAGTAACTTCAATTTGAGGAATTCCGCGCGGTGCTGGTGGAATATCTGTTAATTGGAATCTCCCCAAAGTTTTATTATCAGCTGCTAAAGGGCGTTCTCCTTGTAAAACATGAATATCTACTGCTGGTTGATTGTCTGCGGCAGTTGAAAAGACTTGTTTTTTGGAAGTTGGAATGGTAGTGTTTCTTTCAATTAATTTAGTAAAGACATTACCCAAAGTCTCAATTCCTAAAGAAAGCGGAGTTACGTCTAACAGTAAAATATCTTTAACGTCTCCTGATAGAATTCCTCCTTGAATAGCAGCTCCAATAGCAACTACTTCATCAGGATTAATACTCTTATTAGGAGTTTTTTTCAATTCATTTTTAACTAAATCTTGTACTGCAGGAATACGAGTAGAACCACCCACTAAAAGCACTTGATCAATTTTTTCAATATCTAATTTGGCATCACTTAAAGCACGTTTTACAGGGGCCAAACAACGATCAATTAAATCTTTAGTAAGTTCATTGAATTTAGCACGAGTCATATTGTATTCTAGATGAAGTGGACCTGCTTCGCTCATTGTTAAAAAAGGCAAAGAAATTTGTGAAGAAGTAACACCACTTAATTCTTTTTTAGCTTTTTCAGCAGCATCTTTTAATCTTTGCATTGCCATTTTATCTTTGGAAAGATCAACACTATTTTCTTTTTTGAATTCTTGCACTAAGAAATCTACTATACGTAAGTCAAAATCATCGCCTCCCAAAGCATTGTCTCCAGAAGTAGAAAGCACTTCAAAAGTACCATCAACCAAAGTTAGAATAGAAACATCAAAAGTTCCTCCTCCTAAGTCAAACACTAAAATGGTCTGTTCTTTATCACCTTTGTCAACGCCATAAGAAAGAGCAGCTGCAGTTGGTTCATTAATAATACGTTTAACATTTAAGCCTGCAATTTTACCTGCATCTTTGGTAGCTTGTCTTTGAGCGTCATTAAAATAAGCAGGAACAGTAATTACTGCCTCACTTACTTGAGCTCCTAAATAATCTTCAGCAGTTTTTTTCAAATTTGCCAAAATCATTGCACTAATTTCTTGCGGAGTGTATTTTTTACCACCCACATTAACAGTATAATTAGCTTCTCCCATGTGTCTTTTGATAGAACTAATAGTATTAGGATTAGTAATTACTTGACGTTTGGCAATTTCTCCTACCATAATTTCATCACCTTTAAAAGAAACTACAGACGGAGTTGTTCTTCCACCTTCAGCATTAGGAATAACTTTTGCCTCGCCACCTTCCATTACAGCAACACAAGAGTTAGTTGTTCCTAAATCAATACCTATAACTTTATTCGTTTTTGTCATTTTTATCACTCCATTCATTTACTTTAACCAATGTTGGTCTTAAAATTCTTTTTTTATATAAATAACCTTTTTGTAAAACTGCTAAATTAGTTTTATCAGGTTTTTTAGGGTCGCACACTGTTTCTAAAGCGTGGTGCAAAGCAGGATCAAAAGGCTTATTAAGGGCCTCAATTTCTTCTACTCCTTCATCTTGCAACACTTTTTTTATTTGTTGTTGTAACAACTTAAATCCTAATAAATATTTTTGCAAAAATTCATTTTGTGTAGGCATATCAATGACTTTTTCTAATTGTTCCAAGGGCATTAATAAATTAGTAATAAAATTACTTGATGCATATTTTAATTCATTTGCTTTTTGAGTTTGGGCTCTTTTCTTAAAGTTAATCAATTCTGCTTGATTTTTTAACAACTCTTCATCAAAGGCTTTTTTTTGTTGGGTAAGTTGTTGTTGTAATTCTTTAATTTGAGTTTGTAATTTAGTAATTTGCAGATGACTGTTTTCTTTTGATTGATGTTTTTGTTGTTTGTTATTTGTTTGTTTAGTTTGATTTAATTGATTTGATTGATTTGATTGATTTGATTGATTTGATTGATTTGATTGATTTTTAACAGTTTCATCTTCCTTTTGGTTGTCTTTATTTGTTGTTTTAGTTTCTTCTTTTTGACAATTTTTGCATTCTTTACAATCTTTATGCAATTCTTTTGCTTGTGTTTCTAAATTATCTAAGTTATCTTGGTCTTTTTCTAAAAACATTTTGAAACCTCTTTTCTTGATATAATTATGTTTTTATTAAGTTACTTACAAGTATTTTGGCAGCCTGTTTAGTTATTTTTTTAATAAATTATTTTATTATTACTTATTACTTATTAATTATTAATTGTTAATTATTAATTATTAATTATTAATTATTAATTATTATTTGTTATTTGTTATTTGTTATTTGTTATTTGTTATTTGTTATTTGTTATTTGTTGTAATTGCAATTATTACTTATATTTTATCTTACAATTATTTATTGTATTATTTATTTTTTTATTTGTTATTCTTGATCGTTTAATTTAGATAAATGAACTGCCAAATATTCCAAAATAGGAATAACTTTAGGATATTTCATCCACGAAGGTCCTACAACTGCAATTCTTCCTTTCTCATTAGGATTTACATCAAAAGGAATAGAAAGAATCATACAATCTTTTAAAGGGGTAAGTTGCAAGCCATCAGAAAATTTAAAAGACAAACTATCTTGATTTAACATAATTTTTAATAATTCTTTACACTCTAAAAGACCCATAAATTTTTTAATAATTTCAGGATTACTTAATTCAGGTTTTTCAAGCATTTTAGAAACCCCCGAAAAATAAAGATTCTCTGAGGCAAAACTACTAAAAGCTTCCATAAACAAAGCAATTAATTGTTCTTGAAAACAAATATATTTAGCAATAGTTTGTTTAAAAAAATCACTTTGAATAATATTGGCTGCTTCTGATAAAAACTTATCTGTCAACAAATCATTTACTACTTGCACTACATCTTTAAGGTCATAAATGCTAATTTCTTTTGTTTGATCCAAAGAAATATTTTGATGTTGTACATTTCCTTTATCAGTAATAATCAAAATAACAGCTTGAGTACTATTTAAAGGAATAAAATCAATTTTAGTAATTTTACTATTATTAAAAATATCAGAACCAATTGCCATAGCAGTATAATTAGTTAAATTATTTAACAAATTAAGAGCTTCTTTAATTACTTGTCCTTTACAAAAACGCTTTTTTTGAATCACTTTGTCAATGCTTTCAAACATACAAGCAACATCATGATCACGTGTTAATAAATGGTTTAGATAGTAAGTATAGCCCTTAAAAGAAGGCACTCTACCACTAGAAGTATGATTTTTTTGTAAAAAACCTTCTTTTTCTAATTGCACCATATCATAACGAATAGTAGCACTTGCAAATTTAAGATAAGGCAAATGGGTAAGCAGTTTAGAACCTACGGGTTGTCCTTTTTGTGAATAGTTTTCCACTACAGCCTTTAAGATTAATTTTTTTCTATCTGAAAGCATATTCATCACCTCTTGGCACTCACATTAACGATTGCCAATAATATTGTATTACTTTTTTTGTTGAATGTCAACCCTATATTTTCATTTTGTTATATTTTTATTAATTTTATATTAATAATTATGTATTTTGTATTAATTTTAATGTGATTATAAATAATTAATAATAATATAAAAAAGAAAAAAAGCATCCTTAAATGGGGTAAGTTTTAGTTTTATTTAATCAAAACACTAAACCTGATGACACACCAACATCCCCCAAACCCACACAATCTTACAAACCTGATTACAGTAATAACGAAGGAATTTATACAGGAAGTCAAAACAACCAAAATCCTTACTGACCTTCTCAAACATTTACACCCACATCAAACCCACAAACAAAAAACGAAAAGAAATAAGAATACGAAGGGGAACTTTATGATTTAGAAATGGTCCTTAACTTTAAACCACTATTGAAGCAAGTATTAAAACCACCCAAGATTCAATTAAAAATTATCAAACTGAAAAAGAAAAAAATCACCCAAATAAAACCACAACAACAAAGAGATGAAAAAAAACAACACGTTTAAACAAACATAAAACCAAACTAACAAACTAACAAACACAAAAAAGCAAAACAAACCTAAACCCTGAACAAAAAATGGCAATTGAATTACAACTTGCCGAATCCAAAATTGAAATTGAAAGTTTAGAACGCGAAATTGGTATATTAGATGGGCAAATTAAATAAGTTGAAATGTTTGAAACACAATTTAATAGAATAATAGACCGTCTCCAAAATCGCTTTCCGACTACCAAAACAAACTATCCAAAATAAACGAACTACTCAAAAACTAAAACATACCCAAAATATTTTATCCTCCCAACATATTTTAGGCATAAAACCCACCCCCCAACCAGCCAATATACTTAAAATATAAAAGAAGGGAGGTATAACAATGAATTTAAACACAATCCCCCATCCCAAACTAACAAAAAATTACTTAAACAATATTAAGATTATCTTAAATGATAGTCTTTTTTGTTTATATAATGACTTTTTACATAATAATAGTTATAATATAAATGTGGGGAAAGCACTTGTCCCTTCAATATATAAAAGAAAAAAAGAAAATAAATAATTTGAAAATAAATAATTTGAAAATAAATATTAAAGTTTTATTATTCTTAGTAATTATAAGTATATTGTTATTAGGTTTAATTCTATATCCACATATACAACAAGAAATAACATTAGAAATAAACCAAGAAGAACCAAAAACACTCAATTTACAACTATCCAAAGAAAAAGAACTAAAATATCATCCTCAAATAAATTCTAATATTTTAATAAAGACAACAAGAAACAATTATGACTTAATAAAAAATGAAATACTCCATGATTTATTAACTAAAACTTGGAAAGATTGTAAAAGCAAATATAGTAATCATCCTACAACTCCACTTTTTGAAAAACAAGGATTAGGCTCTATTTATAATAGTTATTTAAATATCCAAAAAAACCAAAAACACACAATAGATAAAATCCATTATACTCAACAATTTCAAGAAAAAATGTTAGAAATATACACCAAAGAACTAAATTTTATACTCAATTTACAATTATCAGACATTTATTTAATTACTGACAACCCCATATTTTAAAACATTAACTCATCTTTTTACAACCCGAAAAACTTTATAATATAAAAAAACTTTTAAAATAATAAATTATTAAAATAATAAAAAAATGATAAAATAAAATTAAGAACCAAAGATAAACACAATAACACTTTTTAAAATAGAAAGCAAACTAAATGACCCGCAACAAAAAATATATCCTTATTACAACTATCTTTTTAATTTTAATTGGAATTACAACTTTTTATTTCTTTGTAACACCTCAATTATTCAATTCTGATGCGATGTTATTAAAAACCTCATCACAAAATAACAATAAAACTGAAATAAATAATAAAATAGAAGTCTCACAAGAAAATTTTAACAAAAGACTAAAATATATTACCAATAATGAACTTAAAGAACTACCAAAAATTCTACCTATAAAAGCAAAAGAAAAAGAACTACGCAAACAATACCAACAACAACAAATGTCTTTCATGTCTAAAGACGAAAAAGAATCATACGAAAATATTTTAAAAATAAATAGCAAAATGGATGACATATCATTGAGCAGCAAAAAAATAAATAAAGATATAAAAGTTTTAGAAAGACAATACGAAGCAGCAAACAAACAAGAAAAACGAAAAATAGAAGATAAAACGAATCGCATTGGTGATACATTACAACAATTAATTCAACAAAACAAACAATTAGAAAATGATCAAACTTTAGCAATTACAAGGCATAACAATTTATTTCACAATTTACAAACTAAAAATAAATTTAGTCAAATAGACATCCAACCTTACCAAAATGCTTTAAAAGAAATATACAATATTAAAAATTAATCCAAATCAATAAGACTCTCAATAAATGAGAGTCTTTTTTTTATTATATAATTGAAATCACCTCCTTTAATATGGCAAAAAGTATATTTTTTTTCACTTTTTTAACTGTTTTTGAGCAATTTTTACGCAAAAAAAAGAGTAAAATAAAGGTAAGGAGATAAATTTATAATGAAAGGTAACTAAAAAATGAAAACCCTAAATAAAAAAAATATTACTATTACAATATCCATAATTACTGTTTTATCTATTTTAATAATTATTTGGACATATTTGGACGCAAAACACAAAATAAAAATCAAAGAAGAAAATCAAAAATTAGAAAATAAAAATGAAATTGCATTTAATTCTTTTTTTGAAAAACCTCCAAATATAAAAGAACAAATTATAAATTCCGAAATGCCGAAACAAAATCCATCCCAATTAAAAAAATATAATATTAATAAAATAACTGTTGCCCCTTATTTAATTTATCCAGATTTATAAAACAATATCATAAGAGAGTATTGTTTTTTGAAGGAATGAATCCCACTCAAAAAGATATTAATGGGAAAATAAATTTCTTTGAAAAAAATATTTTGAAACATTAAGTAAAATTTTGCCATCATATTATATCATTTGGACTGAAGAATTTATATAATTTAGAATAAGAAAATACAAAACCTAAAGAAAAATATGGTTGTCAAATTTCTAAAGCTGACTATTCATTAATACAAACTAGCAAACCAGATGCCACTGATGAATTATTAAATACAAATTGTAACAATAATGATAATTACTATAATGAAAAATATTCTTTTATAAACACAATCAATAATATTGATATAAAAAAATATTGAAAAATAGCAATATATCTTCTAAAACACCTTATATACGCTTTATAACTAAAAATTTAGAAATTAATTTTGATTGGTTAAGATTAATTTGTGAAACATTTAAAGATGAACTTCAATTTACTTCCCAAGCTCAAGAAAAAACATTACAATCCCAAGAAAATGCAATCAAAGCTCAAGAAAAAATAAAACAAAAGCAAGAAGGGCACCAATGGTAAACCGAAAGAACAAAAGAATTTATAACAGGAGCCAAAGATAGACTTACTAGGGCACAAAATAATAATATGCCCATTTTTGATATAGGTTTAAAATGCTACGAAGACAAAGTTCCTTATTTAAATTTTAAATACAACCAAAATGATTTTATTAATTTTATGAAAAAATTAAATATCCCTAAAGAGGATAAAAAATATGATATCCGAACTTTTATTATCTATAATTTAACAAATAATATTGTAGACCCTGAAAATAAATATGTCATATAAGAATAAATTTCAATATATTTTAAAAAAATAAATTTATGAATCAAAAAAAATATGAAAGGTTATTTTATACTATATGAATTTTTCTAAACAACAAATTAAAATTATATTATTTATTTTAATATTATCTTTATTAACTGGTTTTGCTTTTTATTTTACATACAAACATTTAAATAAAGACTTAAATAAAAATGAAACCCAAAACCAAAAAAACACCCCAAACAACAAAATATAAAGAACTTAGCAACCCACATCAAAAAATAAAAAATATTATTTCTAAAATTAATATTTTTATTTCTGAAAACGATCCCTAAATAAAAGAAGCAAAAACACAAAACACAAATCAAAGAATACAATCCGAAGAATCAAATTACCCAAATCAAGTAGAAATTAATTTAATTAATAAACTTAAAGATTTATTTGAAAGTTTATCACTTTCTTTAACGGATGCATCAAATCCTTTTGAAATAACAGAAACCCTAAAATCAAATCCTCATTTTTTTTAATCCTGGATTTTATAAAAAATAAACAAATTACAGAAGACTTAAAAGCTGAAATACCTTCCACTTGGGAAACAATTTATACCAATAACATTGATTGTGCAAACTTGTTCCACAAAGAAGAACAAATAAAATTAATTAATGATTTATTTAATTAATTTGAAACATTTAGAATTAACAATACACCACCCCAAAAAATAATAGAAGAAGAACAAGATAATAATGATGAAGTTAAAAAAGGAGCACAAAACATTAAAGAATTATTTGACTCATTGTTAACAAATCAAAGTTTACATTATAATGTTTTCTTGTCAAACCTTTATAAAAGTATTAACGCAATTAAAGATTGTAATGAATTCAAAGATGTTTGCTCAAATTTGCCTATCAAAAGAGAAGCTAAATTCGCATTCCATAAAAACACAATAAAATTAAAATTCCAACCTTTATTAGATAAAATAAATAGTTTTTTACAAAATAATAAAAAAGAAATTATATTAATTCCTGAGCCAATCAACCCAAATCAAACACAAAATGCAATGAGCAAAGAGCAATTTATAAATTTAATCAAAGGAAAATTAAATAATTTAGAATCAATTTTTAATCCTTATTATATAGTTCTTGAAGCTTTACCTTCAAATAATATTTTAGATATATTTGCAACTTTTAAAGAAACATATAATGGTTTTTAATAATGGATTCCATATAGACAATTGTAATGAACAAGAATCTATAAACACTTTAGAAAATATGTTAATGAATTTTAAAAAAATAAAAAATTATCAAAACCCTTCTAATGAATTAGAAACTAATTTTTTTCCATCTTATTTCAAACTTTTAAATGCTATAGACCAAATCAAAAAACATAATCCAGGATAAATAATAATATGAACATTTTGAAAAAATTTAATACTAAAAAAACATTACTTATAGTAATTATGTTTTGTAGCATTTGGTTTATATTTCTTTTATTATCAATTGCTCCTGTTTTTTTAAGTGATGTTGTTTTTAAAAGTTCAGGAACTAAAATAAGTCATAATACTATATATGAATACATTGATGAAGAAATACAAAATTTAAAAAGCTATAAAATGGTGCAAGAAGCATTAACCAAACTTAAAGCCAAAAAACAAATTAATTTTTCTGAAAAAGAAAATTTATTGCAAATCATTGAAAATAGCGATATATCGCAAGAAGATAAAAAAAATCTTCAAACTGCTTTAGATTCAAATATAAGCTTTTCTGTAAATCCACAATCCAATGCATTATCAAAAGCAAATTTAATTATTTTAGAAAAAATAACAGATAAAAATACAAAAAAAATAAAAAACAATGAAATTAATAAAATTAATTTTATCAAAAAAGAAAATGATTTTATTCATTCAGAACCTATTTATAAAATAGAAATTATAAAACAAAATGACACTTATTATTTAATTACAGATGACCGTTTTTTTAACAAAAAGAAAGATTTTTTAGAAGAAAACAAAATTAAAATCCCTTTTGAATACTACAAAAAACTAATTTATTAAGGGTTTTATTTGGTCCTATAGTATATCTACATTCTATGATTTTTATATTTTATATTATTCATGGACTACGTAGAAATTCTGGAAAATTAAAATCTAAGCCTAAAATTTCTTCTTCACAAAATCTTTATTTAGTTTTAAAGATGTTGCAGGAAATGAAGAAGAAAAAGAAGAAATGAAAGAATTGATTGTTTTTTTAAAACAACCCCCAAAAATATGCTGTTATGGGAGTTTGTATTCCTAAAGGAGCATTATTATCGGGTGCTCCTGGTACTGGCAAAACCTTACTTGCAAAAGCTCTTGCAGGAGAAGCAGGAGTACCATTTTATGCAGTATCTGGTTCTGAATTTGTAGAAAGATATGTAGGAGTTGGGGCTTCTCGCGTAAGAGAATTATTTAAAGAAGCTAAATATAATGCTCCTTGTGTTTTATTTATTGATGAAATAGATGTTTTAGGAGGCAAAAGGAGTAATGATTCTAGAGGAGAGCAAGAAAAAGATCAAACTCTCAACCAATTATTAACTGAGATGGATGGGTTTACTAAATCACAAGGTATTATTGTGGTGGCTGCAACTAATAGAGCTGATATGCTAGATTCTGCCTTACTTCATCCAGGAAGATTTGACAGACAATTTATTGTAGGTCTTCTTGATGTAAAAGCAAGAAAAGCAATTTTACAAGTTCATGCCAGAAATAAAAAAATTGATGTTAACATTGATTTTACTTCTATTGCTAAAAAAACTCAAGGGTTTTTTGTAGGCGATTACTGATTTTTTAAAAATATTGTTTCTTTTAAAAAAAATCTTTTTCTTATTACTTATATTATAACATTAATAATTTTAATAATTTAAAGTTTTTTAAGTTTTTTAAAATTTATAAATAATTTTATTTATTTTTTTCCAACAACAAAAGCCGTCTAATAATTAGACAGCAAAATTAACTAAAAATATTGAATTTAAAATAATTTAATCAAATTAAATTAAGATGAAATTTGAAAACTTTGAATATAATTATTTTCAAGATATCTATACCAATATTGACATTCAACTTTATTTAATATTTTAATATCTTTTTTTTCATAATCTTTTTTAAGTTTTAATTTAAGTTTTTGTAACTTAAAATATTTTTTAAAATTCTTATTAAGAAAATGATTTTTTGGTTGAATACCAGATAAATTTAAACTAAAATAATTAGAATTTTGAAATTGTTGTGAATTCATATAAGATTTACACAACAAAGTCAAATTATGTGGAATTTTAATATTTTTTCCATTAACTCTTTGTTTAATATTCCATTCAAATATATTAGAAAAATTAAAATTAACCACTGGAAATGGACTTAATTCTATTTCTTTAATTATATCATAAGGAAATAATGCCAAAAAAGATTTTTGCGGACAAGTAAAACATGTACGAGAAAATCCAAACAAATGACGACTATAAAAATCAATTCCTTTATTAGAATTTGTTTCAATTAGTTTATCATTTTTAGAAACATATTTACTAACATATGAAACAATTTTATTGACATAATCTTTTTTATCAAAAGTACCTTTATAAAAAGCTTTACATTTACTAATTTCAATTTTTTCAAATAAAAGATTTTTTTTTGATGGTCTAAAAATTTGCACGTTTTGACTAATTGGATTTAAATGTTTATAATGTTTTATATTATTTTTATTCATAACAGATGCATAAGCATTAGCCCAAAGCAAAGTAATTTTTGGCACTTTAACATTATTTTTCTCGTAATAATTTTGAGGTATTTTAATATTACCTTTTTCATCTATTTTATGCATTAAATAATCATCATAAAAATACTCTTATTTCCTTTAATAGGTCGGTTTTTTAAACCCAAAGCATAATTCTTTATCAGTACACAAATAACGAGAATATCCACCAAAAGAATTTAAAACATCAATATTAAAAATAATATGATAATGAATAACTCCTAATTTAGTAGTTTCTAAAGACCAAAAATAACGAAAATCTTGCATTTTAGAATAAACCAAATCGTTTTGAGAGAATTGTTGAAATAAATTTGATAAATAACTTTTTCTCACTAAACGAATAAAACGTTTCCTTACTTGCCCCATAATATCAGGTTCATGAGTATATTTTATAGTTTTACCTTGTAAATCATCATAAGGAGCTGTCAAAGTAATAAAAGATATTTTTTTAGAATCTTTGAAATTATATAAAAGTTTATCCTTAGCATTCTGTGAAGAATCTCGATAATGCCTTAAAATTTTTGATTTTGGTTTAATTTCTTGCAATTTATTTTCTTTTAATTGTTTTTTTAAAGAATAATCCAATTTCAAATCATCATCACTTAATGACAAATACCTTTCTTCTTTTTTTTCTTTTAAATGTTTTTTATAATATTTAATTCGTTCCAAAGGTTCAAACATAAAATAATTAAACCCTTTTAAACGAGTTTCATAACCATTATCCTTTTTTTTTACTTTATAAATATTTTTAGAAATTTCCTTAAATAAAACACATAATTTTAAATAACATTTCTTATAATAAGATTCAGTAATTTGATTAAATTTATGTTGTTTTTCTAATTGGGTAACTTTTTCATTATAAATTTTAATAGTAGTAGATAATTCATCATAATTTTCTATATCTTTTGAATTAGGTAAACAAATTTTTAAATAATCTAAATCAAAAATTTTATCATTTAATCCTTTTATAAAATCATCAGAAATTAATTCTTTTTTTATTAAGGAATAAAAATAATCTATAAAAATAGAAGAATCATTTAAAGTTAAAATTTCAATATCACGTTTAGCACGAGTTATTGCAGTATAAATTAATTTTTTTTCTAAAACTTTATCTTGTGATTCATTTCGATTTTGCCAAACAATTAAATAAACGTATTCATTTTCATATCCTTTATATCCATGTATCGTTGACAAAATGATTTCATTTTCTTTACTATTATTATCAGATATAGTAAAAGGAATTTGGTTTTTTGTAAACTCATCTTTAATTTTTTGTAATTCAGCATTACTACGGCAAAGAACAGTTGTAGAATAAATTAAAGAATTTTTAATTTTTTCACACAAATAATTAATTTGTTGATAAAAATTATCAAAAAAAGAAAAATTTATAAAATCTCTATATTTTTTTTTCACTAAAAGATAATTGTAAATATTCCTTATTATCAATTAATTCATTAGCTGCTTTAACAATATTAATACCTTTGGAACGATAATTAACATTTAAAAAAAATGTTTTTCAGGTTTAAAATCTTTTACAAAAAGTTCCAAAATACGTTCACTAGAACCAAAAGAACTATAAATATTTTGAGTATAATCACCAAAACAATATAAAGAATTTGGTTTATTAAATAAAAGTTCTTTTATAATAAAATAATAAAAATAATTTAAATCTTGAAATTCATCAATAAAAACAGGACGATTATAAATTAAACCATTATTTCTTTCAACAAATTCAATAAAATCACTAGTTTCAATTAATAAACCATCAAAAGTTATTAAATTATAATAATTTAATTTTTCATAATAAAAATTTAATAACAATTCAAAAGATTTTTTTAAAACTTTATCATCAATTTTAATAGATGAATAACAGTTTTCTTTTTGAAAAGTCAAACGTATTAAATTATTTAATTCCTGCAAAAGCTTTCTAAATGAATATTTTCTTTGTTCTTTAAAATATATTTTTAAATCTTGATTTTCTTTTAAAATCAGTTTTAAAATATTTAATTTAATTTCATCATCAATAAATTTTCTTTGTTGTGCTGTTTCATTAAAAATATTATATTTTAAATAACAAGAATAAGCAAAACTATGAAATGTTCTAATTTCATAATTATCTTTTAAATATTTTTCTAATTCATCATCATTATAAGAAGGATAATCTTCTTTTAATGATGAAAATAATTTATCATAAATAATGTTTTTAGTAGCATTAGTAGCTACCAAAATTAAAGGTTTTTCTTTTTCTTTTTGTCTTAATTTTTCAATTAAAATAGTAGTTTTGCCAGAACCAGCTCCACCATGTATATACATGCAAGAAGCATCTGAATTAATAATATCTTTTTGTTCTTTTGATAAATTAAATAACATCTTATCCTCCTTTAATAGACTCTCCAACCTACTCCTTTATCGTCTGACACGACAAAGGCGGTTGGTTCGTTCTCGCTACTCCTTTATCGTCTAACACGACAAAGGCGCTCGATACAAAAAAACCCCTAAATCCCCAAAGGGGACTTTATAGGAGGGGTGTAATAGATTAATTGTAATGTTTTTCGGCTGGCCGCCTAATTCGCTCTGCTCGTCTTTGAATACTTTTATACTTAATTTAATATCCAGCATCTAATAATTCTTGATGGCTAAATCCAGAAAGTCTTAATTCTTGCAAACGAAATCCAGCAGCTCTTAATTCTTTCGCAGTATATCCAGCAGCTCTTAATTCTTTCGCAGTATATCCAGCAGCTCTTAATTCTTTCGCAGTATATCCAGCAGATATAAATTGTTCCAAAGTATATCCTGCATCTTTTAATTCTTGCAAACTAAATCCTATATCTTTTAATTGTCTAATAGTAAAATTTAATTTCTTAAAATCCGAAATATTTTGATAAAGTTTAGTTTTAAAAATTTTAACTTTACCGTTTTTATCTATTTCTTTAAATTTTTCTTCATTATCATCAAATTCTTCAATAGAACCATCAATATTTTTACGTTTGATTAATTTTGAATTATTAGGATTATATTCCATACAAACACCATTTAATAAGATTTTTTTGATTAATTTACCTTGTGAATCATAATCTTCAACATTATTATCTTTATCAGTTTTTTTCAACAAAAAACCATTATTTTTATCATATTCCCAAATTGTATTATTTTTATCAATTTTTTTAACTAATTTGTGAGTAAATAAATTATAATATTCTTTTTCTCCATTATCTCTTATGAATTCATAAGGAGCACTTTTTAAATGTTCGTTTTCTTCTTTAAGTTTTTTATTTTCATTATGTATAACATCATTCAACTCTTTTGCTTTTGCTGCAATATCTACTTCTTGTAATTTACGTCTTTCTTCGGTTTCTAAATGATATTTATAAGCAAGCCCACCTATCCAAAACACAAAAAACAGTAATGTTCCAGTAGTAATTAAAAAAGGAATTATTTTATAATGTTTATTGCCTATTCTAAAACTTGACATTTTTAAACCTCTTTTCTATTATCAAAAATAATTAAAGAATTTTTTTGGCATTTTCAAATACCCATAAATATAGGAAATTAATAAAAAATGTTAAAAAGAAACTCAATATTATTATAACCTTTTTAAACAAAAATAAAAATAAATTTAAAACAATTGAAATAATATCTAATATTCTTAAAACAATTTTAAACAACAAATCACCTATTTTAATGAAAGAGTTTAAAAGAAAACTATTAACTTCTTTTAAAAAATAAATAACAGAACCAGCAACAGTAACATTAAAAATTATCTTTGCTATTTCTTTTAATTTTTCCCACATACTTTCACTAGGGTCCATTAATTTTTGACCGGTAAGACTTGTTATAGAACTTTTAATATAACCTATAATACTACCAAAAACATCAATAAAAATTTTTAATATTTGCATTAAAAAATCAAACAATGAACTAAATAATTTTAAAGGATAAATTAAAGTTGTTAATTGTTCCCATATAAAAACAATTGCTTTTTTTATCATATTAAAAATAATTAAAAAATTATTATTCCAACCAACATTAAAACCAAATAAAAAAGATGATTTAGTAAAAAAAATACTATAAAAAATACTATATAATAAATAAAAAAAATCTTTAAAATCAAAAGAAATTAAATATTTTAAAAAATTAAAACTAAAAATCATTTTCAGTATCATCAATAGATTCAGCAATTAAAGGTTTTTTTATATTATTTAATTGATTTTTTAATTTTAAATTCTCTTTTAAAATTTCATCTAAATTATTATTTTCTTTATTTTCTTGATTATTATCTTTTTCATCAAAAATACCCTCAGAAAAATTAAGTCCTCCATGTTCTCCAAATTCTTTAATCATTGTTTCAACATGTTTTCTATATATACCCAAATAATTACTCATTTGAGATATTATCCTAATTAAAGCTCCAAACTCTCTAACAGTAATTCGTCCATTTTTAATATATTTATTTACTACACAATGCAATTCATCACTAAAATCATATTTACTTTTCCATTCTTTAATATAAAAATAAAGCCAATAAATAAAAATACCAAAGATAGAAGAAGTAAAAGAAATAAATATTTTAGATTCAACAATATTAATAATTGTTTGTTGTATATCCATCAATTATTCCTTTCTATAAAATTATTACATTTTTAATTTTTTTCTACATCATTTATTTCTTGTTGATATTTATTTAATTCTTGTTGCTTATTTGATAATTTTTGTGTAATTTCATTTAAATTGTTTGTTATTTGTTGCAATACAGATTGATAATTATTGAGTTTATTTGGTGGTGAGGTGGTGCTTACATTTTGATTAAACTTAAATTGCCAACGATTTTCAGATATCAATTTCTTGATATAATTATTCCAATCGCTCCTGTTTTTATCGATGAAGTATATTCTATCTGAAGCAAAACAAGGTCTTATATAATAAAAAGTGGCTCCATTAATTTCTATTGGTTGACTTTCTATTGTTCGTGGATTGCCTATTGGTGTTTGTTGATTATTTCTGTCTAGTTTTGCAGTTGGGGTTATTTCAACTGCAAAAGGGACAGGGAGAATAGTATATTGCTTCATCTTTAATCCTATCTTCATTAATATCCTGATTAGCTTTGATTTCGCAAGTTGTTTCCCATTCATCATAAGTTTGAATTAGGTCACTTAATTCTTGTTGTAAAGAGGTTTGTTGATTTGAAAGGTTAAATAATTTTTGATTAATAGTGTTTATTTGTGTTTGTTTATTTAATAATTCTTGTTGTAATTGTTTAGCGCTTTCTTCATTATTTGTGATAAAAAAATTAATATATAAAAAAATACCAATAATTGCACCAATCAATAAACAAATAAAATTATCAAATAGATTATATTTTTTCATCTAATTTTCCTTTATTCTTTTTCAACCTTTTCATAATCTACTTTTTCAAAAAGTAATTTAGGCATACAATCAGATATTATAAAAAATGAAACACCACCCATAGTAAAAATATAAATAAGAGTTGTAAAAATTTCATGATTAATTTGGAAAAATGAAAATAAACTCAAAAAACCAAATAATACAAAAATTCCAAAACTAATTAAAATCATTGAATTCATTATTACACCAAATAAAGTAAAATCAAGATCACTTATATTCATTCCCAAATCAGTTCCGCAACATTGACAATGTTCGTAAAATTCTTTTTTTATTTTTTGTTTTTTATCCATTTTAATTAAATCCTTTTTTAACTTAATTTATTCATATATTATCTCTTAATGAGTGTTTTTTAAAAAAACACTCATTATTTAATCCATGTAATTTTAGTTGTATCAGGAACAATAAAACCAAGTTTATAAGTTGCAAATATAAAAATACAACCAAGAGCAATTAAAATTAATATTTGTCTTAAAGTCATTTTTTATCCTCCTTTTTATTATTTAGCTATTGATAAATAACCTTTTGAAGCAAAATAAACAATCAAAGGAATAACAATGCCTAATGTAGGTAAAATCCAATATGTAAAAAATCTGCCTAATGTTAATTTATTTCTTCTAAAAGATTTTTTACTGGAATAAGAACGTCTGTAATTTCTCGCCATTTTAATCTCCTTTTTTATTATTTAATAAGAAAAATATTTTTTAGTATTTAGAAACAATAAGGAAACCAACTTAAAAGTTGGTATTTTTTTAAATGGTTCTTTAATCGCCTACAATATTCCAGGCATGTCAGGAGCTCAACTTAGAGCTGTTCTAAATGGGGCTTCAATTTTGGCCGTAAGAAATAAAAAAAATGTAATTACTTTAGAAGAATTAGAAGAAGCAATTGACCGTGTTTTAATGGGTCCTGCCAAAAAATCAATCAAATACAACGAAGAAGAACGAAAAATGGTAGCTTATCATGAAGCAGGACATGCCGTTATTGGATTAAAAATTAAATACGCACAAAAGGTACAAAAAATAACTATTATTCCTCGAGGCTCTTCTGGTGGCTATAATTTAATAATGCCAGAAAAAGAAACTTTTTTTACTTCTGATAAAAAAATGCTAGCTCAAATGACATCTTATTTGGGCGGACGTGTAGCTGAAGAAATAATTTTTAATGAAGTTTCTAATGGGGTTTATGATGATTTTAGACAAGTAACAAAAATAGCTCGGTTAATGGTTACTAAATATGGTATGAGTAGTTTAGGAGTGAGCCAGGATTCTGAGTTTTCCGATAAAACAGCAATAGATTTAGAAATCAAAAAAATTATTGCAAAATATTATACTAAAGCAAAAGAAATTATTTCACAAAATAAAGATTTATTAGATCAAATTACTAATTTATTATTAGAACAAGAAACAATCACTAAAGAAGAAATAAAACTTTTATAATCAAATATACTAAATAAGACTCTCAATAAATGAGAGTCTTATTTTTATTTATTACCTCCAATATTTCAACAAATACATAATAAAAGCAACAAAAAAGACACTTTTAATTCCAACATAGTTGTTTTTTTATTAATTTACAAGTATAATAAAGTATAATATTAAAGATGCAGTAAAAAATTATTAAATGTTACAAATCAAAAAACTATTATAAATTAGTGTAACTTTTTACTTTTGAACAATTATTTAACTTTATTTCACAAATAAAATTATTACTCCAACCATAATTGTTATAAAAGCAAAATACCAAAATACTTTTTATTAGGGTCTTAACTAAAAATATTAAGTCTTACAACTTTTTTTACTGAAAGTAAAAATGACAGCAAATACACAGTTGATAGTTTTTAAAATGATTCCTTTTTTTCAAGATTATTAATTATTTAACAACTCCAAACAATAACTTGAAATCATAAAGGGTTTAAAAATATCTTATAAAAAGGGTTTAGTGTTTTTGTACACTTAGCAAACATTTTATATTTATATCTGTATAATTTAATTTTTAAATTAAAAAGAAAGATGAGGAATTTATGAATACTTTATTCGAACAATTACCTATTTTAGAGCAAACTAAAAAAGCTTTAAAAGAACTCAATTTTATTGATGCTACTCCAATTCAGGCCTTAGTAATTCCAGAAATTATAAAAGGACACGACGTAATTGGACAAGCTCAAACAGGAACAGGAAAAACTTTTGCTTTTGGTATTCCCATTATCGAAAAAATTGAACCAAAAATCCAAAAAACTCAAAGTTTAATTTTATGCCCTACTAGAGAATTAACTCTCCAAGTATACGAAGAATTAAAAAAATTACTAAGATTTTATCAAGAAATAAGAATCGCTGTTGTTTATGGTGGTGAATCTTACACCAAACAATTTAGAGCCCTAGAAGCTAAACCTCATTTAATTATTGCTACTCCTGGACGTGCAATTGACCATCTAGAAAGAGGTAAAATCGACCTCTCAGCACTAAAAATTCTAACTCTTGACGAAGCAGATGAAATGTTAAAAATGGGATTCCAAGAAGCCTTAGAAACAATCTTAAAAAAGATTCCAGAAGAAAGACAAACTGTTTTATTCTCAGCAACTCTACCTCCATTTATTAAAAAAATAGCAAGCAAATACCAAAAAGACACTAAAATCCTACAAGTTCCTGTTAAAAACATTGCAGTTAATGCAATCGAACAAAATTACTTTTTAGTAAAAGAAGTTGACAAAGCTAAATTATTAGTACGTTTACTAGACTTAAAAAAAGATTATTCAGCTATCTTATTTGCAAACACTAAAAAAGATGTTGACGAAATTACAGCCTACCTTCAAGACAAAGGCTTTTTAGCTGATGCAGTTCACGGCGATTTAAAACAAAATCAAAGACAATATGTAATGAATAATTTCCGTAAAGGCAAAATCAAAATCTTAATTGCAACTGATGTAGCTGCAAGAGGACTTGACATTTCTGACATCAAAATGGTAATTAACTATGACTTACCACACGAAGACGAAGTTTATGTTCACCGTATCGGAAGAACTGGAAGAGCTGGCAAAAAAGGTTTAGCTTACAGTTTAATTAGCCCAAGAAAAGTAAGCCAACTTAAAAAATTAGAATACTACTTAAAAGAAAAAATTACTTTACTAGATATTCCTTCTGTTCAAAGCATCAAATTACAAAATGCCAAAAATTTAGAAAAAAAGCTATTAAACATCATTGAAAAAAACAACGAAGACGCTACTCCAAATCCATTAGCACAAAAGTTATTAGAAACTTTTTCTTCTGAACAAATTATCCAAGGATTATTGAAAAACTTTTTACCAAAAGAAAGAAATTACACTGACATCCTTCCTCCAAAAATGACTACTAACAATTCTTTTACCAGATCGCGTTTTGGTGGCGAATCTAGATTTGGTTCTTATGGTTCTAACAACTCTTACGGCAATAACTCTTACCAAAGAGCAAATAGCAACTTTATAGAAGTAGTTATTAATTTAGGCAAAAAAGACAATATTAATCCTCCAATATTATTAAAATTATTAAAAGACCATTTCCAAATTTATGGCAAAAATATTGGCAATATCAAACACTTAACTCACGAAACTATTTTTGAAGTAGCAAGTCGTTTTTGGAATCCAATGAAAAGCAAAACTAATATTCGTTTCCAAAACAAAACTTTAATTCTTAACAAAAAAGATTAAAAACTAATAAATTAACAAAATAATAATTTAATAATAACAAAAAAGCTAGCTTCAACAAGCTAGCTTTTTCTTATATTTGCATAATTTAAAATAAAAATAAAAAATCAATTAATTTCAATTAATAATTTAGATTAATTGCTAATATTATATCTTTTTTTTAATTTCAGCAACCAAATGATTATAAATTTTAGGATTATTAGTTAAATATTTTTTAACACTTTCTTTTCCTTGACCAATTTTTTCATCTTTAAAACTATACCAAGAACCACTTTTTTGAATCAAATTAAGGTTAGTTGCTAAATCAATTACTTCTATCATTTTAGCAATACCTTTACCAAAAATAATATCAATAGTAGTAGTTTTAAGAGGAGATGAAAGTTTGGATTTAACTACTTTTACTTTGGAACGAATCCCTACAACTTGGTCCCTTTGTTTAAGGGTTTCTGCTCTTCTAATGTCTAAACGCAAAGAAGCAAAAAATTTTAAGGCTTTACCACCTGGAGTTACTTCAAGATTACCAAAACCCATCTCTGTTTTTTCTCTAAGTTGATTAATATAGATAACAACTGTATCAGTTTTATTAGTGATTCCTGACTGTTTACGCATGGCTTGCCCCATCATTCGTGCTTGCAAACCCATAGCCATATTACCCATATCGCCTACTAATTCTGCCTCAGGAACTAATGCTGCTACAGAATCAACTACCAAAAAGACTAATTTTGCCACTTGCAATTAATCTACAAGCAATATCTAAAGCTTTTTCACCTGAATCAGGTTGTGAGATTAAAAGTTTATCAAGATTTACTCCAATAGCCTTTCCATAACTTGGGTCTAAGGCATGTTCTACATCAATAAAAGCAACATTACCTCCCTTTTTTTGAGCCTCTGAAATGGTATGCAAAGTTAAAGTAGTTTTGCCTGAACTTTCAGGACCATAAATTTCAATAATTCTTCCTTTAGCATAACCACCAATTTCTAAGGCAATATCCAACGACAAAGAACCAGTAGAAATAGATTCAATTCCTTTATGAGTTTTGGAGTTGAATTGCATAATGCTACCTTTACCAAACTTTTTTTCAATATCCTTAATAGTGTCTTCTAAATCGTTTTTGTTTTGTGTATTTTGCATAAATAATTTTCCTTGGGTTTTTTATTTTAGTTTTGATGAAATATAATTTTTAAATATTGTAAGTAAAATAATAAAGATAAAAGAGCAAGATGAAAATAATTATTAAAGATAAATGTAAAAATTTAGAAACATATATAAAAGACAGATTTTAAAATATAATAAAAACAGCAGTAACAAAATAAAGATCTCGCTGAACCCCAAAAACTAGACAATAAATATTTTAAAAAAATAGGGTACAGTGAAGATCAAAAAAATGAATTACTCAGGAGCAAAATTTTTACGAATAATTTTATAATTTTTAAAAAAATAATCAAAACCAGAAACAATAGTTAAAACAACTGAAACAAGCAGGCAAATATCACCTATATTACTTAGATATCCAAACCATTTTTTTAAATTTGCATCACAAGCAAAAGTAGAAGAAGTATACAACCCAAAAAAAAGGCAAATGATAGCAACGAATGTAAAAACGGTTTTGGCTTTGCCCCAAAAAGATGCACTAATAACAACTCCTTCTTTATTAGAAGCTACCAATCTTATTCCTGTTACTAAAAATTCTCTAATCACTATAATCATAATAACAGCAGTAAAAAATTTTTTAGGCATTTGAGTATCTGCAAATAAAAAAGTTCCTTGCGTAGCAGACAAACGACATTGACAAATATAAAAAAGTGTGATAATAACTAATAATTTATCGGCAATAGGATCAAAAAACTTACCAAAAACAGTTTGTTGTTGATATTTTTTAGCTATATAACCATCCAAATAATCAGTAATAGCAGCCACTATAAAGATAATTTGAAAAGTCAAAACATTAGCAAATTCAGGATCACTTTCACTTACACACATCAAAGGCAAAAGCACAAACACTAAAACAATCCTAAAAACAGTAATTAAATTAGCCAACAAAGGAAACATACATTACTCCTGTAGTAATTTTGTAAAAAAACTCATATTTTTGTTTAATTAAATATGGTTCAAAAAGACAAATCATTTCTTTGAATATCAAAAAATAAAAATAGTAAATGTTTAAGGACAAAAATAAGATTTTCAAAATCTCTTATATACTATTATTATAACATTATTGATAAATGTTTTTAGTAAGTGTTTTTATATACATAACATAATTGTTATTATTTTGAGTAATTATTACAATTAAAAGATACATTATAAAAACTCTACATTTATCTACATTTAAAAAGTAAATTAAATTTGTTCTACATTTATAAATAAATTTTGTATAAAGAAAACATATTTAACTTAATTTTTAAATGTTTATAATACAAATAAATTAGCAAAACGTTTTTTATAGTTTTTTGTGTTTAAAAATATCACGGAACCCAACTATTAGCATAAACAAATCGAAGGGCACCGCAATAGTTAAAAATGTTTTATAATTTTGATATAAATATGTTAGCTATTTTGCATTGCAATAATTTCAATCAAATCAACTAATACTAAAATAATATTAAATAATCATAAATACTTATGATAAATATTTTTCATATTTATATATATAAAATATAATTAATATAACAAAGGATAAGCAATACAAGCTACTACTACTACTAAAGCTCCACCAATACGAGTAGCTATTTGAGCAAAAGGCATTAATCCCATCAAATCAGAAGCTGATAAAATAACAACATTACCAGCACCTCCAATACTATTGGTACAAAGCCCTGCAGTAATTGATGATTCTACTGGATAATAACCTAACTTTTTGCCTAAATACCCTGCTACTAAAGAAACTGATAATACACACATTATACATGTAAAGACAAATTTAACATTTAATTGTTTTAACATATCTTCCATTGGAATACTAGAACCTAAAATTACTAAAAAAGCAGATGTAAAATTAGTAGTAACAAATTTAGAAGCTTGATTAATACAACTATTATAATAATCAGATACTACATTAAATAATTTCATCAAAACAACTACAAACACTAAAAAAACAATATATTCTGGTAGGTATTTTTTAATATTTGGTAATAATAAAATTAAGGATTCTTTTATTAAAACACTCAATAAATATAAAGTAAAAATAGCAATTAAACCTGTAGTTATTTGAGGATAACTTAATTTTTCAGGAACTGATTTAGAAGTATTTTTATCTGGATTTTTTGGAGTTTCTTTAACTTCCAATTTACCATAACCACTATATTTAGTAGTTTTCAAAAATTTCTTAATAAACCCAGAAGTAAAAATACTAAAGATTCCTCCTACTAATAAAGCAGGAGTTATATGAGACATAAAAGGTTCTTGCCAATCTAGATTCTGCCCAGCATAAGCATTTTTTAAAGGAGCAACTCCAGATGACATGCCACCACTTGCTAAAGGAGCAAAAATATAAAAGACAGCATCTAAAAAGCCCCCTTTAGAAGTTTGAGAGGCATTTTCTAACCCTCCAATAGGATTTAATAAAGCCCCCAAAGTTCCTACAACTAAAGCACCAGTAAGCAAAGATACTAATATTAAAGGAATAAATTTTTTAAAAGAACTTTTTAATAACTTTTTATCCATACTTAAAAAACTACCAATAATTAAAGCAGAAACGAAAAAACTAGCAAAACCAATAGCTTTATAAGTATATTGAGTTTCTTTTACTGTTATAGACTCAGCATTTAAATGTTTCATAATATTTTGCATAAACTTTTGCATTTGCAAAAAGATAGAATCATCTTTAAAAAAAGGATAAGTAAACAAAATAGAAGGTACTAAAATACATAAAATAGAACCACCTCCAATATCTTTTAAGAGGGGAGTTTTAGCACCTATTTTTTGTAAAACAGCAGCTAAAAGCATAGCTATTAATAAAGGGGTAATTAATGGATGAAATGCAGGATTAAATTTCTTAGTAGTTTGAAAACTTACAAATCCCAAAACAAAAACTTGCACAAAAACTACTAAACTCATCAAACAAAAAAGAGGTACACTAAACCCTAAAATAGTTTTTTGAGGAGCAAAAATACTATTAACTTTTTTAGAGTCTTTATTATCTTTATTATTATTTTTTTCTTTATTATCTGGGGAACTTTGTTCCTGTTCTATACTCATTTTCTTACTACTCCAGTTTCTTTAGCTACTTTACAAACTGCCAAAGCAATTTGTTTAACTACTTCTTTATTAAAGGAAGTTGGTAAAATATTATTTTCATTTAAATCTTGTTCTTTAATGATGTTTTTTAGAGCATAAATAGCAGCTTTTTTCATCTCTTCGGTAATTTTAGTTGCTTTAGCATCTAATGCCCCACGGAAAACACCTGGAAAAGCAAGACAATTATTTACTTGATTAGGAAAATCAGATCTCCCAGTAGCAACAATTCTAGCCCCACCTTTTTTAGCTTCATCTGGCATAATTTCTGGTACTGGATTAGCTAGAGCAAAAACAATTGCATCTTTTGCCATAGTAGATACCATTTCAGCTGTAACAATACCAGGAGCAGATACACCAACAAAAATATCTTTTCCTTTAAGTACTTCTTTCAAAGTTCCTTTTTCTTGATATTTATTAGTTACTTCAACTAATTTTTTTTGCGGCTCATTAAGATTGGCTGCTCCTTTATATAAAGCTCCTGTTTTATCAACTAAAACAATATTGTTAACTTTTAATAACAACAACATTTTAGAAATTGCCATCCCTGCAGAACCTGCTCCATTAATAACTACTTGAACATCTTCCATAGATTTTTTAACTACTTTTAAAGCATTTAGAATTCCTGCAGCAACTACAATAGCAGTACCATGTTGATCATCATGAAAAACAGGAATATCAAGTTTAGCTTCAAGAGCATCTTCAACTTCAATACATTGAGGCGACTTAATATCTTCTAAATTAATTGCTCCAAAAACAGTTGAAATTTTAGAAACAATATTTACTATTTCTTGAGAATCAGTAGAATCAATACAAATAGGAAAAGAATCAATCCCTGCTAATTCCTTAAACAAAATAGCTTTTCCCTCCATCACTGGCAAAGAAGCTTTCGGACCAATATTACCCAATCCTAAAACTGCAGTCCCATTTGTAACAACACCTACCATATTACCTTTCATAGTATAACGATAAACATCACTAGGATTTTCCTTAATTTTTAAACAAGGCTCTGCTACTCCTGGAGTATAAGCTAATGCTAAATCATCTAAGTTTTGCACTTTTACTTTACTTACAATACCTACTTTACCTTTATTTTTTTCATGTATTTCTAATGCTTTTTCTTTGATGTTCATTTAACTGAAAATCTCCTTTTATATTTCTTTATGTATTTTATATATATTTGAAGGGTGATTTGATCTTGAAATTATTACCAAAAAATAATCATCCGTCTATATTTTATACCTTATTTAATAAAATAATTAATATTTTTTTACTTTTTTAACATTTATTTAAATATTTAAACTTTATAATACATTAAAAAAAATAACAAAAAAATCAATAATTACATTATTTTTCACGTTTTTTACTCAAAAGAATAAAATAAAGGTAAGGGAGTTTTTTTTGTGCCCTATTAAACCCAAAGGAGACACAAATGTATAAAAATAAAAAAACAACCTAATTATACTTTATGGACTATTTTATTACTTATTTTTATTTCTACTGGAGTTGTTTGTGTAGTTGTTGCAGTAGCATTTAAAAACAGAAAAGAGCCCCAAGAAGAACAAATACCAACCCCAACCTCTTACAAACCTAACTATACCCCCAATAAAGGAACTTACACAGAAAATAAAGAAGAAGCTACCAACTCCCCAAACAAAGCACCCTTCAATACCAAAAATTCTACAACATCATGCAAGAAGCAGCATATTTTTATTCCCATCAATTAAAACACAACAAACAAGTCCTCAATTATTTAGAACAAAGAGGCTTTTACAATGACATAATAAAACATTTTAAATTAAGTTATGCTCCCAAAGTTTCCCATTTATCACGTTATTTAATGGAAGGTACCAAATTTTGACCCTGATGACCTCAAAACATTAAGTCTCATCAATCAAGACGACAAACCCGCACTTTTTGTAAAAGATATGAAAGATTTGATCCAATCCACCCTTTCCGACAACAAAGAACTCCTTGCACAAAAAGAACAAGAACTAGCAAACTACCCCAATCAACCTTAAAACAATAAAGACCTCTATAAAATAGAGATCTTTTCTTATTATATATTAACTTATATATTATAATTAATTACTAAATATTTGTTTATCATTTTTAACAATAACAAATTTTTTATTCATCAAATCAGCATCTAAAACAGGAACATTATTACCTAATTTATCTTTACGCAATATTTTAATTTTAGATGCATAAGCACTACATTCCATAACACCATCTAGATCAAAGGCATTAGATTTATTTGAACTGTTCCAAAACTTTAGACACTTTTTACTTTTTAAAAATTCTTTAAGACTAACTATTAAGTTAGTCTTTTTTTCTTTTCTAAGACTAAAAAAAATAATTTCTTATCTTTTCTAAAAACGTTTTTAGAAAGGGATTAAATGTTAAGAGAAGAATTATTTAAAGATTTTTTAAAAAACAAAAAGAATTTAGAAATACGAAATCAATTAATCGATTTACATTTGCCATTAGTAAATAAATTAGTTAAGCAATTTAAATATTATCGGCGTGTCCTTCAAAAAGAGGATTTATACCAAGAAGGGTTTTTAGGATTAATCAAAGCCCTCAATCATTACCAAGATTTAGGTTATGACTTTATCGCTTATGCTACTCCAACCATCAAATCAGAAATAAGAGAAATAATAAGAAAAAGCCATTCTCCTTCAATCCCAAAAAAAATCATAAAAAGGATAATCTTTCTTTTCAAGAAGATTTTTGTGAACCATATCAAATAAATAAACTAAATCCTCATCAATTATGGTTAAAACAAGTTAAGCATGAAAATTTTTTAAAAAAATGAAAGCTAAATTAAGCGAACCCGAATTCAAAATTATCCATTTAAGTTTTGGTGTTACTTTAGGGAATATCAACGAAGATTATCAAAGATGTTATACCAACACCGAAATAGCTGAAAAACTTAATTTATCTTTAAAACAAATAGAAAATATTAAAAACATCGCTATCAAAAAATTAAAAAACGTTAAAACCCATCGCTTGTCCGTAATGACGTTAAACAGTTATTCGAAACAATAAAAAAACCAGATTACTTTCAAAGTAATCTTTTTTTGTATCAAAACTCAACATAAAAAGTTTTATTTATTAATAATGAAAATTTATTTATAAATAATTAAAAAAAGTAAAGAAGATAAAAAATGAAAACAAACAAAAAAATATTATTAGAATTTTTGCCACCAATAACATATTTATTAGATGAAGCAAAAGATTTAAGTTATCGTGAATTTTTAGATGCTGTAAATGAAATTGTTTGGAATGTAGAAGTTTCAGATGAAATCGAACATTCAAAAAATTTAACTGATGATGAAAAAGAAGAAATTAATTACTTTTTATCATCAATTCAACATTATTTTTACAAACTTAAAGATGACATTAGTAAAAATGCGCTTGAATCACTTAATGATGAAGTTAATAATTTATTAGAATATTGTAAAGATGAAAACATTGGAATTGTTTATGAAAATGACGATGATGACTACGAAAACAACGACGATAACGATGATGATAAAACAATAAAAAAAGAAGGAAAAATAAAATTATGTTAAATAAAGTTCAATTAATCGGCCGTATAAGCCATGATTTAGAAAAACAATATATTAACAGTAATAACGAACAAATCCCTAAAATCGATTTTCAATTAGCGGTTAACCTTAAAGAGATAAACCAATTCATCCCTTGTGTCGCTTTTCGAAAACAAGCCGAAAACATGAAGAAATATTTACATAAAGGTTCAAAAATTTATCTTGAAGGAACTTTATCCATCCAAAAATACACGAATAATGAAGGACAAACTAAAACTAACACTAAAGTTATTCTTCAAAACGTGATCTTTTTAGACAATAAACCTCAAGGGTTTTTTGTAGGCGATTATTGAGTTTTTTTAAAATATTGTTTCTTTTAAAAAAAATCTTTTTCTTATTACTTATATTATAGTATTAATAATTTCAATAATTTAAAATTTTTTTAAGTTTTTAAAATTTATAAATAATTTTATTTATTTTTTTCCAACAACAAAAGCCGTCTAATAATTAGACAGCAAAATTAATTAAAAATATTGAATTTAAAATAATTTAATCAAATTTTAAATTAAGGAGAAAGGTGAAAACTTTGAATATAATTATTTTCAAGATATCTATACAAATATTGACATTCAACTTTATTTAATATTTTAATATCTTTTTTTTCATAATCTTTTTTTAGGTTTTAATTTAAGTTTTTGTAACTTAAAATATTTTTTAAAATTCTTATTAAGAAAATGATTTTTTGGTTGAATACCAGATAAATTTAAACTAAAATAATTAGAATTTTGAAATTGATCTGAATTCATATAAGATTTACACAACAAAGTTAAATTATGTGGAATTTTAATATTTCTTCCATTAACTCTTTGTTTAATATTCCAATCAAATATATTATTAGAAAAGTTAAAATTAACAATTGGAAATGGACTTAATTCTATTTCTTTAATTATATCATAAGGAAATAATGCCAAAAAAGATTTTTGCGGACAAGTAAAACATGTACGAGAAAATCCAAACAAATGACGACTATAAAAATCAATCCCTTTATTAGAATTTGTTTCAATTAGTTTATCATTTTTAGAAACATATTTACTAACATATGAAACAATTTTATTGACATAATCTTTTTTTATCAAAAGTACCTTTATAAAAAGCTTTACATTTACTAATTTCAATTTTTTCAAATAAAAGATTTTTTTTGATGGTCTAAAAATTTGCACGTTTTGACTAATTGGATTTAAATGTTTATAATGTTTTATATTATTTTTATTCATAACAGATGCATAAGCATTAGCCCAAAGCAAAGTAATTTTTGGCACTTTAACATTATTTTTCTCGTAATAATTTTGAGGTATTTTAATATTACCTTTTTCATCTATTTTATGCATTAAATAATCATCATAAAAAATACTCTTATGTCCCTTTAATAGGTCGGTTTTTTAAACCCAAAGCATAATCTTTATCAGTACACAAATAACGAGAATATCCACCAAAAGAATTTAAAACATCAATATTAAAAATAATATGATAATGAATAACTCCTAATTTAGTAGTTTCTAAAGACCAAAAATAACGAAAATCTTGCATTTTAGAATAAACCAAATCGTTTTGAGAGAATTGTTGAAATAAATTTGATAAATAACTTTTTCTCACTAAACGAATAAAACGTTTCCTTACTTGCCCCATAATATCAGGTTCATGAGTATATTTTATAGTTTTACCTTGTAAATCATCATAAGGAGCTGTCAAAGTAATAAAAGATATTTTTTTAGAATCTTTGAAATTATATAAAAGTTTATCCTTAGCATTTTGTGAAGAATCTCGATAATGCCTTAAAATTTTTGATTTTGGTTTAATTTCTTGCAATTTATTTTCTTTTAATTGCTTTTTTAAAGAATAATCCAATTTCAAATCATCATCACTTAATGACAAATACCTTTCTTCTTTTTTTTCTTTTAAATGTTTTTTATAATATTTAATTCGTTCCAAAGGTTCAAACATAAAATAATTAAACCCTTTTAAACGAGTTTCATAACCATTATCTTTTTTATTTACTTTATAAATATTTTTAGAAATTTCCTTAAATAAAACACATAATTTTAAATAACATTTCTTATAATAAGATTCAGTAATTTGATTAAATTTATGTTGTTTTTCTAATTGGTTAACTTTTTCATTATAAATTTTAATAGTAGTAGATAATTCATCATAATTTTCTATATCTTTTGAATTAGGTAAACAAATTTTTAAATAATCTAAATCAAAAATTTTATCATTTAATCCTTTTATAAAATCATCAGAAATTAATTCTTTTTTTATTAAGGAATAAAAATAATCTATAAAAATAGAAGAATCATTTAAAGTTAAAATTTCAATATCACGTTTAGCACGAGTTATTGCAGTATAAATTAATTTTTTTTCTAAAACTTTATCTTGTGATTCATTTCGATTTTGCCAACCAATTAAATAAACGTATTCATTTTCATATCCTTTATATCCATGTATCGTTGACAAAATAATTTCATTTTCTTTACTATTATTATCAGATATAGTAAAAGGAATTTGGTTTTTTGTAAACTCATCTTTAATTTTTTGTAATTCAGCATTACTACGGCAAAGAACAGTTGTAGAATAAATTAAAGAATTTTTAATTTTTTCACACAAATAATTAATTTGTTGATAAAAATTATCAAAAAAAGAAAAATTTATAAAATCTCTATATTTTTTTTCACTAAAAGATAATTGTAAATATTCCTTATTATCAATTAATTCATTAGCTGCTTTAACAATATTAATACCTTTGGAACGATAATTAACATTTAAAAAATGTTTTTCAGGTTTAAAATCTTTTACAAAAAGTTCCAAAATACGTTCACTAGAACCAAAAGAACTATAAATATTTTGAGTATAATCACCAAAACAATATAAAAAATTTGGTTTATTAAATAAAAGTTCTTTTATAATAAAATAATAAAAATAATTTAAATCTTGAAATTCATCAATAAAAACAGAACGATTATAAATTAAACCATTATTTCTTTCAACAAATTCAATATAATCACTAGTTTCAATTAATAAACCATCAAAAGTTATTAAATTATTATCGTTTAATTTTTCATAATATAAATTTAATAGTAATTCAAAAGATTTTTTTAAGACTTTATCATCAATTTTAATAGATGAATAACAATTTTCTTTTTGAAAAGTTAAACGTATTAAATTATTTAATTTCTGTAAAAGTTTTCTAAATGAATATTTTTTTGTTCTTTAAAATACAATTTTAAATCTTGATTTTCTTTTAAAATAAGTTTTAAAATATTTAATTTAGTTTCATCATCAATAAATTTTCTTTGTTGTGCTGTTTCATTAAAAATATTATATTTTAAATAACAAGAATAAGCAAAACTATGAAATGTTCTAATTTCATAGTTTTCTTTTAAATATTTTTCTAATTCATCACCATTATAAGAAGAATAATCTTTTTTTAATGATGAAAATAATTTATCATAAATAATATTTTTAGTAGCATTAGTAGCTACCAAAATTAAAGGTTTTTCTTTTTCTTTTTGTCTTAATTTTTCAATTAAAATAGTAGTTTTGCCAGAACCAGCACCACCATGTATATACATGCAAGAAGCATCTGAATTAATAATATCTTTTTGTTCTTTTGATAAATTAAATAACACCTTATTCTCCTTTAATAGACTCTCCAACCTACTCCTTCACCGATAGTTCACGGCGAAGGCGGTTGGTTCGTTCTCGCTACTCCTTACCTGATAGTTCACAGGTAAGGCGCTCGATACAAAAAACCCCCTAAATCCCCAAAGGGGACTTTATAGGAGCGTGTAATATATTAATTGTAATATTCCTCGGCTGTCCGCCTAGTTCGCTACGCTCGTCTTGGAATACTTTTAATATTAATTTTCTTTTTTTATTCATGATTAATGATTTCTTACTTCTTTAACAGTTCCATCTGAATTATAAGTTTTTTTTAATTTTATTACCTATTTCGGGATTATATTCTTTTATTTTATCTATTGTTTTGCCATCAAATTTATAAATAGTTTTTTTAATTAATTTACCTTGAGAATTATATTCTTCTATTTCATCTATTGTTTTGCCATCTTCAAGATAAAATGTTTTTTTAATTTTATTACCTATTTCGAGATTATATTCTTCTATTTCATCTATTGTTTTGCCATCTTGAAGATAAAATGTTTTTTTAAACTTTTCTTCATTATCATCAAATTCTTCAATAGAACCATCAATAGTTTTACGTTTGATTAATTTTGAATTAATAGGATTATATTCCATCCAAACGCCATCTGATAAAGTTTTTTTGATTAATTTACCGTGTGAACCGTACTCTTCAACATTATTATCTTTATCAGTTTTTTTCAACAAAAGACCATTATTTTTATCATATTCCCAAATTGTATTATCTTTATCAATTTTTTTAACTAATTTGTGAGTAAATAAATTATAATATTCTTTTTCTCCATTATCTCTTATAAACTCATAAGGAACACTTTTTAAATGTTCGTTTTCTTCTTTTATTTTTTCAAATTCTTCATATAAATTATTATTTAATTCTATTGCTTTTGCTTTAATATCTACTTCTTGTAATTACGTCTTTCTTCGGTTTCTAAATGATATTTATAAGTATGAGAAGCTATCCAAAACACAAAAAACAGTAATATTCCAGTAGTAATTAAAAAAGGAATTATTTTATAATATTTATTGCCAATTCTAAAACTTGACATTTTTAAACCTCTTTTCTATTATCAAAAATAATTAAAGAATTTTTTTAGCATTTTCAAATACCCATAAATATAGGAAATTAATAAAAAATGATAAAAAGGAACTCAATATTATTATAACCTTTTTTAACAAAAATAAAAATAATTTTAAAACAATTGAAATAATATCTAATATTCTTAAAACAATTTTAAACAACAAATCACCTATTTTAATGAAAGAGTTTAAAAGAAAACTATTAACTTCTTTTAAAAAATAAATAACAGAACCAGCAACAGTAACATTAAAAAATTATCTTTGCTATTTCTTTTAATTTTTCCCAAATACTTTCACTAGGGTCCATTAATTTTTGACCGGTAAGACTTGTTATAGAACTTTTAATATAACCTATAATACTATCAAAAACATCAATAAAAATTTTTAATATTTGCATTAAAAAATTAAACAAAGTACTAAATAATTTTAAAGGATAAATTAAAGTTGTTAGTTGTTACCATATAAAAACAATTACTGTTTTTATCATATTAAAAATAATTAAAAAATTATTATTCCAACCAACATTAAAACCAAATAAAAAAGATGATTTAGTAAAAAAAATACTATAAAAAATATTATATAATAAATAAAAAAAATCTTTAAATTCAAAGAAAATTAAATATTTTAAAAAATTAAAACTAAAAATCATTTTCAGTATCATCAATAGATTCCGCAATTAAAGGTTTTTTTATATTATTTAATTGATTTTTTAATTTTAAATTCTCTTTTAAAATTTCATCTAAATTATTATTTTCTTTATTTTCTTGATTATTATTTTTTTCATCAAAAATACCCTCGGAAAAATTAAGTCCTCCATGTTCTCCAAATTCTTTAATCATTGTTTCAACATGTTTTCTATATATACCTAAGTAATTGCCCATTTGTGCCATTAATCTAACTAAGGCACCATATTCACTAATACGAATTTTACCTTTTTTAAGATAATGGTTTACTATATCTCGTAATTCATCACTAAAATCATATTTACTTTTCCATTCTTTAATATAAAAATAAAGCCAATAAATAAAAATACCAAAGATAAAAGAAGTAAAAGAAATAAATATTTTAGATTCAACAATATTAATAATTGTTTGTTGTATATCCATCAATTATTCCTTTCTATAAAATTATTTAAAATTATTTAAAATATTTTCAATATCTTTTTTATATAAATAATTTTGGTTATTATAACTTATAAAATTATTTTTTAATTTATTTATTAAATCTAATTTTTGAGAATTAGTTAAATTAACATATTTAATAATTTCTATTGGCTTTTCAATTTCCTTTATTATTTCAACTGGTTTATTATCTTTTTGAATTGTTTCTAATTTTTTATTATTTGTGATAAAAAAATTAATATATAAAAAAATACCAATAATTGTGCCCATCAATAAACAAATAAAATTATCAAATAGATTATATTTTTTCATCTAATTTTCCTTTATTCTTTTCCAACCTTTTCAAAGTTTTAATATGAGTTTCTTTATTATTTAATTCCTGTTGTAAAATATCATCAGGCTGTTAGTTATTAATTAAATCATTTATTTTTTGTTAATATTTATTTAATTCTTGTTACTTATTTGATAATTTTTGTGTAATTTCATTCAAATTTTTTGTTATTTGTTGCAATACAAATTGATAATTATTGAGTTTATTTGGTGGTGGGGTGGTGTTTACACTTTGATTAAACTTAAATCGCCAACGATTTCCACCTACCAATTTATCAATATAATTACTAAAATCGCTCCTGTTTTTATCAATGAAGCATATTTTATTTGAAGCAAAGTAAGGCTTTATATAATAAAAAGTAGCTCCATTAATTTCTATTGGTTGACTTTTTATTGTTCGTGGAACGCCTATTGGTATTTGTTGATTATTTCTGTCTAGTTTTACAGTTGGGGTTATTTCAACTGCAAAAGGGACAGGAGAATAGTATATTGCTTCATTTTTAATCCTATCTTCATTAATATCCTGATTAGCTTTGATTTCGCAAGTTGTTTCCCATTCATCATAAGTTTGAGTTAGGTCACTTAATTCTTGTTGTAAAGAGGTTTGTTGATTTGAAAGGTTAACTAATTCTTGATTAATAGTGTTTATTTGTGTTTGTTTATTTAATAATTCTTGTTGTAATTGTTTAGCGCTTTCTTTATTTTTTGTGATAAAAAAAATTAATATATAAAAAAATACCAATAATTGTGCCCATCAATAAACAAATAAAATTATCAAATAAATTATATTTTTTCATCTAATTTTCCTTTATTCTTTTTCAACCTTTTCATATTCTACTTTTTCAAAAAGTAATTTAGGCATACAGTCAGATATTATAAAAAATGAAACACCACCAATAGCAAAAATATAAGTAAGAGTTATAAAAATTTCATGATTAATTTGAAAAAATGAAAATAAACTCAAAAAACCAAATAATACAAAAAATCCAAAACTAATTAAAATCATTGAATTTATTATTACACCAAATAAAGTAAAATCAAGATCACTTATATTCATTCCCAAATTAGTTCCGCAACATTGACAATGTTCGTAAAATTCTTTTTTTATTTTTTGTTTTTTATCCATTTTAATTAACTCCTTAATTTTAAATTAATTTATTCATATATTATCTCTTAATGAGTGTTTTTTAAAAAACACTCATTATTTAATCCATGTAATTTTAGTTGCATCAGAAACAATAAAACCAAATTTATAAGCTGCAAATATAAAAATAAAACCAAGAGCAATTAAAGTTAATAGTTGTCTGAAAGTCATTTTTTATCCTCCTTTTTATTATTTAGCTATTGATAAATAACCTTTTGAAGCAAAATAAACAATCAAAGGAATAACAATGCCTAATGTAGGTAAAATCCAATATGTAAAAAATCTGCTTAAAGTTAATTTATTTCTTCTAAAAGATGTTTTACTGAAATAAGAACGTCTGTAATTTCTCGCCATTTTAATCTCCTTTTTTATTATTTAATAAGAAAAATATTTTTTAGTATTTAGAAACAATAAGGAAACCAACTTAAAAGTTGGTATTTTTTTAATGGTTCTTTAATCGCCTACAATATTCAAGGTTTTCTCTATTTTTCTTGTATTATCGATTCTTTTTTTAACAATCAAATAATTGCTTCTCACACTTCAAATCAACAAAATAAAGATTTAGTTTCAAAAACCATCAAAAACTGCCAAAATTAAAAGAACCTTGTATCATTCACTCCGATCAAGGAAAGTTTATCAATCGCTCCAAATTCAACAAACTTTAACAAAAAAAGGTTTTTTAATCAGCATGTCAAGAAAAGCCACCCCTCGTGATAACGCCATCATTGAAAACTTTTTCGGCCAAATGAAAACGATCTTACAACATCAAAATCCTTTTTTATTTCAAAAATATCCTAACAAAATGAAAAAAATTAATCAATTAATTTCCTCAATTTTGGAATAATAAGTGGATTTCAAGCAAATTAAATCATTCAACTCCATCTCAATATTCTCAAAATCTAAGATAAATTTTTAGTTGAATTAATATAAAATAATATAACCTTGAAAAAGGTTACTTTAGTGCGCTTTTTTTACCTAAAAATAGTAAAATTTAAAAAAAATATCATTTTCTTTCATTTTGTTGACGAGTTTTTAACTTTTTTTACCTAACTATATAGTGAAGGGTTAAAATATTAAAAAATATCTTTTGAAACTAAAGAATTATCAAAAAAAGTTTAGACACTTTTTAATTCAACAAAATATTTCCTTAGTTTGAAAAGATAGGAAATTATCTATTAATTTTTAGTCTTAAAGAGTCATTTTAAAATAAAAAGTTGTATGAAAAAATGGAACAGCCCAATTTCTCCAAGCAAACAACTTAAATAAATTAGCTACTACAGGACGTTTAACTTCTTCTTTTATTTCTTTTCTAGAATAATAATGACGATTAGTATTTCTTCCTTCTTTAGAAGATTCTAATAATTTAATATCATTTTCACCAGCAAAAAGACAAACATAATAAACTTGAGGTATTCCTGGAGCAAAGATTTGAAAAGCTCTACTCAATAAATAAGCATCATCATCATTTCCTAAAGCAGAATAATAAGTAAAATTAATTTGATAAATATCTAAATTATTATAAAGAGATGAAGAATATACTTTTTTAACATTAGCAGCTTGTTTATATAATTGTTCAGAAGTATACTTAATTTCTTTATCAGTTAAAATATCATAAGCATCAATTACTCCAATACCATCATGAGTATCTAAGGTAGTAAATTGTTTCATTGGAGATTTTTTCAACCACTCCACTAAACGTTGAGGATTTTTAGAATAAAGAGTATAAAGAACAACAAGAGGAAGAACAAAATCATAAATAAAGTATCCATGCTCACTAATCTTATTTTAAATACTATGATTTTCATGAATTTCTGGTAATAATTCTACATCCAGAGGCTTTAATACATCTCTTACTTCATCAAGTAATTGCCATATATCAGGTTCTACAAAAAAACAACTAGTATCAGCTTTTTTACAAGCATAAGCAAAAGCATCAAGACGAATAATACTTGCACCTTGTTTTACCATATTAGTTAAAGTAGTTCTAATAAATTCTTTCACAATAGGCTCTTTAACATTAAGATCAATTTGATCGGTGCCAAAAGTATTCCAAAGATGTTCAGTAGGTAGTGCCATCATCAAATTCAATTAAATGAATAGGAGCTTTATCTTTACATTTATAAATAGAATCTACATCTTGTTTGGTTGGTCTATTAGGTCCTACTTGTTGCCAAAACTTTTCCCAACGTAGAAAAAAATCTTTATACTGAGAATTATTATGATTCTTTTTAAAATCTTGATACATCAAAGACTTAGATGAAAGATGATTAATCATAAAATCAAACATTAAATAATAACCACTATCGCTTAATTCTTTAATATCTTTCCAATCTCCAAAAAGAGGATCAACTTTGTCGTATTGCGTTGGTGAAAACCCCCTATCGCTTGTTGAAGGAAAAAAAGGGCAATAAATGGATTCCTCCTACAACATCTTTAATATCTTCTTTTAAAACAAGCTTTAAATCATCTAAATTTTTTCCTAATGAATCTGCATAAGTAATCAGCATTGCTTGGTTTTTTACTTTCATTAATCCCTTTTTATTACTCCTTAGTTATTTAGTATTTGGTATTTTATATTTAGTATTTGATATTTGATATTTTAATTTTAGTTAATATATTAATTATTAAATTTGATTAGCATGATAAAAATATAGATTATGGATAAAAATATTTGATAATGATATTAATTAAATAACTATTTAATCTTTAAAATGATAAAATTGATTGCTGATTGATTGGATTCATTACTTAAATATAGATGACAATTATAAAGAATATAATTAATGTTGAATTGCAAAAAAAATATTAAATATGGGGGGGGATTCTTTTTGTTTTGGTTCTAGGTTTTGGAATGTAAATATAAATTTAAATTATAGACTTTTGGTCAATAACTACCTTTATGTTTAATTAATAAAAATAAATGAGTGCTTAGGGCACCAAAAACAAAAGAAAAACTAACTACTGCTATCCAAGATGCAATAGCTAGGGCAAAAACAAAACCCAAAAAGAAAGGTCTGTCATGAGAAATGCAAGGATTAAAATACAAATTACAAATATATACAAACAAATATGAGCTTATAAGGGCAAATGTTAAAAAGGCACACAAAGAAAAAACATGTATTGCTTTTATTGGCTGTATACCTCACATTTGCTAATAAAAATATCTTTAGGATTTAACATGTGTGTGTTTCATTAAAATGTTTGTATTTTGATACTCTATATTATTAAACCTAAAATTTTTATTCTTATTATAATTACGTGTTTTTACTTTTTTTATTTTAGCTTTATAAGGTTTGTTAGTTTTCTTAGATTTGTTGTTCTTACTTGGTGGAATTGGCATTTTAGATTACAATTTATAAATTAAAAAGATCATCATCAAAAAAGTAATAATGGAATTAAGATATTTTAAATAAATTTTTTCTGGTGTAAGTTTTATTACTGCGGGTTGAAAAAATTCCAAGATAAAAAAAAGTAAAATAATCAATCCATCTGTTAACAATAAAGTAGAGATAAAAGGAATTTTTAATTTATTTTTTAAAATAAGCTGAATAAAATTATTCCCACCAATAGTAGCATTATTTTTCATAATTAAAGTAATTCCTATACTTTGACATAAACTCCAAATACAAGGAACTAAAAAAGTATTTTAAAAACACTTTCAAGGCGTAAGGTTGTTTATTAATGAAAGTAACTATCCATTTTAATTGGTCTTTGGTACAAACTTTATCAAACGACTTAACACCTAAAATAAATAAAACAGTTACAAAGATAGCTTTAATAAAAAAATCACGCCCCATAAATAAAATACCTAAAATAAAGGTAAATATTTGAAAAGCATAAATATATTTTTTAACGTCGGAATCTATAAATTTTAAAGATTCTTGTTATAAAATATTATAACAAACATATCTATTATAAAATAAAAAAAAATAAGGGTGGGGTTTTGACGCTCAAACTTTATTAATTTAATAACAATTTAATACTCTAAATCTTAAAAATAACTCTATAATAACCCTATATTTATCAAAAATACTAATAAAATAATAAAAAAGTTCAATAATGACATTATTTTTGACGTTTTTTACGCAAAAAAATTAATAAATTGCAATTCAATAAATAATTAAAAATATTGAACTTATTTTTTAATAATTTTTATTTTGTTTTTCGTTGGAATGCAAAAAACCCAAACTAAGTAAATAGTTTGGGGATAAAATATGCATTCTTTACTGGGGGCGAATTATTGGAGCGTTTTAAGTTACTAAAAAACATCACAAATTTAATATAATATTTTTTCATTTAATTAATAAAATTTTGTCATCAGGTTTAAGGATTTGAGTGCAATAGTGGCATTTTCCTTCATATGGATATGTTTCTTTAGGTTTATCATTTTTTTCGCTTTGTTTGTAAATTATTTCTATTTTAACTTGATCTACTTCATTGTCTAAATATTTTATTATTCTATCTGGGTCAAATTTCATAGTTGTTGAAATTAATTTTTCATTTTCATCGTATTCATTTTTACATTCGTTGCCGCTATAATAATAAGTAGTAATTATTTTATTAGGTTTGCCATTTGAAAATGTTTCTGTTATTTCTTGTTTCTTTAATTTTGATTCAACATATTTTGTGATATCTTGGGAGTTTGAGGAAAAATTTGTATCTTCAAAAGATAATAATGAAATATTTTTTTTGGCAATTAGGTATATTTGTGGAAGGATTATATTCTTTATCTGCTTTTATTGTAAATAAACTATTAAGAATTATTATACCTTCTTTGGGGTAAACAGTTTGGATAAGCATTTTATATTTTCGGGGTTGAATTCCTCAATAGCTCCATCAAGAAAAATAATATGTGTAATTTGATTTTTTTCATTGGTTATTTTTTGGGCTTGATTTAGTCCAGGGTAATCAGAGTTGTTTATACGTATTATTTCTTGCTTAAGGAGATTGTTTGTGCAATTCAAAATAATTTTTCGATTTCGCAAAATCCTTTTATTAATCATTATTTTTTTGTTAGTTATGGGTTCTATTTCATCAATAGTTCCTTCTGAAATCATCTTATATATTTTACCATCTTCATTAAAAAGTAAAAGTTGTTCAATATAATTAGAAGGAATACGAGAATCCTCATATGTTTCTAAAACTTTTTTTCTTTTTTTGGTTTCTGGATTATATTCAACATAGCCGCCTTTAGGGTAAGTTATTTTATATATTTGTCCCTTATCATTTTTATGAATTTGTCCACTCATTTTAGCTAAAGGATCAAAATCAGCAATTTAATTTGCATCATGATAACCTGTTTTTTGATTTCTTTTATTATATTCACGAATAAAAAGCAAAGTAATTATGGCAATAAAAATAATTATAACAAAAGTATATATTATATATGAAGATTTAATTTGTTTCATTTTTTTTACTCCTTTTTAAATTCGGTTATGATCTCAAAATATTCACTCTATAATAATTTATAGTTTTGAAAATAAATCAATCAAATAATTATCCAGTTTACAACACAAATATAATCTCCCATAATTTTTTTATACATTATCGCAATTGATTATTCTTATTATAACATATCACCTAAAACCAACAACACCAATAAACAATCTTTAAATAATAAAATAATAACTTACAAATAAGGAAAAGACCAACTATTTTTATAGTTGGTCTTTATATTTAATATTAATATTAATATTATATCTTATTTTTGAAATTGACTTTGATATAGTTTATAATAAAATCCTTTATAATTTAATAATTCTTGATGTGTTCCTTGTTCAATAATAGCCCCTCTATGAAGCACTAATATCTTATCAGCATTAACAATAGTAGACAATCTATGAGCAATAACAAAAGCAGTTTTATTTTGAATTAACTTTTGAATGGCTTGTTGTAACAAAATTTCAATTCTAGTATCTACATTAGAAGTAGCCTCATCCAAAATTAATATTTTAGGATTACTTAAAATAGTCCTTGCAATAGTAATTAATTGTTTTTCTCCTTGTGATAAGTTATCTGCTTCTTCATTAATTTGCATCTGATAACCATTAGGCTTAGTATTAATAAAATAATTAACTTGAGCTTGTTTGGCTGCTTGTATTACTTCTTCATCAGTTGCATCTTGTTTACCATATTTAATATTTTGCCAAATAGTATCTTTAAAAAACCAAGTATCTTGTAATACCATTCCAAAAATAGTTCTTAAATTATCTTTCTTTAACTCGCGAATATCAACTCCATCAACTTTAATAGACCCTGCATTAATATCATAAAAACGCATTAAAAGATTAATTAAAGTAGATTTACCTGAACCTGTAGGACCTACAATAGCTATGGTTTGTCCTGGCTTGGCAACAAAATTAATATTCCTTAATAACATATCTCTTTTATTATAACCAAAAGAAACATTTTCAAAAACAACTTCTCCTTGAGGATTGGCAATAACTTGAGGTTTGAGCACTTCAGGAGCTTCTTCAATTTCATTTAAAAAAGCAAATACCCTTCTAGAAGCAGCATTAGCAGATTGTAATAAAACTGACATATGACCTATTTCAATAATGGGATTTCCTAAACGCCAAACAAATTGTAAAAAACATCTAAAAAGTCCTATTCCAATAACTCCTACTCCTAATTTAGTTAAAAAAAGAGGTATATTATGTCCTTCAATCAAAAAAAATCCCATCATACTAACTGCAATTAAAGTAAAATGAGTAAATAAACATACAATTGGTGAAGTTAAACCAGACAAAAAATTAGATTTAAAAACTAACTTTTCTAAATACTTACTTTGATAACTAAACTCTTCAATAACTGTATTTTGTTGATTATATAAAATAATTTCTTTATATCCAGTATATTTTTCTTGTAAAAAACCATGATGATTCCCTGATGAATCAAACCTTTGAATAAAGATTTTCTGTGATTTAGTAAATACTTTATAAATAGCATAAAAGGAAAAAGGAATCATCATAAAGACAATAATACCTAAAAAAAGATGTAAAACAAACATAAAACAAACAATCATTACAATCATTAAAAAAGCAGCTAACATAATAGAAAAAGATTGTTGCAAGGCATTAGAAATAACTTCAATATCATTTGTCATCCGACTCATAATATTTCCTAAAGTATTAGAATCAAAGTATTTAATAGGTAAACGATGAATTTTTTTTTGCACATCTTGACGCAAATCTCTCATCCCTTGATGAATAGATGAAATTAACATTTTATTAAAAAAGACACGACACATAACAACAACAAAATATAAAAATAAATTAATACATAAAATAAAGATAATATAAGACATAATATCATTGCCAAAAAAAGGAACAGAAAAGGAATTTTTATCTTTATAATAATTTTGAATTTTATCAGTAATAAATCTACCTTCAAAATAAAACAAAAAAACATTAAAAAGGGAAGATACCAAAATTAAGAAAAGCCCTAAATTAATTTGTTTTTTAAAAGGTTTTAAATATCTCAAAATTCTTTTCATACAACAACCTCTAAATTTTGGGATTTGGCAATTTCTTGATAAAGAAGACAATTTTTCATTAATTCTTGATGAGTTCCTATAGCTTTCATTTTTCCTTCTTCTAAAACAATAATCTTATCAGCATTAATAACAGAAGTAAGTCTTTGAGCAACAATTAACACTAAGGCTTGATCTTTCATTTCAAAAAAAGCTTTTCTAATTTCATATTCAGTTTTATAATCAAGAGCTGAAAAAGAATCATCAAAAATATAGATATCAGGTTTTTTAAGAAATCCTCTTGCCATAGAAAGCCTTTGTTTTTGCCCCCCTGAAAAATTAGTACCTAATTCACTTACTATTTCATTAAATTTATGATTTTTATTTTGTACAATTTGATAAGCTTGAGCAAGTTGCAATGCTTCTGTCATTTGATTTTCTTGAGGATTTTGTTTGCCAAAAGCTAAATTACTTCTAATAGTTCCTTTAAATAAAACATTTTTTTGAGAAATAAAACTAATTTTATTACGCAAATAATTAAGATCATATTCTTTAATATCAATATCATTAATTTTAATAGCACCTTCGCACACATCATAAAGGCGAGGAATAAGCCCTATTAGAGTTGATTTTCCTGAACCAGTAGCACCTACAAAAGCTACAATTTGTCCTTGTTTCATACTAAAATTAATCTTTTCTAACATGGGTTGTGTAGCATCAGGATAAGTAAAAGTGACATTTTCAAAAGACAAAATTTGAAAAGGCATTTGCGGTTTTAAAGGTTTACAAACATTTTTAATTTTAGGGGTAATATTTAAAACATTTTCAATTCTTCTAACAGATACCAAAGTTTTAGGAAACATCATAAAGAGTAATAAAAAATCTAAAATAGCAAATAAAACATGAAATTGATAATCAATACATGAAAGAAGTTTTCCCGTAGTAAAATCAGGATGACTTTGAGTTAAATAATATACTCCTACTCCAACATTAATCAAAATAGAACAATTTAAAAACAAATAAAAGATAGGATCAATAGAAACCATAAAATTAAATAATTTAATAGAAAAAAAACTATATTTATGATTTACTTTAGAAAAACGAGAAGTTTCATATTGACTTTGGCGAAAAGCACGAATAGATTTAATCCCAATTAAATTTTCGCGAGTAATAACATTTAATTCATCTAATTTTTTTTGTTGTTGTTTTGATAAAATATAAGATTTTTTAAGAATAATAAATAAGGTTAAAACTAAAAAAGGAGCAACAAAAAGGATTCCTAAAAGCAAAAAAGAAGCTACATAAAAAATAGCAACAACACTAACTACAAGCATAATAGGAGACACAACAGCAGTACGGAAAAAAACAGAAATGAAATTCATTACTTGAAAAACATCCAAAGTAGTATAGTTAAGGATAGAAGAAATCCCTAATTGTTTCATCTCAGTGGGCGAAAAAGTTTGTACTTTTTTAAAAATATCGACGCTTAAATCTTGAAAAAGCAAGGATGATACTTTGGAAGCACAATAATTAAGAATTAGATTTCCTATAAAACCACAACAAGCACATAAAGCTAAAAGCCCTAAAAGTGCGAAAGGATCAATTTGATTTTTATTATAATCAATAATAAATTTACCAATTATAAAAGGAATTCCCAATTCACTACAACAAACAAACAAAACAGCAATTAAATTTAATAACAGCAACATTTTGTATTTGAATAAATATTTCCAAATAATTTTCATTAGTCTAAACTCACAATTCCTTTGTTTATATGGTTAATTTTTTTGTTGCAATTTCTTTCAAGTAATAATGGTAAAAAATAAGGATAAAAAGGGTGAAAATATAATTAAAATAATAAAACGTAATAAAAAAAGACTATTAAAAATAGTCCCTTATAATTGTTTTAATAACAACTAAATAATATTTATTGTTAATACTAACTTGCAATTACTTATTTGATTTCAAAATATCTTTAATTTCTTCTAATAAAGCAATTTCTTTATCAAGACTTTGTTGTAAAAGTAACATATTCTTATCGACTTTATCCTTTTGCAAAGGATTTTTCCATGACATTAAAGTTAAAATAGTATAAATAATAAAAGAAAGCAACAAAAACTCTAAAATAGTTTGCAAAAAATTACCATAACCAAGATAAGTATTAGCTTTAATTTCCAATTTCAAATCTTTTAAAGCCCCAGTATAATTAAACAACAAAGAAAAAAGAGGCATAATAATATCTGCTACCAAAGAACTTACAATTTTGGCAAAAAGTTGTCCCATTACAACTGCAACAGCTAAATTAATGACATTACCACGAGCAATAAAAGCTTTAAAACCTTTGGCAAATTGCAAAGATTTAGAGGTAAAATTATAATTTTCTATCATTTCAAAACTCCTTTTTAATAAAAAATTAAAGATAAGTTTTGTAATTATTTTAGTTATTGTATCAAAATAAAGGAATAACAAAAGTCAAAAAAAGGATTCAAAACTCTTTAAAATTTTAGATTTTAATATTTTTATAAAACAATTTTAATAAATAACAAATATGAAAAAATAATTTGAAAAATCAAAAATGGGATGTTTTTTTAAATGGGTTGAAATTCAATTATTGCAAAACTCAAAAAGAAAAACGTAAAAAAATACTTTAAAGTCAAAAGACCAACCAATAAAAAACCAACTTTTAACACTTTAAATAAAAGGGATTTTTACATTTGTATTATAACATTTTTTAATTATAAAAATAGCAAAATATCTAAAAAATATTTAATTATAAGTGTTTGGAGTTCAGTGAGGTTTTTTTGTTCTTTATATTATAAACAAAATTAACTAACATATTAAAAAAATATTAAAAGTTCTATAATCTATTAATAAACTAGATATTAAAAAAGGAAAGAAAACACAATATTAAATATTTTATATAATTAACCTAATTATTTATTTATACCATAATAAAATAAAAAAAGAACAAACAAATAAGAAATGCTGCCAACTAATCTAGACCATTCAAAAATTTGAATTTCAATTAATCTTTTTCCCTTTTGTTCTTGTTTTTGGGTTTCTTTCAAACATTTCTTTAAACTATTAATTGATTGTAAAACATAAGTTTGTTTTTTTAATAATTATTGTAAGATATAAAAACCTCAAACTAAGTAAATAGTTTGAGGTTATAATTATGAATTATGTTTTATTTGTAGTTAATGAATTTATTTTTTACCCTTAAATAAACGAAAAATAATTATAATAATATTAAATACCTCTTTCCAATTTAATATAAATAATTAAATTTTTATCTTTTATCATTTTTTATATTACCTAAATAAGTAATAACATATATAAAAAGTGCAAATATACTACAAAATACTTCCATACTAGAAAGCCATAAAAAATTCACTAAAATCCATTCACATTCTTTGGCAAGCACTTTATATTTTTAGCAAAGTTATCTAATTGATGCAAAACATAAACCCATCTTAAAATACCTATGATAAAAGTTATTAAGGATAAAAATATAAGGATAATAAGAAAAAAGAAGTTAGAAAAATAATTATGATAGCAGTATAAAGAAAAACAAATAATTTCACCAATAAAACTAATAAGAAAAAATATTTTTAAAACTTTAATGAATCCAGGATAAACTTTAATTTTATTTATTTTATATAAAACAGTAATAAAAACTAAAATCAAAATAGTAATTAACAAAGATATTAAAGGAACTAAAGGAATTAAATGTTGAATAAAAGGGGGGAAATCCAAATATTGTTTCCCATAAAAGTGGTAAAAGCAAAATAAAGCAGCATACAAAAACCCACTAATATAACCATCAAATGAAGAGCTATCGGCAAAAAACAATTCCAATAATAAAGACTTAATTTATAAAAACAACATATCAAAATAATGATTAATTTAAAGCCAATTAAAAATAAAATAAATTCCTTTATATTTGTTATTTTGGTTTGTAAAAAAAGAATATAATGCACTGTGATAGTGGCTTAATAACTGATAAATAATTAATCCTGATAGTAAACAAAATAAATTAAGGATAAAAAATTTTATAAAAACCATCTTATAAGAAACTATTTTATCAGTTTTATTAGAAACATGTTTTTGCATTAATTTATTTTTTTTTGGATTTTTATGATTATGAGATTTTTTTAACAATTTATTAAAATACTCAGGATTATCAAAAATGAATTCTAAGAACTTCATATTTATCAATCCTCCTTATAATTTTAGTTTATTCTTTTACCACAATAAAGATTTAAATATTGAGGACCGAACCCGTGTTTAGGTTGTAAAATATTAATTAAAACATGCGAAGAATTAGAAATTTCACTTTTTTGGACTAACCTATAAGATCTTTTGTTATTATCTAAAAATAATTCATAAACTTCTATAACATCTTCAGAAGGAAAATGAACTGAAAATCCAATTGTTTTTTATAATAATTATTTGTTATATCAAAAATAATTTTTTTATTTATATACGTATAAGATTCGTATTTTCTTTCTGCTGCCTCAGCTGCTTCAAAAACCTCAGGAAAAAATACTTTGCCCCAAAAACTACCTACTGCTTTTTTAGTACTTTTTTCAAAGCTGTTTTAGCAAAAGCATTTCCTACTTTTTGATTAATCTTTTTCTTAATATATTCTTTAATTCTTTTTTTAACTATTTCTGTTTTTATAGAATGTGGCAATGTTTTAACAATATCTTTGCCAAATTTCTCCATTTGTTGAGGGGTTTGAGCTGTTTCCTTTTTTCATACAACTTTTTATTTCAAAATTACTCTTTAAGACTTAAAATTAAATAGATAATTTCATATCTTTTCAAACTAACAAATAATTTCATTAAACTTAAAAAGTGTCTAAACTTTTTTTTCATAATTCTTTAGTTTCAAAAGATATTTTTTTAAATTTTAACCCTTCACTATCTAGTTAGGTAAAAAAAATGAAAAACTCGTCAACAAAATAATATTTTTTTTAAATTTTACTATTTTTAGGTAAAAAAGCGCACTAAAGTAACCTTTTTCAAGGGTTTTTTGTAGGCGATTGCTGAGTTTTTTTAAAATATTGTTTCTTTTAAAAAAAATCTTTTTCTTATTACTTATATTATAGCATTAATAATTTCAATAATTTAAAATTTTTTTAAGTTTTTAAAATTTATAAATAATTTTATTTATTTTTTTCCAACAACAAAAGCCGTCTAATAATTAGACAGCAAAATTAATTAAAAATATTGAATTTAAAATAATTTAATCAAATTAAATTAAGGAGAAAGTTGAAAACTTTGAATATAATTATTTTCAAGATATCTATACCAATATTGACATTCAACTTTATTTAATATTTTAATATCTTTTTTTTCATAATCTTTTTTAAGTTTTAATTTAAGTTTTTGTAATTTAAAATATTTTTTAAAATTCTTATTAAGAAAATAATTTTTTGGTTGAATACTAGATAAATTTAAACTAAAATAATTAGAATTTTGAACTTGGTTTGGAGTCATATAAGATTTAAACAATAAAGTTAAATTATGTGGAATTTTAATATTTCTTCCATTAATTATTTGTTTAATATTCCATTCAAATATATTAGAAAAATTAAAATTAACCATTGGAAATGAACTTAATTCTATTTCTTTAATTATATCATAAGGAAATAATGCCAAAAAAGATTCTTGAGGACAAGAAAAAAAACATGTACGAGAAAATCCAAACAAATGACGACTATAAAAATCAATTCCTTTATTAGAATTTAATTCAATTTGTTTATCATTTTTAGAAACATATTTACTAACATATGAAACAACTTTATTAACATAATCTTTTTTATCAAAAGTACCTTTATAAAAAACTTTACATTTACTAATTTCAATTTTTTCAAATAAAAGATTTGTTTTTGACGGTCTAAAAATTTGAACGTTTTGACTAATTGGATTTAAATGTTTATAATGTTTTATATTATTTTTATTCATAACAGATGCATAAGCATTAGCCCAAAGCAAAGTAATTTTTGAAACTTTAACATTCTTTTTCTCATAATAATTTTGAGGTATTTTAATATTACCTTTTTCATCTATTTTATGCATTAAATAATCATCATAAAAATACTCTTATTTCCTTTAATAGGTCGGTTTTTTAAACCCAAAGCATAATCTTTATCAGTACACAAATAACGAGAATATCCACCAAAAGAATTTAAAACATCAATATTAAAAATAATATGATAATGAATAACTCCTAATTTAGTAGTTTCCAAAGACCCAAAATAACGAAAATCTTGCATTTTGGAATAAACCAAATCTTTTTGAGAGAATTGTTGAAATAAATTTGATAAATAATTTTTTCTCACTAAACGAATAAAACGTTTCCTTACTTGCCCCATAATATCAGGTTCATGAGTATATTTTATAGTTTTACCTTGTAAATCATCATAAAGAGCTGTCAAAGTAATAAAAGATATTTTTTTAGAATCTTTGAAATTATATAAAAATTTATCCTTAGCATTTTGTGAAGAATCTCGATAATGCCTTAAAATTTTTGATTTTGGTTTAATTTCTTGCAATTTATTTTCTTTTAATTGTTTTTTTAAAGAATAATCCAATTTCAAATTATCATCACTTAATGAAAAATACCTTTCTTCTTTTTTTTCTTTTAAATGTTTTTTATAACATTTAATTCGTTCCAAAGGTTCAAACATAGAATAATTAAACCCTTTTAAACGAGTCTCATAACCATTATCTTTTTTTTGTACTTTATAAATATTTTTAGAAATTTCCTTAAATAAAACACATAATTTTAAATAACATTTCTTATAATAAGATTCAGTAATTTGATTAAATTTATGTTGTTTTTCTAATTGGTTAACTTGAGCTGTTTCCTTTTTTTAAACAAATTTAATTTTTAAAATTGTTCTTTAAGACTAAAAATTAATAGATAATTTCCTATCTTTTCAAACTAAGGAAATATTTTGTTGAATTAAAAAGTGTCTAAACTTTTTTTGATAATTCTTTAGTTTCAAAAGATATTTTTTTAATATTTTAACCCTTCACTATATAGTTAGGTAAAAAAAGTTAAAAACTCGTCAACAAAATGAAAGAAAATGATATTTTTTTTAAATTTTACTATTTTTAGGTAAAAAAAGCGCACTAAAGTAACCTTTTTCAAGGTTATATTATTTTATATTAATTCAACTAAAAAATTTATCTTAGATTTTGAGAATATTGAGATGGAGTTGAATGATTTAATTTGCTTAAAATCCACTTAGTATTCCAAAATTGAGGAAATTGATTGATTAATTTTTTCATTTTGTTAGGAGATTTTTGAAATAAAAAAGGATTTTGATGTTGTAAGATCGTTTTCATTTGGCCGAAAAAGTTTTCAATAACGGCGTTATCACGAGGGGTGGCTTTTCTTGACATACTGATTAAAAAACCTTTTTTAGTTAGTGTTTGTTGGACTTTTTTGTGATTGATAAACGGTTCCTTGATCAGAATGAATGATACAAGGTTCTTTTAATGAAGGTAATTTTTTAATAGTTTTTAAAACTAAATCTTTATTTTGTTGGTTTGAAACATGTAAAGCAATTATTTGATTGTTAAAAGAGACGATGATACAAGAAAAATAGAGAAAACCTTGATTCGTTTTAAAATAAGTAATATCAGTAAAGAGTTTTTGAAGAGGTTTGGTGGCCATAAAATCTTGATTGATTAAATTAGGAATTATTTGGAGATTATTTTTTAAATTACGATAAGTAAAATTTTTTTTGATTCTTAAACGACAACTAATGTCATTTTTTTTCATGATGAGATAAACTTTTTTCTTGGTGATGAATTCATTAAAGGTTTTTTGGTATAAATCAGTGATTTTTCGATGACCGTAAAAATATTGATAATGGAAACATAAAGCTTTAATTCTTTTTTTGTTGTAACAGGTATTTTTCTTCTTTTTCTTTTAGTTTATAGTTTTAACTTTCAACCAATAATAATAAGTACTTCTTTTAATTTGAATTGTTTTTAAAATGGTGGTTAAATTAAGATTTTGATTGAATTGCTTAACTAAATGAAAAACAATCTTTTTATCAGTTTTTTTAATCTTTTCAATCATTTTTTGTAATAATTTAATTTTTTGTTTTAATTTTTGCATCTTAACACCAATTATCTTTATAAATTATTTTAAATATATCAACTATTATAACTCTAAAAGATTTTTTATTTGATCAAAATAAGTGCTTCAGCGCGTTCATCTTTTTGTTTCATATATAATAATCAATAGTTAATTTAAAAATTAAAGTTGATTTAATGATTGAAATAAATTAAAAAAAATAAAATTACCTCAAAAGAGGTTTTTATGATATCGATATAATAATGATATGAAAAATGATAATGCGATAATATCAAATATCACTCCTTAAATGAGTTAATGTTTATATAGATTATTTTCAAAGTCAAACTGTTATAAAGTTGTTAGTAAAGTGTTATAAAACTGTTAGTAAAGTGTTATAAAGTTGTTAGTTTTCTTTTTTTATTAAATATTTATACATAGGATGTAGTTTTTTCACCCGATAACCTTGTTTATCTTTTGTCAAAAAGAATTGAAGATATTTTAAATCTTCTTTTCGATAATAGATGATGTTTAACCTCTTCTTATAGTTAGTTTTCATTGGTTTATGATATTTATCTAGCTTTTGAGGGTCTAATTGATATAATTGTAAAGTTTCTAATTTATTGACATCAATTTTTCCAATTAATTCTTTGATGATATTTTTGAATTCATTTTTATAATTGATTTGGAAGATATTAAATAGATGTTTAAGGGGGTTATTTTGGATTTTAAGAGGGGTTAAATCAGAAAGTAATAGTTTAACCTATTACTAGAAGAGAAATTATCATTAATTAAGGTGATTTTGGTTTGTTTCATTTCTTCTAAGATTTGAGGATCGACGAAGAGAGTTTGGTTTTCGGGACGGTAATTAGCTTCTTGGTAAGTATTTTTCTTTTTGGAATGAGAGATAATAGTGAGATTGATGAAATCTTCTTTTAATATTTTTAAAAAGTTTTTAATTTGAGTTAAATCATTAGGGGTGGTTTTCACGTTCCAACCTCCGATTCTAATTTCTTGGCTAGTGTCGTTTTTCATTTCTTTTCTCCTTAATTTGGTTTTTTGTTATAAAAATAAAAACCCTAAATAGTTAAATTTAAGTTTATATATACTTTTATGAGAGTGTATTAATGTTTTTATATGTGTAGATGTTATATATTTTGGTGTAAAAAATAATTTAATTAATTACTTCAACTTTGTCTTCGCCAAAGAAATGAATCGCTAAATCGACGATGATTTTCTTTTTGGCCTCTTCATAAGTAATGTATGGAGCTAAAAAACATTTTTGATATGCTTCTTTTCCGTATTGACGCAAATCATCGACATCTTTACAAGTTTTATCATAAGGCGGTAAAATGCGTCTAATTTCGTATAAAATGTTTGTTTCTTTAAGTTGTAATCCTAACCACTTCACTGCGTTTTCGTCCTGTTTCATCATTATCTAAGGCGATAATCACTTTAATCTTTTCTTTTTTTGAGAATTTCTAGTTGAGATTGAGAAAGTAATTGAGTGACACAAATGAGACCAACCACGTTTTTAATATTGTTTTCCCAACAACTAATGACATCAAAAAAACCTTCATGAATAATGATGGTTTTTGTTTGTTTGATAAAAGTTAACGCTTCAAAAAACCGATAACTGAAATGAAAGGTGGGGGTTTGACTGAAATTAGTTAAAGCTTGATATTTAGGGTTGAAAGTAAGAAACTTCGCGAAAATGGTTTTGATAAAAATGAAAAGTTTGATGATAACCATTTTCAATGGGTATAATAATAGAACCATGGAAAGTATCATGATAATATTTTTTTCTTTGTTGATTAGTTTTTTCTTTGATAAACCATATTCTAATAATTGATCGATCTTAATATTTTTCTTTTGACAGTAATTTACTAACCGAAAAGATAAAGGTTTATCAGATAAGGGGGCATAACCTAGTTGAAATTCTTTGATGGTTTCTAAAGTGAGTTTTCTTTTTTGAGTTAAATAAGTTAATCCTGGTTGGCTTTCATTGTTTCGGTTGGAAATTAATAAATAATGATAATAATCGCGAATTTGGTTGAATAAGGGTGAGATTTTTTTAAATAATTGTTTCTTTTTGATATTAATTTCCTGTTCGTCAACTGGTGGTTTTGGTTTCATTGAATGATGTGGCTGTGGAAAAGGGTTCGTAGTTATTTTCGTTGTTTCTTTTTCTTGTTGGATTAAGGTTTTAAATTCGAAAGAATTCATAAATCCTTCTATTCTTTGAATCGCTTTAGAAAAAGATTTAATTTGACGGATAGTTATATAAACATCAATCAGATCGTAATTTTTTCCGCACTTCCAACAATGAAATTTGTTAGTAGAAGTGAAATGACAACAAGTAGGTTTTTTTCTTGATGAAAGGGACAAGGGAAACGGTGGTTGATGTTAAAATTTAGGGATAAAATATTTAATTTTTTTAATAAAACTGACATGGGGAAATGAGTTTGGATGTGTTTGATTTTATCTTGATAATTCATTGATAAACTCCTTAATAACTTTCTAATGAATAAGGCAAAACATAACCGATTTCTTGGAAGGTTTGCGTGGTCATTTCAAAGTGATAAACTAAGTTTTTTTCGTACCGCCGCTTCGATTCTTTTTAATCGATAATTCAATGATTTTTTGAGATTCATTGTTTTTTGATGCTAAATATAATTGATTACAATTTTGATTATAGATATTTAAGGGTTTTTCTTGGTCTTTAGATAGTTTAGGTTGGAATTCTGACATCATTAAGACGATATCGGAGTTAGTTTCAATTCCACCACTTCCTTTTAAAGCGGTGATTTCAGGGGATTTCCCTTGAAAATTACTGTATGTATCTCTGGAAAATTGAGATAAAATGATAATAACGATGTTTAATTCCATGGCTAATTGTTTGAGTTTGGTCATAATTTCATCAATGGCTAGAAGGTCATTTTCTAAATGATTGGACGTTTTAGTAATTTGAAGATGGTCGATAACGATGATTTCTACTTTTTGTTCTAAATGAAGGCGATAAACTAAATCAATGATATAATCTATTTTTTTACCTTGATCATAACTAAAGGATAAGTTAAGCTGGGGAAAGAATTTTTTAGCGTTATTCATCCTTTCCATGTAGGTATGTTGAGTGATGTTTGAGTCTTCCCAATTTTTAGCTAAAATAACATCTAAGGGAATTTGAGTTTGATGGGCTAATAAACGACTTAAATTTTCTTCTAAGGTCATTTCATAAGAAAAACTAAGAGATGAGGGTGATGATGAGTTTCTTGGTGTTTGGTTTTGGTGATATCTAAAAGAAGATTGTAGATAAAAGTGGTTTTTCCTAAACCAGTATAGCCACCAATGGTGATGATTTGACCTTTTTTAAAGCCTTTTGTGGCTTGATTTAAACCTCGGAAAGTTTCTGATAGACGGTAATATTCTTCTTGGATTTTTTGTTTAGCTTGGTTATCAGTTTCAAAAAATTCAGGATGATAAGAGGACATTTGATTTAAAGTTAATAAGGTTTTATCTGATTGATGCGGAATCAAAGCCATAAATTTTCTTAATTTATCAAAGATTTCTTGGTAGTATAGATGTTTATAATAAGGATCTTTATTTTCAAAAGAAGGACTAATAATTTTTAAGAGTTGTTGGAACAGTTTTTCTTGGGTATAGGTATGTTTTAAGTTAGCTAAAAAATCAAGGTTATTTTCTTTACTCAAATCATTACTTAAAAAAGATAATGATTCTTTCGTAAAATGATCTTGGGGGAAATGAGTTCGAAGATAAGCGAGTAATTCTTTAATGATCTCAGTTTGAGATTTGATTTTATCAAAGGGATGAGTATTTGTCTGGTTTAAAGTTAAATATTTTAAGGTTTTAAATATTTTTGTGTTGTTGGGGTCAAGTAGGGTTTTGGGGTTGATGATTTGACAATAAAGGTTTAACTTTTCCCATTGGCCTTGTTCGATATAATTTATTAATTGTTTTAACGCTTTTTGTTCGTTGGTTAACATTTTATATTAACTCCTTTTTTTCTTTTTTAATGATGTTAATGTTAGAAAAAGCGATGAATTGACGGGTAATTAAGTTTTGTAAGAAATTGTTGGCTGAATTGGAAAATAAGTTAATTACTTGATTAATGCCTTGGACTTTTCCTTGATTGATTTTATGATTTAATCTCTGAGTTTCTGGTTCGTTGTTAGTTAATAAATAAAATTCAAAACGAGTATCGAGTTTTTTTAATTGTTGTCCTTCTACCATGGCTTGTTTATAGCGATCACGCAGACATGTTTTAAAATTAAAAGCGATAATCCGCTTATTTTTCGTAAATAACACTAAATCAAATTTAATGTCGGGGATGAAGAATAAATAAGCTTGAGGATATAAATGAATAATACCTTGGTTTTGAAAATAGAGTAAAATAAGATATGCATTGATTTTACCACGGATTACTTTTTGATTTTGAGAGTTGATGTTATTTTGGTTAAAATAATGGTTTAATTGTTGGTGATTGGTTTTCATATATTCGTTAATAGAAAGATTAAAGGTGTCTTTGTTAAAAAAACATTTTAAGATTTCCACAGTTTGGATATTATTATTAAATTGTTGAATATTCATAAAATCTTGGTTATTTAACATTTGATATTCCTTTCTTTAAATAAAAAAAGACCTTTAAATTAAGGTCTTTTGTTGGTTTTTTTAGTTTTAAAAATTCTTTTTGTTTTCCAGGTAATGGCACCATCTTTATGAATGGTTTTGATTTTTCCATTAAAAAAATAGAAGTAGTTATTGCCGTTTTGACATTTTTTCTTAATTATGATCGCCATTTGATAGTGCTCCTATTTGTTTAATAATTTTTTTTGACATTGGATTTGATAGAATCACTTCCATTTAAAATTAATTTATTAACTCCACTAGTATAATGAGTGAGATAATGATTGTATCCTTGACGAACGGTTTGAAAATAAGTTAATGATTGTCTTTCAATGAGATCTCTTTAATGGTTTTTTTGTTTTTTCTTTCTGGTTCTTCCGATAAGAGGGTCAATATCTAAATAAATTAATAAATCAGGTTTTTTAAGATAGTTTCATGATTCAACTTAAAGATCTTTTTTAAAGGGAAAAGTTGTTTCTTTTCCTTGGAAAAAGGAAATAATTGATAAGCATAAGTAAATGGTAACCAACGGTCTAAGATAATTAATTGATGATTTTTAAATAATTCCGCTTGGATTTGAGCCATATTAGCCAGACTTAAATAAAAACGAGTGAGATTCATCTACTTGTTGAAAATTTAAAAATAAATTTCTAATTCCCTTCCCAAGTGAACTACTCACTAAGCCTTGATACAGTTGATGAGGGGTTTTTAATTGGGGTTGAAGGGCGTGAATAAGAGAAGTTACCCCACTCCCGTCAAGTCCTTCGAAAACGATTAATTTCATCATTTCTTTTCTTCTTTGATTTTTATATTTGGGCATAAAAAAAGACCTTCAAATTGAAGGTCTCAAAGTATTAATTATTTAATTTTACTTAATTGTTTTAAATAAGTTGTTTTTTCTAATTCGTCTTTGGCTTTAGTTAAAAGTGCTAAGTATTTTTGACTAGCTTGAATCATTTTAGTGATAAATGTTTTATCTTGATAAATCCGCACTACATGATAACTTTGGTTGTTAAAATAAACTAAAAAATAAGCTAAATTAGCTTGACTACAATAAAGTTGACATTGAACTTGGGCCCAGTAGTATTTGGGGATATTTTCTAACTGAGGGTGAGTTAAAAAAACTAGTCCAAGTGGATGAAACTTCTTGGTTTTCATTCACAAAAGGAAATTTAATTTCTAAAACAGCTCGATGTTGTTCATTGTAGCCATCTAAAGAGGCGGAAAAAAGGTTAACTTGATCATCAGTAAAAATGGTGTCTTCAAAAATTAAATTGGTTTTTTGTATGAAAAACTGGCGAGCGATGGGTTCCATTTTTTGTCCATGAAGCGTATATTGATTAGCGGTAAAAGTGGTGCCAAAGAGTTTATCATGAAATAACTGTTCCATGGAACGAAAAGGGTCTAAACCAGTAATGGAAACGATTTCAGAAGCGTTGATGTATTTTTTTCGGTGTTGGTAACATAATTTGGTTCGTTGATTTAAGTTTTTGATGCGCATAATATTCATTCTTTCTTAAATATGTTCTTTAATAATAATAAAAGATATTTTTTTAAATAATAAATAAATTTAATTATATGATAAAGACATTTAAAAAGAAAATCAATTAAATATAAAAGATGAGGAAGAAATAATAAAATAATTGTTAATAAACCTAAATTTAACCATTGATTTTGATAAGTAAAGAAATAATGACTGATAGTATTAAGGTTATCATTTAACTTAGTTAACCAAGTATTAATTAAATTCCACATGATGATTAAGTCGCTTCGTGGTTAAATATTGGTAAAATTGAACCACTATTCCTTGTTTTGGTTGGTGAATACTTAGTTTGACGGTGAAAAGATAAAATTTAATGACATAATAAATGATGATAATTGGAATAAATAAAAGTAGAGTGATGATGAAAAAGATGAGATTACTAGGTAAAGATTGAAAGATTTTTTTGATGAACATGGTTTTTGGTTTCCTTTCCAAGGTGTGGTGTGTTGTTAAATAAAAAAAGACCCTGGAGGGGTCTTGGTTTGTGATTAAAAAATTTAATTATTTTAAGGTCTTCTGTGATTATTTGGTTGATTTTGGTAGTTTCGTCTTTGTTGGTTGTATCGATCACGTTCGATAATTTGTTGATTTATCGTCGAGAGTTGATTGTTTGTTGTTTCTATTATGTTTGAAATTGCAACCATCATGTTTAAACGTGTTGGAGAATCTAAACTCATATTATTAAAAATATTGTTTAATTCTAAAAATAAATTATTTCTTTCTTCTTCAAGTTGATTTTTTCTTGCGTCTAAATCTATACCAGGAAAAGCATGCAAACATTTAGTATTAAAAATTAAAAAAAATCCCAAGAAAACAAATAAACAAATACTTATTATTTTAAATTGTTTTTTTAATTTAATCATTAATTAAATCTCCTTTTATTTTTATTCCTTTATTTTTAACATATTGGAATTTGTTAAAATTTTAATCACCAGTCATCACTGGTTTTTTTATTATTTTCGGCTTCTTTGACTTTATCATTATTGTGTTTGTCTTGGTAAAGAGATAAAGTTTTACGAAAAGGGCTGAAGTGGAGGTGGAAATGGGTTAATTCGAAGTTGGAATCATCGACGCGAGCGCGTCCAAGGTAGTAGTCTTTGTCATCGTCTAAGAAGTGTTTAGACCTTTGTATTTAAGGATTAAAGAGTTGTTGCCTGGGCCTTTGTGTTGTTGTTTTTCGAAGTTGATATTTGAATATAAATGACTGTCATTTTTTTTATCGAAAGAAGCATAATCAAATCCGTTTAAAGTAGTGTAGTTATAAGTATCACCATCTTTATTCCAACGGTCGAAATGATGACGATCTTTGATGTAGTTGGCGAGGTTAGATGGTTCTTTTTGGGTTTCAAGGCGGTCTTTTATGGTTCCTAATTCATAAAATCTTTGTTAGCGAGTTGTTGTTGATAATAACCGACTCCATTAAGGCCATCAAAAGTGTATTTGGCTTTAATCATCGTACATTTGTTATTATTGTCATACCATTCTTCATGAATTACCATTTTGGTTTCTTTTAAAATGGGGATTTCTTCTTTCGGTAATTTAATGATTTCCATTTCGGTTAAAACAATAAAACCAATCAATAAAAAAAGAAGTACTCCTAAAATGATAAAAACCCATTTAATGATTTTTTTAATATTAAACATGATTAGTTCCTTTCGGGTAATTTATAACATACCAATATTTTAACACATTTAACTTTTTAATTTTAATTAAAACCATTTTTTAAACCAAGAAGTTACATTATTAACTTTTTCTTTTGCACTATTAATTCTTTGTCTTACATCTTCTTTAATACAAGCTTTTAAAGGTTGAATTGAACCTTTCCAGGTTTTTTGGTTGTATATGGTTTTTTGAATTTTTTCGTATTCGGTTGTTGTTTGGGTTAATTCATCACTTGCTTCTTTTAATTCTTCTTTAGTTGCTTCATGGGCTTTTTCGTCTTTTATTTGTTCTTTAAGTTTATTGATTTCATGACGGAGTTCGGCGTTTTCTTCGAGATATTTACCAGAGACATTTTCTAAAGCTTTAATAGTTCCTTCGAGTGCTTCGATGTGAAGGCCTTGTCGCACCCATTTATCGATTTGTTGTTCTAATTCTTCGCTTAAACGGTTAATTTCATTGGCTTGTTCGTGGATGATTTGGTTTAAGTGGGTGATTTCTTGGTCTTTTTAGTAGATAGTTGCTTGATATTCTTTTTCTTTTTGTTGAAAATTAGTAGTTAATTGGTTAATTTCGTTTTGGAGTGCTTGTTTTTCTTGTTGTGATAAAACTTGATTAGTTATTAATTCTTGGTTTTTCTTTTCAATTAAGGCTTTTTGTTCTTGAAGTTGGTTTTGGAGTTGTTCGGTTATTTGGTTTTGTTCGTTTATTTGATTGATTAATTCATTAATTTGTTTTTCTTTTTCAGTGTTGATCGTTTTTTCTTGGTGAAGGTCAGTTTCTAATTGATTAATCTTTTGATCTTGGGTAAAAATTTCGTTTTCTTTAGAACGGATTTTGTCAGTTTGTTGATTGATTTTTTTTGAAGTTCTTGTTTTTCTTGTTCAGAAAGTTTTTGATTATTTTCTAATTCTTCTTGTTTTTGAGTTAAATCATGTTCTAAATTAGCTTTTTGAGTTTCTAAAGTTAAACTATTAATTTTTTCTTGTTGAAGTTGAATTTCTAATAAGTTTTTGGCTTTGATGATTTCTTCAGGAGTTAGTTGTTGTGTTTCCGTTGTTTGGTTAGTTTCTTTTAATTCCTCACCAAGTGGTGGTTTGTGTTGGAGTTGTTCTTGTTGTAATAAGGTAGGTTCAGTTGTTGATTCAACTGAATCATGATCAGGGATTGTTATGGTTGCCAATTTTACTTTCTTCTTCTTCTGTTTCTTCTGTTGTTGTTTCTTCTTGAATTGGATTAACTATAGTTGGTAATTCATTGTTTGGTTGTTGTTGAATAGTTGATGTTTGTAAGATTGGTGTTGGGGGATTTTCCATTTTATGGGTTAATTGTTGTGGTGGATTAGGGGGTTTTAGTTTCTTCGTGATAAAATTGGTAAAGTTCATAAGCAGTTGAAGCTAAAGAAACCCAAAATAAAACTTTACTACCGATTTTAAGGATTTTACCGCCGACATTCGCTATTTTTGAAGTAGCTTTTTTTTGAATGATAGTTTTAGTTCCTTTTTTGATAGTCTTTTTCTTTCCACTTTTTAACCAATTACCGATTTTCCCAAATCCTAAACAAATCCCGATGACGCTTAAAGTAGTTGCTAGATAATAACCTAATTTATTTTGCGGTGAAGGAGTATGATTAGGATTTTTATCATTGCCTGTTACTTTATTATAGATATATTCGATAACTTGACGAATTGGTTGAGTAGCTTTATCGTAAAACACTTTAGTTTTAGCCGCGGCGTCGCTCGTAAAAGCGTTGATTTGATTGAAAACTTCAGGGAAGAATTTAAAAAGAGTCCAATAAATTGCCCCACCAATTAATAATAATGGTATGAAGTAGATGAGGATGTTAAAGAAAGTTTTAATGATTTTAAGAAACCAGTTTTCTTTGTTAGTTTGAGTTTCGATAATTATTTTAGGAGTTGGAGTTTTTTTCTTTTGATAATTATTTTATTAGATTTATTGTTTTTGGATTGATTTTGATTGTTTTTATTTGTTTGTTTCGCCATATGATTTTACTCGCTTTCTTGATTGGATTTATTTTGATTTATTATCATTTTTTCTAATTTATCTATATTTTCATTAATTTTTTGAAAATTACTTTGGGTTTCTTGTTGAAATTTATCTATTTCTTTTTCAAGGGTTTTTTGTAGGCGATTACTGAGTTTTTTCAAAATATTGTTTCTTTTAAAAAAATCTTTTTCTTATTACTTATATTATAACATTAATAATTTTAATAATTTAAAGTTTTTTTAAGTTTTTTTTAAGTTTTTTAAAATTTATAAATAATTTTATTTATTTTTTTCCAACAACAAAAGCCGTCCAATAATTAGACAGCAAAATTAATTAAAAATATTGAATTTAAAATAATTTAATCAAATTAAGGAGAAAGTTGAAAACTTTGAATATAGTTATTTTCAAGATATCTATACCAAAATTGACATTCAACTTTATTTAATATTTTAATATCTTTTTTTTCATAATCTTTTTTAAGTTTTAATTTAAGTTTTTGTAATTTAAAATATTTTTTAAAATTCTTATTAAGAAAATGATTTTTTGGTTGAATACCAGATAAATTTAAACTAAAATAATTAGAATTTTGAAATTGTTGTGAATTCATATAAGATTTACACAACAAAGTCAAATTATGTGGAATTTTAATATTTTTTCCATTGACTCTTTGTTTAATATTCCATTCAAATATATTAGAAAAATTAAAATTAACAATTGGAAATGGACTTAATTGTATTTCTTTAATTATATCATAAGGAAATAATGCCAAGAAAGATTTTTGCGAACAATTAGAACATGTACGAGAAAATCCAAATAAATGGCGACTATAAAAATCAATTCCTTTATTAGAATTTGTTTCAATTAGTTTATCATTTTTAGAAACATATTTACTAACATATGAAACAATTTTATTGACATAAATTTTTTTATCAAAAGTACCTTTATAAAAAGGTTTACATTTGCTAATTTCAATTTTTTCAAATAAAAGACTTTTTTTTGATGGTCTAAAAATTTGAACGTTTTGACTAATTGGGTTTAAATGTTTATAACGTCTTATATTATTTTTATTCATAACAGACGCATAAGCATTAACCCAAAGCAAAGTAATTTTTGGCACTTTAACATTATTTTTCTCGTAATAATTTTGAGGTATTTTAATATTACCTTTTTCATCTATTTTATGCATTAAATAATCATCATAAAAAATACTCTTATTTCCTTTAATAGGTCGGTTTTTTAAACCCAAAGCATAATCTTTATCCGTACATAAATAACGTGAATATATGCCAAAAGAATTTAAAACATCAACATTAAAAATAATATGGTAATGAATAACTCCTAATTTAGTAGTTTCCAAAGACCAAAAATATCGAAAATCTTGCATTTTGGAATAAACCAACTCTTTTTTAGAGAATTGTTGAAATAAACTTGATAAATAATTTTTTCGCACTAAGCGAATAAAACGTTTCCTTACTTGACCCATAATATCAGGTTCATGAGTATATTTTATAGTTTTACCTTGTAAATCATCATAAGGAGCTGTCAAAGTAATAAAAGATATTCTTTTAGAATCTTTGAAATTATATAAAAGTTTATCCTTAGCATTTTGTGAAGAATCTCGGTAATGTCTTAAAATTTTTGATTTTGGTTTAATTTCTTGCAATTTATTTTCTTTTAATTGTTTTTTTAAAGAATAATCCAATTTCAAATCATCATCACTTAATGACAAATGCCTTTCTTCTTTTTTTTCTTTTAAATGTTTTTTATAACATTTAATTCGTTCCAAAGGTTCAAACATAAAATAATTAAACCCTTTTAAACGAGTTTCATAACCATTATCTTTTTTATTTACTTTATAAATATTTTTAGAAATTTCCTTAAATAAAACACATAATTTTAAATAACATTTCTTATAATAAGATTCAGTAATTTGATTAAATTTATGTTGTTTTTCTAATTGATTAACTTTTTCATTATAAATTTTAATAGTAGTAGATAATTCATCATAATTTTCTATATCTTTTGAATTAGGTAAACAAATTTTTAAATAATCTAAATCAAAAATTTTATCGTTTAATCCTTTTGTAAAATCATCAGAAATTAATTCTTTTTTTATTAAAGAATAAAAATAATCTATAAAAATAGAAGAATCATTTAAAGTTAAAATTTCAATATCATGTTTAGCACGAGTTATTGCAGTATAAATTATTTTCTTTTCTAGAACTTTATCTTGTAATTCATTTCGGTTTTGCCAACCAATTAAATAAACGTATTCATTTTCATATCCTTTATATCCATGTATCGTTGACAAAATAATTTCATTTTCTTTACTATTATTATCAGATATAGTAAAAGGAATTTGGTTTTTTGTAAACTCATCTTTAATTTTTTGTAATTCAGCATTACTACGGCAAAGAACAGTTGTAGAATAAATTAAAGAATTTTTAATTTTTTCACACAAATAATTAATTTGTTGATAAAAATTATCAAAAAAAGAAAAATTTATAAAATCTCTATATTTTTTTTCACTAAAAGATAATTGTAAATATTCCTTATTATCAATTAATTCATTAGCTGCTTTAACAATATTAATACCTTTGGAACGATAATTAACATTTAAAAAATGTTTTTCAGGTTTAAAATCTTTTACAAAAAGTTCCAAAATACGTTCACTAGAACCAAAAGAACTATAAATATTTTGAGTATAATCACCAAAACAATATAAAAAATTTGGTTTATTAAATAAAAGTTCTTTTATAATAAAATAATAAAAATAATTTAAATCTTGAAATTCATCGATAAAAACAGGACGATTATAAATTAAACCATTATTTCTTTCAACAAATTCAATAAAATCACTAGTTTCAATTAATAAACCATCAAAAGTTATTAAATTATAATAATTTAATTTTTCATAATACAAATTTAATAACAATTCAAAAGATTTTTTTAAAACTTTATCATCAATTTTAATAGATGAATAAAAGTTTTCTTTTTGAAAAGTTAAACGTATTAAATTATTTAATTCCTGCAAAAGCTTTCTAAATGAATATTTTCTTTGTTCTTTAAAATACATTTTTAAATCTTGATTTTCTTTTAAAATCAATTTTAAAATATTTAATTTAGTTTCATCATCAATAAATTTTCTTTGTTGTGCTGTTTCATTAAAAATATTATATTTTAAATAACAAGAATAAGCAAAACTATGAAATGTTCTAATTTCATAATTATCTTTTAAATATTTTTCTAATTCATCATCATTATAAGAAGGATAATCTTCTTTTAATGATGAAAATAATTTATCATAAATAATATTTTTAGTAGCATTAGTAGCTACCAAAATTAAAGATTTTTCTTTTTCTTTTTGTCTTAATTTTTCAATTAAAATAGTAGTTTTGCCAGAACCAGCTCCACCATGTATATACATGCAAGAAGCATCTGAATTAATAATTTCTTTTTGTTCTTTTGATAAATTAAATAACATCTTATTCTCCTTTAATAGACTCTCCAACCTACTCCTTTATCGTCTAACACGACAAAGGCGGTTGGTTCGTTCTCGATACAAAAAAACCCCCTAAATCCCCAAAGGGGACTTTATAGGAGGGTGTAATAGATTAATTGTAATATTCCTCGGCTGGACGCCTAGTTCGCTACGCTCGTATTGGAATACTTTTAATATTAATTTTCTTTTTTTATTCATGATTTAGGATTTATAACTTCTTTAACAGTTCCATCTGGGTTGTAATATATTCTTTGGATTATTTTGCCTTCGGGGTTGAGTTTTTCAATCACTTTTATAGTTTTACCATCTTTTCGATAATAAATTTCTTGGTTTGGTTTGGTTATTTTATTAATTTCTTTCGCAGTATATCCTGCATCTTTTAATTCTTTCTCAGTATATCCAACAGATATAAATTGGTGCAAAGTATATCCTGCATCTTTTAATTCTTGCAAACTAAATCCTATATCTTTTAATTGTCTAATAGTAAAATTTAATTTCTTAAAATCCGAAATATTTTGATAAAGTTTAGTTTTAAAAAATTTTAACTTTACCGTTTTTATCTATTTCTTTAAATTTTTCTTCATTATCATCAAATTCTTCAATAGAACCATCAATAGTTTTACGTTTGATTAATTTACCGTGTGAACCGTACTCTTCAACATTATTATCTTTATCAGTTTTTTTCAACAAAAGACCATTATTTTTATCATATTCCCAAATTGTATTATCTTTATCAATTTTTTTAACTAATTTGTGAGTAAATAAATTATAATATTCTTTTTCTCCATTATCTCTTATGAATTCATAAGGAACACTTTTTAAATTTTCGTTTTCTTCTTTAAGTTTTTTATTTTCATTATGTATAACATCATTCAACTCTTTTGCTTTTACTGCAATATCTACTTCTTGTAATTTACGTCTTTCTTCGGTTGCTAAATGATATCTATAAGTATGAGAAGCTGAGGTGTTCCAAAAGTTTAGACACTTTTTGCTTTTTAAAAATTCTTTAAGACTAACTATTAAGTTAATCTTTTTTTTCTTTTCAAGACTAAAATTATTTCATATCTTTTCTAAAAAAATGTTTTTAGGAAGGAATAAAATGTTAAGACAAAAATTATTTAAAGATTTTTTAAAAAATAAAAAAAATTTAGCAATTCGCGATCAATTAATCGAAATGCATTTACCATTAGTAAATAAATTAGTTAAACAATTTAAATATTTCCCTAAAGCACTTCAAAAAGAGGATTTATACCAAGAAGGAATTTTAGGTTTAATCAAAGCTTTAAATAATTACCAAGATTTAGGTTATGATTTTCTCTCTTATGCCAAAACAATGATTAAAAATGAAATCACAGAACTTATTAGAGGCCTACAAACTACTTCAACTTCCAGAGAGGTTTTTCGAAAAGAAAAACAAGTAAGTAATATTCCTTTTGAAGAAACACAACCTCAATCTATTAATATCAACAATCTAAACCCTCATCAAATTTGGTTAAACCAAGTTAATCACGAATTGTTTATTGAAAAAATCAAATCCAATTTAAATAAACAAGAATTCGAGATTATTAGATTAAGTTTTGGGATTCCTTTAAAAATCCAAAATCAATACCCTCAAATTGAGTATTCCAACAAAGACATAGGTAAAATGTTGAATTTATCTGCAACACAAGTGAAATTTATCAAAACTAAAGCAATTAATAAATTAAAAAAAATAATAAAAAGGAAATAAATAATATGAATTATCAAAAAAATACAACCACTTATTATAATGCTGATGGTAAAAAAATTTGTGGTATTCACGAACATGACCCTGATACATGGAATTTTATTAAAACAACCTGGTTTAATAAAGATGGCAAAACAATTGACTGCATTACTGAATATGATCCCATAACAGAAGAAACAATCAAAGAAACCTATTACAACTCAGATGGAACAATTGAAAAAATTAAAACTTTTTAATCAATATAGAAACTAAACCCCTTTTTGAAGGGGTATTTTTTATACCCAAATTAAAAAAAGGAGTTATAAAGATGATTGAAGCAGAACGCGCTTTGTTGGGGGTTGTCCTTTTAAACCCCGAAATAATTTCTTTAGTTTTTAATGAAATTACAGAAACTGACTTTTACAGTCCTCATCATAAAAATATTTTTAAAGCCATGAAAAACTTACATCAAAATAATAAAGAAATTGATTATGCTTCTATAAGTGCTATTTTAGAAAACGAAAAATTATTAAAACAAATAGGAGGAATTGATTATTTAAATGAATTATCTGATTTGATGCCTTCTACTCAACATATAGAAACCTATATTGATTTAATTAAAGAAACATCTTTAAAAAGAGAAATTGGCGGTATTATTGCTAAATTATCCCAAATTGCAAGAAGCAAAATAGCTCCCCAAGAGATTTTAGAATTAATAGAAACAAATACTGCAAAATTAAGAAAAAACTCACTCCCAAGTTTAAAGATTTAAAAAGTTGTGTTTCTAAAGTAATCAAAGACATTTTGGAAAACCACAATAAAAATAACTTAGTTGGAGTTGAAACAGGATTTAATAATATAGATGATTTAAATTGGAGGTTTTAAACCAGGACAATTAAATATTTTAGCTGCAAGAACAGGAATGGGTAAAACTGCCTTTATGTTAAATTTGGCTGTCAATATTGCTAAAGTTTTTCAAAATATCCCTAAAAAACATAATATTTTGATATTTAGTTTAGAAATGACATCCGAAGAACTAATTAAACGTTTAATCAGTTGTGAATCCCAGATTAGTATCAAAAAAATGGAACAACAATTAACTCGTGAAGAAAAGTTACAATTATTGCAAACAGAAGAAAAATTAACTGAATTGAATATTTTAATTGATGATGACAGAAATACCAAAATAGAAGAAGTTAAAAGAAAATGCCGTCAATTAAAATTTCACCAAGGACTTGATATAGTTTTCATTGATTATCTACACCTTTTAAGAGAAGATCAATTTCTTAATTTAAATCAAGCAATTGGGATTATTACTCGTGAATTGAAAAAATTAGCAATGGAACTACAAATTCCTATTATTGCGTTAAGCCAAATGAACCGCGCAACTTTAATGCGAGAATCTAAAACCCCTAATCTTTCAGATTTAAGAGATTCAGGTTCAATCGAACAAGATGCTGATATGGTAATGTTTTTACATCGCGAAAGTTATTATGAAAAAGATCCATTTACAAACGTTGTAGAAGATTTTACCCAATTTATTGTTGCTAAAAATCGTTCAGGTAAATTAGGCCAATGCAATTTTAATTTTGATAAAGAAATCCAAAGAATCGAGGAAAAATAATGTTAATTTCAGAAAAAATTTTATCCCAAATCAAACCTGATAATTATTTTAAATATCCTTTTAATCAATATATGAAATTAAATCATCAAAGTTTGAATCATTATTTTCAAATTACTAAATCAACTTCCCAAAAGCAAAAAGTACTTCGTGGGAAAATAAATGAATACCTAATTTTAATTTATTTGCGACATCTTGGAATCACTCAACAATATCCTCAAGCTTATTTATTCTTCATCCCCGATATCAAATTTGATTTAGTATTATTTACCAAAACAAAACGCATTATCGCTTTTGGGATTAAAACATCTTTGCGAGAACGTTACAAACAAGCCATCATCGAAGCCCAACAATTAAAAAAATTAGACACACGTTTTGAATATTATTTATTAACAAACGATGCTGTTGAAACCCAAAGACTAAACAATAAAATTCAAAATGGTAAAGTCCAAGGAATTAACAAAGTTGTTGATTGTTTTTCTCAAAAAGCCAATGCCTTCTTTGAAACTTTCTCCCAAAGGCAATTCGTTCCATTTTCAGAAATTAATTTAATTAAAAATTTGAAAGGAAACATTCAAAATGGTTAATAAATTAATTGTTTTTGAAGGAATCGATGGTTGTGGGAAAACCACTTTAATAAATAAATTAAAAAATTCTTTAGTAAAAGAAGGTCATAAAGTAAAAGTTTACCAAGGTTTAGGTAGTAGTTCTATTGGAAAGGAAATAAGAAATTTATTTTTATATCAAATAAAAACAAGCCCTAAAAGTAAATATTTTCTTAGTTTCGCCAATATGATTCAGACCCAAGATGAGTTGATAATGCCCGCTTTACTAAGCGGTTTTATTGTTTTAGTTGACCGTTGGTATGATTCTACTTTAGCATATCAAAGCAATTATATTGATTATGATGATGAAATAACTTCCAAAACCATAAGTCATTTCTTAATTAAACCAGCATTAACTTTCTATCTAGATATTGACCCCCCAAAAAGCTTACAACGAAAACAAACACAACCTAATCATAAATTAGACCTCATCGAACAAAAACCCTTAAAATATTTTGAAAATGTTCGCCAAAATTATTTAAATCAACATAAATATTGCAATAATCCCAATTGCAAACATCAAAATTGCAACAGTTTTTTAATTAATGCAACAAACTCACAACAAGGAAATTTAGAACAAATAATTCAAACATTAATTACTAAAAAAATATTATAAACAAAAAAGGAGAATAATTAAAATGATTTTAAAATCGAAAAATATTTCAATAATATTGACTTTAACATATTTAGGATTTATAATAACAAATTTAATGACTCTGTTTTTTGATTTTAATTTAGGAATTAAAGCAAACATTACAATTAGTCTTGTTTCTGATATTGTTTTTTTAATATACATTTGGTTAAAGGAGTTTCAAAATGCAAATTAATTGGATTGGAACCAAAAAGAAAATGACGCCGCAATTGTTATGTCAAATTCCAACAAATTATAACAATTATTTTGAGCCTTTTTTAGGTGGTGGGGCTTTATTCCAAACTATTACACCCCCAACCGCAATTTTGAATGATAACGAAAATAATTTAATGGAACTTTGGCAAAATATGTTAGCCAAATCAGAATTGTTTTGTAATTGTGTGCGTAAATTTGAAGACACAATATATATAAATAAAGATCAAAAGACGCAAAAAAAACATTTAAATTTTTCATAGATAGATTTAACAAAAGTAATTTTGGAGTTTTCAAAAGTGCTCTTTTTTATACTTTATTAAAATATGCTTTTCGGGGCATTTTCCGTTATCGTCCTGATGGAACCATTCATTTATCATACGGATTTAAGTCGCGAATTAAAAAACCTATTATTGATTTGTTAGAATTACAAAGAATAAAAACTAATGTTAAAAATTTAAAATTGTTAAATGGTGATTTTGGAAGTGTCATCGCCCAAGCCCAAAGCAATGATTTTATTTTCATTGATCCCCCTTATTACCGCGAAGGTATTAAAGATAAAGTTTTTTACCAACACCCTTTTACATTTGAAGATCATATAAGGCTTTATAAATATTTAAAAGAGGCAAATCATCGCAATGTAAAATGGTTGTATACTAATTACAATTCAGCAAAAATAATTAAATTGTTTGAGGATTTTAACATTCAAACAATCAAAACCACCACCAATCATGCTTTAACCCCACAAAGAGGGTTGCAAGAAGTTATTATCAAAAATTATTAAAAAAAACGTAAGGAGAATATTAAAATATGAACGATGCTATGACTGAAATTTACCGCGGTACTTATTTCAAAAACCGCAGCCAATTAAAACTCAAAATAAAAAATAATAAAAAATTAAATAACAAGGAGAAAAAGAAAAATGAATAAAAAAGAATTAATCAAAGAAGTTGCAAAGCAACTAAAAACTTCAGTTGTGAAAACTGAAGAATTTTACAATTCATTTGAAAATACCCTCATGAAAGCTATCACATCAAACGAGGAAGTAGTTTTATCGCCTAAAATCGGTAAATTTGTTTTAAAAACCCGAAAAGCTTACATGGGAAGAAACCCTAAAACAAGAAAAAAACTAAAAATCCCTGCTAAAACAGTTGTTAGTTTTAAAATGTCAAAATCAATTAAAGATGAAGTTAAAAAAGTTAAATTAGAATAAGAAAGTAAATGAATAAAATGTCAAAAAATAATTTTAATATTTTAGAAATGGCTCATTATTTAACAAAAAATACAAAAAAACCACTTACACATTTGGAAATACACGCTTCATTGGCTTTTATTTTGATGAAATTTTATAATTCTCGAACTAAAGTTTGTTCTAAATTTTTTTGTCGAAAAAGTTTTTCTCCAATAAAAATAAATACCAAATATAAAGGTCTTTTATTTGAAGATTTGTTAATAGAAATTAAATTAAAAACAATTAATAAAGAAAATAATCCATTTTTCTCAAACACAAAAACAAACTTTTTACAACAAGAAAAATATTCAGATATTTTAGATTTTTTAGATGAAAATATATTAGATTTTCAAAACAAAATCATTAAAAAACATTTATTAAACACTTATTTGATGTATTTTTGGTATCCTCTTAAAATTTTAAATGTAAATGATTTTGCAGAATTTTTCCCTGATTTGCTATTTAATAATTGGAATTTTGTTTTTCATACGTTTTTTTTAAATGAAAAAATAAACTCACAAAATATTCTTTGTAAATCTAATCAATTAATAATTAAATTATAAAAAAAACTATATGTTGAAAAATAATGTATTTAGAAAAATATATATAACTAGCGCAAGTTATAATAAAAGAAACAATTTTTTTAAAAATAGATTTTTTCAAAAATAAAAATAATTGCTTTTTTAAGATTTTAAATTTAATTTCAATTAAAGAAAAAATAAATTTTACTTTATTTTGTTTTTTTAATAATCTTAATTCTATTTTTTTTATTTCTTGATGATGAAAATTTATTTTGGAAATATAACCATTTTCTAAAATTTCAATATAAAAAAATGAATATTCAATAAATTTGATGTGTGGTAAAATTTTTCTTTTAAATTCTTTTCTATTTAAATAAAAATAATAAAAATAATTAATTTGGTTTTTAATAAAAGTTAAATGCCCGTTTAATGTTTTTGAAAAGTTATTTTTTGGACGAAATGCTATTATTTTTTTAGATTTATTTTCCAATCCAACATAAGGTAAATTGTTTCCAAATAAAAGTTCTTGAATTTTTTTACTGATTTCAGCAAAAGAAACAAAATATTTTTCTTTTGAAAATTTAAAAGAATTATTAATGTTTTTGATTAATGAAACCAAGTTATTTCTATTTTCTAGTTTATTAAGTTCTTTAATTATTTTTTGAATGTTTTTTAATTTTTCTATACAATTTTTACCTTTTTCTAATATAAATTTTTTATTAAAAATTATATTAATTAGTTTTGTATAAATTTTAAAATACAAATAATAAATCCCCAAAAAAGAAATAAAAATAAATAACAACAAAAAAGAACTTTTTAAATCTTGCCATAATTCATAAATATTTATCATCACAACCACCCCATCAATCTAAAACAGAAGAACAAAAAAAGATTCGCAATTTCATATCCATAAAACCCCACTAAAGAAACAATTTAATATTATTATATCTCATATATCAATAAAAAATTATTATTTTCTACAGAAAGGAGGATAAAAACATGAGCGACGGCATGACAGAAGCATTCCGCGGAACTTATTTCAAATCCCGCAATTCCCAAACCAAGAAAAAAACCAACAAATATAATCAACCCAAAGGAAAATGGGTTAATTTATATTACCCCAACAAAACTGTACCAAACAAAAAGAAAGCATTTAAAAACAAACGAATAAAAGTTATTAAAAATTATTCAGAAAGGTAAAAAATATATGTGGTTATTTCCAATATTTGCAACAATTATCAATTTTATTCTAAATTATACCAAAGGATTTACCACTACCGAAATACTTGAACGAAGAATGGATGGAATCCAAACAACGCTTTTCACTATTCTTATTGTTTCTGGGTTCAAACCTATTTTTAAATTAATTACAAACACTTTAATTTTCATCAAAAATATGATTTTAGGTATCTTTTTCCCCAACAAAAAACTACAAAACTTAGAAATCCAAAATGCCAGACAAGAATATTTAGAGCAAAAATTATTACAAAAAATAGATAAAATCAACGAAACCCAAGAAAAACTCCAATCCCAAATAGAAGTACAAAAAGTCAAAGTTGCTAATTGGAAAGAGAAAAAAAGAAGAAAAAAACAACTTAAATCAAAAAACCCCAATCCAATTAATGAAAAGGAGGAAGAAAATGAATGATCTAAATTTCTCTATTGGATTTATCGTTGGCGCTCTATTTACAACTTCTTTAATGTTTATCATTAAAAAAATATTTTTTAATTCAATTTCATCGCCAGAAATCAATAAAAAAAATGAGTCAAAAAAAGAAAATAAAACTAAAAGTTTATTTTCAATTATTACAAATCCAAATAACGAATCAAAAGAAAAAAACAATCCAATTAATGAAAAGGAGGATGGAAATGAATAACAAAAATTTATTTTATATCAATTTAATAATGCTTATTTTAACAGCATCCATAATTGGGTATCTTTGTTAAATCGTAATTTTAAATAATAATAATTCATTCTTTAAAAGAAAGTAGATGAATTAAAACAAGAAATTAAAAGAAAAATTTAATAAAATAGATAAAAAAATTAACTAAATTATAGATAATTTAGAAAAAACAGAAGAAAAAAACAAAAGAAAGGAAATTTAATTTAAAATGAGAAAAATCCAAAAAAAAGTTATTAACAAAAAAAATATTCGAACTAAAAGATATTTTTTCAATCTCTTTTTACTTTTAATAATGATAATTTTAATTATAGGAGGGGTTAGTTATTACTTTATTAGAAAAAATAATAATCCTATTTGTGAAAATATTGTCAACAACCAAACTCCACCATCAACAGGAACCGAAAACAATGATAACAAAGTTAACGATTCAAAAACTCCACCACCAAATAAAGAAGATAAAGAACAAAAACCAACTAAAGAAGTTAAACCAAAACATGAATAATAAAAAAAGAAAGGAAAAAATATGAAATTAAAAAAAATTTATTTAACTTTTTTGGGTGTTTGTATTTTGGTAGTTTTGGGTTTATGGATTTACGGTTTTCTTTCCCAAACTTCCAAACAAAACGATTTGCCGCAAAATAATTCGTTAACACCTCAAAAAAAACAAGAATTAGATGAAATATCAAAATATCTCGAAGAATTAAAAAAAACTAATGAAGTTCAAATCGAAGAACAAAGAAAAAACCTTCAACAAATACAACATTTAGACCAACAAATTAAATTAAATTTAGATATAATAAGTGATTGCAATATAGAAGTCCAAACCTTAACAACAACAAAAGAAACAAAAGAAACTAATCTTAAAAACAAAGACTTAAAAGAAGAAGATAAAACCAAATTACAAGAAGAAATTAACTCTTTAACCCAAAAACTCCAAGAAAATAAAGATAAAAAAGAATTTATTCATAAAAAAACTTTAGACTTAATCGAACAAAAAAAACAATTATTAACTACAAAAACTAATAACCAAGAAAGAATTCAAACTATTACTTCTCAAATCACCAAAACTAGTAAAAATTTATTTATTAATGAAAAACTTCAAAGTTTGAAAGAAGCAATGGTTTTAAATAACGCTAATAAAAACATCATTAAAGATTTAATGATTCAAAACAAAGATAATGATGAAGAAATACAAAATTTAAAAAGTTATGATTTGTTTTTAGACGGTCAATTAATCCAATTTGATAAACAAATTAAACAACTGCAAGAAGAAATCAAAGCTTTACAAAATAACACTTCTTATCAAGGTGAAAAAAAGAAAGTTATGTTTTCTGATGTCTATGGAATGAAACAAGAAAAAGAAGAGTTAGAAGATTTAATAGAATATTTTAAAGACGACAACACTTCTATGGTTAATTTTGATAAATTAATTCCTAGAGGATATTTATTATATGGTCCTCCTGGCACTGGAAAAAGTTTTTTTAATTAAAGCTTTATGCAATGAATTAGGAATACACTATATTGAATTAGAACCATCAAGATTTGATAAGACTTACGTTGGTGAAGGCAACGAAGAATTAGAAAAAATATGGCAAGAAGCAGAAAATCATGATAAAACTATTATTTTTATTGATGAAATTAGCGGACTTGCCAATCGCGAAGATAACCAATCTAACAAAACAAGTATTAATATTATTAACAATTTATTAACTAAATTAGATGGCTTTAAAAGAAGTAATAAAAAAATTGTCTTAATGGGAGCAACTAACCATTTAGACAAAATTGATAGTGCTTTAAGAAGTAGATTTAGCAAAGAAATTAAAATTGATTTATTAAAAGATGATGAAATTGAAGGCTTTTTACAATTTTTAGTAGCTGATTATCAAATTAGTTATCATACTTATCTTCATTTGAAAGAAATTGCTAATAGATGCAAAGGCAAAAGCTATTCTACTAGAAACTTAAAAGAAAAAATAATTGATAGTGCTTATATTAAAGCCAAAAAATACAAACGTAAAAACCCTAATCATGAAGTTATGTTAGCTTCTGATTTAGATGAAGCTATAAACACTTTCCAAAATATTAAAGTTTCTGAAACAACTAAAGAAGCTAGAAGAAAAGAATGTGAAAATCAATATGTAGAATGGAAAAAAGGTTTGTTAAAATACTTAAAACCACCCAAAGATAACACCCAAGTAAAAATCAAATACACCTTCTATGGCTTAGATGGTTTAGGCAAGGGACAACACCAAGAATATGAACCAACTGACATCCCACCTTTTTACAAAAACCCTTTCAATAAATGGAAATATAAAAACAGACAAACTGATTATTTTGGCACCTTTCACGACAAACGAAAAAGCGAAGATTCACAATTCAAAGTATTATTACTCCCTGACCCAACCAACCACACTATAGAACTTAACTACGAAGGACCAAAATGGTTAATTGAAGAAGATAAAGACTTTTTCATAGATGGATTTCAATGTACTGAGTTTGAAAGTATTGAAAACTTTAAGGATGATTTTAAGTACAAAACCTACTACCTTCACTTCAACCCAGTCAAACAATACATTACCCTTTATACCAAGAAATTTAATACTAAAAATGATGAAAATAAATAAAAATTAGAAAGAGAGAGAATACATGGCTAAAAAAATAATTAAATCAAAAAAACCAAAAAAACAATCCAAACTTCAAAAAAATGTTGTTAAAAAAAATAAAATAACTAAACCTTCAAAAACTATCATCAAAAAAACTATAAACCAACCAACTCCAAAAATTACTTCCTCCCAAAAGGTTATTATTTCAAAACCAAAAATAAAAAAGAATCTTATTAAAAAGATAAATAAAAAACTAACCAACCCAAAATTAAAAAATAGCAAAATTCAAGAAAAACAAGAACATTGGTTTAAAAGAATCCTCAAATCAATTAGAAATACTATTATTGTTATATTACCTTTTATTTTAATAATAGTTGCTTTATGGTTTATTATTACTAATTTTTTCCCTGAAGCGGCTGCTAAAATTGGTCCAGTTGCTCAAGCAGCTTGGGCAAAAACTAAAGGTTTTGTTAATTGGATAAATAAACATGGTACAGATTTTATAAAATGGTTATTAGGATTGCCATCAAAATTTGCTTCTGCAACATTTAGTGGTATTATTATCACAATTGGCCTTATTTTAGGGCTAGCTTGTTTTGGTATTCCAGTGATAGGACCCTTTATAGGGATCTCAATATTAATTGCAACAGCTATTTATACAGGAATAATTGGTGGGGATAATCAAACAACCCCTAAAGAAGACTCCCCACCAAAACCCTTAGTAGAAGTTTATGATCTAGATGCTATTAAAAAAGAACAAGAAGAAAAACTAAAACAAGAATTAAAAGAATATGCAACCGAATTGCAAAAACAAGGTAAATCATCAGAAGAAATCGAAAAACAAACCAAAAATAAAAAAGAAGAACTATTACAAGTTCTTCAAAAAAAAAAAAAAACAACAAATCAACTGAATTAAATGATGAAACCCTAACTCCTCAGCCAACTTTAAAACAACCAATTCATAAACAAAACCTAATTACCAATAAAACAAATACCAAAAGTTTATTAAATCCCAACATTCAACAACAAGTAGATGAAATATTACAACAAGAAAAAGAAAAACAAAAGATTTTACAACAAGAAAAAGAATATTTAAACCTCAATTTTCAAGCGCAACAATTAGAAAAAGCATCCCTTGAAGATAAAATAATAAATTTAGAAGCCAACATTAAATCTAAAGAAACTAATCTTAAAAACAAAGACTTAAAAGAAGAAGATAAAACCAAATTACAAGAAGAAATTGCATTAATTAAAAATAATCTTAAAAATCAAAAAGATCTAATAATAACAAAAGATAATGAATTAGTTTCATCAAAAGAAAAAATATCAATTTTAGAAAAACAATTGGCTTCTAATATTCAAGATGTAGAACAATTAAAAGCAGAAATTACCAAAAAACAACAACAATTAGAAGAAAAAGAACAAAAATTAAGCGAACAAAAAGACTTATCAGCAAACGAAGTTAAGCAATTAAATGAAGAAATTAATAATTTAAAAAATAACATCGAACAAAAACAAGTAAATTATCAAGCTCATTTATTAATTAAAGAAGAAGAAATCAAACAATTACAAGAAAACGAAAAAAACTTAAAAGAACAATTAACTAAAAAACAAGAAGAAACCAAAAACCTAAGAGAACAACATGTAAAAACTTTGGAAGAAATCCAAAGACAAATTACAAATTACAAAAAAACCGTTTCTGAACTTGAAAACGAAACCTTGAAACTAAAAGAACAAATTGAAAAAAATAAAGAAAACGCAAAACAATTACAACAAAAATTATTAAATAAACAAACACAAATAAACACTATTAACCAAGAATTAGTTAACCTTTCAAATCAACAAACCTCTTTACAACAAGAATTAAGTAATCTAACTCAAACTTATGATGAATGGCAAACAACTTGCGACCTCAAAGCTAATCAGGATATTAATGAAGATAGGATTAAAGATGAAACAATATACTATTCTCCTGTCCCTTTTGCAGTTGAAATAACCCAAACTGAAAAACTAGACAGAAATAATCAACAAATACAAATAGGCCCTCCACGAACAATAAAAAGTCAACCAATAGAAATTAATGGAGCCACTTTTTATTATATAAGACCTTGCTTTACTTCAAAGAGAATATACTTCACCGATAAAAACAGGAGCGATTGGAGTAATTATATCAATCAATTGATAGTTGGAACCCGTTGGCAATTTAAGTTTAATCAAAATGTAAGCACCACCCCTCCACCAAATAAACTCAATAATTATCAATCTGTATTGCACCAAAAAAGAAAAAATTTGAATGAAATTACACAAAAATTATCAAATAAGCAACAAGAATTAAATAAATATCAACAAGAAATAAATGATTTAATTAATAACCAACAGCCTGATGATATTTTACAACAGGAATTAAATAATAAAGAAACTCATATTAAAACTTTAAAAGGCGAAATGCAACAACTAGAAATCAAAGAACAAGGTTTTAGAAGTGAAATTGATATTTTAAAATTAGAAAATAAAAACCTAAAAGAAAAATATAATAATGATTTAAACAAAATCAAACAAGGACTTGATGCAACTAAAACCGAAAACAAACAACTAGAAAAAGTGAACTGTTCCAAAACTTTAGACACTTTTTATTTTTTAAAAATTCTTTAAGGCTAACTATTAAGTTAGTCTTTTTTTCTTTTCAAAGACTAAAAAATAATTTCCTATCTTTTCTAAAAATATTTTTAGAAAGGAATTAAATGTTAAGAGAAAAATTATTTAAAGATTTTTTAAAAAGTAAAAAGAATTTAGAAATGCGTAATCAATTAATCGATTTACATTTGCCCTTAGTAAAAAAACTAGTTTCTAAATTTAAATATTACCCATGCGTACTTCAAAAAGATGATTTATACCAAGAAGGGGTTTTAGGATTAATCAAGGCTTTAGATAATTATGTAGATTTAGGTTATGACTTTATCGCTTATGCGACACCAACTATCAAATCAGAAATCAGAGAATTAATAAGAAAAAGTCATTCACCTTCCGTTCCTCAAAAGATTCATAAAACCAATAACCCTTCTTTTCAAGAAGAAAAACATATATGGCATTATCAAATCCTTAACCCTCATCAATTATGGTTAAAACAAATTCATCATGAAATTTTTTTAAAGAAGCTAAAAACCAAATTAAGTAAAAAGGATTTTAACGTCATTAGATTAAATTTTGGAATTCCTTTAGGAAATCAACCTAGTTATTCTAATCACGAAATATCCCAAATACTAAATTTAACCTTAAGACAAGTAGAAAATATTAAAAACATTGCTATCAAAAAATTAAAAAAACGTTAACCTTTCTCGTCCGTAATGACTTTAAACTAGTTATTCAAAACAATAAAAAAATAAAAACCAGATTACTTTCAAAGTAATCTTTTTTTGTATCAAAGCCCAACATAAAATTTTTGAAACAACAGTAATAAACGATTCCAACATCAACAAATCAGATAGTCTTAAATACATTTGTTTTCAAAAATTTTATCTATAAATAAATAAAAAATATATCAAAAAGAAGGAAAAATAAAATATGTTAAATAAAGTTCAATTAATTGGTCGTATCACTCATGATCTTGACAAACAATATCTTAAGGTTAACAATGAACAAGTCCCTAAAATAGATTTTCAATTAGCGGTTAACCAAAACAAAGACAAAGTACAATATATTCCTTGTGTGGTTTTTAGAACCCAAGCTGACAACATGAAAAAATACTTACATAAAGGATCTAAAATTTATCTAGAAGGGACATTATCTGTCCAAAAATACACCAACAACGAAGGTCAAAAGAAAACAAATACAAAAGTAATCGTACATAATGTCATCTTTTTAGACAATAAACCTCAAGAAACTTTACCTTTTTAAAACAATAAATTCATAAAACTCAATAATAATCAAATAAACTTAATAAAGACCTGAGCGTTAACTCAGGTCTTTTATTTTAAATCATTTAATTATTTTTAGTCAAAAAAATCTAAAAAATAATTAATGCAATTTAAAATTAAAATTAAAAAATTTATGATTTTTGATATATTAATAATTTATACATTTAACAAAAACCATCCAGTTCAAAAGTAATAGGTGATAAAAGAAAAAAAATTTTTTTATTATTTAAAAAAAAAGGAGTTAATAAGGTAAAATGACTAAAAAAATAATGTATAAAGCCGACGATAAAACTATTGATTTTATTGTCGAATATAATGACAAAGGCCAAAGAATTAAAGAAATAGATTATAAACCCGACGGTAAAACTATTCATTATATTTCCGAATTCAATGACAAAGGTCAAAAAATTAAAGAAATAACATATTACCCCAATGGCAAAACTATTCATTATATTTCCGAATTTAATGACAAAGGTCAAATGATTAAAGAAATATTTTATTGTATCGACGGCGAAACTATTGATTGTATTGAAGAATTTAATGACAAAGGTCGAATAATTAAAAAAATAATATATCGATATGAAAACAAAAATTAATTATTTTGATAATATCATTTGTTTATTGATGGGGATGATAATCGCCATTTTCGTATATATTCAATTTATAGAAAAAACACCTGCTAATTCTAATATAGAAAATATACCTTCAAATTCTAATTTCCAAGAACCGATTACTATTTTCAAAGATAAAATTATTGAAAAAGAGATTATTAAAGAAATTGAAAAACCTGTTATTCAAGACCAAGACATTAAAAGGTTCAAATTTTAGAAAAACTATAAAAAAATAAAAACAACAACTACCCATAATCTCACCAATAAAAACATCAATCAAGAAATCATTATTAAAAATTATGAGTAGAATTAAAATTTTTACCATCGTTTCACATCATTAAATTTTAAGCGAAACTCTATTTTAATTTAAATAACAATAATTTTCAAAAAAAATCAAAAAAGGAGAAACCCAAAAATGACTAAAAAAGAATTAATTAAAAAAATCGCTTTATCCAACAAAACTTCTGCAACTAAAACAGAAGAATTTTATAACTCATTTGAGAACGCTCTAATTGAAGCTATCACATCCAACGAAGAAGTAATTTTATCCCCTCAAATTGGTAAATTCAAATTAAAAGCAAGAAAAGCATATGTAGGTAAAAACCCCAAAACAGGAAAAAAACTAGAAATACCTGCAAAAACGGTAGTAACTTTCAAATTATCTAAAACCATTAAAGATAAAGTGAAAGATTTAAAATTAGAATAAACAAATATCAAACAAAAGGAGAAAAAAATATGAATAAAATCATTAAGAAAAAACCAAAATCTAATACTAACGAAACAAATCACAACCAAAAAATAAAAACAATGACTAACCCTAAACAAGAAAATATAACTATTGTCCCAACAAAAAAATGCAATTTATTAAAAAAAATCACTCACACAACTATGTTTATTTTATATTTTATGGCAATTACTTTCTATTTTATGGTTATTTACTATGAAAATAAAATTCCTTGGTTTACTACAGGAATCAATAATTTTATCAACTTAATTAAATCAATAATCCCAGGAGGAAAATAATTATGAAATCACAAACAAAAAAACAAACAAAAAATAAAATTTTTACCATTTTAGTAGTTTTTATTAGTTTATTTTTTACCATCGTTTCAATTACTGCTTTACAAAATTACTTCGCCCGACAAAGAAAAGAAAAAATTTCATTGTTAGATAAATTCCCTTTGTTTAATGTTGAACGAACTAAAGGAAATAACGAGAATAAAATTCTTATACCTCTTCCTATACCAAACTTCAAACCAAGCAAATATCAACATTTAATCGAAATGGAACATAAAGCTGTACTTAACACAAATGGAGTAGAAATGGATCCTTTATATTTAAAAATAACTTCTTCATATGATACTAAAACAACTTTTGAAAATCCGACAAATTTTTTTAATTTATCAATGAAAGTTAATAATAATGAATATGATGAATCTCAACGTCCTTTAATGGCTTTAAAAGAAGGAAATGGAACTATAACAATCCAAATCGGTATCGAACAAAAAGAAATTATTAAAAAAACTATTGATGGAAAAAAACCTGAATTAGACTTAATTTTTGATTACGAATTAGTTGATTCTCAAGGTAAAGCTTTCAGTGGTGGCAGTCAAACAATCAAAAATAAAATTACTAATTTAGCATAATAAAACATCAAAAGACCAATTATTAATTGGTCTTTTTTTGTTAGAAAGGAACTAAGATGACTATCAAAAACAAATCAAATAAAAATTCAACTAATTTAATCATAATCATCATAACATCTATGGTCTTATTTTTAGGGACTTATGTTTGGATTCATCATCAAACTTTAATCGAAACCGAAAAACAAATAATAGAACATCAACAAGGAATAAAAGCGCTTCAAAAGCAAAATGTAGATGTAACCAAAAAAATAGAATAACAAAATAAGCAAGAATCACAAATTTTATTAGAAAACCAATCCTCTGCAATATCAAACTTTGAAGAAGATAAAAATCAATTCCAACCTACTAATCCCCAAAAATTTCCAACTTTTGATAAATTAATTGGGTTTAAACAAGAATTAAAAGCAGTCAAAGGTTTTATTGATTATCTTAAAAATCAAGAAAACTATCAAGGTATTGGTGACGTGGAACCTCCATTAGGTATCTTGTTATACGGAGTTCCAGGAACAGGAAAAACAACTTTAGCAAGAGCCTTAGCCAAAGAAACCAAACTCCCATTCTTTGAAGTAAGTAGCTCTTTATTTTCACAAAAATATAAAGGCTTAGCTCCGCAAATGGTTAAAGATTTATTTGAAGCAGCTAGACGCGAAGTAGACAAAAACAATGGCGCCATTATCTTTTTAGATGAATGCGAAACTATTTTTACAGATTTAGGTACCTTAGAAGCAGGGTCTGAAATTGCCAATGTGGTTAACCAATTCAAAACTGAAATGACATCATTTGAAAACAACCCTGAAAAACCTATTTTCATTATCGGCGCGACCAACCACGAGGACCAAATCGATGAAGCCATCAAATCAAGATTCACTTACAACATCGAAGTAAAACCTGGTAACAAAGCTGAACGTCAACAATTTTTAGAATTCTTAATCAAAAGAAGAAAAAACCCTTATAGCGACGAAGCTAAAAAATACTTATTTGAAGTGATTAATGAAGCTTTAGAAAGATTACCACATCATCAACAATTCTTAAAAGCTAATCGTACTTTAGAAAATATTTTAAAAACAGCGGTAACCGTCTTCGCTCAAAATAGAGGAACTGGTGAAAATAAAAGAAATGAAATCAATCAAGAAGATTTAAAACAAGCTTATCAAATGATCGTTTCCCAAAACATCGAAACATTAGATCAAATCGAAAATCAAAAGAAAGGAGAAACTAAATAATGTTAACACCACTAGATTTATTTAAAGGTTTTATTAACTTTAGAGCCTATTATACTTGGGCCATTACGGCCATCTCTATTTTTAGTATTTTCTTTTTCTTCAAAAGAAAATACGACAACACACATAACAACTACAGCACTACTTGGAAAGGCTATTTAGTTTATTTTTTAATTATTTTATTTCTTTTTAGTTTTATTTATTTATCTTTTTTCAAAACACCACCATCATCTAAATATGTCGGTCAATTAATTGGTGAAATTGATAAAGCAATTGACAAATACGATGAAACCATTAATAACTACAAAGGCCTTAAATCCGAATGGGAAGGTGAATTAAAAAAATGTGAAGATGAATTAAAAGAATTATATAAAGCCAAAGAAATAACCCAAGAACAAAAAGAAAAAATAAAAGAAATCTTAGGTAAAAACGAAGGAAAAATTAAAGAACTAAAAGAACAATTAAAAGATAATACAGGTAATATCGCTATCCTAAAAGGTAAACTTTTACAATTAGAACAAGACAAAGAAGCCAAAGAAAAAGAAATTAAACAAAAACAAGAAGAAGAAAAATTAGCTTCTCCTGATGATAAGATTAGATTACAAGCTAAAATCTCTAAATTACAAGACGAACGAAATGAAATAATGGAACAAATAGCACAAGTTTTAACCCAAATCGGCAAATTAGAAGCCGCCCAAAAAAAGTATGAAAATATGCTATCTAACGCTATCAAACTAAAAGAGTCAATACAACGCGATTTTAATGAATTAACATCAGGCGAACAACAACTTTTCACTAAAATCAAAAACGAGGAGGATCGTAGAGCTGAAATTCAAAAAAACATCGATGAAATCGATGTCAAAACAGCAACTATCGAAATAGAAAGAAAACAATTAGAAATTTTACGACAAGGCGCAGACGCATCCAAAATCGCTCTTGATGACTGGGATAAAAAACACGAATTTAGTTTTGGTAACCTTCGAGACGCCCTTTTCCAAGGTGCCGAATTATATATGGATGCTTTTGGTGGGCGCGGTTTCTTAAAAGCAGTAGCAGGCGGAGTTACTAAAAAAGTCGCTGGAACTATTGCCAAAGCGGGTTTAGTGGTCCATGAAACTCATCGAGTAATTAATTTAGCCAAAGATATATTTGTGAATAAAGATGGAACACCTAAAATGATGTCAAAAGAAACTTATGACTCTATTTGTTCTCGTATTGACCGCGAAACAGACAAACTTGATGCCGATTACAAAGACTATAAAAAGAAAAAAGAAGAATATGAAACTCGTCAAAAAACTGTAAATTTAAAGAAAGAAATACAAACAGAGAAAAACCAATTAACTGAATTTAAACAACAAGACGAATCTGTAATCAAAGAATACGAAACCATAACCGAAGATTTAACAAACAAACTAAAAGAAGTTTCAGGAGAAAACGTACAAAAATTAAGACTAAAAGAAAATGATCTCCGCGAACTTTGCAAAACCAAAAACGAAGAAATTGTAAACACAAAAGAAGAACTAAAACAAAAAAATCCTAGTTACGCTCGCGCTCAAAAACGCTACGAAGAAAAACAAAAAGAAAAAAAATATGCTAAATTTTTTCAACCAATTACTAATAAATAATCATTAAATTTAACCTAATAACCTTTTTATTGGATATTTAAAAAATAAAGTTGTATAATAGTGATATATTCATATTTCAATATTTGATAATAATCACTATTATCGGAAAGGAAATGAAATTTATGAATAATAATTTTTTTAAAAAATGTTTAGTAACTATCGCGATTATTTCACTTCTTGGATTGTTATTATTAATTTGTTTTTACCAAGGAACTAATGATATTAAAAAAGAACGAGAATTAGGTAAATCACCATCATTAAAACATGAATTTAATCAATCAACACCTTCAAGATCCAAGCGCGAAACCGAACCTCCAAAACTTAAATTTCAAACAACTCAATCTCATTTCGATCAAGTTAAAGCTTATGTTCTTTCAGAAACTGATGACAAATCTTTATTACCAAATAATCTTTCCCAAGAAGAAAAAATAGAAATTGATAAAATTAGAAAATCTTGGGAACAAATTTTAGGATTTATAAAACAAGATCAAAAAAACATCGATGAATACCAACAAAAATGTGATAATTATAATCACGAAATTAAAGAAATTAAAGATAAATTTCCTTCATTAAAAACTCAACAAACTAATTTACAAAAAAAACACGATGACAAAGTACAAGAAATCAATCAAGTAAAATCACAATTACAAAATAAAAAATCACAACTACAAACTCAAGGAATATCAATTTATAATAATCCTGAAATTGATAAATTACAAGCGGAAATATCTAAATTACAAGACGAACGAAATGAAATAATGGAACAAATAGCACAAGTTTCAACCCAAATCGGCAAATTAGAAGCCGCCCAAAAAAAGTATGAAAATATGCTATCTAACGCTATAAAACTAAGAGATTCATTACAACGAGATTATGATAAATCTCAAAAAGATGATCAAAAACAAACCATCTCCTCCCTTAAATCCCTCTACAACATCACCTCAGACGAGGGATAAAAAAATTAAAGGAGATTTAATTAATGGTTAAATTACAAAATCAATTTAAAATAATAAGTATTTGTTTATTTACTTTTTTAGGATTATTCTTAATTACTAATAATGTTCATCAAATAATGGCTGCACCTAAAAAAAATCATGGAAAAGATATAATTTCATCAAAAGAAGAATCTAAAAAAGATGTAAAAAATTTTTATGAATTACATAATACTCTTGAAAATTATTCAGAAGAAGACAGAAATAAAATTATTCAAATGTTATCAAACCCAGAAATAACAAAAATATTAGAAAAAAAAGCTAAAGAAACCAAAACTCAAGAAAAAGGTTCTTCTTCAAAAAAACCCAATAAGAAACAAAAATAATTTATATAAAATTTTATTATTTATAAAGACCCTTCAGGTCTTTTTTTATTTAACAAATATATATAACTGGTAAGGTAACCAAATAAAACTAGATAATATGTTTCATTAAAATTTTAAATATAACTGTCTCTTAGAAACTATTTCAAAAACCACATTTTTAGGAGGTAATCAATATATGCCAAAATTAACTAAAATACCCTTTATTTAAAAATTCCATAATTATTTTAATTATCATTCTTTTTCATTTATCTTCTCATTCCGTCTCCGCTCATTCTTATTTTCATCGTCAAACTAAATCAAATATAAAACTAGCTGATTGTGAAACTCTTCAACAAGAATGGTTAACATTTCAACCAAAAACAAAAAGATATGATATTAACATTTTTAAAAGTACTGATTCTATAGAAAATAAAAAAAATATTAATTCCTATTTAGCATATTTTAACTGTAATATTGAAATTTTACTTTCTACTCCATCATTTAATAGTTATCAAAATAAGATTTTAATAAACGATTTTAAAAATCCTCCTCAAGGACTTTTAGGCGTCTATTTCAAACCAAGAATAAACCCTTTTAAAAAAGGATATCCTGATGAAAGTTACAAATACACCTTAGAAGACCTCTTAGAATACGAAATTGCTATCGAAGAAGCTTTTGTTTTTTGGGATGTCAATCAAAAACCGCAAGAAGAAAATGTAAATAAAGAATTAATAATAATTAACATGTTTGCAGACCAAAATCAAGAAGAAGCGATTAATCAATATTTAATTGAAAATAACATTATTAAAAAACCAAAAATCATTAAATTAGGTTGTTATAATGCTACTACTAATACTGGTTTGGTTTTGCCATTACCCACCGAAACTTTGAATAGTTTAAAAATTGAAGCTATTTATTTTGATGATGGGATTAGAATTATTGATTCAAATAAACATAATTTAAATGATTTATTAAAACTTTCAAATGGAGCCAAAAACATTTATCTTTTTGCCTTTAATATTCAAAAAAGAAAAGTAGTAATTGAATTACATGACTCTTTAGATCCTTATCAAGCCATTCGTAATTGGAAACGCGAAAATAATCTTTATACTTCCCTTACTTTAATTAAAGAAGGAGAATACGATAAGGAAATAAAAGAAGTTGAAATTGGTTTTGAAGTATCCGCTCCTATAGGTAGTAAAAAATTTAATATTCCTTTTAAAGTTAAAATCGTTTCCCATCTTTTTGAAACTGATAATAATATTTATTTACTTCTTTGTAACGATAGCTCTTTCAAAATTAAATTAGCTAAACAATATCAAACTAATTATATAAATTGGCTAAATCAATGTTACATCAAATACGGTTTTTATTATTCGGGCGATGAAGTCCGTGCTAAATTCGGCCGTAGTAGTAGAATTATTTATGATGAAAACGGCAATCAACATTATTATAAATATATAACTGGTTTTATTTTTGATGATTGGTATATCAATGGTAACGAATGCTCTAAAAGATATTATCAATTTTTAGATACCACATCGCCCCCTACAAAACCACAAGAATTAGATTAAATTTTTAATCACAAACCAAGACCCTCATCAGGGTCTTTTTTTGTTTAACAACGTAAAACCTTGGAAAGGAAACAAAAACTATGTTAATAAAAAAACTCTTTCAATCTTTACCCAGTAATCTCATCTTTTTAATCATTACCTTATTTTCACTTATTCCATTGATAACCATTTATTATGTCATTAAATTCTATCTTTGCACTGTCAAACTAAGTATTCGCCAACTAAAACAAGGAATAGTGGTGCAATTTTATCAATATTTAACCACGAAGAATTCAAATTATCATGTTGAATCTATTTAATACTTGGTTAACTAAAGTTAAATAATATTCTTCATAAAATAAGTAGTTATTTTCTTATTTATCAAAATCAATGGTTAAACTTGGGTTTATTAATAATTATTTTATTATTTATCCCTCATTTATTATATTTAATTGATTTTATCATTAAAACTATTTATTACCTTTTCCGTTTATTTTATTATTTAGGTAAATATTTGATATTATTAATTAAAAAAATATTCAAGAAAGAAGAAAAATAAAAATGCAAATTAGTAATTTAAACCAAAGGACGAGAGCGTGGTACCAACACCGCAAAAAATACATCAACGCCTCCGAAATCGCCTCCATTACGGGATTAGATCCCTTTCGTTCCATGGAACAATTAGTCCATGATAAACTCTTTGGCACGACTTTTACTTCCAATCAATATACTCTTCATGGACAAAAAATGGAGCCAATCGCACGTCAATTTTTTATTAACAAGACTAATCTAATTTTTGAAGATACTATTTTTACTGACGATCAGGTTAATCTTTTTTCTGCTTCTTTGGATGGTTACAACGAACAAAACAAAATCGTTTTAGAAATAAAATGTCCTTTTGTGAACGAAAACCAAGCAATATCATCCACTTGGACTCAGTTTTTAACTCATCCTCAACTCGAACATATCCCTCAATACTACTGGGCCCAAGTACAATGCCAACTTTATTGTTCCCAAGCAACATTTGCCTACTTTTTAGTTTATTTTAATGATAATGATTATCATGTAGTCAGAATTTACTTAGACAATAATTTTATTACCAAAATGATTCAAGATAGTCAAAAATACTTAACTCTTTTAACCAAAGCCAAAAACGAATTAGAAAAAACCACTTATTTAAAACAATTAAGCAAAATCAAATAATTAATTCATACTTTTAGACCTTCAAATTGAAGGTCTTTTTTTTATACCCAAATTGAAAATTAAAGGAGAAATCAATCATGAAATTAATCGTTTTCGAAGGACTTGACGGGAGTGGAAAAACTTCTCTTATTCACGCCCTTCAACCCCAATTAAAAACCCCTCATCAACTGTATCAAGGTTTAGGGAGTAGTTCACTTGGGAAGGAAATTAGAGATTTATTTTTAAATTTTCAACAAGTAGATTATATCACTCGTTTTTATTTAAGTCTGGCTAATATGTCTCAAATCCAAGCGGAATTAATTGTTCCTCAATTAAAAAATAACCAATTAATTATCTTAGACCGTTGGTTACCATCTACTTATGCTTATCAATTATTTCCCTTTTCTAAGGAAAAGAAACAACTTTTACCTTTAAAAAAGATCTTTAAGATAAATCATGAAACTATCTTAAAAAAACCTGATTTATTAATTTATTTAGACATTGACCCTCTTATCGGAAGAACCAGAAAGAAAAATCAAAAAAACCATCAAAGAGATCTCATTGAAAGACAATCATTAACTTATTTTCAAAATGTTCGCCAAGGATATGATCATTATATCACTCATTATACTAGTGGAGTTAATAAATTAATTTTAAACGGAAGTGATTCTATCAAATCTAATGTCAAACAAATTATTAAACAAATAGGAGCACTATCAAATGGCGATCATAACTAAAAAGACCTGCCAAAATGGCAATACTTACATCTATTTTTCTAATGGAAAAATCAAAACCATTCATAAAGATGGCATCATTACCTGGAAAACAAAAAGAATTTTTAAAACTAAAAAAACCAACAAAAGACCTTAATTTAAAGGTTTTTTTTATTTAAAGAAAGGAATATCAAATGTTAAATAACCAAGATTTTTTTAATATTCAACAATTTAATACTAATATCCAAACTGTGGAAATCTTAAAATGTTTTTTTAAAAAAACTACCTTTAATCTTTCTGTTGACAAGTATATGAAAACCAATTACCAACAATTAAACCATTATTTTAACCAAAATAACATCAACTCTCAAAGTCAAAAAGTCATTTGTGGTAAAATCAATGAATATTTAATTTTATTATACTTAAACAATAAAGGAATCACTAATTTATACCCTCAAGTAAATTTATTTTTTATCCCTGACATTAAATTTGATTTAGTTTTATTTACTAAAAAGAAAAGAATCATCGCTTTTAATTTTAAAACATGTCTTCGTGAACGCTATAAACAAGCCATGATAGAGGCCCAACAACTCAAAAAATTAGATACTCGTTTTGAGTTTTATTTATTAATCAACAACGAACCAGAAACTCAAAGACTAAACAATAAAATCAACCAAGGAAAAATCCAAGGCATTAATCAAGTAATTAACTTATTTTCCAATTCAGCCAACAATTTCTTACAAAACTTAATTACCCGTCAATTCATCCCTTTTTCTAACATCAACATCATTAAAAAAATAAAAAAGGATTTAATATAAAAATGTTAACCAACGAACAAAAAGCGTTAAAACAAATCATTTCCTATATGAACCAAAATAAAGCTGAACAATTAAGTTTTTATTTTCAGCTCATTGATCCACAATCTTTTTTAGATAAACAACATACAAAAATCTTTCAGGCCTTAAAATATTTAACTTTAGGAAAAATAACTAATCATCCCTTTGATAAAATAAAGTCTCAAAATGAGATAATCGAAGAATTACTCACCTATCTTCAAACCTATTTCCCCCAAGATAACTTTACTAAAGAATCATTATCTTTTTTAAGTGATGATTTTAGTAAGGAAAATAACCTTAATTTCTTAGATAACTTAAAACATACCTATACCCAAGAAAAACTGTTCCGACAACTCTTAAAATTTATTAGTCCTTCTTTTGAAAATCAAGATCCTTACACTAAAAACTTATATTACCAAGAAATCTTTGATAAATTAAGAAAATTTATGACTTTGATTCCTCACAAATCAGACCAAACCTTATTAACTTTAAATCAAATGTCCTCTTGTCATCCTGAGTTTTTTAAAACCGATCAACAATCCAAACAAAAAATCCAAGAAGAATATTACCGCTTATCAAAAACTTTCCGAGGCTTAAATCAAGCCACAAAAGGATTTAAAAAAAGTCAAATCATCACCATTGGGGGCTATACTGGATTAGGTAAAACCACTTTTGTCTACAATCTTCTTTTAGATATCGCCAAAACCAAACATCAAGAAACTAAACATTATCCCCATATGTTAGTTTTTTCTTATGAAATGACCTTAGAAGAAAATTTAAGTCGATTATTAGCCCACCAAACTCAAATTCCTCTAGATGTTATTTTAGATAAAAATTTGAAAGATTTAAACATCACACTACTCAAATACACGGAAAGGATGAAACAAGCCAAACAATTTTTTGTTAACATTAATTTATCGTTTAGTTATGACAAAAGTAAAAACATTGATTATATCATTGATTTAGTTTATCGCCTTCATTTAGAAAAAAAAGTTGAAATGATTGTCATCGATCATCTTCAAATTACAAAAGCCACAAATCATTTAGAAAATGACCGTCTAGCCATTGACGAAATTATGACTAAACTCAAACAATTAGCCATGGAATTAAACATCGTTATTATCATTCTCTCACAATTTTCGAGAGATACTTATAGCCATTACCAAGGAAAATCCCCTGAAATCACCGCTTTAAAAGGAAGTGGTGGTATCGAAACCAACTCCGACATCGTCTTAATGATGTCTGAATTCCAACCCAAACTATCCAAAGACCAAGAAAAACCTTTGAATATCTATAATCAAAATTGTAATCAATTATATTTAGCATCAAAAAACAATGAATCTCAAAAAATCATTGAATTATCTATTAAAAAGAATCGAAGTGGTACTAAAAAAAACTTAGTTTATCACTTTGAAATGACCACCCAAACCTTTCAAGAAATAGGTTATATCTTACCTTATCTATTAGAAAATTATTAAGGAATTTATCAATGAATTATCAAGAAAAAATAAAACACATCCAAATTCATTTCCCCATGTCAGTTTTATTAAAAAAATTAAATATCATACCACCAAACTTCAACCCCAAATATCGTTTCCCTTGTCCCATTCATCAAGGAAACAATCCTACTTGTTGTCATTTCACTTCTACTAACAAAATTCATTGTTGGAAATGTGGTCGAGATTACGATCTGATTGATGTTTATATGACTATCCGTCAAATTAAATCTTTTTCTAAAGCGATTCAAAGAATAGAAGGATTTATGAATTCTTTCGAATTTAAAACCTTAATCCAACAAGAAAAAGAAACAACGCAAACAACTACTAACCCTTTTCAACAACCATATCATCCAATTAAACCAAAACAACCAGTTGACGAACAGGAAATTAATATCAAAAAGAAACAATTATTTAAAAAAATCTCACCCTTATTCAACCAAATTAGAGATTATTATCATTATTTATTAACCATTAATCGCAACAACGAAAGCCAACCAGGATTAACTTATTTAACCCAAAAAAGAAAATTAACCCTAGAAACCATCAAAGAATTTCAACTTGGTTATGCCCCATTATCTGATAAACCTTTATCTTTTCGGTTAGTAAATTACTGTCAAAAGAAAAATATTAATATCGATAAATTATTAGAATATGGTTTTATCAAAGAAAAAACTAATCAACAAAGAAAAAAATATTATCATGATACTTTCCATGGTTCAATTATTATCCCCATTGAAAATGGTTATCATCAAACTTTTCATTTTTATCAAAACCATTTTCGCGAAGTTTCTTACTTTCAACCAAAATATCAATCATTAAATAATTTTAGTAAAACACCGACCTTTCATTTTAGTTATCGTTTTTTTGAAGCGTTACCATATATTAAACAAAAGAAAATTATCATCATCCATGAAGGTTTTTTCGATGTCATTAGTTGTTGGCAAAACGGAATTAAAAACGTGGTCGGGCTCATTTGTGTCACTCAATTACTTTCTCAATCTCAACTAGAAATTCTAAAAAAAGAAAATATCAAAGTAATTATTGCCTTAGATAATGACGAAACAGGCCGAAAACGAAGCGAAGCCTTAGGAGAACAACTAACCTTACAAGAAATCCCTTATGAAATTAGAAGAATTCTACCCCCTTATGATCAAACTTGTAAAGATGTCGATGATTTAATCGGTCAATACGGAAAAGAAGCATATCAAAAATGTTTTTTAGCTCCATACATTACTTATGAAGAGGCCAAAAAGAAAATCATCGTCGATTTAGCGGTTCATTTCTTTGGCGAAGACAAAGTAGAAGTAATTAATTAAATTATTTTTTTACACCAAAATATATAACATCTACACATATAAATATATCAACATACCCCAAAATAAGCGCATATACCCTAAATTTTGCGATTTTATTTTTCGCAAATTCGGGTTTTTTATTTTTATAACAAACCAAACAAAAGGAGAAAAGAAATGAAAAACGACACTAGTCAAGAAATTAGAATCGGGGGCTGGAACACAAAAACCACCCCTAATGATTTAACCCAAATTAAAAAATTTTTAAAAATATTAAAAGAAGATTTAATTAATCTCACTATTATTGCTCATTCCAAAAAGAAAAATACTTACCAAGAAGCTAATTACCGTCCCAAAAACCAAACTCTCTTCGTCGATCCTCAAATCTTAGAAGAAATGAAACAAACAAAAATAACCTTAATTAATGATAATTTTTCTTCTAGTAATAGCAAACTATTACTTTCTGATTTAACCCCACTTAAAAGACAAAATAACTCCCTTAAATACCTATTTAATATCTTCCAAATCAATTATAAAAATGAATCTAAAAATATCATCAAAAAATTAATTGGCAAAATCAATCTTCATAAACTAGAAAACTTACAATTATACCAACTAGACCCTCAAAAACTGGATAAATATCATAAACCCATAAAAACAAACTATAAGAAAGGGTTAAACATCATCTATTATCGCCAAGAAGATTTAAAATACATTCAATCTTTTTTAACAAAAGATAAACAAGGTTATCGGGTTAAAAAGCTACATCCCAAATATAAATATATACCTAAACAACAAGAATGACACTTTTATGACACTTCATTGACGCTTTTATGACACTTTATTGACGTTTTTATGACACTTCACTGACACTTTTATGACAATTTGACTTTGAAAATAATCTATATAAAGATTAACTCATTGAAGGAGTGATATTTGATATTTTATATCGATAATGATAATGATACTCGATATTTGATATTATCGCATTATCATTTTTTATATCATTATTATTTATCGATATCATAAAAACCTCTTTTTAGTAATTTTATTTTTTTAATTTATTTCAATCATTAAATCAACTTTAATTTTTAAATTAATTGCCTTCCCAAGTATTGATTATTATCTATGAAACAAAAAGATGCACGCGCTGAAGCGCTTATTTAGAGTTATAATAGTTGATATATTTAAAATAATTTATAAAGATAATTGGTATTAAGATGCAAAAATTAAAACAAAAAATTAAATTATTACAAAAAATGATTGAAAAAATTAAAAAAATTGATAAAAAAATGGTTTTTCATTTAGTTAAGCAATTCAATCAAACCCTGAATTTAACCACCATTTTAAAAACAATTCAAATTAAAAGAAGTACTTATTATTATTGGTTGAAAATAAAAGCTAAACTAAAAGAAAAAGAAGAAAAATACCTGTTACAACAAAAACGGATTAAAGCTTTATGTTTCCATTATCAATATTTTTACGGTCATCGGAAAATCACTGATTTATACCAAAAAATCTTTAACGAATTCATCACCAAGAAAAAAGTTTATCTCATCATGAAAAAAAACGACATTAGTTGTCGTTTAAGAATCAAAAAAAATTTTACTTACCATAATTTAAAAAATAATCTCCAAATAATTCCTAATTTAATCAATCAAGATTTTATGGCCACCAAACCCCTCCAAAAACTCTTTACTGACATCACTTATTTCAAAACGAATCAAGGTTTTCTCTATTTTTCTTGTATTATCGACTCTTTTAACAACCAAATAATTGCTTCACATGTTTCAAACCAACAAAATAAAGATTTAGTTTTAAATACTATTAAAAAACTTCCAAAATTAAAAGAACCTTGTATCATTCACTCCGATCAAGGAAAAGTTTATCAATCGCTCAAAATTCAACAAACTTTAACAAAAAAAGGTTTTTTAATCAGCATGTCAAGAAAAGCTACCCCTCGTGATAACGCCATCATTGAAAACTTTTTCGGCCAAATGAAAACAATTTTACAACATCAAAATCCTTTTTTATTTCAAAAATCTCCTGATAAAATGAAAAAATTAATTAATCATTTTCCTAAATTTTGGAATAATAAGTGGATTTTAAGTAAATTAAACCATTCAACTCCATCTCAATATATTCAAAAACTAAGATAAATTTTTAGTTGAATGAACATAAAATAATATAACCTTGAAAAAGGTTACTTTAGTGCGCTTTTTTTACCTAAAAATAGTAAAATTTAAAAAAAATATCATTTTCTTTCATTTTGTTGACGAGTTTTTAACTTTTTTTACCTAACTATATAGTGAAGGGTTAAAATATTAAAAAAATATCTTTTGAAACTAAAGAATTATCAAAAAAAGTTTAGACACTTTTTAATTCAACAAAATATTTCCTTAGTTTGAAAAGATAGGAAATTATCTATTAATTTTTAGTCTTAAAGAGTCATTTTAAAAATTAAATTTGTTTAAAAAAAGGAAACAGCTCAAAGAAATCAAAGAAATTCAAGATGAATTGGTTAAAAACGGTAACGCTGATGAAACATTAGTTAAACAACTAAACGAAAAACAATCTAAAATCAAAGAGCTAAATGGTAAAATTAATAACTTAGAAGCTAATGAAACTCAATTGCAAGAAATAATTAAACAAAAAGACGAAGAAATCGAAAAATTACAAAAAACTATCCAACTTCAAGCCCAAGAAATTCAAAGATTAACAGTTCAATTAGAACGCCAAATAGATTTATTTGTCGAACAAGGTAAAAAGATTTTACAATTAGAAGGAACAATTAAAGCCTTAGAAGATGCCAATAGTGGCTTAAGTGGAACTAATAAAGAATTACAACATCAAATTGATAAGTTAAAAAACGAATTAGAAGCCGAAAAATTAGCACATAAAAAGACCAAAATAACTTTGGAAAATGAAATAACTGGATTAAATTCCAAAATAACTAATTTAGAAAATAATAAAGATAAATTTACAAAATCCTCAGAATCTTGGGAAATAACTGTAGATAGCACAATAACAGCAGCAAACATCGGAGGAGTTACATACTCAGGAGCTAAATCAGGAGCTATAATTGGAAGTGCACTTTTACCTGGTCTCGGAACGGCTGCAGGTGGTTTTTTGGGAGGCATAATTGGTGGCGGAACTGCTATAGCTACTAAGTGGGACACAGTTAAAAGGTGGTGGCCTTGGTAAATATTAACAATAAAGCTATCTAATTTAGTATTTGTGATAAAATAAGTTTGTTAGTTTTTGTATTAATTAGTAATTAGTAAAAAAAATGAAAAAAGGAAATTAATTATGTATATTATAGGAATAATAGTTATTTTAAGTTTAATTGGGGGGTCATTTGTGGTGGCTCCTTTGTGGATATATTTTATCTCAAAAAATGTCAATAATAAATTAAATAACTTAGAAAATATAAAAAAACAAATTGAAATTAATCAAGAAAAATTAAATCAAAAAATAACTGAATTATCAAATAATAAAATTTTATCACCCCAAGATAAAACAAAATTACAAACTGAAATAAATTCAATCCAAACTGAATTAAACCAACAACAAACAGATTTATCTCAAATTCAGTTTTCACTCGGCAAATTAAAAATAAAAAACTTTAAAAAAACAAATCCTAAAAAAATTATAATTATATATTATGGTATTATGCTAAGTATATTTGCTATTTTTGGTGGTTTTATATTTTTAGACAATAAATACGACATAACAAACTCCAAACCTAAAATTTATCCCATCCCCGATAAAACAACTGAAGTAAAAGAAGAATATTTTTACGGTCATCAAATTCATGAACGATACCCAATTGACAAAAAATACGCCATACCTTCAAATGAAAAACCATATTTAGGAGCTGATGGGGAAACATGGTATTTATATAAAAATTCACGCGAAACTCTTAAAGGTAGACCAATGATTAATATAAAATACGTCTTCTATGGCTTAGATGGCTTAGGCAAAGGCCAACACCAAGAATATGAACCAACTGACATCCCACCTTTTTACAAAAACCCTTTCAATAAATGGAAATATAAAAACAGACAAACTGATTATTTTGGCACCTTTCACGACAAACGAAAAAGCGAAGATTCACAATTCAAAGTATTATTACTCCCTGACCCAACCAACCACACTATAGAACTTAACTACGAAGGACCAAAATGGTTAATTGAAGAAGATAAAGACTTTTTCATAGATGGATTTCAATGTACTGAGTTTGAAAGTATTGAAAACTTTAAGGATGATTTTAAGTACAAAACCTACTACCTTCACTTCAACCCAGTCAAACAATACATTACCCTTTATACCAAGAAATTTAATACTAAACAAGATAATAAATAAATAATAATTAAGACCAACTTTAAGTTGGTCTTTTTCATTAATTTGAATGAAATGTGATATCTTCTTAAATAAACAATCTAAATTTTAATTTTAAAATAACCCCTAAATCAGGAATGCCCTTTAAACGCATTATTTTGCCCCTCTTGCTTTGATTTAAATACAATTAGGGTAATTTACCCTAGGATTGATTTATACCCCCCTTAAATTTGATTTAATGAAAAAGCAGTCCTCAAAACCCTAGGAAAACACTTACTTTTAATTTTAACAATTTTGGCATAAATTAAAATGAATCATTTTTTAACCTAATTTAGACCCCCCTCAAATGAGGGCATTTTTTTTATTTTTAAGGGTTTTTTTTGATCGTTTTTTTGACAACTTTTTTTCATTTTTTTGTCTCTTCCAGGAAAAATCGCTAGTGTTTATGGTGGCGATATTGCCATTTAACCTTGTTATTATATAGCATAACCGACCTAAAATTAAAAACTCCGCATTATTGTGTAAAAAAATGAAACCCATGTCGTTTTATATGCAACTTTTTCATTTTTTCGGCCTAACTATATAATGGTATGTTTCTAATAAGGTTAAACCCGTGGGTAAACCTAAACACCAATTCAAAAAGCCTCCAAGGCTGTTTTGAATTGGGTTATAATAATTAATACTTAATTCGGGTTTAACCTTATTAGAAACATATATCATTAATATTATTTTATTTAATATTAAATAAAATAATATTAATGATACTAATTAAATATAAAACCTCTTGGTAGGTTTTATATTTAATTAGTATATATAAATTTATTATATGTTATAATAAATTTATAATGTTTAATTCAATAAATTATATATTAATTGTAATATTCCTCGGCTGGCCGCCTAGTTCGCTACGCTCGTATTGGAATACTAATCATATTATATAATAATTTAATAAATATATTTTAAAATTAATTTTTAATGCATTTTTGAGTTATAATTGTTTTTGTAATTAAAAAAATATTAAGATAATTGGTGTTAATAATGCAAAAATTAAAACAAAAAATTAAATTATTACAAAATATGATTTTCCATATTCAAACCATTAATAAAAAAATTGTTTTTAAACTGGTTAAACAATTTGTCAAAGATCTCAATTTAACTACCATTTTAAAAACTATCCAAATCAAAAGAAGTACTTATTATTATTGGTTAAAAATTAAAGAAAAAATAAAATTAAAACAAGAAAAATATCTTTTGCAACAGCACCGAATTCAAACTTTATGTTTGAAACATGAATATTTTTACGGTCATCGAAAAATTACTGATTTATACCAAGAAATTTTTAACGAATTTATTACTAAGAAAAAAGTTTATCTTATTATGAAAGAAAATAATATTTGTTGTAAGTTAAGGCCTAAGAAAAATAAATATTATTATCATAAAAATTTAAAATCTAACCTCAAAGTAGTCCCAAATTTAATTAATCAAAACTTTACTGCCTCCCAACCCATGAAAAAACTATTTACCGATATTACTTATTTTCCCACTCCCCAAGGATTTATTTATTTTTCGTGTATTGTTGATTCTTTTAATAATCAAATTATTGCCTCCCACACTTCAAACCGTCAAAATAAATGCCCTGTTCCTTTTTTTCATACAACTTTTTATTTTAAAATTGTTCTTTAAGACTAAAAATTAATAGATAATTTCCTATCTTTTCAAACTAAAGAAATATTTTTTTCGTTTAAAAAAGTGTCTAAACTTTTTTTGATAATTCTTTAGTTTCAAAAGATATTTTTTTAATATTTTACCGCTTCACTATCTAGTTAGGTAAAAAAAATGAAAAACTCGTCAACAAAATGAAAGAAAATGATATTTTTTTAAATTTTACTATTTTTAGGTAAAAAAAGCGCACTAAAGTAACCTTTTTCAAGGTTATATTTTATAATTAATTCAACTAAAAATTTATCTTAGATTTTGAATATATTGAGATGGAGTTAAATGGTTTAATTTACTTAAAATCCACTTATTATTCCAAAATTTCGGGAAATGATTAATTAATTTTTTCATTTTATCAGGAGATTTTTGAAATAAAAAGGATTTTGATGTTGTAAAATTGTTTTCATTTGGCCGAAAAAGTTTTCAATGATGGCGTTATCACGAGGGGTGGCTTTTCTCGACATGCTGATTAAAAAACCTTTTTTTGTTAAAGTTTGTTGAATTTGGAGCGATTGATAAACTTTTCCTTGATCGGAGTGAATGATACAAGGATTAATAATTTTTGGAAGTTTTTTAATAGTATTTAAAACTAAATCTTTATTTTGTTGGTTTGAAGTGTGAGAAGCAATTATTTGGTTGTTGAAAGAATCAATAATACAAGAAAAATAGAGAAAACCTTGATTCCTTTTGAAATAAGTGATGTCAGTAAAGAGTTTTTGGAGGGGTTTGGTGGCCATAAAATTTTGATTGATTAAATTAGGAATTATTTGGAGATTATTTTTTAAATTATGGCAAGTAAAATTTTTTTGATTCTTAAACGGCAACTAATGTCGTTTTTTTTCATGATGAGATAAACTTTTTTTTGGTGATGAATTCGTTAAAGGTTTTTTGGTATAAATCAGTGATTTTCCGATGACCGTAAAAATATGGGTAATGGAAACATAAAGCTTTAATCCGTTTTTGTTGTAACAGGTATTTTTCTTCTTTTTCTTTTAGTTTAGCTTTTATTTTCAACCAATAATAAGTACTTCTTTTAATTTGAATTGTTTTTAAAATGGTGGTTAAATTCAGGGTTTGATTGAATTGCTTAATTAAATGAAAAACCATTTTTTATCAATTTTTTTAATTTTTTCAATCATTTTTTGTAATAATTTAATTTTTTGTTTTAATTTTTGCATCTTAATACTAATTATCTTTATAAATTATTTTAAATATATCAACTATTATAACTCTAAAAGATTTTTTATTGGAATAAATAAAGCGCTTCAGTGCGTTTATCTTTTGTTTTTAATAATACATATAGTAATACTTGGGAAGGCAGTTAAGTTTAAAAATTAAAGTTGATTTAATGATTGAAATAAATTAAAAAAATAAAATTACCTCAAAAGAGGTTTTTATGATATCGATAAATAATAATGATATGAAAAATGATAATGCGATAATATCAAATATTGAGTATCATTATTCATTATCGATATAAAATATCAAATATCACTCCTTAAATAAGCTTTTTGTTAAAAAGAATATATGAAAAGTAACATGGTAATAAGGTGGCAATAAAAAGGTAACTTAATGGTAATAAAATGGTAATTTTATAAATTATTTATTTGTTTTTAATTCTTTTTTATTTAAATTTGATAAATAACCAGAACGTAACTTTTTCACCCGATAACCTTGTTTATCTTTTGTCAAAAAGAATTGAAGATATTTTAAATCTTCTTTTCGATAATAGATGATGTTTAACCTCTTCTTATAGTTAGTTTTCATAGGTTTATGATATTTATCTAGCTTTTGAGGGTCTAATTGATATAACTGTAAAGTTTCTAACTTATTGACATCAATTTTCCCAATTAATTCTTTGATACGGTTTTTAGTTTCATTTTGATAATTGATTTGAAAAAGGGGATAGAGGTGTTTAAGGGGTTATTTTGGCTTTTAAGAGGGGTTAAATCAGAAAGTAATAGTTTACTATTACTAGAAGAGAAATTATCATTAATTAAGGTTATTTTTGTTTGTTTCATTTCTTCTAAGATTTGAGGATCGACGAAGAGAGTTTGGTTTTTGGGACGGCAATTAGCTTCTTGGTAAGTGTTTTTCTTTTTAGAATGATAGATAATAGTGAGATTAATTAAATCTTCTTTTAATATTTTTAAAAAGTTTTTAATTTGAGTTAAATTGTTAGGGGTGGTTTTCGCGTTCCAACCTCCGATTCTAATTTCTTGGCTAGTGTCGTTTTTCATTTTTTTCTCCTTAATTTGGTTTTTTGTTATAAAAATAAAACCCTAAATAGTTAAATTTAGGATATATATATATATATATATATATATATATATATACTTTTATGAGAGTGTATTAATGTTTTTATATGTGTAGATGTTATATATTTTGGTGTAAAAAAAGTAATTTAATTAATTATTTCTACTTTGTCTTCTCCAAAGAAATGAACCGCTAAATCGACGATGATTTTCTTTTTGGCCTCTTCATATGAAAGATAAGAGTCTAAAAAACATTTTTGATATGCTTCTTTTCCGTATTGACCCAATAAATCATCGACATCTTTACAAGTTTGGTCGTAAGGCGGTAAAATACGTCTAATTTCGTATAAAATGTTTGTTTCTTTAAGTTGTAATCCTAACACTTCACTGCGTTTTCGGCCTGTTTCATCATTATCTAAAGCGATAATCACTTTAATCTTCTCTTTTTTGAGAATTTCTAGTTGAGATTGAGAAAGTAATTGAGTGACACAAATGAGACCAACCACGTTTTTAATATTGTTTTGCCAACAACTAATGACATCAAAAACCTTCATGAATGATGATGGTTTTTGTTTGTTTGATAAAAGGTAACGCTTCAAAAAAACCGATAACTAAAATGAAAGGTGGGGGTTTGACTGAAATTAGTTAAAGCTTGGTATTTAGGTTGAAAATAAGAAATTTCGCGAAAATGGTTTTGATAAAAATGAAAAGTTTGATGATAACCATTTTCAATAGGGATAATAATAGAACCATGAAAATTATCATGAAAATATTTTTTATTTTGTTGATTGGTTTTTTCTTTGATAAAACCATATTCTAATAATTGATCGATCTTAATATTTTTCTTTTGACAGTAATTTACTAACCTAAAAGATAAAGGTTTATCAGATAAGGGGGCATAACCTAGTTGAAATTCTTTAATAGTTTCTAGAGTGAGTTTTCTTTTTTGAGTTTAAATATTCTATTCCTGATTGACTTTCGTTATTTTGGTTGGAAATTAATAAATAATGATAATAATCTCTAATTTGGTTAAATAAGGGTGAGATTTTTTTAAATAATTGTTTCTTTTTGATATTAATTCCCTGTTCGTCAACTGGTGGTTTTGGTTTAATAGGTTGATATAACTGTTGAAAAGGGTTCGTAGTTATTTTCGTTGTTTCTTTTTCTTGTTGGATTAAGGTTTTAAATTCGAAAGAATTCATAAATCCTTCTATTCTCTGAATCGCTTTAGAAAAAGATTTAATTTGACGGATAGTCATATAAACATCAATCAGATCGTAATCGCGAACACATTTCCAACAATGAATTTTGTTAGTAGAAGTGAAATGACAACAAGTAGGATTTTTTCCTTGATGAATGGGACAAGGGAAACGGTGGTTGATGTTAAAATTTAGTGGTATTATATTTAATTTTTTTAATAAAACTTACATGGGGAAATGGGTTTGAATGTATTTTATTTTATCTTGATAATTCATTGATGAACTCCTTAATAACTTTCTAATGAATAAGGCAAAATATAACCGATTTCTTGTAAGGTTTGCGTAGTCATTTCAAAGTGATAAACTAAATTCTTTTTGGTACCACTGCGATTCTTTTTAATAGATAATTCAATGATTTTTTGAGATTCGTTGTTTTTTGATGCTAAATATAATTGATTACAATTTTGATTATAGATATTTAAGGGCTTGTCTTGGTCTTTGGATAGTTTGGGTTGAAATTCAGACATCATTAAAACAATATCAGAGTTAGTTTCGATGCCACCACTTCCTTTTAAAGCGGCGATTTCAGGGGATTTTCCTTCAAAATTACTGTATGTATCTCTGGAAAATTGTGAGAGAATGATAATAACAATATTTAATTCCATGGCTAATTGTTTGAGTTTTGTCATAATTTCATCAATGGCTAGACGGTCATTTTCTAAATGATTACTAGCTTTAGTAATTTGAAGGTGGTCGATAACGATGATTTCTACTTGTTTTTCTAAATGAAGGCGATAAATTAAATCAATGTTATAATCTATTTTTTTACCTTGATCATAACTAAAGGATAAGTTAAGCTGGGAAAAGAATTGTTGAGTGTCATTCATCCTTTCCATGTAGGTATGTTGAGTGATGTTTGAGTCTTCCCAATTTTTAGCTAAAATAACATCTAAGGGAATTTGAGTTTGGTGGGCTAATAAACGACTTAAATTTTCCTCCATTGTCATTTCATAAGAAAAAACTAAGAGATGAGGGTGATGATGAGTTTCTTGATACTTAGTTTTGGTGATATCTAAAAGAAGATTGTAGACAAAAGTAGTTTTTCCTAAACCAGTATAGCCACCAATGGTGATGATTTGACCTTTTTTAAAGCCTTTTGTGGCTTGATTTAAACCTCGGAAAGTTTCTGATAAACGGTAATATTCTTCTTGAATTTTTTGTTTTGCTTGGTTATCAGTTTCAAAAAATTCAGGATGATAAGAGGACATTTGATTTAAAGTTAATAAGGTTTTATCTGATTGATGCGGAATCAAAGCCATAAATTTTCTTAATTTATCAAAGATTTCTTGGTAGTATAGATGTTTATAATAAGGATCTTTGTTTTCAAAAGAAGGACTAATAATTTTTAAGAGTTGTTGGAACAGTTTTTCTTGGGTATAGGTATGTTTTAAGTTATCTAAGAAATTAAGGTTATTTTCTTTACTAAAATCATTACTTAAAAAAGATAATGATTCTTTCGTAAAGTGATCTTGGGGGAAATGAGTTCGAAGATAAGCGAGCAATTCTTTGATGATCTTAGTTTGAGATTGGATTTTATCAAAGGGATGAGTATTTGTCTGGTTTAAAGTTAAATATTTTAAGGCTTGAAAGATTGTGGTATGTTGTTTATCTAAAAAAGATTGTGGAGCAATGAGCTGAAAATAAAAATTTAATTGGTCAACTTTATTTTGGTTCAGATAGACTAAAATTTGTCTTAACGCTTTTTGTTCGTTGGTTAACATTTTATATTAACTCCTTTTTTTCTTTTTTAATGATGTTAATGTTAGAAAAAGCGATGAATTGACGGGTAATTAAGTTTTGTAAGAAATTGTTGGCTGAATTGGAAAATAAGTTAATTACTTGATTAATGCCTTGGACTTTTCCTTGATTGATTTTATGATTTAATCTCTGAGTTTCTGGTTCGTTGTTGGTTAATAAATAAAATTCAAAACGAGTATCGAGTTTTTTAATTGTTGTCCTTCTACCATGGCTTGTTTATAGCGATCACGCAGACATGTTTTAAAATTAAAAGCGATAATCCGTTTATTTTTCGTAAATAACACTAAATCAAATTTAATGTCGGGGATGAAGAATAAATAAGCTTGAGGATATAAATGAATGATTCCTTGGTTTTGAAAATAGAGTAAAATAAGATATTCATTGATTTTACCACGGATGACTTTTTGATTTTGAGAGTTGATGTTATTTTGGTTAAAATAATGGTTTAATTGTGGGTGATTGGTTTTCATATATTCGTTAATAGAAAGATTAAAGGTGTCTTTGTTAAAAAAACATTTTAAGATCTCCACAGTTTGGATATTAGTATTAAATTGTTGAATATTCATAAAATCTTGGTTATTTAACATTTGATATTCCTTTCTTTAAATAAAAAAAGACCTTTAAATTAAGGTCTTTTGTTGGTTTTTTTAGTTTTAAAAATTCTTTTTGTTTTCCAGGTAATGGTGCCATCTTTATGAATGGTTTTGATTTTTCCATTAGAAAAATAGAAGTAGGTATTACCATTTTGGCATTTTTTCTTAATTATGATCGCCATTTGATAGTACTCCTATTTGTTTAATAATTTGTTTGACATTGGATTTGATAGAATCACTTCCATTTAAAATTAATTTATTAACTCCACTAGTATAATGAGTGAGATAATGATTGTATCCTTGGCGAACGGTTTGAAAATAAGTTAATGATTGTCTTTCAATGAGATCTCTTTGATGGTTTTTTTGTTTTTTCTTTCTAGTTCTTCCGATAATAGGGTCAATATCTAAATAAATTAATAAATCAGTTTTTTTAAGATAGTTTCATGATTCAATTTAAAGATCTTTTTTAAAGGGAAAAGTTGTTTCTTTTCCTTGGAAAAAGGAAATAATTGATAAGCATAAGTAGATGGTAACCAACGGTCTAAGATAATTAATTGATGATTTTTAAATAATTCCGCTTGGATTTGAGCCATATTAGCCAGACTTAAATAAAAACAAGTGAAATCATCTACTTGTTGAAAATTTAAAAATAAATCTCTAATTCCCTTCCCAAGTGAACTACTCCCTAAGCCTTGATACAGTTGATGAGGGGTTTTTAAGAGGGGTTGAAGGGCGTGAATAAGAGAAGTTTTCCCACTCCCGTCAAGTCCTTCGAAAACGATTAATTTCATCATTTCTTTTCTCCTTTGATTTTTATATTTGGGCATAAAAAAAGACCTTCAAATTGAAGGTCTCAAAGTATTAATTATTTAATTTTACTTAATTGGTTTAAATAAGTTGTTTTTTCTAATTCGTCTTTGGCTTTAGTTAAAAGTGCTAAGTATTTTTGACTAGCTTGAATCATTTTAGTGATAAATGTTTTATCTTGATAAATCCGCACTACATGATAACTTTGGTTGGTAAAATAAACTAAAAAATAAGCTAAATTAGCTTGAGAACAATAGAGTTGAAATTGAACTTGGGCCAGTAGTATTTGGGGATATTTTCTAACTGAGGGTGAGTTAAAAAACTAGTCCAAGTGGATGAAACTTCTTGGTTTTCATTCACAAAAGGACATTTAATTTCTAAAACAGCTCGATGTTGTTCATTGTAGCCATCTAAAGAGGCGGAAAAAAGGTTAACTTGATCATCAGTAAAAATGGTGTCTTCAAAAATTAAATTAGTTTTTTTGTATGAAAAATTCTCTAGCAATAGGTTCTATTTTTTGTCCATGAAGTGTATATTAATTAGCGGTAAAAGTGGTCCCGAAAAGTTTATCATGGACTAATTGTTCCATGGAACGAAAGGGGTCTAAACCCATAATGGAAGCGATTCCGGAAGTGTTGATGTATTTTTTTCGGTGTTGGTACCATAATTTAGTGCGTTAATTTAAGTTTTTTATTCTCATAATATTCATTCTTTCTTAAATATTTTCTTTAATAATAATAAAAGATATTTTCCTAAATAATAAATAAATTTAATTATATGATAAAAACATTTAAAAAGAAAATCAATTAGATATAAAAGATGGGGAAGAAATAATAAAAGAATTGTTAATAAACCTAAATTTAACCATTGATTTTGATAAGTAAAGAAATAATGACTGATAGTATTAAGGTTATTATTTAACTTAGTTAACCAAGTATTAATTAAATTCCACATGATGATTAAGTCGCTTCGTGGTTAAATATTGGTAAAATTGAACCACTATTCCTTGTTTTAGTTAGTGAATACTTAGTTTGACGGTGAAAAGATAAAATTTAATGACATAATAAATGATGATAATTGGAATAAATAAAAGTAGAGTGATGATGGAAAAGATGAGATTACTAGGTAAAAGAATGAAAGATTTTTTTGATGAACATGGTTTTTTGGTTTCCTTTCCAAGGTTGTGTGTTATTAAATAAAAAAAGACCCTGAGGAGGGTCTTCAAATATTAAATTGTTCTAACCATTCAATAACATCTTGATAAACTTGTTCATTATCTAAATCGTTAAATAAATTGTGATAATTTAAAGGATACAATTTTAATTTTTTATTTGTATTTTGAATCAAATCAAAAAGTTCTTGACTATTTTCTGGTAAAATAATTTGATCTTGACCGCCATGTAATAATAATATGGGAACTGGATATTGAAATAATTCGTTTATCATTTTTTCTTGAAAATATTGAATACTTAAAATCATAGTATTTCTTATAAAATTTGGTGTTAAAAAATTAATAGTACGACAATTTTTCATTTCTGTAGTTAAAGGTGATCTGGATAATTTTTCATAATTCATACCTACTGGAATGTTATCCATATTTTGAATATTTTCTGGATTAATAAAATTAATTACAGAATCTATTATTTTTGTCGGAGAACCACTATTAATAACACCATCAATATCGTTATATTTATAAACATAACAATTATTAATCATTCCACCTAAACTATGTCCTAATAAAATAATTTTTAAATTATTTTCTTGTTTTAAAGAATTAACTATTAAATGTAAGTCATCTACAAAAGTATGAAAACTATCAATATCCGCTATATTATTATTATCGCTTCTACTTTGTCCATGACTTCTAATATCATAAAGTAAAACATTATAACCAGATCGATTTAAATAGTTAGTTAGTTTTTCATATTCTTTAGAACTTTCAGCAATGCCATGAGTAATAATTATATTCGCTTTAGCGTTTTCAACTGTTTTTAGTTCTGTGTAAATACCAGTTGTAACTTTGTTTAACAAAGGATAAGCATAGATCTTTTGTTTATAAATGAAAACAAATAAAAATAAACTAATAAATAAAAAAATATTAAATAATAATAAATTCTTTTTTAATTTAAACATTTTTTATTAAATCTCCTTTAATTTTTTAATATATTTGAAAGTTAATGTTTTTATGTCTATCCAGGATGGTTTTTTTCATTTCTGCTTCTTCGGCTTTATCATTATTGTGTTTATCTTGGTAAAGGGATAAAGTTTTTCTTTTTGGGTTGAAGTGGAGGTGGAAATCGGTTAATTTGAAATTGGAGTTGGAAACATGAGCGTGACCAAGGTAATAGTCTTTGTCGTCGTCTAAGATTTGTTTAGGGCCTTTATATTTAAGGATTAAGCAATTACCGCTTGAGTCTTCTTTGAATTGTTTTTCTAATCTAACATATAAATATAATTGACTGTCGTCTTCTTTATAAAAACTAGAAAATTCAAATCCATTCACTGAGGTTTTCTAATAAGTTAAACCTCTGTTATTCCAACGGTCGAAGGGATGACGGTCTTTGATGTAGTTAGCGAGGTTAGAGGGTTCTTTTTGGGTTTCAAGGCGGTCTTTTATGGTTCCTAATTCATAAAAATTGATGTTATCTTTGTTAGCGAGTTGTTGTTGATAATAGCCAATACCATTATTAAGTCCATCAAAAGTATAATGAACTTCAATCATTGATTGAGTTATTCCTCGGTGATCAGTTTCTTTCCATTCTTTTTTTATATCAGTTTTGGTTTTTTTTAAAATAGGGATTTCTTCTTTCGGTAATTCTGGTAATTTAATGATTCCCATTTCGGTTAAAACAATAAACCAATCAATAAAAAAAGAAGTACTCCTAAAATAATAAAAACCCATTTAATGATTTTTTTAATATTAAACATGATTAGTTCCTTTCGGGTAATTTATAACATACCAATATTTTAACACATTTAACTTTTTAATTTTAATTAAAACCATTTTTTAAACCAAGAAGTTACATTATTAACTTTTCCTTTGCGCTCTCAATTATTTGTATTACATCTTCTTTAATACAAGTGAGGTGTTTCAAAACTTTGGACAACTTTTTACTTTTTAAAAATTCTTTAAGACTAACTATTAAGTTAGTCTTTTTTTCTTTTCAAGACTAAAAAAATTTCTTATCTTTTCTAAAAATGTTTTTAGGAAGGAATAAAATGTTAAGACAAAAATTATTTAAAGATTTTTTAAAAAATAAAAAGAATTTAGAAATTCTTGATCAATTAATCAAAATGCATTTGCCATTAGTAAAAAAATAGTTAAACAATTTAAATATTTCCCTAAAGCACTTCAAAGAGAAGATTTATACCAAGAAGGAATTTTAGGTCTAATCAAAGCTTTAAATAATTACCAAGATTTAGGTTATGACTTCATTGTTTATGCAATCCCAACAATTAAAGGTAAAATCACAGAACTTATCAGAGGCCTACAACCTACTTCAACTCCCATAAAGATTTTTCGGAAAGAAAAACAAGTAAGTAATATTCCTTTTGAAGAAAAACAACACCAATCTATTAAAACAAACAATCTAAACCCCCATCAAATTTGGCTAAACCAAATTAATCACGAATTATTCTTCAAAAAACTTAAAACTATTTTAAATCTCCAGGAATTCGAAATTATTAGATTAAATTTTGGGATTCCTTTAAAAAACCAAAACCAATACCCTCAAATTGAGTATTCCAACAAAAATATAGGTAAAATGTTGAAGTTATCTCCAAGGCAAGTAGAAATTATCAAAAACAAAGCAATTGCTAAATTAAAAAAAAATATAAAAAGGAAATAAATAATATGAATTATCAAAAAAATACAACTACTTACTACAATGTTGATGGCAAAACAATTTGTGGTATTCACGAACATGCCCCTGATACATGGAATTTTATTAAAACAACCTGGTTTAATAAAGATGGCAAAACAATTGATTGTATTACTGAATATAATCCCATAACAGAAGAACCAATCAAAGAAACCTATTACAATTCTGACGGAACTATTAAAGAAGAAAAACTTTTTAATCAATATAGAAACTAAACCCCTTTTTGAAGGGGTATTTTTTATACCCAAATTAAAAAAAGAAGTTAGAAAGATGATTGAAGCAGAACGCGCTTTGTTGGGGGTTGTCCTTTTAAACCCCGAAATAATTTCTTCAGTTTTTAATGAAATTACAGAAACTGACTTTTACGGTCCTCATCATAAATATATTTTTAAAGCCATGAAAATCTTACATCAAAATAATAAAGAAATTGATTATGCTTCTATAAGTGCTATTTTAGAAAATGAAAAATTATTAAAACAAATAGGAGGAATTGATTATTTAAATGAATTATCTGATTTGACGCCTTCTCCTCGACACTTAGAAACATACCATCTTTAAAAAGAGAAATTGGCGTTATTATTGCTAAATTATCTCAAATTGCAAGAAGCAAAATAGCTCCCCAAGAGATTTTAGAATTAATAGAAACAAATACTGCAAAATTAAGAAAAAAACTCACTCCCAAGTTTAAAGATTTAAAAAGTTGTGTTTCTAAAGTAATCAAAGACATTTTGGAAAACCACAATAAAAATAATTTAGTTGGAGTTAAAACAGGATTTAATAATATAGATGATTTAATTGGAGGCTTTAAACCAGGACAATTAAATATTTTAGCCGCAAGAACTGGAATGGGCAAAACTGCTTTTATGTTAAATTTGGCTGTCAAATATTGCTAAAGTTTTTCAAAATATCCCTAAAAACATAATATTTTGATTTTTAGTTTAGAAATGACATCCGAAGAATTAATTAAACGTTTAATAAGCTGTGAATCTCAGATTAGTATCAAAAAAAATGGAACAACAAAAATTAAATCGTGAAGAAAAGTTACAATTATTGCAAACAGAAGAAAAATTAAGTGAATTAAATATTTTAATTGATGATGACAGAAATACCAAAATAGAAGAAGTTAAAAGAAAATGCCGTCAATTAAAATTTCACCAAGGACTTGATATAGTTTTTATTGATTATCTACACCTTTTAAGAGACGACCAATTTCTTAATTTAAATCAAGCAATTGGGATTATTACTCGTGAATTGAAAAAATTAGCAATGGAAATACAAATTACTATTATTGCGTTAAGCCAAATGAACCGCGCAACTTTAATGAGAGAATCTAAAATCCCTAATCTTTCAGATTTAAGAGATTCAGGTTCAATTGAACAAGACGCCGATATGGTTATGTTTTTGCATCGCGAAAGTTATTATGAAAAAGATCAATTTACAAATGTTGTAGAAGATTTTACCCAATTTATTGTTGCTAAAAATCGTTCAGGTAAATTAGGCCAATGTTACTTTAATTTTGATAAAGAAATCCAAAGAATCGAGGAAAAGTAATGTTAATTTCAGAAAAAATTTTATCTCAAATCAAACCTGATAATTACTTTAAATATCCTTTTAATCAATATATGCAATTAAATCATCAAAGTTTGAATTATTATTTTCAAATTACCAAATCAACTTCCCAAAAGCAAAAAGTACTGCGTGGTAAAATTAACGCATATCTAATTTTAATTTATTTTCGAAATCGTGGAATCACCAAACAATATCCCCAAACATATTTATTTTTTATTCCTGATATCAAATTTGATTTAGTATTGTTTACCCAAAACAAACGAATTGTTGCTTTTAATTTTAAAACTTGCCTCCGTGAACGTTACAAACAAGCTATCATCGAAGCTCAACAACTAAAAAACTCGATACGCGTTTTGAATATTACTTATTAACAAATGATGCTATCGAATCCCAAAGGCTCAACAATAAAATTAAAAACGACAAAGTCCAAGGAATTGATAAAGTAATTGATTGTTTTTCTCAAAAAGCTAATATCTTTGTAAATACCTTATTCCAAAGACAATTTATATCTTTTAAAGATATTAATTTAATCAAAAATACGAAAGGAAATAATTAAAATGTGGAATAAATTAATAGTTTTTGAAGGGCTAGATGGAAGTGGCAAAACTACTTTGATTAATAAATTAAAAAAATCTTTAATTAATAAAGGACAAAAAGTAAAAGTTTACCAAGGTTTAGGAAGTAGTTCTATTGGAAACGAAATAAGTAATTTGTTTTTATACCAAAAAACAACAACCACAAAAACTAAATATTTTCTTAGTTTTGCCAACATGATTCAAATTCAAGATGAACTGATAATTCCTAATCTACTTAGTGGCCATCTTGTTATAGTTGACCGTTGGTATGATTCGACTATAGCTTATCAAAGAAAAGGTAATTCCATAGATTATGATGATGAAATAACATCAAAAAATTATTAATCAACATTTACTCAAACCTCATTTAACTTTCTATCTAGATATTGACCCCCAAATTGGATTACAACGAAAACAAACCTAATCAAATCATAAATTAGATCTCATTGAAAAAAAACCATTAAATTATTTTGAAAATGTTCGTCAAAATTATTTAAAACAACATAAATACTGTAATGATGCAAATTGTAAACACCAAAATTGCAAGCATTTTTTAATTAATGCAACCAACTCACAAAAAGATAATTTAGCCCAAATAATCAAAACTTTAATTAATAAAAAAATATTATAAAAAAGGGGACAAAACAATGACTAAGAAAGAATTAATCAAAGAAGTTGCAAAGCAACTAAAACTTCAGTTGCAAAAACCGAAGAATTTTACAATTCATTTGAAAATACCTTAATTGAATCAATCACATCCAACGAAGAGGTAGTTTTATCACCTCAACTCGGCAAGTTCGTCCTCAAATCCCGCAATGCACGCGTGGGACGAAACCCCCAAACAGGCAAAAACTCAAAATCCCTTCAAAAACTGTGGTAACTTTCAAATTACCAAAAAACCTCAAAGATAAAGTCAAAACCCTTAAATTAGAATAAAAAGGAGATAAAAACATGAGTGATGGATTGACAGAAGCATACCGTGGGACTTATTTCAAAGACTGTAGCAAACCAATAACCAAGAAAAAAATCAACAAATACCGCCAACCCAAAGTGAAATGGCTTAATTTATCCCACCCCAATAAAACTTTTAAAACAAAAAGAAATCGTTTAAAAAACGAAGTAAAATTCTTAAAAATTATTAAGAAAGGTAAAAAAATATGTGGTTATTTTCAATAGTTACAACAATTAGCAATTTTATTCTAAATTATACCAAAGGATTTAGCACTACCGAAATACTTGAACGAAGAATGGATGGAATCCAAACAACAATTTTCACTATTCTTATTGTTTCTGGGTTCAAACCTATTTTTAAATTAATTACAAACACTTTAATTTTCATCAAAGATATAATTTTGGCTATCTTTTTCAAAAAAATACAAAACTTAGAAATCCAAAATGCCAGACAAGAATATTTAGAGCAAAAATTATTACAAAAAATAGATAAAATCAATGAAACCCAAGAAAAACTCCAATCCCAAATAGAAATACAAAAAGTCAAAGTTGCTAATTGGAAAGAGAAAAAAAGAAGAAAAAACAACTTAAATCAAAAAACACCAATTCAATTATAAACAAGGAGGATGGAAATGAATGATCTAAATTTCTCTATTGGATTTATCGTTGGCGCTCTATTTACAACTTCTTTAATGTTTATCATTAAAAAAATATTTTTTAATTTTCTTCCATCGCCAGAAAACGATGAATTAAATGAGCCAAAAAAAGAAAATAAAACTAAAAGTTTATTTTCAATTATTACAAATCCAAATAACGAATCAAAAGAAAAAAACAATCCAATTAATGAAAAGGAGGATGGAAATAATTAAAAAAAATTATTTTATATCAATTTAATAATACTTATTTTAACAGCATCCATAATTGGGTATCTTTGTTAAATCGTAATTTTAAATAATAATAATTCATTCTTTAAAAGAAAGTAGATGAATTAAAACAAGAAATTAAAAGAAAAATTTAATAAAATAGATAAAAAAATTAACTAAATTATAGATAATTTAGAAAAAACAGAAGAAAAAAACAAAAGAAAGGAAATTTAATTTAAAATGAGAAAAATCCAAAAAACAAAAAAAGTTATTAACACAAAAAATATTCGAACTAAAAGATATTTTTCAATCTCTTTTTACTTTTAACAATGATAATTTCAATTATAGGAGGAGTTAGTTATTACTTTATTAAAAATAATAATAATCCCATTTGTGAAATTATTGTCAACAAACAAACTTTTTTACAATCAAACAATAATGGTTGTTTTGATGATGATAATAACAAAATTGAACAATTAAACGAAGAAATAACTATTAAAAATGAAGAATTGAAAGATTCTAATTTATCTTCCCAAGAAAAAAAATAATAGAAGAAATTATTAAATTGAAAAATCAACAAAAAGAAGAATTAAAAACTGATTTATTATTAAAAAAATTCTTAAAAAAATCTGAAGAAGAAATTTTAGAAATTGATAACAAAATCAAAACAACAAATCAACTGGAAGAAAAACATTTGCTTACAGAAACAAAACTACTTAAAGAAAAAGAAATTATTAAATATAAAAATTTATTAAAAGATAAAGAAATAAATATTGTTAATATTAAACAATTAGAAGAAAAATTAGTTCAACCCGATTTAATTAGCACAACTAAGAATGCTTTAGAAAACCAAAAAATCCAAGCTCAAAATAAAATCAAAAACATAAATGAACAAATAACTAAAAAAACAAATACCATTAATTTACAAACCAATCTTAATGCCATTGAAAAAGAATTACAAGACCCTCAAATTTCTCCTGAATTAAAAAAATATTTAATTAAATATAAAGAAAACACCCAAACCAAAATAACTAATTTAGAACAACAATAAAATAAATGATTACATTAACATTTATTGAAAAAATCTTTATTTGTTTTGTTTGTATTTTAATTGTTTTTGGATTTGCAAATATTATTTATCAACCCCCAAAAAATGATTTTGTACAACCCATTAATTCAACAAATAATTTAAAAGAACATATCAATCTTAAAAGCGAACATTTAAAAGAAAATATAAACTCATTAGAAAAAAAGTAGATATAATTCATACAAAAATAGCAGAACATTTGAAAATTTTATCTCATAGATAATTATTTTTATGATAAAATCATCCCCATAAAAGAAAAAGAAATAAATAATATGAAACTTTATAATGTGTTTTTAGGAGAAAACAGCGATAGAAAAGATGCTTTAGGGTGGCTTCATCATCATTTCCCCAACAAAAAACTTTTAAAAGTAATTTTAGTTACGCCCTTTATAATAATAATTCTTTAAATAATGAAATTAATTTTCAATACCGCATTAAAGAGCAACCCCCTAAAGATTTTTTGTTAGTGTATTTTGATGGAGGAACTAGAAATGGCACCAATAATGTTTATAATTTAGACAATTTAACCCAATTGGGTAATGGTGCTTCTAATTTGTATTTTTTTGGAGCAATAACAAACCTTATGTCTCAGAATCAACTTCTTTTGCTCCTGAAAATTATCATTTAGAAATTATATATGATAAAGGAACTAATTTTGGTGGCCCTAGTTATTTAGCAATAGATAAAATAATTATTAAAGATATTCAAAAGGATAAAATTGTAGCCGTTTACCCAATTAATCAAAAAATTGAAGAACCTTTTTATATTTATAATTATGATTTTGTTCTAAAATTTCCTTATTATAATTATATTCAAGAAGGATTATTATGGTCAAATAATCATATTAAATTTTAAAAAAGATTGATTTATATGAAAAACGTTTTGGACAACATCGCACTTTATATTATGATGTTGAATAAAAAAAGAAAGGAAAAAATATGAAATTAAAAAAAATTTATTTAATTTTTTGGGTGTTTGTATTTTAGCGGTTTTGGGTTTATGGATTTAAGGTTTTTTTTCCCAAACTTCCAAACAAAACGATTTGCCGCAAAATAATTCGTTAACACCTCAAAAAACCAAGAATTAGATGAAATATCAAAATATCTCGAAGAATTCAAAAAAACTAATGAAATTCAAATCGAAGAACAAAGAAAACCCTTCAACAAATACAACATTTAGACCAACAAATTAAATTAAATTTAGACATAATAAATGATTTTAATATAGAAGAAAAAAACTTAACAACAAAAAAAGAAACAAAAGAAACTAACCTCAAAAACAAAGACTTAAAAGAAGAAGATAAAACCAAATTACAAGAAGAAATTAACTCTTTAACCCAAAAACTCCAAGAAAATAAAGATAAAAAAAGAATCTATTCATAAAAAAACTTTAGACTTAATCGAACAAAAAAAACAATTATTAACTACAAAAACTAATAACCAAGAAAGAATTCAAACTATTACTTCTCAAATCACCAAAACTAGTAAAAATTTATTTATTAATGAAAAACTTCAAAGTTTGAAAGAAGCAATGGTTTTGAATAACGCTAATAAAAACATCATTAAAGATTTAATGATTCAAAACAAAGATAATGTTGAAGAATTTCAAAATTTAAAAAGTTATGATTTGTTTTTAGGTGGTCAATTAATTAAATTCGATAAACAAATCAAACAATTACAAGAAGAAATTAAAACTTTACAAAATAATATTCCTTTTCACCCTCCAAAACAACAAGTTATGTTTTCTGATGTCTATGGAATGAAACAAGAAAAAGAAGAGTTAGAAGATTTAGTAGAATCTTTTCAAGACGACGACACTTCTATGGTTAATTTTGACAAATTAATTCCTAGAGGATATTTCCACCAGGAACAAGCAAAAGTTTTTTAATTAAAGCTTTATGCAATGAATTAGGAATACACTATATTGAATTAGAACCTTCAAAATTTGATAAGACTTACGTTGGTGAAGGAAATGAAGAATTAGAAAAAATATGGCAAGAAGCAGAAAATCATGATAAAACTATTATATTTATTGATGAAATTAGCGGACTTGCCAATCGCGAAGATAACCAATCTAACAAAACAAGTATTAATATTGTTAATAATTTATCAACTAAATTAGATGGCTTTAAAAGAAGTAATAAAAAATTGTCTTAATGGGCGCTACCAATCATTTAGACAAAATTGATAGTGCTTTAAGAAGTAGATTTAGCAAAGAAATTAAAATTGATTTATTAAAAGATGATGAAATTGAAGGATTTTTACAATTTTTAGTAACTGATTATAAAATTAGTTATCACACTTACCTTCATTTAAAAGAAATTGCTAATAGATGCAAAGGCAAAAATTATTCTACTAGAAATTTAAAAGAAAAAATAATTGATAGTGCTTATATTAAAGCCAAAAAATATAAACGTAAAAACCCTAATCATGAAGTGATGTTAGCTTCTGATTTGGATGAAGCTATTAATATTTTCCAAAATATTAAAGTTTCTGAAACAACTAAAGAAGTTAGAAGAAAAGAATGTGAAGATCAATATGTAGAATGGGAAAAAGATTTGTTAAAATACTTGAACCCACCCAAAAGTAACATTCAAATTAATATAGAATACACCTTCTATGGCTTAAATGGTTTAGGCAAGGGACAACACCAAGAATACGAACCAACTGACATCCCACCTTTTTACAAAAATCCTTTCAATAAATGGAAATATAAAAACGACCAAATTGATTATTTTGACGGTTTTAGCATCCAACGTAAACGCGGAGATTCACAATTCACGGTATCATTAATCCAAGACCCAACCAACCACACTATAGAACTTAACTACGAAGGACCAAAATGGTTACTTGAAGAAGATAAAGATTTTTACATAGATGAATTTAAATGTCGTGAATTTGAAAGTATTAAAAATTTTGATGGTAAATTTAGATAAAAAAACTACTATCTTCACTTCAATCCAGTCAAAAAATACATTACCCTTTATACCAAGAAATTTAATATTAAAGAAACTAAAAAATCATTATAACCAAGAACAAGAGGATAAAATAATATTAAGACCAACTTTCAAGTTGGTCTTTTTAATTAATTTAATGAAATGTGATATCTTCTTAAATAAACAATCAAAATTTTAATGTTATAATCTTGATTTGAGGTATAATTAGGATAGTTTATATAACTAATTTCAATTTAAGTAGGGTAAATGCCTCTATTTATCTTAAAATTTTAAGTTGTAGAAAAATAGTTAAAAAACAAGAAAGAGGTTATCAAAATGTCAAATACATTAAAACTAAAACCATTTGTCAAATGGTCGGGTGGAAAACCCAACTTTGGCCATTTTTGAAAGTTGTTATGAATGTTAAATATGAAACTTATTTTGAACCTTTTTTAGGAGGTGGGAGTGTTTTTTTTTAGTTTGGAACCTCAAAAAGCTGTTTTGTCTGATATTAATGAAGAATTGATAACTGCTTGGCATACTTTAAAATCACAATCTCGTGATGTTGTTAATTTATTAAAAACATATATTAAACGTTTAAAATTAGAAAAAAAGATTTTTATTATCAATTGCGCGACCAAAAAACCTCTTCGTTGGATAATATTTCAAAAACTGCTCGCTTTATTTTTCTTAATAAAACTTGTTTTAATGGTCTTTATCGTGTTAATTCTAAAAATCAATTTAACTCTCCATTTAATGGGAAAAATGATGTTTGTTTATCAACTATCATTAACGAATCTAATCTTAAAAATATCACATTATTGTTAAAAAAGAATGAAATTAAAATCCAAAACCAAGATTACGCAACAATAGTTGCTCAAACACAAATTAATGATTTATTGTTTTGTGATCCTCCTTATGATTCAGATACTCAAACTTTTAACAGCTATAATGCATCCCCTTTTAATCAAACAAACCAAAAAGATTTGTTTGAATCTTTAAAAGCAGCTCATTTAAGAGGAGTTAAATGGGTTTTAACTAATCACGACACTCAATTAATTAACCACTTATACAAAGATTTTAATTTTATAAGAATTCCTGTTAATCGTTTTATCAATTCCCAAAGCTGCAATCGGAAAAATAACACCTACGAAACAATTATTACGAATTTTACATTAAGAGATGACCAAATTAAACAAATAAATAATTTATTGTTTTTCAAAGAGTTAAAATCTACATCTTATTTTTTAAAGGATTATGTTTCGTGGGAAAAAAAAGTTAATCATTTTATAAACCAAAATGAAGAAATTATTAAAAAATGGAATAAACTTAAATCCAAAACTGAGCAAGAATTTTATGATAAATTTGAATTACAATGGCAAGAATTATCAAATGCTTTTGAATTTTTGCCAATATTATTAGCTAACAATCGTTTTGCGAAAAACGAAAAATTTATTTATTTTAACAACCAAAACCAAGAAATTACTTTTGACCGCCAAGATAAAGAAGTTGTCATTAATTTTATTAAAGAATCAAAACTTCTAACTAATGTTTTTGTAAATTCAAATTTTAATCAAAATATTAAAGATTATATTTTTGGGGTTTTGGTGGGGTTGGATTCTAACTCAAGGGTTTTTTGTAGGCGATTACTGATTTTTTAAAAATATTGTTTCTTTTAAAAAAAATCTTTTTCTTATTACTTATATTATAACATTAATAATTTTAATAATTTAAAGTTTTTTTAAGTTTTTTAAAATTTATAAATAATTTTATTTATTTTTTTCCAACAACAAAAGCCGTCTAATAATTAGACAGCAAAATTAACTAAAAATATTGAATTTAAAATAATTTAATCAAATTAAATTAAGATGAAATTTGAAAACTTTGAATATAATTATTTTCAAGATATCTATACCAATATTGACATTCAACTTTATTTAATATTTTAATATCTTTTTTTTCATAATCTTTTTTAAGTTTTAATTTAAGTTTTTGTAACTTAAAATATTTTTTAAAATTCTTATTAAGAAAATGATTTTTTGGTTGAATACCAGATAAATTTAAACTAAAATAATTAGAATTTTGAAATTGTTGTGAATTCATATAAGATTTACACAACAAAGTCAAATTATGTGGAATTTTAATATTTTTTCCATTAACTCTTTGTTTAATATTCCATTCAAATATATTAGAAAAATTAAAATTAACCACTGGAAATGGACTTAATTCTATTTCTTTAATTATATCATAAGGAAATAATGCCAAAAAAGATTTTTGCGGACAAGTAAAACATGTACGAGAAAATCCAAACAAATGACGACTATAAAAATCAATTCCTTTATTAGAATTTGTTTCAATTAGTTTATCATTTTTAGAAACATATTTACTAACATATGAAACAATTTTATTGACATAATCTTTTTTATCAAAAGTACCTTTATAAAAAGCTTTACATTTACTAATTTCAATTTTTTCAAATAAAAGATTTTTTTTGATGGTCTAAAAATTTGCACGTTTTGACTAATTGGATTTAAATGTTTATAATGTTTTATATTATTTTTATTCATAACAGATGCATAAGCATTAGCCCAAAGCAAAGTAATTTTTGGCACTTTAACATTATTTTTCTCGTAATAATTTTGAGGTATTTTAATATTACCTTTTTCATCTATTTTATGCATTAAATAATCATCATAAAAAATACTCTTATTTCCTTTAATAGGTCGGTTTTTTAAACCCAAAGCATAATCTTTATCAGTACACAAATAACGAGAATATCCACCAAAAGAATTTAAAACATCAATATTAAAAATAATATGATAATGAATAACTCCTAATTTAGTAGTTTCTAAAGACCAAAAATAACGAAAATCTTGCATTTTAGAATAAAACAAATCGTTTTGAGAGAATTGTTGAAATAAATTTGATAAATAACTTTTTCTCACTAAACGAATAAAACGTTTCCTTACTTGCCCCATAATATCAGGTTCATGAGTATATTTTATAGTTTTACCTTGTAAATCATCATAAGGAGCTGTCAAAGTAATAAAAGATATTTTTTTAGAATCTTTGAAATTATATAAAAGTTTATCCTTAGCATTTTGTGAAGAATCTCGATAATGCCTTAAAATTTTTGATTTTGGTTTAATTTCTTGCAATTTATTTTCTTTTAATTGTTTTTTTAAAGAATAATCCAATTTCAAATCATCATCACTTAATGACAAATACCTTTCTTCTTTTTTTTCTTTTAAATGTTTTTTATAATATTTAATTCGTTCCAAAGGTTCAAACATAAAATAATTAAACCCTTTTAAACGAGTTTCATAACCATTATCTTTTTTATTTACTTTATAAATATTTTTAGAAATTTCCTTAAATAAAACACATAATTTTAAATAACATTTCTTATAATAAGATTCATTAATTTGATTACATTTATGTTGTTTTTCTAATTGGTTGACTTTTTCATTATAAATTTTAATAGTAGTAGATAATTCATCATAATTTTCTATATCTTTTGAATTAGGTAAACAAATTTTTAAATAATCTAAATCAAAAATTTTATCGTTTAATCCTTTTGTAAAATCATCAGAAATTAATTCTTTTTTTATTAAGGAATAAAAATAATCTATAAAAATAGAAGAATCATTTAAAGTTAAAATTTCAATATCACGTTTAGCACGAGTTATTGCAGTATAAATTTTTTTTTTCTAAAACTTTGTCTTGTAATTCATTTCGATTTTGCCAACCAATTAAATAAACAAATTCATTTTCATATCCTTTATATCCATGTATTGTTGACAAAATAATTTCATTTTCTTTACTATTATTATCAGATATAGTAAAAGGAATTTGGTTTTTTTCAAACTCATCTTTAATTTTTTGTAATTCAGCATTACTACGGCAAAGAACAGTTGTAGAATAAATTAAAGAATTTTTAATTTTTTCACACAAATAATTAACTTGTTGATAAAAATTATCAAAAAAAGAAAAATTTATAAAATCTCTATATTTTTTTTCACTAAAAGATAATTGTAAATATTCCTTATTATCAATTAATTCATTAGATGCTTTAACAATATTAATACCTTTGGAACGATAATTAACATTTAAAAAATGTTTTTCAGGTTTAAAATCTTTTACAAAAAGTTCCAAAATACGTTCACTAGAACCAAAAGAACTATAAATATTTTGAGTATAATCACCAAAACAATATAAAGAATTTGGTTTATTTAATAAAAGTTCTTTTATAATAAAATAATAAAAATAATTTAAATCTTGAAATTCATCAATAAAAACAGGACGATTATAAATTAAACCATTATTTCTTTCAACAAATTCAATATAATCACTAGTTTCAATTAATAAACCATCAAAAGTTATTAAATTATTATAATTTAATTTTTCATAATACAAATTTAATAACAATTCAAAAGATTTTTTTAAAACTTTATCATCAATTTTAATAGATGAATAACAGTTTTCTTTTTCAAAAGTCAAACGTATTAAATTATTTAATTCCTGTAAAAGCTTTCTAAATGAATATTTTCTTTGTTCTTTAAAATACATTTTTAAATCTTGATTTTCTTTTAAAATCAGTTTTAAAATATTTAATTTAGTTTCATCATCAATAAATTTTCTTTGTTGTGTTGTTTTATTAAAAATATTATATTTTAAATAACAAGAATAAGCAAAACTATGAAATGTTCTAATTTCATAGTTTTCTTTTAAATATTTTTCTAATTCATCATCATTATAAGAAGAATAGTCTTTTTTTAATGATGAAAATAATTTATCATAAATAATATTTTTAGTAGCATTAGTAGCTACCAAAATTAAAGGTTTTTCTTTTTGTTTTTGTCTTAATTTTTCAATTAAAATAGTAGTTTTGCCAGAACCAGCACCACCATGTATATACATGCAAGAAGCATCTGAATTAATAATATCTTTTTGTTCTTTTGATAAATTAAATAACACCTTATTCTCCTTTAATAGACTCTCCAACCTACTCCTTCACCGATAGTTCACGGCGAAGGCGGTTGGTTCGTTCTCGCTACTCCTTACCTGATAGTTCACAGGTAAGGCGCTCGATACAAAAAACCCCCTAAATCCCCAAAGGGGACTTTATAGGAGGGTGTAATATATTAATTGTAATATTCCTCGGCTGTCCGCCTAGTTCGCTACGCTCGTCTTGGAATACTTTTAATATTAATTTTCTTTTTTTATTCATGATTAATGATTTCTTACTTCTTTAACAGTTCCGTCTGAATTATAAGTTTTTTTTAATTTTATTACCTATTTCGGGATTATATTCTTCTATTTTATCTATTTTTTTGCCATCAAATTTATAAATAGTTTTTTTAATTAATTTACCTTGAGAATTATATTCTTCTATTTTATCTATTGTTTTGCCATCTTGAAGATAAAATGTTTTTTTAATTAATTTACCTTGAGAATTATATTCTTCTATTTTATATATTGTTTTGCCATCCAATTTATAAATAGTTTTTTTAATTAATTTACCTTGAGAATTATATTCTTCTATTTCATCTATTGTTTTGCCATCTTGAAGATAAAATGTTTTTTTAAACTTTTCTTCATTATCATCAAATTCTTCAATAGAACCATCAATAGTTTTACGTTTGATTAATTTTGAATTAATAGGATTATATTCCATCCAAACGCCATCTGATAAAGTTTTTTTGATTAATTTACCGAGTGAATCGTACTCTTCAACATTATTATATTTATCAGTTTTTTTCAACAAAAAACCATTATTTTTATCATATTCCCAAATTGTATCATCTTTATCAATTTTTTTAACTAATTTGCGAGTAAATAAATTATAATATTCTTTTTCTCCATTTTCTCTTATAAACTCATAAGGAACACTTTTTAAATTTTCGTTTTCTTCTTTAAGTTTTTTATTTTCATTATGTATAACATCATTCAACTCTTTTGCTTTTGCTGCAATATCTACTTCTTGTAATTTACGTCTTTCTTCGGTTGCTAAATGATATCTATAAGTATGAGAAGCTATCCAAAACACAAAATACAGTAATATTCCAGTAGTAATTAAAAAAGGAATTATTTTATAATATTTATTGCCAATTCTAAAACTTGACATTTTTAAACCTCTTTTCTATTATCAAAAATAATTAAAGAATTTTTTTAGCATTTTCAAATACCCATAAATATAGGAAATTAATAAAAAATGATAAAACAAAACTCAATATTATTATAACCTTTTTAAACAAAAATAAAAAGAATTTTAAAACAATTGAAATAATATCTAATATTCTTAAAACAATTTTAAACAACAAATCACCTATTTTAATAAAAGAATTTAAAAGAAAACTATTAACTTCTTTTAAAAAATAAATAACAGAACCAGCAACAGTAACATTAAAAATTATCTTTGCTATTTCTTTTAATTTTTCCCACATACTTTCACTAGGGTCAATTAATTTTTGACCGGTAAGACTTGTTATAGAACTTTTTATATAACCTATAATACTACCAAAAACATCAATAAAAATTTTTAATATTTGCATTAAAAAAACAAACAATGAACTAAATAATTTTAAAGGATAAATTAAAGTTGTTAATTGTTCCCATATAAAAACAATTGCTTTTTTTATCATATTAAAAATAATTAAAAAATTATTATTCCAACCAACGTTAAAATAAAATAAAAAAGATGATTTAGTAAAAAAAATACTATAAAAAATACTATATAATAAATAAAAAAAATCTTTAAATTCAAAGAAAATTAAATATTTTAAAAAGTTAAAACTAAAAATCATTTTCAGTATCATCAATAGATTCCGAAATTAAAGGATTTTTTATATTATTTAATTGATTTTTTAATTTTAAATTCTCTTTTAAAATTTCATCTAAATTATAATTATTTTCTTTATTTTCTTTATTATTATCTTTTTCATCAAAAATACCCTCAGAAAAACTAAGTCCTCCATGTTCTCCAAATTCTTTAATCATTTTATAAACATGTTCTTTATATATACCCAAATAATTACTCATTTGAGATATTATCCTAATTAAAGCTCCAAACTCTCTAACAGTAATTTGTCCATTTTTAATATATTTATTTACTACACAATGCAATTCATCACTAAAATCATATTTACTTTTCCATTCTTTAATATAAAAATAAAGCCAATAAATAAAAATACCAAAGATAGAAGAAGCAAAAGAAATAAATATTTTAGATTCAACAATATTAATAATTGTTTGTTGTATATCCATCAATTATTCCTTTCTATAAAATTATTTAAAATTATTTAAAATATTTTCAATATCTTTTTTATATAAATAATTTTGGTTATTATAATTTATAAATTTATTTTTTAATTTATTTATTAAATCTAATTTTTGAGAATCAGTTAAATTAACATATTTAATAATTTCTATTGGCTTTTCAATTTCCTTTATTATTTCAACTGGCTTATTATCTTTTTGAATTGTTTCTAATTCTTTTTCTTTATTATTTTTGGTAAAAAAATTAATATATAAAAATATACCAATAATTGAACCCATCAATAAACAAATAAAATTATCAAATAAATTATATTTTTTCATCTAATTTTCCTTTATTCTTTTTCAACCTTTTCATAATCTACTTTTTTAAAAAGCAATTTAGGTATACAGTGAATTATTAAACAAAATGAAAGACCACAAATAGAAAAAATATTAAAAAGAATTGTAAAAATTTCATGATTAATTTGAAAAAATGAAATAAACTTAAATCCAAATAATACAAAAATTCCACCTAAACTAATTAAAATCATTAAAACCATTATTTCACCAAATAAAGTAAAATCAGAATAACACACGCTTATTCCCAAATCAGTTTCGCAATATTCGTTTTCTTTTTTTATTTTTTGTTTTTTATCCATTTTAAAAAACTCCTTAATTTTAAATTAATTTATTCATATATTATCTCTTAATGAGTGGTTTTTTAAAAAAACCACTCATTTATTTAATCCATGTAATTTTAGTTGCATCAGGAACAATAAAACCAAGTTTATAAGCTGCAAATATAAAAATACAACCAAGAGCAATTAAAGTTAATATTTGTCTAAAAGTCATTTTTTATTCTCCTTTTTATTATTTAGCTATTGATAAATAACCTTTTGAAGCAAAATAAACAATAAAAGGAATAACAATGCCTAATGTAGGTAAAATCCAATATGTAAAAAATCTGCCTAATGTTAATTTATTTCTTCTAAAAGATTTTTTACTGAAATAAGAACGTCTGTAATTTCTCGCCATTTTAATCTCCTTTTTTATTATTTAATAAGAAAAATATTTTTTAGTATTTAGAAACAATAAGGAAACCAACTTAAAAGTTGGTATTTTTTTTAATGGTTCTTTAATCGCCTACAATATTCAAGAAAAAATAAATCAGGGGTTTTGTTGCCTAATTTAATTAAAACTCTTTTAAAAACAAATAATTTCAATTTTCAAGAAGAAGTTCTTTTAACAGACATTTTATAAAAGGTGTTGAATTAAAAGAAACAAAAAGAGTGGATTTTGTTTTTAAACATAATAATATAAATTATCTTTTAGAATGTAGTTTTTTAACACTTCAGGCTCCAAAATTAATAGCGAATTAAAACGTTTGGTAGAATTTAGTAAAACTATCAATAAATTCAAAAATATTCAATTTATTTATGTGATAGAAGGTCCAGGTTTGAAAAAACGCATCTTTGTTGGAAAAAACCTTAACGGAAACCAATGTTTTATTCAATATCCATCGTTTTCAAGAATTTTTAAAAAAAATAAAATAAAATTGTATTTTTTAACTCATCGATCTAATAAATTAAACACACACCCATTAAGATTAATTTTTACAACAAACATTATAATTATAATTTCTTCTACTGACTATTTTAAAATACCCCCCTAAATCAGGAATGCTCTTAAACGCATTATTTTGGCCCTCTCGCTTTGATTTAATTAAAATTAGGGTAAATTTTGCCATAGGATTGATTTAGACCCCCTTTATATTCAATTTAGCCTCTAAGTGACCTTCAAAACCCTTGTAAATGCGTACTTTTATTTTTTACAATTTTGGCATAAATTAAAACGAATCATTTTTTTAACCTAATTTAGACCCCCTCATTTGAGGGGGGGTATGTTGTTTTATTTTTTTTCACTTTTTTCCATTTTTTATCTCTTCTATCATCATTTTCGCTAGTGTTTATGGTGAGCATTTTGCTATTTAACCCTGTTATTATATAGCATAACCGACCCAAAATCAAAAATTCCGCATTATTACGCAAAAAAATTTAATCCATGTCGTTTTATAGGTGAGTTTTTCGTTTTTTTGCCCTAACTATATAATGTAGGGATAAAATATTTTAAAAAATATCTTTTGAAACTAGCAAATTATGTAAAAACATTAGACACTTTTTAAGTTTAATGAAATTACTTTGTTAGTTTGAAAAGATATGAAATTATCTATTAATTTTAAGTCTTAAAGAACAATTTTTAAATAAAAAAGTGTCTAAAAAAAAGGAACACCTCAAAGCTTTTAAAGGTTGAATTGCGTCACTATAGTTAACCTTTTGTTCTTGTATAGTTAAATTGATTTTTTTTAATTTTTTTTGTTTTTGAACTAAATCATCTAGCTTTTCTTTTAATTTTGGTTTCAGTTGCTTGTATGATGGTCTATCATGTATGGTTTTTGTTAGGACTTGTCTTTTTTTCTTTGAGTTTATTGATTTTATGACGGAGTTCGGTGTTTTCTTCGATATATTTGCCTGAAGCGTTTTCTAAAGCCTTAATGGTTCCTTCTAAAGCTTCAATGTGAAGGCCTTGTTGCGCCCATTTATCGATTTGTTGTTCTAATTCTTCACTTAAACGGTTAATTTCATTGGCTTGTTCGTGGATTATTTGGTTTAAGTGGGTGATTTCTTGGTCTTTTTGGTAGATAGTTGCTTGATATTCTTTTTCTTTTTGTTGAAAATTATTAGTCAATTGATTGATTTCCTGTTGGAGTGCTTGTTTTTCTTGTTGAGATAAAGCTTGATTAGTTATTAATTCTTGGTTTTTAGTTTCAATTAAGGATTTTTGTGCTTGGAGTTGATTTTGGAGTTTTTCGGTCATTTGGTTTTGTTCGTTGATTTGATTGATTAATTCATTAATTTGTTTTTCTTTTTCAGTGTTAAGAGTTTTTTCTTGGTGAAGATCAGTTTCTAGTTGATTAATTTTTTGATCTTGGATAAAGATTTCGTTTTCTTTAGAACGGATTTTGTCAGTTTGTTGATTGATTTCTTTTTGAAGTTCTTGTTTTTCTTGTTCAGAAAGTTTTTGATTATTTTCTAATTCTTCTTGTTTTTGAGTTAAATCATGTTCTAAATTAGCTTTTTGAGTTTCTAAAGTTAAACTATTAATTTTTTCTTGTTGAAGTTGAATTTCTAATAAGTTTTTGGCTTTGATGATTTCTTCAGGAGTTAGTTGTTGTGTTTCCGTTGTTTTGTTATTTTTTTTTAATTCCTCACCAAGAGGTGGTGTGTGTTGGTGTTGTTCTTGTTGTAATAAGGTAGGTTCAGTTGTTGATTGAACAACTGAACCATTATCAGGGATTGTTAAAGTTACCAATTTTACTTTCTTCTTCTTCTGTTTCTTCTGTTGTTGTTTCTTCTTGAGTTGGGTTAACTATAGTTGGTAATTCAGTGTCTGGTTGTTGTTGGATAGATGGCGCTTGTGTGTTTAATATTGGGGGTTTTTCATTTTATTGGTTAATTGTTGAGGTGGATTAGGTATTTTTGTTTCTTCGTGATGAAATTGATAAAGTTCGTAAGCGGTTGAAGCTAAAGAAACCCAAAATAAAACTTTACTACCGATTTTAAGGATTTTACCGCCGACATTCGCTATTTTTGAAGTAGCTTTTTTTTGAATGATAGTTTTAGTCCCTTTTTTGATAGTCTTTTTCTTTCCACTTTTGAACCAATTACCGATTTTCCCAAATCCTAAACAAATCCCGATGACGCTTAAAGTAGTTGCTAGATAATAACCTAATTCATTTTGCGGTGAAGGAGTATGATTAGGATTTTTATCATTGCCTGTTACTTTATTATAGATATATTCGATAACTTGACGAATTGGTTGAGTAGCTTTATCGTAAAACAATTTAGTTTTAGTAGCAGCATTAGCTGTAAAAGTGTTGATTTAGTTTAAAACTTCAGGAAAGAATTTAAAAAGAGTCCAATAAAACGCCCCACCAATTAATAATAATGGGATGAGCCATTTGAGGATGTTAAAGAAAGTTTTAATGATTTTAAGAAACCAGTTTTCTTTGTTAGTTTGAGTTTCGATAATTATTTTAGGGATTTGAGTTTTTCTTTTGATAATTATTTTGTTAGATTTATTGTTTTTGGATTGATTTTGATTGTTTTTATTTGTTCGTTTCACCATATGATTTTACTCGCTTTCTTTGTTGGATTTATTTTGATTTATTATCATTTTTTCTAATTTATCTATATTTTCATTAATTTTTTTAAAATTACTTTGGGTTTCTTGTTGAAATTTATCTATTTCCTTTTCAATAAGGTTAATTTTTTGTTTTAGATGATTGTTTTGAAGTTTTAAATTATGATTGTTGAAATTAAAGATGATAATTGTTGTTAAAGTAAAAAAATTATTAAACAAATATAAGGTGAATATTTTTGAATAATTTCCATTTCTGTTTTCTCCTTTGGTTTTAAAAGTTTTTTTAAAATAAAAAAGACTCTAAATGAGAGTCTTTTGATAGGGGGATAAAATTGAATTTAAACATTTTTTATTAAATCTCCTTTAATTTTTTAATATATTTGAAAGTTAATGTTTTTATGTCCATCCAGGATGGTTTTTTTCATTTCTGTTTCTTCGGCTTTATCATTATTGTGTTTATCTTGGTAAAGGGATAAAGTTTTTCTTTTTGGGTTGAAGTGGAGGTGGAAATCGGTTAATTTGAAATTGGAGTTGGAAACATGAGCGTGACCAAGGTAATAGTCTTTGTCGTCGTATAAGATGTGTTTAGGGCCTTTATATTTAAGGATTAAGCAATTACCGCTTGAGTCTTCTTTGAGTTGTTTTTCTAATCTAAAATATAAATATAATTGACTGTCATCTTCTTTATAAAAACTAGAAAATTCAAATCCATTCACTGAGGTTTTCTCATAAGTTAAACCTCTGTTATTCCAACGGTCGAAGGGATGACGGTCTTTGATGTAGTTAGCGAGGTTAGAGGGTTCTTTTTGAAGTTCACGACGGCTTTCAACCAATTTCAATTCTTTTCTTAAATTTTCTTCACGAGTTTGAAAAGTTTTAAGATTATTTTTAATATCGATGATTTCTTGAATATTGTAGGCGATTAAAGAACCATTTAAAAAAATACCAACTTTTAAGTTGGTTTCCTTATTGTTTCTAAATACTAAAAAATATTTTTCTTATTAAATAATAAAAAAGGAGATTAAAATGGCGAGAAATTACAGACGTTCTTATTTCAGTAAAAAATCTTTTAGAAGAAATAAATTAACTTTAAGCAGTTTTTTTACATATTGGATTTTACCTACATTAGGCTACATTAGGCATTGTTATTCCTTTGATTGTTTATTTTGCTTCAAAAGGTTATTTATCAATAGCTAAATAATAAAAAGGAGGATAAAAATGACTTCAAGACAAATATTAAATTTAATTGCTCTTGGTTGTATTTTTATATTTGCAGCTTATAAATTTGGTTTTATTGTTCCTGTTGCAACTAAAATTACATGGATTAAATAATGAGTGTTTTTTTTAAAAAAAACACTCATTAAGAGATAATATATGAATAAATTAATTTAAAAGTAAGGTTTTTTTTAAAATGGATAAAAAACAAAAAATAAAAAAAGAATTTTACGAACATTGTCAATGTTTCGGAACTGATTTGGGAATAAGTGTGGATTATGCTGATTTTACTTTATTTGGTGTAATAATGGCTTTAATGATTTTAATTAGTTTTGTTGGCATTTTTGTATTATTTGGTTTTTCGAGTTTATTTTCATTTTTTCAAATTAATCATGAAATTTTTACAACTCTCATTGATATTTTTGGTATTGGTATTCTTTCATATTGTTTAATAATTCACTTTATGCCTAAATTACTTTTTGAAAAAGTAGATTATGAAAAGGTTGAAAAAGTATATGAAAAAAATAATTTATTTGATAATTTTTTTTGTTTATTGATGGGTTCAATTATTGGTATATTTTTATATATTAATTTTTTTATCAAAAATAATAAAGAAATAGAAATAATTAAACAAAATAATAAACCAGTTGAAATAATAAAGGAAATTGAAAAGCCAATAGAAATTATTAAATATGTTAATTTAATTGATTCTCAAAAATTAGATTTAATAAAGAAATTAAAAAATAATTTTATAAATTATAATAACCAAAATTATTTATATAAAAAAGATATTGAAAACATTTTAAATAATTTTAAATAATTTTATAGAAAGGAATAATTGATGGATATACAACAAACAATTATTAATATTGTTGAATCTAAAATATTTATTTCTTTTACTTCTTTTATCTTTGGTATTTTTATTTATTGGCTTTATTTTTATATTAAAGAATGGAAAAAAGTAAATATGATTTTAGTGATGAATTACGAGATGTAGTAAACCATTATCTTAAAAAAGGTAAAATTAGTATTAGTGAATATGGTGCCTTAGTTAGATTAATGGCAAATATGGGAAATTACTTAGGTATATATAGAAAACATGTTGAAACAATGATTAAAGAATTTGGAGAACATGGAGGACTTAATTTTTCTGAGGGTATTTTTGATGAAAAAGATAATAATCAAGAAAATAAAGAAAATAATAATTTAGATGAAATTTTAAAAGAAAATTTAAAATTAAAAAATCAATTAAATAATATAAAAAATCCTTTAATTGTGGAATCTGTTGATGACACTGAAAATGATTTTTAGTTTTAATTTTTTAAAATATTTAATTTCCTTTGATTTTAAAGATTTTTTTTATTTATTATATAGTATTTTTTATAGTATTTTTTTTACTAAATTATCTTTTTTATTTGGTTTTAATGTTGGTTGGAATAATAATTTTTTAATTATTTTTAATATGATAAAAAAAGCAATTGTTTTTATATGGGAACAATTAACAACTTTAATTTATCCTTTAAAATTATTTAGTTCATTGTTTGATTTTTTAATGCAAATATTAAAAATTTTTATTGATGTTTTTGGTAGTATTATAGGTTATATTAAAAGTTCTATAACAAGTCTTACCGGTCAAAAATTAATGGACCCTAGTGAAAGTATGTGGGAAAAATTAAAAGAAATAGCAAAGATCATTTTTAATGTTACTGTTGTTGGGTCTGTTATTTATTTTTTAAAAGAAGTTAATAGTTTTCTTTTAAACTCTTTCATTAAAATAGGTGATTTGTTGTTTAAAATTGTTTTAAGAATATTAGATATTATTTCAATTGTTTTAAAATTATTTTTATTTTTGTTTAAAAAGGTTATAATAATATTGAGTTTCGTTTTATCATTTTTTATTAATTTCCTATATTTATGGGTATTTGAAAATGCTAAAAAAATTCTTTAATTATTTTTAGTAATAGAAAAGAGGTTTAAAAATGTCAAGTTTTAGAATAGGCAATAAACATTATAAAATAATTCCTTTTTTAATTACTACCGGAACATTACTGTTTTTTGTGTTTTGGATAGGTGGGCTTGCTTATAAATATCATTTAGAAACCGAAGAAAGAAGAATATTATTAAAAACTGATATTGAACAAAAAGCAAGGGAATTAAATGAACAATTACATCAAGAAAATCAAAAACTAAAAGATAAAATTAATCATTTAGAATCTGCACCTTATGAATTCATAAGAGATAATGGAGAAAAAGAATATTATAATTTATTTACTCACAAATTAGTTAAAAAAATCGATAAAGATGATACAATTTGGGAATATGATAAAAATAATGGTTTTTTGTTGAAAAAAACTGATAAATATAATAATGTTGAAGAGTTCAGTTTACACGGTAAATTAATCAAAAAAACCTTATCAGATGGCGTTTGGATGGAATATAATCCTATTAATTCAAAATTAATCAAACGTAAAAATATTGATGGTTCTATTGAAGAATTTGATGATAGTCAAGAAAAATTTAAAGAAATAGATAAAAACGGTAAAGTTAAATTTTTCAAAACTAAACTTTATAAAAATATTTCAGATTTTAAGAAAATATTTATTAATGACAAAAATTTAGAAACTTCTTTTTTAAAATCTCGTATTTTTAATTTAAAAGATTTAAAAGCTTCTGGATATACTTCAGAACAATTAATATCTGTTGGATATAGTTTGCAAGATTTAAAAGATGCTGGATATGCCATTAGAAAAATAACAGATTTAATAAGAAATGAATATACTTTAGAACATTTAATATCTGTTGGATATAGTTTGCAAGATTTAAAAGATGTTGGATATATTAGTATAAAAGAATTTGAAAATCTTGGATATAATTTAGATAAATTAGAAAGATCTGGATATAATTTGTATGAATTAAAATCTATGGGATATATTAGTATTCAACAAATAATAAATGTTTGGCCTTCATATGATTTGAATAAATTAAGAATTGCTGGATATATAAATTTTTAGATAATAAATAATAGTATCCAAAGACGAGCAGAGCGAATTAGGCGTCCAGCCGAGGAATATTACAATTAATATATTACACCCTCCTATAAAGTCCGCTTTGGGGATTTAGGGGGTTTTTAATATTATAAAGGAGAATAAGATGTTATTTAATTTATCAAAAGAACAAAAAGATATTATCAATTCAGATGCTTCTTGCATGTATATACATGGTGGAGCTGGTTCTGGCAAAACTACTATTTTAATTGAAAAATTAAGACAAAAAGAAAAAGAAAAACCTTTAATTTTGGTAGCTACTAATGCTACTAAAAACATTATTTATGATAAATTATTTTCATCATTAAAAGAAGATTATCCTTCTTATAATGATGATGAATTAGAAAAATATTTAAAAGATAATTATGAAATTAGAACATTTCATAGTTTTGCTTATTCTTGTTATTTAAAATATAATATTTTTAATGAAACAGCAAAACAACGAAAATTTATTGATGATGAAACTAAATTAAATATTTTAAAACTGATTTTAAAAGAAAATCAAGATTTAAAATTGTATTTTAAAGAACAAAGAAAATATTCATTTAGAAAGCTTTTACAGGAATTAAATAATTTAATACATTTAACTTTTCAAAAAGAAAACTGTTATTCATTTATTAAAATTGATGATAAAGTTTTAAAAAAATCTTTTGAATTGTTATTAAATTTGTATAATGAAAAATTAAATTATTATAATTTAATAAATTTTGATGGTTTATTAATTGAAACTAGTGATTTTATTGAATTTGTTGAAAGAAATAATGGTTTAATTTATAATAGTCCTGTTTTTATTGATGAATTTCAAGATTTAAATTATTTTTATTATTTTATTATAAGAGAACTTTTATTTAATAAACCAAATTCTTTATATTGTTTTGGTGATTATACTCAAAATATTTATAGTTCTTTTGGTTCTAGTGAACGTATTTTGGAACTTTTTGTAAAAGATTTTAAACCTGAAAAACATTTTTTAAATGTTAATTATCGTTCCAAAGGTATTAATATTGTTAAAGCAGCTAATGAATTAATTGATAATAAGGAATATTTACAATTATCTTTTAGTGAAAAAAAATATAGAGATTTTATAAATTTTTCTTTTTTTGATAATTTTTATCAACAAATTAATTATTTGTGTGAAAAAATTAAAAAATCTTTAATTTATTCTACAACTGTTCTTTGCCGTAGTAATGGTGAATTACAAAAACTTAAAGATGAGTTTTACAAAAACCAAATTCCTTTTACTACATCTTATAATAATAGTAAAGAAAATGAAATTGTTTTGTCAACTATACATGGATATAAAGGATATGAAAAAGAATCCGTTTATTTAATTGATTGGCAAAATCGAAAGGAATCACAAGATGAAGTTTTAGAAAAAAAATAATTTATACTGCAATAACACGTGCTAAACGTGATATTGAAATTTTAACTTTGAATGATTCTTCTATTTTTATAGATTATTTTTATTCTTTAATAAAAAAAGAATTAATTTCTGATGATTTTACAAAAGGATTAAACGATAAAATTTTTGATTTAGATTATTTAAAAATTTGTTTACCTAATTCAAAAGATATAGAAAATTATGATGAATTATCTACTACTATTAAAATTTTTAATGAAAAAGTTAACCAATTAGAAAAACAACATAAATTTAATCAAATTACTGAATCTTATTATAAGAAATGTTATTTAAAATTATGTGTTTTATTTAATGAAATTTCTAAAAATATTTATAAAGTAAATAAAAAAGATAATGGTTATGAAACTCGTTTAAAAGGGTTTAATTATTTTATGTTTGAACCTTTGGAACGAATTAAATGTTATAAAAAACATTCAAAAGAAAAAAAAGAAGAAAGATATTTGTCATTAAGTGATGATGATTTGAAATTTGATTATTCTTTAAAAAAGCAATTAAAAGAAAATAAATTTCAAGAAATTAAACCAAAATCAAAAATTTTAAGGCATTATCGAGATTCTTCACAAAATGCTAAGGATAAACTTTTATATAATTTCAAAGATTCTAAAAAAATATCTTTTATTACTTTGACAGCTCCTTATGATGATTTACAAGGTAAAACTATAAAATATACTCATGAACCTGATATTATGGGGCAAGTAAGGAAACGTTTTATTCGTTTAGTGAGAAAAAATTATTTATCAAGTTTATTTCAACAATTCTCTAAAAAAGAGTTGGTTTATTCTAAAATGCAAGATTTTCGATATTTTTGGTCTTTGGAAACTACTAAATTAGGAGTTATTCATTACCATATTATTTTTAATATTGATGTTTTAAATTCTTTTGGCGTATACTCACGTTATTTATGTACTGATAAAGATTATGCTTTGGGTTTAAAAACCGACCTATTAAAGGAAATAAGAGTATTTTTTATGATGATTATTTAATGCATAAAATAGATGAAAAAGGTAATATTAAAATACCTCAAAATTATTACGAGAAAAATAATGTTAAAGTGCCAAAAATTACTTTGCTTTGGGCTAATGCTTATGCATCTGTTATGAATAAAAATAATATAAAACATTATAAACATTTAAATCCAATTAGTCAAAACGTTCAAATTTTTAGACCATCAAAAAAATCTTTTATTTGAAAAAATTGAAATTAGTAAATGTAAAGCTTTTTATAAAGGTACTTTTGATAAAAAAGATTATGTCAATAAAATTGTTTCATATGTTAGTAAATATGTTTCTAAAAATGATAAACTAATTGAAACAAATTCTAATAAAGGAATTGATTTTTATAGTCGTCATTTGTTTGGATTTTCTCGTACATGTTTTACTTGTCCGCAAAAATCTTTTTTGGCATTATTTCCTTATGATATAATTAAAGAAATAGAATTAAGTCCATTTCCAATTGTTAATTTTAACTTTTCTAATATATTTGATTGGAATATTAAACAAAGAGTTAATGGAAGAAATATTAAAATTCCACATAATTTAACTTTATTGTTTAAATCTTATATGAATTCAGATCAATTTCAAAATTCTAATTATTTTAGTTTAAATTTATCTAGTATTCAACCAAAAAATCATTTTCTTAATAAGAATTTTAAAAAATATTTTAAGTTACAAAAACTTAAATTAAAACTTAAAAAAGATTATGAAAAAAAAGATATTAAAATATTAAATAAAGTTAAATGTCAATATGGGTATAGATATCTTGAAAATAATTATATTCAAAGTTTTCAACTTTCTCCTTAATTTAATTTGATTAAATTATTTTAAATTCAATATTTTTAATTAATTTTGCTGTCTAATTATTGGACGGCTTTTGTTGTTGGGAAAAAATAAATAAAATTATTTATAAATTTTAAAAACTTAAAAAAACTTTAAATTATTAAAATTATTAATGCTATAATATAAGTAATAAGAAAAAGATTTTTTTTAAAAAGAAACAATATTTTGAAAAAACTCAGTAATCGCCTACAAAAAACCCCTTGATTTTTATCTTTGATGGTTTGTTTGTATTTGTCAAGCGTTTGGTTTAAAACGACTAACTCTTGTTCTAATTGTGGAATTTTATTTTCTTGGTGGATTTTAGTTAATTGACTTTTAATATCATTTAATTCAGATTGGATTTGATAATGACGACGATTGTAATAGTTAATTCCGTTTAAACCATCAAAGGTATAACGACATTCAATTTTAGTTTCGTCTTTGGGTTTATCTAAATATTGATTGAATCCTTCTCGCCATTGAGCGTATTGATTTTCACAAGCTGTTCGGAGTTTTTTCACTTGTTGATGATCGGGTTTTGTTTTTAATTTTAGTTGTAAGACTTCTTCGATATCAGAAGGCAAAATAACTCCGTGGTTTTGAGGGTTTTGTTGAGCCCATTTAGCGGTTTTTTTGTAAGCTTCTTCGATGATCGTGGTTAAATCACGGTTAGATAGGTTTTTGCCTTGACATAATTTGGGTAATCTCTTTTAAAGCTAAGAAAGTATGATAACTAATTTGATAAGGAACAATAATATGTTTTAAATAACCTTCAATTTCATGATCTTTTAAATGACCGATATAGATTTCTTTACTGAAACGACTGCGTAAAGCCGTATCAATTTTATGAAGGTTATTAGTCGCTCCCTTTAAGATAATTTTTTTATTACTACTATTAAAACCATCTAATTTATCTAATAAAGAGTATTAATCACATTGACTCCTCCTGAAGAAATGTTGGAATCATTACGATTTTCTAAACCTTCAATTTCATCAATAAAGATAATGGTTTTATCATGATTTTCTGCTTCTTGCCACACTTTCTCCACTTCTTTTTCCCCTTCACCAATGTATTTTTGTCGGAATTTGGAAGGAATTAAGTTAATAAAGTGAACATTAGCTTCGTCACAAAGCGCTTTGATTAAGAAGGTTTTGCCTGTTCCTGGTGGACCATAAAGTAAATAACCTTTGGGGCGGACTTGATCGAAGTTAATTAAAGATTGGTTGGTGCGAAAATAAGTTAATAAGTCTTCTAATTCTTCTTTTTCATTTTCCATACCATATACATCTTTGAATGTCACTTGTTTTTTAGTGTGAGGAAGAGGTTTGTTTTATTTTAAATGATTCAATTGGATAGTTAAATTTTTCTTTTGTTTTTCAAAAGCGAATTTTTGATCAGTTAAGAAAAGTTGAAAATCCTTGAAATTTTTGAATTCGGTTTGATTTTTTCGATATTCTTTTTGAGTTTTTAATTCTTCAATTCTTTTTTGATTAGCTTCCACATAATTAAGGACTTGATTTAATTGAAAAATTTGTTGCTGGAGGTTTTCTTGGGTTTGGTGTTGGGCTTTTTCTTGCGCTAATTTTTCTAATTCTTCTTGTTTTTCTTTTTGATTTTGGTTTAAAGCTTTTCTTTGTTCCATTAAATTATTTACTAAGGTTTGTTGAGTTTGTTGTTGGTTTTTCAATTCTGTTAATTGTTGTTTTTTTGGGTTTTCGTGCTTGGGGGTAATTGTGGGTTATTAGTTAATTCATTTTGCAGAGTTTTAATGTTGGCAATAATGTCGGTTAAAGTTTGAACATTTTCATCAATTTGGGTTTTTAAGGTGTGATCTTTTTGTTGGAGTTCTTGAATTTTGGCTTGTTCTAACTTGATTTGGTGGTCGATCTCTTGTTGTTGTGTTGATGGAGGTTTTTTAGTTAATGGTGGGTTTTTAGTTGGTGGGTGAGAATGGGTGATGCCAAAGATTAATAAAATCAAGAAACCTAAACTTAATAATCCGATCAAACTCAAATAAATTTTTTTTAATGTCATAGAGAACCTCCTTTCTTAGGTTTTTGAAAGAAAATAATTGGGTTATTTTAAAATTAAAGTTTTCGCTTTATCTTTGATGGTTTTGGAAAGTTTAAAAATGACTACTGTTTTGGCAAGGATTTTTAGTTTTTTCTTTGTTTTAGGGTTTCTACCGATGTAGGATTTTCTTGGTTTTAATTGGAATTTAACGATTTTAGAGGATAAAGACACTTCTTCATTTGATATGATTGCTTTAATTAGAGTATTCTCAAATGAGTTATAAAATTCTTCTGTTTTTGAAATTGAGGTTTTATTTACCTCAGCTATTTTTTTAATTAATTCTTTTTTTGTCATAATGATTTAACTCCTTTTTTGATTTTTTTTGAAAATTAATGTTATTTAAATTAAAATAGAGTTTCATATCCAATTGAATGATGGTAAATAATGGTGAAAATTTTTATTTCTACTCATAATTTTTAATAATGATTTCTTGATTGATGTTTTTATTGGTGAAATGATAGCTAGTTGTTGTTTTTATTTTGATGATGTTACAGTTTGAAAATAAATTAATAATTGGGGTTGTTTCGTAATTGGTATATAACCATTTGACTCCCCTTTTGGTTGCTTGGTGTAATTTCAAGGTTAATTGTTGATGATTAAGTAAAAGAAAATGGTTTTTGGTAAAACTATTTATCTTTAATCCCTTCATAGTAATATGGCGGATCGATAAAAAGAAAATCGCTTTGTTGACTATTGGGGATAACTTGACGAAAATCCATACAATATAAAACATGTTTTTTCTTTTGGAAATGTCTTTGGAATGTAACTAATTCGTTTAAATTGATGATGGGAGTTTTTTTGTTTGGGTTTATACCCAAAATTTGTTTTTAAATTACTTTGCTTATCATAACAAGTAATACCACGAAAAGCGTATTTATTTAAAACACAAAAGATGGCTGACCTGGTTAATTTTTTTCTTTTTTTTGGCATTTTGATTATATTGATTTAATAAATGCTTAAAAACTTGTTTTTGGTTCTTTTGGTTGTGATATTTTGGTAAATATAATTTTCTATGGCTTTGACCTTGTTAACAAAATGATGGGGATTTTGGAGACTTTGTTTCCACATAGTGATTAATTGGTGATCATTATCGTTTAAAATCGCTTTTGATGGTTTTAAGTAAAAATAAAGAACCCCGCTTCCTAAAAAGGTTCGTAATAGGTTTTAAATTTAGAAGGTAAATGAGCAATAATTTGTGGTAAAAGTTTTTTCTTACATCCAATCCAATTGATTTTCATCTTTCTTCTCCTTATTCCATAAATAAAATAAAAAGAAAATATCAGAAAAGATGGCGATTGTAGCGTTAAATTGTAATCCTAATTCAAAATTGAAAAATAAGGCCATGATATTACTGATGATGAAAAATAAATAGGGAATGGTTAATAAAATAGGATATCTTTTTTTTATTTTGTCTCCTTTATTTTTTTATTTCTTTTGGTGTCCTTACCAATAATTGTGTGTTTTTTTGAAATAAAAAACCCCTTTTGAAAAGGGGTTAGATGATTAAAGTTTATTTTGTTGTTATTAAATCTATTTTTTTAAAAAGGTAAAGTTTCTTGAGGTTTATTATCTAAAAAGATCACGTTTTGAAGAATAACTTTAGTGTTAGTTTTAGTTTGACCTTCATTTATTCGTATATTTTTGAATGGATAAAAGCCCTTCAAGATAAATTTTCGAACCTTTATGTAAATATTTCTTCATGTTTTCGGCTTGATTTCTAAAAACTACACAAGGGATAAATTGGGTTTTATCTTTCATGTTAAGAGCTAATTGAAAATCGATTTTAGGGATTTGTTCGTTATTACTGTTAATATATTGTTTTTCTAAATTATGGCTGAGACGGCCGATTAATTGAACTTTATTTAACATAATTTTATTTTTCCTTCTTTTTTGATATATTTTTTAATTTTTTCATTATTAAAACTTTTGAAAATAAATGTATTGGACGATTATCTAATTTGTTGATGTTGGAATCGTTTATTACTGTTGTTTCAAAAGTTTTATGTTTGGTTTTGATATAAAAAAAAGATTACTTTGAAAGTAATCTTTTTTTTTATTGTTTCAAATAACTAGTTTAACGTCATTACGGACGAGAAAGGTTAACGTTTTTTTTAATTTCTTGATAGCGATGTTTTTAATATTTTCTATTTGTTTTAAAGATAAATGGAGTTTTTCAGCGATTTCGGCGTTGGTATAACATCTTTGATAATCTTCATTGATATTCCTTAAAGGAACACCAAAACTTAAATGGATAATTTTGAATTCGGTTTCGCTTAATTTAGCTTTCATTTTTTTAAAAAATTTTCATGCTTAACTTGTTTTAACCATAATTGATGAGGATTTAGTTTATTTATTTGATATGGTTCACAAAAATCCTCTTGAAAAGAAAGATTATCCTTTTTATGATTTTTTTGTGGGATTGAAGGAGAATGGCTTTTTCTTATTATTTCTCTTATTTCCGATTTGATGGTTGGAGTAGCATAAGCGATAAAGTCATAACCTAAATCTTGGTAATGATTGAGGGCTTTGATTAATCCTAAAACCCATTCTTGGTATAAATCCTCTTTTTGAAGGACACGCGAATAATATTTAAATTGCTTAACTAATTTATTTACTAATGGCAAATGTAAATCTCGATTAATTGATTTCGTATTTCTAAATTCTTTTTGTTTTTTAAAAAATCTTTAAATAATTCTTCTCTTAACATTTAATCCCTTTCTAAAAACGTTTTTAGAAAAGATAAGAAATTATTTTTTTTAGTCTTTGAAACAAAAAAAACTAACTTAATAGTTAGTCTTCAAGAATTTTTAAAAAGTAATAAAAAGTGTCTAAAGTTTTGGAACAGTTCAGTTGCTTCGAAATTGTTATCTATTATTCCTTCAAAAAAATCTTTAGCTATTTCTAAAAAGGGTAGAATCTGTAGTACAATCACAAAAAGTAAGTTCTACTTGTTTAATTTCGTCTAATTGAGAAAGATCAAAAAAGAAAAAACCTTGTTCTACATTTGAATTAAAATGATAATCTAGCACATCGTTAAACATAGCAATTTTAGAACTTGGCAAAAATTCATCTTTAGCATCAAACCCAAAGCTAACTACTTTTTTAAAACCAGGAATTGGGACAAAATTACTTGCTATTAAAGCAGTATTTTTTATTAAATGATTTGCATTTACAAATTCTTTATATGAATGACAAGGAATGGGTTTGATTCCTGAAAGACCATAAAAAACTCTAGCATTATCTGAAAAAGTATTCCCATCGGAATGACGCCAATCAAATACATTATGTTTTTGAGAATAATCTTGGTTCATAATCATCAGGATTAAAAGCCATAACTTTAGAACTTGTAAATGAATAGAATAATATTAAAAATAAAAAACTAAATAATTGTAATTTCTTAAAATAAAGTTTTTTTAATAAAAACAATATAACCTCTTTTTAAATTTTATTTTATTATGTATTTTATATTTAGCATAATTAAAATATTAATTAAAAAAGATTGATTACTTTCATATAAACCACCACCATTTTATTGAATTTATAAAAATATATAAATCAATCAAATAATTATCTAGTTCACAACACATAATATAATCGTCCATAATTTCTTTATACATTATCGTGATGAATTATTTTTATTATATCATGTTTATAGCGTATTTATATAAATATTTAATAATATAAAATATTTAATTTTAGTGCCAAAAGTTATTTTTCTTTAAATAACAATGCAAAGCATGTTAAAATTTTAAAAACAGAAAGAAAAATTTGAAAAAACTACCAAACAAAAGACATATAATAAACCATTCATATTTTTTAGGAATTTGTTCTTTTACAAAAAGATCGAGATTTTCTAAAGTAATAGTCCACATTAAAATACCTATAATTAAATTAAAAAAAGACCACAATAAAGAAACAAAAATAGTCCATGGATTTTGTAAATTGATACCCAAACCAAATAAAGCTAATAATATTGTACCAAAAAAAGAAATCATAAAAGGATTTTGGTTTGCAAACGAAATTGAGGACTAAATTGAGTTTTTTTAATATTATATAAATAAGTGGCAAAAGCAACAATTAAGGAAGTTTCTATAATAGGGATTATGATCAACCAAAGACAAAGATTTTAAAAAAGGATCATTATTTAATTCCAAGAGAGTAGGGACAAAACCTATAAAAATAAAACCTGAAACTAAAGCAAATAATGAAATCCCAAATTTTAATAAAGGATTGAAAAGATAAAGCCCAATGCCTACAAGAAATGATGAAATTGCTAAAAATCAAACCCCAGGGCACCATTAAGATACCAAAATAAAGTTTTATTTTAGCATCTATATTATTTACTTTTAATAAATCATCAATAGCAAGTTGACAAAATGCAGAGATATCAATAATATAAATTTTTAATTTTAAAGATTTAATAAATTCTAAATATTTATAAATATTAGATTCGGTTTTGAAAAAAAGATAAGCAGATAACCCAACAAATACAAAAACACATGATAAAATAAAAAATTTAATAAAAAACAGTATTATGAGTTACTAATTTGATTTTTTTACTTAATTGGTAATTTTTTTTGATTTTTAATTTTTTCAATTTTTTCTTGTACTAAAAAAGTAATATCGTCATCAGGATTACGTGGTTTTAATATTTTTTTTACTCTTTTAGAAGGATCAATTAAGTATTCAAAAAAGCCCATATTAAATACCTCTTTTTTAGAATTTATAAGTTGTTTGTTTTCTAAAATAAATTTATGGCGAAAATGATTTAGGTTTGGGTTTGATTTGAAAGTTATATATTTGGAATAAAATAAGTTATTTTCTTTGGGATAGATTAGTGCAACAAAATAAAGGATAAGAGTAATGATAAATATTTATAACAATAAATATAATAAATTATGAATTAATTTTTTGTTAGAAATGATAAATTACAAAATTATAAAACACATAAGAAACAAAAAAAACAGCAAATTATTTATTACATTCGCATGTTTTATTTTCTTGTAACATGTTTTATAACCTCCTTTTTAATCTTTCCCTCATTGATATGTTTTTTTCTTACCAAAAAAACGCAAATGAATTTATTTTATTTTACCACTGAAAAGAAAGTTTGCAACACAAAAATACTTATTTTAGTATAAAAAGAAAGGAATTATGATAAAATTAAATGTTTTTTAAAACAAAAAAAGCTAGTTTAAAAACTAGTCTTTTTTTTTATTGTTGATTGTGTCTTAAAAATAAAAATCTTCATCTTGCAACGCCTCAGAGCGCATTTTTTGATAACCGTTTCCCTTCATAGAAAAGTTATCCATAGTTTTAGTCTCAGTATTAAGTCCATTAATGATAACAGGATTTACATTTTCGGATGGAAAAAAAGCATCAAATCCCAAATTCATTAAAGCTTTATTGGCATTATAACGCACAAATTTATTAACATCATCTTCTAAATTTAGTTTATGATAAATGGCATGGACTAAGGACGTTTGGGCTTGATAGAGTTGTTGCATCAAATCATCTAACCATGTTTTTAAAGTTTGTTGGGTAGGCTTATCAAACAGTTGATAAATTTCAGTTGCAAGACGCCCCACATAAACACCATGAATACTTTCATCACGAATAATTAAATTAATAATTTCTCCTGATTGCATCAATTTACCTTGACCATAAAAATATAAAGAATAGTAAAAACCACTGTAAAACAACCAAGTTTCTAAAAAAACCGATACTGCCATAGCTTGCCACTGAGTTTTTTTAAATTCCAATTCACTAAATTGCAAGGAGGATTGTTTTTTCAAATAAATTTGGTCTTCCAAAGCCTCATAAACTTTTACAATTACTTGCATCATAGTTTGAAGGCTTGTTTGCTGGTTGCCCCACAAAAAAAGTTGATTAATTTCTTTGTTAGTTAAATAGCTCATAAAAATATTAGAATAACTTTTAGCATGTACTGCATTTTCCATAGCTCCCATAAAATTAAGGGTAGCTTTTTTTTGGTGTTCATGTTCTTCTAACGAACGAGCAATAACAGGCATACCCAAATCACCTTGATAAGTATCTAAAAAAGTAAGAACTAAAAGATTGCGGGAATAAGCAGTTTTTTCTTCTAAGGTAAGTTCACTCCAAGCAGCAAGATCACCTTGCAAACTGATATCTTCAGGACGCCAAAATTGGCTTAAATTTTGTTCATAAAAAAAATGGGTATATTTGTCTTCTAACACATTCCAGTTAGCTCCTTGAAAAGGGCTTTTAGAAGTTGGGTGGGGTTGGGAATTTTTGGTTTTCATTGATTTACTCCTTTTTGCTTTTAGGGTTTTTGAATTTTTTAGTATAAATTAATTGGGATAAAATTGAAAGGGTTGTGATTTGGGATTGTAATTTGGAAAATAATGAAGGTATTTATTTTGATATAAAAAGGGTTGAGGCAAGAAATAATCGTTGTTAAGAATAAAAAAAGACTATCCATTTGATAGCCTTATTTTAGCAAAAACAAAATCACAAAAACCAAGTACGAGAAGCAATCAAAATTGCCTGAGATTTATAAATATAGTGTATTAATGAAAGTTTTATTCCATTAATTATTTTTTATTCGGTTTTATAGGGTGTTTTTAAACACCACAAGCCTCACATTCATTAATTTTTAGCTTTTGGGTTCGTGTGTAATAAAGGGTTTTTATCTTTTTATGATGAGCATAAAGATAGTATTTTTGTAATTCACGCGTAGTAATATCAGATGTAATACCAAGTTCAAACGAAATACCTTGATCAACGTGCTTTTGGGCAATGGCAATAACATCAATGAGGTCGTATTTGTTCATTTTATAAGCAGTGTTGTACATAAAGGAAGTTTGTTTTAAGGCAGGCATTGGACAGTAAGTTTTGGAGTTGCCATAGGTGCGTTCCTCTACTAATTGTTTTACAGGAGTCAAAGAAGGAGTTGCTCCCATAATGTATCCAATTGAGCCGTTTGGAGCCACTGCGAGGCGATGAGAATTGTAGAGCCCAAATTGCATAACATCTTGTTTGAGTTGGTGCCAATCGTTTTGCGTGGGCAAGGTGATGTTTTGGAACATTTTTTTGATTTTGGCAGTTTTGGGTAAAATTTCACCGCGATTGTCAAAATAACTACCATCAGCGTATTTGGATTGTTCAAAACGATAAAACTTTTTACCTGTGGTTTTAGCTTTATTGCAAGAATGAAGAAGGCTGTAAAAATTAACGGCATTGAAAAAAACATCAATTAAATCTTTGTTTTCTTCACTTCCAAAAGCAATGTAATTTTGAGCTAAAAAACCGTGATGACCCATAATTCCAAAACCTACACTGCGGTTAAGAAAATTAGCTTTGGCAACAGCTGGCACATAACTAATGTTAGTGTTTTCAGAAACACAGTTCATTACTTCCATCGCCATAAAAACAGTTTCTTGAATGGTATTGTTAGTAATCATGTTTCCCATGTGTCCTGATGCTAGATTACATGAAACGTCCATACCAATTTCGTCTTGTTGGGTTTGATGGTAATCTTTGTAATGTGAAGTGATAGTGGGTTGGAGGATTTCAGTACATAAATTAGAAAACTTGACTTTCAGATCGGAAGTGTTTGCTTGATTGGTGTTGTCGCAAAACATTAAGTAAGGATAGCCTGATTCGCCTTGCATGTGGGCAATAAGTTCTAAGAGTTGGCGTGGATTGATGGCTTTTTTTTGCACTTTGGGATTGGCAACTAAAATATCGTACCAATAGTCCATATCAACTGCGATGTCAGCAAAATTTTTGCCGTATTCTAAGAAAACAGTGTGCGGGAAAAAGGTATACATAACTTCGTTGTTGCGGGCAAGTTCAATCATTTTATTAGGAACTACAACGCCCAAAGATAAAGTTTTGACACGAACATCCTCGTCAGCGCTTAATTTTTTCGTACTTAAAAAATCAATGATATCGGAGTGAAAAACGTTCAAATAAACAGCGCCAGCACCTGTACGTTGTCCCATTTGATCAGCATAACGGAAACTGTGGTCTAATAATTTGCACACACCTACAACACCTTTACACACGCCTTTGATGCCTTTGATAGATTCACCTTTGGCACGCAAATTAGTGATGTTAATCGAAACGCCACCGCCAATTTTGGAAAGTTGCATCGAAAATTCATTAATGCGGGCAATGTCGTTTAAAGAGTCACCAGCTTCTAACAAAAAGCAAGAGACAAATTCGCCACGATGTTTTTTGCCTGTGTTGAGCAAAGTGGGAGTTGCAGGAGTAAAGTCTTGGTTGATTAAGGATACAATGAGGCGTTTGGCAATTTCAAAGTCACCTTTGGCATGATAAAGGGCGTTTACTGACAAGCGGTCTTCGTAGGTTTCTAAATAGTGTTGTTTGTTACGAGTTTTAAGAGCGTAATCGTGGTAAAATTTGAAAGCTCCCATAAAAGTTGGGAAAGTGAAATTTTTTTGGTAGGCAATTTGGTAGATTTCTTTAATTTGCGAGTGGGTGTATTTTTGCAAAAAAGCACTTTCATAATATTCGTTTTCTTGTAAAAAAGTTAATTTTTCTTGCAAAGTGGCAAAACGTTTTAGTTTGGGCAAAACTCCTTCTTGCAAAAAACTTTGTAAAGCTTCTTTATCTTTATTGAGGTCTTTGATGTTTCCTTGTTCGTCAATAATTTGATTGTTGAGTGTAATCCAAGGTGGCAAGACGGTTTTTTTTGGGGTGAGTGTTTGAAGTTGTGCTTGTGTTTGGGATTGATAAGAAGGCAATTTTTGGTCGTTACAATAGCAAGCAAGCCATTTTTTTAAAAAAGCTCTTTCTTCTGGCATGCCCGAACCTTCGAATTTGAGAACCAAAGGCACATTGTAAGTAGAAGCGATGGTGTCGCCTGCTTTGCCATAGTTTTTGCCCCAATTTTTATTGCCAGACACAGCAACACCTATTACTTTGGTAGCGTTTTTGTCTAAAAAAGTTTTGGCATCATCAGATACTTGTCCAAATTTCACACTGCGAGTAAGTAAAAAAACGTTTTCATCGGTTAATTTGGAAAGGGCATCTTGGATATGTTGAAAGGAAAAGTCTAAACTTTGAGCCATTTCATAAACTTGACCTTGAAAGAGACCATCATAAATAACTTTAATTTTTTTGGGAAATAAGGCTGGCATTAAAAACTCCTTTTGCTTCTTTGGCTTTTTTGTGATTTTTTTTGCAGTTTGATTTAATTCATATTTGCATTTCAATAATGCATTTCAGTTAATTTAATACATGAAAAAGTTAAAATTGTTTGAAATAAGTTAGCTTACTATCAAATATATTACGTATTTTAAATAATAAATTAAATTTGCATGCATTATATTATTATTCTAATAATATGTATTTTATATTAATATTATATCAAAAGAAAAAAATATAGCAGCATTAAATGGCTTAAAAAACATATTTTAGAAAAGGCTTATTCGTCAAAATAATTCGTCCCAGTATAGAATAAATATTTAAGCTACCAAACTATTTAGGTAATTGAGCAGATGCAAAATGAAAAACAAAGTAAGAAAAACATGAATGTAGGAGGGGATAAAACATGCAAATGGGCTTTTAGAAATGCAAGAAAACTCTTTAAAAAAAAGACCAACTCAAAAGTTGGTCTTTATATTATTAAAAAATATTAAGTTGTCTTAAAAAAATGAAACAGTTAGATCATCATCGTTATCGTCGTTGTTTTCGTAGTCATCATCGTCATTTTCATAAACAATTCCAATGTTTTCATCTTTACAATATTCTAATAAATTATTAACTTCATCATTAAGTGATTCAAACACATTTTTACTAATGTCATCTTTAAGTTTGTAAAAATAATGTTGAATTGATGATAAAAAGTAATTAATTTCTTCTTTGTCATCATCAGTTAAATTTTTTGAATGTTCGATTTCATCTGAAACTTCTACATTCCAAAAAATTTCATTTACAGCATCTAAAAATTCACGATAAATTAAATTTTTTGCTTCATCTAATAAATATGTTATTGGTGGCAAAAATTCTAATAATATTTTTTTGTTTGTTTTCATTTTTTATCTTCTTTACTTTTTTTAATTATTGATAAATAAATTTCATTATTAATAAATAAAACTTTTTATGTTGAGTTTTGATACAAAAAAAGATTACTTTGAAAGTAATCTGGTTTTTTTATTGTTTCGAATAACTGTTTAACGTCATTACGGACAAGCGATGGGTTTTAACGTTTTTTTAATTTTTTGATAGCGATGTTTTTAATATTTTCTATTTGTTTTAAAGATAAATTAAGTTTTTCAGCTATTTCGTTGTTGGTATAACATCTTTGATAATCTTCGTTGATATATTTCCTAAAGGAACACCAAAACTTAAATGGATAATTTTGAATTCGGTTTCGATTAATTTAGCTTTCATTTTTTTTAAAAAAATTTCATGATTAACTTGTTTGAGCCATAATTGATGGGGATTTAGTTTATTTATTTGATATGGTTCACAAAAATCTTCTTGAAAAGAAAGATTATCCTTTTTATGATTTTTTTGTGGGATTGAAGGAGAATGGCTTTTTCTTATTATTTCTCTTATTTCCGATTTGATGGTTGGAGTAGCATAAGCGATAAAGCCATAACCTAAATCTACATAATTATCTAAATCCTAAAACCCCTTCTTGGTATAAATCCTCTTTTTGAAGTACACGCGGATAATATTTAAATTGCTTAACTAATTTATTTACTAATGGCAAATGTAAATCGATTAGTTGATAACGAATTGTTAAATTCTTTTTATTTTTTAAAAAATCTTTAAATAATTCTTCTCTTAACATTTAATCCCTTTCTAAAAAACGTTTTTAGAAAAGATAAGAAATTATTTTTTTTAGTCTTAGAAAAGAAAAAAAGACTAACTTAATAGTTAGTCTTAAAGAAGTGTTTTTAAAAAATAAAAGTGTCTAAACTTTTGGAACAGTTCATAACCTCCTAATTTAATATGGTTTGTGAAATAGTTTTTTAAGAAACAGTTGTGTTTAAAATTGTAATGAACATGTTGCCTAATTTTGTTTATGGCCTGACCAGTTAGGTAGTTTATTTTCCTTACTAATTTTTGAATGCAAAATAAAAAAAGACCCTGAAGAGTCTTTGTAAATATTATGAAAAATAAAATTTTTATATTAAATTATTTTGTTTCTTCTAGAATTGTATTAAAGTTAGTTATTTTTTTGTTAATGTTTTTTTGTTTTATAATTTCTTTTTGAGATTCTAAATTTTCTATTTGTTTTTGTTTTTTTTCTAAAAATTCATTTATTAATATTTTTAAATCAGTAAGGTCTGATTCTAATTTTTTAATTTGTTTTTTCATTTCATTACAATTACTTTGATTTAGTTTTGTAATTTTATTTTGGGTTTGAAAAAATAAAAAAGTTTTAACAACAATAACATTAGATAAAATCATCATCGAAATATAAAACATATAAAGGATATATTTAGATAAATTTTTTCTTAAATCCATTTTTATAACCTATCTTATTTATTATTTCCTTTAATATTCATAATTGTTTCTGTTAATTTACCAATTTTTTTTATCTATTTTATTGAAATTGTCATTAGTTTCTTTTCTTAATTCATCTACTTTCTTTTCAACTTGATTAATATTGTTTTTTAGATGTTCACTGTTCAAATTAATATTTTCTTTTAAATTATTATGATTAGTAAAATAAAAAGCAATACCAATGGACATAATAATACTGATTAAACAAAAAAAAAATTTTAAAATATTGTTTTAATTCTTGCATTTTTATCGTTTATCCTTTTTTATTTTTTTATAATCTACTAATTGGTTTTTTTGAATTTATTATATCAATTTTTTTAACCATATCTTCTAATGATAAATTTTTATCATTAACATAGTAAGAAATTTTTATAGGTTTACTTTTTTCGTTAATATTTTTACTTTTAATGTTATAAATTATTTTTAAAAGATTATTATTTTCCATCACCATAATTACATTATTATTAGTCATTAAAAAAACAATCTTAAACCAATAAATAAAAATACATTTAATAATAATAAATTATTTTTAAATTTAAACATTTAACAAATACTCCTTTATTTTATTTATTCCTCAGTTGAGGAGACGATATAGATAATTTCAGGGGTTATTGTTTCACAATAAATAGGGTCGTACCATTCTTTTATTGTTTCGCAATATTTTTCTTCTTCTTCGGTAAGATTAGAAGGTAATAAACTTTTATCATTTGTTTTTGAATAAACATAATTTGAGATTTTTTCAAAATTCTCTAAATTAGTTTTAAATTTAGGTTTAATGTTATTAATATCATTTTTCAGTTTATTTAAATATTCTTCAATATCTAATAAATTTGTGTTCATTCTAACTTTAGAAAAATTTAAAACTTTTTGACTAAAATCAACTTCTAAATAATAAAGATATCTTTGTATTTCAGTTTCGGTGTCTTTAATAAGATATTGAATTCTAGATATTAGCCATTCAAATTGTCCTTTTTCAAATTCATTTATTTTTTTTAGAGCAACAATTTTATCTTGTTCCACTGTTTTTATAAAATATTGAGAAGAATTAATAAGTTTGGGTTCTAGTTCTTTTTCTAATAAAAATAACCAATTTTTAAAATCTTGGATTTTTTTCATTTGTTAAATTTATTTCGTTTTGAATATTTTTATCGAAATGTTCAAATTTAGAATATGTAATATTTTTTTTATTATTGATAATTTGATAAAAACCAATAATGACTGATCCGATAATAAGAAAAGTAATAATAGTTACTAAATGTTTTTTGAAAAAATTATTATTATTCATCAATTTTGTTTCTCCTCTGATAATAGCGATTATTATCAAATCTTGAAATTTGAATATATCACTATTATACAATTTTATTTATAATATGTTTAAAAATTTTTATTTATTAGGCATCATAACCATTTCAGGAATTTTAGTTTGGCGTTTTTGTTGGATTCGTTTTTGAACGCGGTTATAGTTAGGGTTTGATTCTTTGTAAAATTCCTCTTCAACTAATTTTTTTTCTTCTTTAACTTTTTCTAATTGTAAATTAAAATCATATTCGTTTTCTTTTAAATGCGGAATATCTGCTATTTGTTTGATTTTTTCATCTAATTCAAAAACAATTTTTTGATATTCATAAATTACGATTCTTTTTCTTTCTATTATCTTTTCTTCTTGTTGATTTTCTTTATCGATTTCATTTTTTAAATGAGAATCGTTTTGTTCAAGTATATATTCTTCTTTTTTCTTTTTGTATTCTTTGTAATCAGCGTTGAGTTTGGTTAAGTCGCGGTCGATGTTGTTAAGATATATGTCTAAAGTTTCTTTGGTGATCATTAATGGACTTTCTTTGTTTTCGTTTGCTACTTCGTTATACATATGCCATAAACGGTGTCCTTCGTGAAGAATTAAAGTGGCTTTACCCATACCTTGAGCATATTTTCTGGTGACGCTAATAGTTTTTCCTAATGTTTTAATTCCGAATTTAGCAGGAATTAAATCGGTAATTTTATCGAAAGCCTTGAAACCAAATTTAAAGGCGTTACCGGAATGAAAAGGAATTTTCTTTTTCATAGGTTATCAGACGATTATGCATTTCTAGGTATTTTTTTTCAAGGACTTTATATAAATCTAGTTCAGTTTCGATTTCTTTTAATTTTTGGTCTATTTCGTCGATATTTTTTTGGATTTTTTCTTTACGTTCTTGCAAGGTTTTGATTTTGCCAAATAATGTTTGTTCTTTAGAAGTCATGTCATAATATTGTCTTTCTAAAAAACCTCTTAATTTAATGGCGTTGAACTTCATTCCTTCGTACATTTTTTTTTGGATTCTAAAATTCCTATATCTCTTCGGATATAAGAGATTTTTTGAACTAATTCTATATTTTTTTAACAAAGTTCTTCTAATCTTTTTTGTAATTTTTGTTTTTCAGTTTGATCATTAGTATCTTTTATTTGTTCTTCGGTTTTTTTAATTTCTTTTTCTTTTTCAGCTTTTTGTTTTTCTAAATCAATTAATTTACCTTTTAAAATTGCAATATTACCTGATGTTTCTTTTAATTGTTCTTTGATTTCTTTAATCTTTTCTTCATTTTTAGATAAAGCTTCTTTTATTTTTTCTTTTTGTTCTTGGTTAAGTTCTTGTTTTTCATATAATATTTTTAATTCATCTTCACATTTTTTTAATTCACCTTCCCAATCGGATTTGAGACCTTGGTAATTATTAATTATTTGGTCGTATTTGTCAATGGCTTTATCGATTTCATTGATTAATTGCCCAACATATTTAGAGGCTGGCTCTTTTGGTTTATGAAAGAAAGAAAAATAAACAAAACCAAAAAACACAAGAATAATTAAAAAATAAATTAAATATCCTTTCCTAGGGCGATGAGTGTAAAAATCTTTTTTTTAAAAAAACGTAAAACACTCAAAAAAAAGATAGCTAAAAAAAAAAAAAACAACTGTAATAAGATTTAAAATTAAAATAACTCTTAAATAAATCTAAAGGCGATAACATTATTTATCGCCTCCTTTTTTTTGAACTTTGGATTTTATCTAATATTTCTGTGTTTTGAAAAATAATCATTTGATAAGCTTGTTTTAATTCTTTGGGATTGATTTGAACTCTTTTATTTTTGTCAGTTCCTCTGTTTTTAGCGAAGATGGTTACTGTTGTTTTTAAAAGATTTTCTAAAGTGCGATTGGATTTTAAAAATGCTTTATTTTTAGGTAAGTTTTCTAAAGCTTCATTGATAACTTCAAATAAGTATTGTTTAGCTTCTTCGCTATAAGGATTTTTACGTTTTTTTAATAATAAAATCTAAGAATTTTTTACGTTATTCTTTATCATCAGGTTTTGCTTCGATATTAAAAGTAAATCTTGATTTAATGGCTTCGTCAATTTGTTCCTCATGATTAGTTGCCCCAATAATAAAAATAGGTTTTTCAGGGTTATTTTCAAATGAGGTCATTTCTGTTTTGAATTGATTAACTACATTGGCGATTTCTGAACCAGCTTCTAATTTTTTTAAATCAGTAAAAATGGTTTCACATTCATCTAAAAAGATAATGGCGCCGTTCTTTTTGTCTGCTTCTTCTCTGGCTGCTTCAAATAAATCTTTGACCATTCAAGGAGCTAAGCCTTTAAATTTTTGTGAGAATAAAGAACTAGAAACTTCAAAGAAAGGTAAATTAGTTTCTTTGGCTAAGGCTCTAACTAAAGTGGTTTTCCCTGTGCCTGGCACACCATACATTAAAATTCCTAATGGGGGTTCCACTTCACCAATTCCTTGGTAGTTATCTTTATTTTTAAGATAATCCATAAATCCTGAAGCAGCCTCTAATTCTTTTTTAAAACCAATTAGTTTATCGAAAGATAAAAATTTTTGAGGATTAGATGGTTTAAAAAGTGATTCTCCTTCCGCAGATTGTTCAGGATTGGTTGTGAATGCTGTTGGTTGAGGAGTTATTTTTTGTTCTAATTCACTTAGGTTTTTTTCAAGTTGTTTTGTGGTAATTTCTAAGTTTTTCTTTTGGTTTTTGATTTCATTTTGATGAGTGACTAATTCTTCTTCTTTTTTGTTTAAAGTTTGATGGTGAATCAACACATAAGTACCTAAGAAAAAAGAAAAAATAAGAGGACAATAGTTAACATCAAATGTAATGATAATGATTGTATTTTATTTTGTTTGTTTTTTATAATTTTTTTTCTGGATTATTCATTTTTGTTCCTTTCTAAAGAAAAAAAGACCAATTTTTTTGGTCTTTATTAAGCTAATTGAGTGATTTTGTTTTCAATAGTTTGAATGCCGCCGCCGAAACTTTTTCCTTGGGCATCAACTAATTCATAATTACAATTTAATTCTAATTGAGGATTATTTGCCTTAATAATTTCTTTTTGTTCAATAAAGATTTGAATGTTAATAGTTCCGATACCATCATTGTTTAAAATCATTAAAGGATGTTGGGTATCTTGATATTTAAAGCCATTAGTTTTTAATGAAAAATTAAAATATTTTTCAGGTTGAATAAAAGTATTTAAAGTATCATAAGAAGTACTTATTTTTAAATATAAAGGAGCGGTAATTTCCATCCCGTTCGAATTTAAAATAGCTTTATGTTCGATTGTAATTAAATGTTGATATTTTTGTTGATTTAAGTTTGGAACGGGAATAGGCAAAAGGGTTTTGTCTTCGTTATTCCCTCCTGTTCTTTCAATAGTAAAAGAAGGGTAATTATTCATTAATTGAATTTTTTCTTTTCTTTGTTGAGCGAAGTAATTTGTTAAGGCATAAATGGAAGTAATGGCGAAAAATAAACTAATAAAACCACCAAAGTGACAAAAACCTTATTTTTAGTTTTATTTTTCAAAATTATTTTTCTCCTGAGATAATTAAATTAATCAAGTCATTAATTTTTGTAGTAAACCAAGGAATTTTGTTTTCATAATAAAGAGTGATTAAAGACAAAAGTGAATTTAAAATGATACAGAAATAAGCACTGATTTTTAACCAAGTTGATAAATTGTTGTTAGTTTTTTCTTTTTTTTGATTTTTTTTAATAATTAATTTTGACATATTATTTCTCCTTTGAGTTTTTAAAATTATTTATTTTTTTATTTTTTATTGTGATTGTTTTTGGTTTTTTCTTGGAAGTTGAAAAAGATAATCAATAAAACAATAAAGAAACTAGTTGTCGAAACTATTTCAAAAATGATTTTGGCCGATTGGTTTTCCATTTTTAATCTCTTTTTTTATTTTAAAATTAAAGTTTTCGCTTTATCTTTAATGGATTTTGAAAGTTTAAAAAAGACTACTGTTTTGGCAGGAATTTTTAGTTTTTTCTTTGTTTTAGGGTTTCTACCGATGTAGGCTTTTCTTGGTTTTAATTGGAATTTACCGATTTGAGGTGATAAAACTACTTCTTCATTAGTATTAATTGCTTCGATTAAGTCTTTTCGAAGATATGATAAAATTCTTCTGTTTTTGAAATTGAGGTTTTATTTACCTCAGCGATTTTTTTAATTAATTCTTTTTTTGTCATAGTTATTTTGTTCCTTTATTTATGAATTTATTTTTTTTAAAAAGGTAAATTTTCTTGAGGTTTATTATCTAAAAAGATCACGTTTTGAAGAATAACTTTAGTGTTAATTTTAGTTTGACCTTCATTATTCGTATATTTTTGAATGGATAAAAACCCTTCAAGATAAATTTTTGAACCTTTATGTAAATATTTCTTCATGTTGTCAGCTTGTTTTCGAAAAGCGACACAGGGGATGAATTGGGTTATCTCTTTGTTATTAACCGCTAATTGAAAATCGATTTTAGGAATTTGTTCGTTGTTTGAATTGATATATTGTTTTTCTAAATCATGGCTTATACGGCCGATTAATTGAACTTTGTTTAACATAATTTTATTTTTCTTTCTTTTTGATATATTTTTTTAATTTCTTGATAGCGATGTTTTTAATATTTTCTACTTTTTTTAAAGATAAATGGAATTTTTGGGCTATTTCTTCATTCGAATAATTAGTTTGATAATCTTCGTTGATATTCCCTAAAGGAACGCCAAAACTTAAATGGATAATTTTGAATTCGGTTTCGCTTAATTTAGCTTTCATTTTTTTTAAAAAATTTTCATGCTTAACTTGTTTTAACCATAATTGATGAGGATTTAGTTTATTTATTTGATATGGTTCACAAAAATCTTCTTGAAAAGAAAGATTATCTTTTTTATGATTTTTTTGTCGGATTGAAGGAGAATGGCTTTTTCTTATTATTTCTCTTATTTCCGATTTTGATGGTTGGAGTAGCATAAGCGATAAAGTCATAACCTAAATCTTGGTAATGATTGAGGGCTTTGATTAATCCTAAAACCCCTTCTTGGTATAAATCCTCTTTTTGAAGGACACGCGGATAATATTTAAATTGCTTAACTAATTTATTTACTAATGGCAAATGTAAATCGATTAGTTGATAACGAATTGTTAAATTCTTTTTATTTTTTAAAAAATCTTTAAATAATTCTTCTCTTAACATTTAATCGCTTTCTAAAAATGTTTTTAGAAAAGATAAGAAATTATTTTTTTTAGTCTTAGAAAAGAAAAAAAGACTAACTTAATAGTTAGCCTTAAAGAATTTTTAAAAAATAAAAAGTGTTTAAACTTTTGGAACAGGGCACTAGGATCAGCATTGTGTGCACCTAATGGATATAAAGGACATAACTGACTTAATTCTTTAGGAAAAGCAACTCTCATCAAATCTTGATTAACTTCTTGTAAATTATTTGCTGTTTGAGTTTGGTTATTTATTGGTGTTTTGGCATATTTTTTATATAAATAAACTCCTAAACACAAAGAAACAACACAAAATAATAGTAGTGTAACTAAAAATAATTTTTTCTTTTTAATCCAAAGTTGTTTTAAATTATCGTTCATATTCTTTAAGGCCTTCACTTTTTCTTTTATTTTATAAATATTTTTTGAAATTTAAATAGTATTTTTTAATTGATAAAAAATGTTATAAATTTTATAAATTTTTAAAAAGTTATTCTTAATGATAAATATTTATTTTAACTTCATACAGCTTTAATTTGGCATGATTAAAGATTAATTATTACCAAATCCAAGATAAAGAATTAAGTTGTCTATCTAGATTTTTCATAGAATCAGTGAGCAAATTGCCATTTTGATCCAAAGTTTGCTTATACAATAACATTTGAATTATTATTTTCCATATTAATTTATGATTGATTAATTTTTTTTACTTTCATTATAACAATAATCTAAAACATCTTTTGTTGCTTTTGTTTTATTGCCATCCCTTTGTTGTAAATAGTGATTATTTGGGAATTTGGAACCAAAAACCGTTTGAAACAAAAGTACTTCAGCAGCACGCCCGCTAAGATTAATAATAACTTCATCTAAATAATCTTTTTCTTTCATAATGCTATCATCTAGTCGATAATAAGAAGTTCCACCATCAGCATTATAATTACTCAAAGTTTGGGCAGAAACTGAATTAATAATTCTGCCTACACTCAAAGCAACAACTGTATGTCCTGCTTCGTGTACTGCCGTTTTGAGCATTTTTTCATCAATTTGGTTATAATCAAGATTATTAAAATCTAAAGTTTTAGAAAAGTTAGGTTGTGTGTGTTCTTCAGATTTTTTAACATTATATTGAAGTTTGTCTGTTAATATTAAAAACCAAAAACGCTACTTTCTATTAGAATTAAAACCACCAAAATTCCTAACCATACATATACATTTCTTTCCTTTTTCAATATTTTAATTTTCATAGTTAATTTGTCTTATTTTCTTTGAAATTAGGTTTATTTGTCAAGATTATTTTTTATAAATTTCAATATTTTTTTCTTTCTATTTATTTCTTTTTTAAAAAATGTTAAAATAAAATGAGCTAATTGCAATTGCAAAACTAAAAACTAAAAAAAGATAATGTTAAAATAAAATAATTGTTGTTTTCTTCATGGTAAATTTTTTACATCCTTTTTGCTCCTCTTTTAAAATTAGCAGCAGTGATTCAAAAAACTGCTATTAATGTCATTTTATCACAAAAAAAACGATAAAATTTGCTCACTAATCCTTATATTCTGATAGTTTTCCTTGCAATTTTATAAATAAAAAAAGAGACTTTAAAAAAGCCTCTTTTTGGGATTTAGATTTATTTTGGCAAAATATTTTAATTATTCAATAATTTTAATTCTAAGTTGATAACAAAAACAAAAATAAATCGATAAAATTAACAAAAAAATAAATTAAAATTATTTATCCAATTCTTAATTTAGCAACCAAAATATGATTATCTTTAATAATTCTTTCTATATCTATTTGTTGTAAAAGTTTCTTTTGGTCTATTTCTTGGGCAATAATATATAATAAATCTTTATTATTTGCAACAATATTATAAGCTTGTTGAAATAATTTATTCAAATCTACTTTATTTAATTGATTATTTTCCATTAAAAGTTTTTCTATAAATTGAAAATCATCATCAATTCCTGAAAATATTTTTTCTTTTGGAATTTTGCCTTGATTAGCTAAATACTGTTGCGCAGCTGCACCTCCAAAAGTTTGTAAAACTAATCTTTGCCAACCTTGATTTAATTTTGGATGCCTAACAACTGTTTTTCCAAAAAAAAACATCGAATCAGCGGTCAAATCAGTAGTTTTTTCTTGAATATAAATTTTGGCAACCGAACATAATGCAAAAGGAAATTGCAAAACTATTAAGGCATGTCCTGCTTCATGATAAGCTGTTAGTTGACTAGGAGTAAGGGGTGTTGGTGTTTGCATCATAGAAAAATGCAAAATATGAGAAAAATCAGGTTTTAGGATTTGTCCATTAGCACACCAAATTTCTTTAATAGTTTGTATATTGTCTTGTGTTGGCATATAATATTTAAAAATAGATCCACTTGGTAAAATCACTTGTGTAAGCAAACAAGAGTCTAAAAAACCTTCAATAATTATGCCATTTGGTTGGATTTCTCTTAAAAAATTTTTTTCTTCTTGTAAAATAGAACAATTAAACTTTTTATTTTGGTGCTCTTTGGCTTGTATGGCAATTTGCATCGCTTTATTATCGCGGTGTTCTTTGCCTTCTTTCATTAACTGAGTTTCCAAAAGTTCAGGCATTAAAGGAATATATTTTTCATCCGTATAAATATTATAATGAGGTTTTGCAGAAGATAAATGGTGTTTTTTTAATGACATATTGATAGAAGGTTTTGTAAAACAAGCCCCTACAGGAACAACATCACAAATAATATGGGTTGGGTTAGTATTTAAATCAATTGACAATTTTTTTGGCAAATCTATAAATTCTTTTATCCCAATTATTACAAAAATAATAATAGCAATGTTTGCCCAAAATAATTTTGGGATTTTAGAAATCATATTTAGTTTTTTATCTCCTTAAAATTAAAAAAGTTAAATTAAAATTTAACATGAAAAAATAACATAATAAAGTGATTAATATTATTTGAAATAATAAAGTTTTTTGGATAAAAAAAATCATATAGCAAATAATAAATAATGTGCTTTATTAATTGGATGATAAATTTTATACTTGATAATTAGTTATCAAAATGATATACTACAAATAAACAAATATTAAAATTCTACATCATATATTATTATATTTTATAATATGGATTTAAGAATTATAAATTTGAATGCATTTGGGTGATTTATATATTTAATAAAACCACTTTCAAAAAATTTTATAACTAATTCCATCCTTAAAAATTTATTATTTTGTTTCATCCAATCCCAAATCACAACAACTGCCAAAAATTAACTAAAACGGATACAAAAAAATAACAATTTTTTTTCAGAATTCACCCAATTCCACCCAAATAATTCCCAAAATAACGGTTTTTGGTTCCAAATTCCCAAAATAATGCATTTTTTTAACATTTATTATTAGCTTTTATTTTTTGTTTTGTTATAATTTAATCAGGCTTATAAAAAATAATTGATCATCAAAAGAAAGATGACTAGAATAAACGAACTAAAAAATAATTTAATTTTGCAAAATTGACCCAAGATAATACTTTATAACTTTGGTTGTGGCACTTTTTTGATTTATTTTTGGTAGTTATAAAAACAATATAACTAATTTATTAAACTTGCAAATGCAAAACAAAAAGGCAAGAACAAGAAGGCAAAAAACATACAAATGACTTTGCACACAAACAAGACTAACAAACCACATAAACCACATAACTCAAAACCCCAACCAAACTCCCCCACCAAAAAATTATCTTACTCAATTATCATCCTTATTATTTTGAATTCCTTTATTCCATTGAATTTTATCCACCATTATAGCCTTGCAAATATTTTTTATATATCAGTTAACAAAATACTAAAATATAAAATTTAGTCAAAGGAAACAACTTTATATGAATAAAAAAGAAGAAATTTTGCAAATCAGTCGTTTTGATAAAGATGCTGTTGTCAAACATCTAAACACCGATGCTTGCGGACTTACTGACAAACAAGCCCAAGAAAGACAAACTCTCTACGGTAAAAATATTATCAAACAAGCCGAATCTTTTCCGTTTTGGCAACAATTCATCAAACAATTTACCTCGGTAATGGCTATTTTATTATGGATAGCAGCATTAATGATTTTTGTAATTAATCCCAAAGAAGCAGCCATCGGTATTTCTATTATTTTAGTTATCATTGTAAATGGCTTATTTTCTTTTTCCCAAGAATACAAAGCTGATAAAATGTTGTCTTCCTTAGGTAAAATGATTCCTAAAAAAGTTCAAGTTTACCGCAACAAAAAAATAGAATTAATGGATGTTATTGAACTTACCATTGGAGATGTCATCTTTTTAGAAACAGGAACCCAAGTTCCAGTAGATGCACGTATTATTCAATCTAATAGCTTTTTTGTGGACAACTCAATGTTATCAGGCGAAACCATTCCTTTAAACCGTACTGAAATGCCAAACCTCGAAGATAATCATTCCATTGCTGAAATGCCTAATTTAGTTTATGCAGGTACTACAGTTACTCAAGGTAGTTGTTTTGCAGTTGTTTATGCTATTGGAAATAACACCCAAATTGGAGAAGTTTCAAGCATTGTTCAAAGCATTGAAAAAGGCAAAAGCCTTCTAGACCAAGAAATGCACCACATTGTTAAAAAAGTAAGTATTATTGCTTCTTGTGCAGCTTTATTGGTCTTTATGATTTGTTTTTTCAAAGCAGAAAAATATAATATAGATTCTTTTAGAGCAGCAATTGTTTGTGCAGTTGGTATGTTAGTTGCAAACATTCCTGAAGGCTTACTTCCTACCGTTAATCTAAGTTTAGCAATTGGTTCTCAAAGAATGGCTAAACAAAACGCTTTAGTTAAAAAAATTTCTTCCCTAGAAACCCTCAGTTCTACTACTGTTATTTGTACTGATAAAACAGGAACTCTAACTCAAAACCAACTTACAGTAAGAAAAATTGTAACTCCTGATGGCACTATCAAATTAAAAGGTTCTGGCTATAACGACGAACAAACATTTAGTGTTTGCCCAAACAATACTGCCTCCAAAAAAGGAATTGAAAAATTCTTAATTGCATCAGTTCTATGCTCTGAGGCTAAATTAGTTCCTACGCCAACTAACCCCCACAAATTTGAATTAATCGGTAATCCTACTGAAGGAGCTTTATTAATTGCTGCTAAAAAATACGGTTACAACATTGAAGAAGTAAAAAACAACTTAGAAATCATCCAATTAAACCCATTTAGTTCCGAACGTAAAAAAATGAGTGTCTTAGTTAAAAACAACCAAGAACCTGCATATGACACCAATTCACAATATCTCTTTATTAAAGGAGCTCCTAATATTGTCCTTGAACAATGTCAAATGCAATACAAAGGTTCTCAAGTAAGTCCTTTTAGCCCTCATGAAAAAGAATCTTTCCTTAAACAAAACGACCAATTTGCAAGCCAAGGATACCGCGTTCTTGCTCTTGCTTACAAAAAAATTGAACAAAATCCTCCCCTAGAAGAAGATATGGTTTTCTTAGGTTTTGCAGTTAATTACGACCCACCAAGAGAAGAAGTTAAAGAAGCAGTTAAAAACTTAACTCAAGCAGGACTAAAAATTACTATTATTACAGGAGATTACAGTCTTACTGCTGCTGCCATTGGTAAACAAGTAGGAATCATCCAAGACAAGTTCGTTGGTTTAGACGGCTGTGACCTTGACAAAATGTCTTTAGAACAATTACAAGAAGTCCTCAAAAGCCCTCATCCAGTTGTCTTTTCACGCACTACTCCCAAACATAAATTAAAAATTGTTCAAGCATACCGCAACAATGGAGAAGTAGTAGGAGTTACTGGCGACGGAGTTAATGACATTTTAGCCCTTAAAGCAGCTCACATAGGAATTGCTATGGGAAAAGCAGGCACTGATGTTGCTCGTAATGCTGCTGATATGATTTTATTAGATGATAATTTTGCAACTATTTCTAAAGCTGTTTTAGAAGGACGTTGTATTTATGAAAACATCAAAAAATTCATGACTTATGTATTTGCTTCTAATATCCCTCAAATCTTTCCTTTCGTCGCTATTGCTTTTTTAGGAGTTACAGAACCTTACTTATATGTTTTACAAATTTTAGCAATTGATCTTTTAACTGACTTAATTCCTGCTATTGCTCTAGGAGCTGAAGAAACTGACCCAAGTTTATTAGTCCAAAAACCACGTACTAAAAACGACCATCTAATGGACGCTAAAGTATTAAAACGTAGTTATGGCTTTTTAGGAATAGTTGAAGGTTTAATGTCTTTAGCATTTTTTTGTGCAGTTTACAATTTTAATACAAAAGACAACTTCTTCCTAGCTTCTACTATGGCATTTGGAGCTGTTATCTTTGCTCAAGTAGGAAACGCATTTGCTTGTCGTTCTAACAAACTTTACTTTTGGCAAACTATCAAAAAACCTAATAAAATATTGTACTACGGTATTATAATTGAAGTATTATTCTTTGTATTAATTACTAAATTTAGTTCTTTAAGTGATATATTCCATACTAAGGATATTAATATATCTCATTATTTATGTTTATTATTATGTCCTTTAGTTATGTTATTATTTGATACTATCTGGAAAAAAGTATTTGCATTTAAGAACCAAAAACAATCAAAAATAAACTAATACTTATAATTAAATAATTTATAAAAGACCTCTTTTTTAGAGGTCTTTTTTTGTTTATTAATATAATTATTAAGTCTCCTAAACTCATAAAACTACTTTTTTAACTATTATTGAGCGTTCTTTACGCAAAAAAAAGAGTAAAATAAAAGTAAGGGAAATGTTTTTTGTTCCCTATAAAACTAAAAGGAAATGATAAAGGAAACAAAAAATATGCAACAACCACAAAAAGACAATAAAAATTTTATTGTACTTACAATAGCATTTACAGTATTAATGTTAGAATTAATTTTAGGTGTTTGTTGGGTTTTAAAATCTAAACAAGAACCAACAAAAGAAGAAACATTTAAAACCGCCCACACAAACTTACAAACCTAATTATAGTAATAACGAAGGAACTTATACAGGAATTCAAGTCAATCAAAATCCTTACTTGCCTTCTCAAACATTTACAACCACATCACAACCACAAACAACAAACTCTCAACCAACTCAAACCCAAACTCCACAAGGAAAACTAATCAAAAACAAGAATATAAATCCAATGGCACAAAAGATAATTACATCACCTAAGAATACAACTACCAATGATTATTTTCATAATTGAAGCATTTCACAATAACCTCTTATTTATAAGAGGTTATTTCTTTTAATAATATTAATCATATATATAATAAAAACAAGTTAATTACTTAACTTGTTTTTATTATATCTTAATTTAATTTTATATAATGTTTTTCTTTGGGTTTAACTTCTTTTTTAGGAACACTTAATTTTAATAAACCTTGTTCCAAAGAACCTTTAATATCTTCTAAAAGAAAATCATCACCTAAATAAAAACTACGTCTCAAAAATCCTTGAAATCTTTCTTTACGTATAAAATTAGCTTCTTTAATTTGATTTTTTTTAGAATTTTTAGCCTCAACTACTAAATAGCCTTCTTCCAAAGCAACTTTAACATCTTCTTTTTGAAAACCTGGTAATTCAATAGTAATAAGGTATTGATTATCTTGTTCTTGAATATCAGTTTTCATAATATTGTTGTTGTTAGTTAAAGAATTTGTTTTAAAATCTTCAAATAAATTTTCTAATAAATCTTGATTTTGATTAATTAAACTAAATAGCATTTTTATCACTCCTTTTTTATTCTTTCTAACTTAAAAAATGAAAAAACGATTTTCTATAATTTGTTCATTCGAACTTAAAGCGATTTTAGATGAAAATATAAATCTTTACTTTCTTTTTTGATAATCTCTTATATTTATTTTATTTTTTATAATATGTATAAAACATTTAATCCTTTAAGCTCAATTTTATTTTAACAAAAATTTTTGGCACTGTCAATACATTATTGCTATTTTTTTACAAACTAATAAATAAATTTTAGGGTAAAATAATAATGAAGGATGTTTTACATTTGAAATAAATCCCAAAAGAAAAAAAATACTTTTATTTATATGTTATTTAGCATCGCTCATAATTAGAAAAGAGTTTTATGAAAAGAATTAATTTTTATCGTAAATTTATCTTATTTTTTAACATATCTATTCTTTTTTGGCTAAGTTTTATTCAATTACAAAATTACTCTTATACTAGTCAATTTATGAATAATTCCTTATATTTTGATAAACTACATGAAAATAGCCAAACTAAAATTATTAAACAAACTATTAAAGCTTTGGAACAAGAAAAAGACATTTTAAAAGAAAACATTAAAAAAGATATTAAGGAAGAACACATTAAAAATACTAATCAAATACAAACCAACAAAGACCAAATTTGGCAAATACATAAAAATGATAAAACTGCTTTGGGAATTATTTTTTATAGTTTCAAAATCACAAACAATAGTGAACATGAAAATGAAAAAACACCATCAATTAACAATTCAGAACAAAAAATATATTTTGCTCTTACTCCTAAAAATATCATACAACCAAACAACATTATAAAATTATCAAATCCCCAAGGAGAAGAATGGGGCACTATTCAAAATCAAGTATTAACTCAATATAATATTTTTACTCCCTTATTAAAAGATTTTGATATTATCACTTTTAAATCTCACAAACAATATATAATTACTCCTTTACAAAGACAAAACAAATATCACCAAGGACAACCAATTCATTCTTTTTCTACAACTATACCACAAGCAATTGCCTTTCAACAAAGTCATATAAGTGAAGATATTGAAGTTAACAATGAATTAGATGAAATATTTATTGCTATTTCTAGTCGTTGTAATTCCAAAAATAAACAAACTATTTTTTGGACTGAAAAAGGCAATTTAATTGGTTTTTTAATAACTCCTGAAATAAAAAAAGAAAAAGGAATTAAATATATTAAAGCGATTCCTTCCATAAATTTTAATAAGCCTATAATAAATGACGAACCTCCAATAATAAAACTTATCAATGCAATTATCAACCCCAATAATATAAATAATATAGTAGATAAAGATACAGAAACAAAAACAAAGGAAAAAGAACCGCCCAACAACCAAATACTAAAAGACATCAATTTAATTACTTTATTTATCAATACTGGTTATAGCCTAGGAACAGGAATAATTGTTTACAAAGAACAAATAAATAACCACACCATATATTATGCACTAACTAATCGTCATGTAATTGAAAGTTTTTATCATACATCAAATCACCAAAAACAAATAACAATCAAAAACAATCAAGGATTAAACAAGCAAGCAAAACTATATGCTTTTATTAATAACAATCGTGAATACGACGATATAGCTATCATAACTTTTACTATTCCTAACTCCGATACTACTAAAAAATTAGATGAAGTTCTTGCCAAATACATTAATTTTGATAAAGATATACAAATACCTATCCATCAAGGAGAACAAGTTTGGGTATTAGGTTGCCAAAAAGGCTTACAAACTAACCAATTCCAAAAACCAACAAAACTCACATGGAAACAATGGTATTTTGACCTAATGCCTCACCAAAGACCTCCATTTAGACAAAATTTATTTAAAACAGGAGTTATTGCTTTTCTCAATGAAAAAGAAATTAACTCTGATATGACCCTAGATTCAGGCAATAGCGGAGGACCTCTTTTTAATGCTGAAGGAAAATTAATAGGCATAAATAGGAGTTATAATACAATTTTGCGTATTTCTCAATCAATTAACATTAACTACATCAAACAACAATTTTATACTTTACTCAAATCCAAAAAAGAAAACATAGCAAATAACAACCCAAATAATATTGCATTCCAAACGACTAACACTAATACAAATCATATTGCAAACGAACTTAACATCTTACAAAATGAAAAACTAAACGAAAAAAAAACCCACATCCAAACCAACATCTTTTTAGAAGACCTCCATAATTATATAAAAGAACAGCCCGAACAAAAAATAATTTTTCAAAATAAAGACAACCAAGAAACTCTACTTACAATAAATTGTCATGGTTTAGAAACAATACAATTAGTTAATTTTGATACTCACAAATACAAGCAATTAGAAATTAGTTTAGCAAACACTAATCAATTTAGTATCTCTTTACAAATTCAAATTTTTGATTATAACAATAAAAAAAGTTATGAAGAAACAATTAAAATCCCTAAAATTGACATAGATAAAATGTTTTTATCATTTACTAAACAAACTTTTTCTTATAACAACATTTTAGAAAACCAAAAAAAGATTTTAGAAACTAATATCAAATTGGCAAAAACCACCTTCCAAAGCCCCACAAAACCAAATACTTTTTATAATCTTTTTGATAACAAAGAACAAATAATTAAAGAAGATATATTAAAAACTATAGTTTTATGCCAAGATTATTACAATTCCCAAAATATCAACTTAGGAGTTATTATTGATAAAAAAACTGTAAATAATTCCGATAATACTTTTATATATACTGTCATTTTACAAAAAAATAGAACAAACCTAGACACTTCTTATCTCTTAGATGCTTTCCAAAATATTTGTAATGAAAACGTTAAAATAACTGTCCAAACACCTTTTGGCTTACAAGATGAAAAAGGAAAATACAAAACCATAGCCACCCACAATAATCCTTTTAGCTACATAACTTTTGAATCTAGAACAAATTATCCTGTTTGTACCTTTGTTCCTAATAAAAAACTTTTATTAGGAGAAAAAATATATTTAATTAGTAATCATAATAACATCTCTGATAAAGCCTTAGCGCCTCATATTTTTCAAAGCCATTTAGCATTACTAGATAACCCAAACAGCCAAGCAATTACAATAGATAGTACTTTTTTAGAAAATTATTTTAACTTAGAAGAAAGCCTTTATTATAATAATTGGTTTGCCTTTGATTCTCAAGGAAATCTAATTAATATTTGCTCTCAACAAGATATTTATCATCTACACAAAAGTCAATTTCCTTTTATTACATTTCCCAAAAATAATATTTTTCCAAATAAAATGCTAAACATTACTAATGCCAAAATAGCAATATTTTTAATATGGACTTTTATTTGCATTATAGTTTTTGTAATAATAGATATCAAAAGTTTTAAAGATAAAATACAGTATTGTATATAAATTACAATATTTTTTGTCTTTTTAGAACTAAATAAAAAAAAGAGACTTAAGTCTCTTTTTATCTTAATATCTTGTTTTTAGTATATTGATTTATTTTCCCACACTTCAACTTAACTTAAATTAGCATCTTTCAATAAAGTTTTAGTATATTGATATTGAGGAAAGACAAAAATATCTTTAACATTTGCCATTTTTACTACATTACCATGATAGCACATCTATCACAAAAATACTTAACTATGGATAAATCATGAGAAATAAAGACAATAGTAAGTTTTAATTTTTCTTTCAATTCATTTAAAAGATTAAGAATTTGTGCCTGAATGGAAACCATCCAAAGCAGAAACAGGTTCATCAGCAATAATTAAAGTAGGTTTTACAATTAAGGCTCTAGCAATTACAATTCTTTGTTTTTGTCCTCCTGAAAATTCATGAGGATAACGCGCCAAATCACTTTCTTGCAATCCTACTAATTTAATCATTCCCAAAACTTGTACTTTTCTTTGATTTTTATCTTTAATTCCTTGACAAATCAAACCTTCTTCTACTAAATCTCTTACAATCATTCTTAGATTAAGAGCTTGATCAGGATCTTGAAATATCATTTGAATCTCTTTTAATTTTTGTTTATCTTTAAGATTTTGGGGATTTTTTAAAACCTTGTTGAACTAAATATGTTTTTTTTATCCACGCTACCACTAAATAAAACTGTTCCTGCAGTAGCATGAATAATACCTGCCATAATGCGTCCTAAAGTAGTTTTGCCTGAACCTGATTGTCCTACTAATCCAAAACATTCACCTTTATAAATAATTAGAGAACCATCTTTTAATCCTTGAAATTTATTAGGAAAAATTTTAGAAACATTACTAATTTCCAAAATAATTTTATTGTTTTTAATTACAATATCCTCCTTTCTTTTGCAACTCCAAAATTAAATCAGGGACTTCAATTCGGGGAGCAAAATTGTGTAATAACCAACTACTTGCATAATGAGTAGCAGAGATTTTAAACATGGGAGGTTCTTTTTCAAAATCAATTTTTAAAGCATAATGATTACGAGGAGCAAAAGCATCCCCCCCAAAATAGGAGCAGTAAGCAGATGAAGATTTCCTTGAATACTTTTTAACTTGTTGCCTTTCTTTGGCAAAAACAGTCATAGATTGCAACAAAACCCAAGTATAGGGATGTTTACTATTATAAAAACTTCATGAGTAGTCCCATATTCAACAATCCTACCAGCATAAATAACAGCTATTCTATCAGCTACATATTTAACTACTTATAAATCATGAGTAATAAAAATAATGGAAACCTTTTTTTCTTGTTGTAATTTTTTAATCAAATCCAAAATCTTTTTTTGCACACTTACATCCAAAGCTGTAGTAGGTTCATCACAAATTAAAATTTTGGCTTCATTAGCTAGAGCAATAGCAATTACAATTCTTTGACACAACCCACCTGAAAGTTGATGAGGATATTGATTGAAAAACCCTTCATAGGTTCGGGCATTCCTACTTCTTCCATAAATTTTAATACTTGATTTTTGCGTTGTTGATGAGTGCTTTTAGTCTTTTTTAATTGTAGGCTTTCATAGATTTGTTTACCAACTTTAATTAAAGGATTAAGATTTGAAAGAGGATTTTGAAAAATAATTAGAAATCTCATTTCCTCTAATTTTATTAAATTGTTTGTCTTTCATTTGGGCTAAATCTAGGTCTTTATAAAGGATAGAACCTTTTTGTATTAAAGGCATTATCAGGTAAAAGTCCCATTAAAGCTTTAGAAATAACACTTTTACCACTCCCCGATTCTCCTACTAACCCCAAAATTTCGCCTTCACCAAGAGACAAATTAATCCCTCTTAGTGCATAGATTAAATGTTTTTTAACACGAAAATTAAGATTTAGATCACATATTTTAAGTATTTCTTTTTTCAAAAATAACTCCTTTATATATTTGCTTAATTTGTATATAAATATATTTTAGTTGGGGGATTGATTGTTTATTAGATGTTTTTTTGGTTGTTTATTTAGATAAAAGATATAAAGCTTCAGTATAAATTGTAGTTAAAGTAAGTAATTGATCAATTGTAAAGAATTCATCCACTTGATGAGATAATTTTTTTAAGTCAATAAAGGCAGCTCCAAAAGGAACTAAATTAGGAGCACATTTTGCATAAGAACCACCTCCTATACACATAGGCTTAGAAGTAAAATCAAGAGTATGTTTTTGATAAATTTTTACTAATGTTTTCATTAAATCACTTTTGGGATCAACATAAATAATAGGATAATGAAGCCCTTGTTTTAAAAGAAAATTATTCTCTTTAGCTGCCTTTTCTAATTGAAAAAGGATTTTTTCAAACATAATTCCTTTAGGATATCTCAAATTAAGAGCAAATGAAGTTTTATTTTTTTCTAATTTACAAACTCCAGAAAAACAAACCATATTATAAGTTTCTTCATCATAATGATCAATCCCTAATTTTTTACCATCTAAACTATCTACTAAATATTTATCATAAAAATTAACTAAATTATTTTTGATTCCTAATGCTTTTAGCATTTTCATCAAATCATAAAGAGCGTTTTTTCCTTTTTCAGGAGTAGAAACATGAGTTGATTTGCCATAAACATTTAATTTCCACAAATTAGAATATTTTTAAAGATGCTTTCATATCACTTTTTTGCATATATTCATCAAATAAAGTTTTATAAACAGGATCATAAACTAAAAGTGCTTCTGACAAATTAGGAACTACATTAGAGGCTTGCCCGCTTTGGATACTTACAATTTTGTTATCTGAAACTTCACCTTCAAAATTAAAAAATGCAAGTCCTTTTTCACAATAAACAGCAGGAAAATGACTATCAGGAACAAAACCAGATACAGGCATTTCAGGTAATTTGGTAAAATAGTGTTTCATACAACGAAATCCTGTTTCTTCATCAACACCTAAAATAAATTTAATTCTTTTTGATAAAGGCAAATTGAGTTCTTTTAATATTTTTAAAGCAAAATAAGAAGCTATCACAGGCCCTTTGTTATCTTGCGAACCTCTTACCATAAATTTTATCATCCACAATTAAAGCTTCATAAGGAGGATAAGTCCAACCAGTTCCTGCAGGAACAACATTCAAATGACCAATCATACCAACCCATTCTTTTTGCTCTCCATATTCCATGTGACCTGCGTAACCTTCTAAATTAAGAGTTTTGAAACCACTTTGGTTACCTAAATCCAACATAAAATTAAGGGCTTGTTGGTTGCCTTCGCCAAAAGGAACTCCTTTTCTATGAGGATCAAAGGTGGTAAGTTCAGTGTTAATTCTTAATAATTTTTGAAAAGTCTCGATTAAAGCATTTTTTCTTTTTCAAACTTCTTTTTTAAAATCAACCATTATCTAACCTCTTTTATGATTTTGGATATTTTTTTATTTTAATTGTTTATTAAATTTAATTATATCAAAACTGTATCAAACATTTACAAATAAAATGCACCATTCTAACTAATTAGAAGCAGGATCAAAAGCTTCTCTAAGGTTGTTTCCCAACAAATTAAAAGCAAACATTAAATAAATTAAATAACTCATCGGAAAAATTAATAAATAAGAAAAAGACCCAATTTTATCAAAACTTTTATCAAGCAATTCACCAATACTAATAAATCCTTCAGGATATTTAATAACTCCTACAAAACTATAAACTGCCTCAGTTAAAATAAATCCTGGAATAGCAAGAGCAAAACTAGTTATCATTAGTCCTATGATGTTGGGAAAAATATGTTTAACATAATACGCAAATCAGAGGCTCCAAGCATTCTTGCAGAAATAATATATTCTTTATTTTTATAACGATAAAAAGAAGCGCGTGCATAATAAAAAGCTCAAATCCAACCTTTAATTAGAAAAACACCAATAATAGTCCAAAAAGCAATACCTACTTTTAGCATTAACACCAACACCAAAGTCATAAAGGGCAAATAGCTTAAAAAATCAACAATACTATTAACAATCAAATCAACTAAGCCACCATAATAACCACAAATAGCTCCAATAATAGTACCAATAATTAAAGTACAAACCGAAACAATAAAAGCAAAGGAAAGAGAAATAAAAGAACCTTTCCATATTTGAGTAAACAAATCATTTCCTTCATGAGTAGTACCAAAATAAAAATAAGTTTTTTCAGACGTTTTGTTAAATACATATTTAAACAAACGAATTTTTACTCTATACAATCCATTTTGCAAAGGAGTACTTTCAATAAAGGCTTTTATTTTGTTTGGCACGATCATATTCTTTTTGGGTAAAAGTTAAATTAATAGATGACTTTTCATATTCACAATAAAGATAAGCATCTAAAATAACTGTTTGTTTGTTGTCCTTAATGGCTTGTTGTTTTTTGATAATATTAGGATTAAATTTTTTAATTTTTTCAATTTCATCTAAATATAAAACTACTTTTTTAGTACCATCACAAATACCAAATTTTTCTAAAAAAGGGATTTTTGGAGGTAATAAAGCAATCCAAGATTTTTCTTTTTCTTGAGTAGTTTTAGGAAGAGGATTAATAAAAGGTCCTACAGCAGTAAAAAATAAGACTACCAAAATCATAAATAAAGCTGATTTGGTACTTTTCTTTTTCCATAATTTTTTAAAAGTATTGCGATAATAACCAACAATTTTATTTTCAGAAGTAATATTTTTATCAAGCAAAGTTTGATTTATCAGAACAAAATCTTTAGGATCAAGCATTTTCATCTTTTTTTACTCCCTATCTTAATTCTTGGATCTAATAAGCGATATGATAAATCACATAAAATATTAGCAATTAAACTAATGAAGGTATAAAACCCAAAACAAAACATTAATAAAGGTTAATCTTGAGTTTGGAATGCTTCTATCATAAGTCTTCCTACACCATCAATAGAAAAAATTCTTTCAATTAAAAAACTGCCTGTAATTAAACCCACGAATTCATCAAAAAAGACAGGAGCATAAGGTACTAAGGAATTTTTTAAGGCATGAAGATTAATAGTTTGGCTAAAAGTTAGCCCCTTAGAGCGAACTAACAAAAAATAATTTTTATTGGTTTGTTCAATTAACTCGGCTCTAATTTTTCTAATGTAAAAAACCATACTTAACAAAGTCATAACTGCTAAGGGAAGTAAATAAGAATTAACTCCAAACCAAAAGCCTTTTTCTTTCCATTCCATCGAAGTTGATACTTGATAAGGAAATAAATGCCACACATGAACAAAAAGATATTGTGCCATAATGGCAATTACTAAAGTTCCTAAAGTCATAACAATAATAGCAAAAAAAATAATGCTATAATCTATCCAAGAATTTTTTTTAATAGTAGTTAATATTGCTAATAAAATCCCTAATGGAACTGATAATAAAGTAGGAATAATATTAATCTTAAAAGTAATGGGGATTTTACTTTTAACAACATCATAAACATTTTGATTTAATTTAGTTGAAAAACCAAAATCTCCTTTACAAACATGACTAAACCATTTCCAAAACTGAGTTAGGGCTGGTTTGTCATAACCTTCTTTTTCACACATATCTTTCCATGCTAAATCAGACATTAAAGGAGGTTGTAAAGGTTTTGTAATTGATATTTTAGTAAGAATAAAACAACAAAAAATAATTAACAAAAAGCAAGAAATAGCTAAAAGCAATCTTTTAATAATATATTTTAACATAATTAAAGTTTATAATTTGGATCACTTGTTAAGTGTTTATAATAATCAGGTCCCCAACTCCATTCAGCACTAAAATTAGGCAATAAAAATTTCATATCATTGTATACTGATCCACCTCTTACAGTAGACAAAGGCGCATCAACTAAATTATCAAAAACAACTTTTTCTAACTTTCCAAAAACATAAAGTAATGTTTTTTTGTTTATATTGAGAATAATTGGCAGAATCATTTAATGTTTTAGTAAAAAAGTTTTAAATTGTGAAACAGTTCCTTGCCATTTTCCTTGTTCGTTTACTCCTGGCACTTTAGGTTCTATTTCAACTTCTTTTTCTACATACATAACATTTCCGTTTTCATCTTTTAAAGTTTCGCCATTTGCATCTTTTTGCTCTTGATAAACTTCTTTACCGTCTGAACCTTTTTGAGGTTGGCCAGTTCCATCTAAAACTTTAACTTTTTGTTTTTCTACAACTCTATCTAGACCTTGGGTAAATTGTTTGTACCAAGCTGGTTTGTTGGAAGAAGCATCTAGATCTTTTTTTAATTCTACAAAATCTAGATCAAGGACTTTTTTATCTAATTCAAATCCTACTCCAAAACTCCATTTTTTAGGGCTAAGTTCTAGCATGTTGAAAAAGTATGTATCCATAGAGCTACCTGATACAGGTTCAAATACCATATCATAATTATAAGGCAGCAATAGTTGGTTAACAAAATTATTCCATTCAGCAACCACATTAACTTTTATTTCTACTTTTTTTCCTTCTTGATTAAAACAATTTTCTAATTGGTTTTTTTTACAAAACGAGCCAAGTTAACTCTTTCTTCTTGTGTTTTAGCAACTAAAAATTCTATTTCAACTGTTTTTTGTTTATCTGCATCAAATAAATGATTATAAGCTTTTTTAAATAATTCATAAGCTTTAGTTGGATTATAACCTTTATTTTCGGGTTCAAAATCTTGAATATTTGCTTTGTGTTCTTCGCTTTCATTATACATTAAAGGTTCTTCTAAAAAAGAAGTTATTTTAGGAACAACAGCCAACTCTCCATCACTAAATACATCCACAGTTTCTCCTACATCACTTCTATTAAGAGCAAATAAAACTGCTTTTTTAAAATCTAGATCTTCTAATAATTTAGGAGTTGCTTTTTTATCTCCTCTTTTTACATTATTAAAACATAATGTTTGTCTTTTATCAACAGGACTCATTTTTAATAAAGGATGTTGTTTATATTTGTGATACATCGGATCATTCATTAAAGGTAATGCGTTAATTTTTTTCTCTTCAAACATAGATTCAAATACATTATTTTCCATAACAACTCTTTTAACAATTGATTTATAAGCAACTTTATTTTTATCAAAATAATTATAATTTTTATTAAAAACAAATTTTTGATTATTACTCCATTCTTTCAATACATAAGGTCCGTAAGATTGGAAAGGGAAGTTAACAGTTCCATAAGAACTTTGGGTTTGGGCATCATTTTGAAAAGCAGCATCATAACTTTTGGGAGGCACTAAAATAACCATATTTAAACTATTTACTACTTTGAATAAACTTTTGGGTTGATCGCAATGTAATTCAAATGTTAAAGGACCCCCTTGAACTGCTTTAACACCTACTTCTTCAAAATCAACTTTAGTTTCTGATTTTTGTTCATAATACTTTTTAGCATTTTTCAATTCTAAATATCGTTCATCATCATATATATATATATATATATATATTCTGCTTGTTTATTTTTACAATTTGGATCTATTCTTCTTTTAAGAGTATATTTTAGAGTTTCTGCGTTAATAGGTTCTCCATTTTCAAATTTTAAATCTTCTTTAAACTTAAATGTAAACTTAGTAGCAGTTACTTCTTTTGATTTTTCATAATACTCATTACCTGAAAGATCTTTTAATTCTTCATGAAATGGTAAATCTTGTAATAAACCAGGCATAAATTTCTTTTTTAAAACCTTTGTTGATAAAGTCCCAGTTGTGCCTTCTTGAACTTTTCCTGAACCATTAGGTTCTTGTGAAAATTTAGAAAAATCATGTGCATAAGAAGCGTGTCCATCTCGAACAGCTTTGTCCCAATCTATTTCTTCTGTATCTACAAAAGAAGCAGATAAAAGTTTTAAAAAATCAATTTGCGTACCTTTTCCCCAAGTAAAAGGATTGATGTGTTCTACATTTGTTTTCATATTACTTTTAAAAGTTTCATCATCACTATAAGTTACAGCTTTAGAATCTTTAGGTTCTAAATAAGCATGTGAAACTAAATCATCATTTACTTGATTAGAGGTTTTTTGATCTTTTGTTCTTTGTTCTTTTTCTTCTTTTGTTCCAAATTGATACGGTTCTAAAAAAAGATTCACCACCATATCCAAAACGAAACCAACCACAAAAATTCAAGTTATCATTTGCAGATTTTTCTAATTGATCTACTTTGGTCTTTACATCAGCACTATCAGCACCTTTATCAACTACCAAAGCATTAACTTTATTACCTTTTTTTAAAATTAAAAATAACTAGTTTTTTATCATCTGGTAAAACTAACGGATATAAATTTAAACTTTGAGTTACTTTTTCATATAAAGGTTGAAAATCTTTAACTCGGTTTGAATCTACTTGTTTATTTTTATCAGATTCCAAACACCATCTAAATTTATTACCAAGTGATTCAAAATCTTGTTTATTAGTATCTTTATCTAAAAGTTTAGTATTTTTATCAACTTTAAACTCTTTGACAACTTTTCCTTCTTGATTATAAAATTTCACTTTTAAAACTTGTGATTTAGGCCATAAAAGATAACCAAGTACACCACCTATACTACTAATAATGCAAGTACTGTCCATGTAACAACCTTTTTTTGGTAAAATCTGTACAAAAATATTTTTTTAACGCACTAAAAAAATTCTTTACTTTTGATTTCCGATTTGCTTGATTGGCTTTTGGAACTCCTTTATTTTTGTTTGACATTTATTTTCCCTTTATTTCCTTTTCTTTTTATAAGATTTTTATATGATTTTATGTTTTATATAATATTGCAAAAATACTTTCTAATATTGTTTTATATAAATAGTAAAATTGCAGTAATTTTGCTATTTAAATATTGTATCACGTATTTTAATATTTTAAAGATATAACACATGACACCAAATAAGTTAAGTTTTTTTAAAATTAAAAATAAAAATAAATATTTAGTATTATTTTGATATAAACTGAGATTCATAAGAAAAATATTTAACAATTAAAAAATAAAACTAAAAAATAAAAATATATTTTAAAAACAAAAAACTCAATATTTAAAAACTTAAAAAATTAAAAATACACTAAAAATACAAAAATACAATTTTTTTGCTAAATTGCATCAAAAATACTTTAAAAGTATATTGACATTTTTTTATTAACCACCTAACACTTTTTCACCCCTTTATCTTTTTTTACAACAGCAATTTAAAAATAAAAAATATTGCTATTACATCATTTTATCACAAAAAAAGGAATTTTTTGCTCACTCATCTTTATATCATGAGTTTTTTCCTTGCAATTTTATATAACAAAAAACCAACTTTTTAGAGTTGATCTTATAATTTTTCAAAATATTTAATTGTTTGATGTTAATAATTTGGCAATATTTTATCAAAAAGGGTTTTGGGCAAAAGGATAATAAAACCTATCATAAAGGCACAAAAGCCACACACCAAGCAAAAGAAGTGCCAATCCTAATAAAAAAGTAAAAAAATCAAGAATACTAAAAGATTTTTCATAATACCAAGTTCTTGTTTTGTATTTACCAAAACGCCTCAATTGCATAGCATTAGTAATTACATCAATTTTATCTAAATTAAAGAAAATCAAAGGAGGAATAATAAGGGCAATTCTTTTAATATCTACAATAATACGAGCCAAAAAATGAGTTTTTTTAACAACTTTAATACCTCGTGCTTGTTGATTGAGAGAAATATTTTTAAAATCTTTTTGAATTTCAGGAATATAACGAATAGTAAGGGCAAAAGCATAACTAATTTTATAACTAACCCCTAATTTATTTAAACTAGCAGCTAATTGACTGGGATTAGTAGTTATAATAAAGATTAAAAATAAAGGAATAATACAACAATATTTTAACAACACATTAAATTGATAAAATAATTGTTCTTGGGTTAAAAGATTAAAAAATAAAGGAATGGGGGTTTTGGAGTTATATATTTGAGTACCATAATTTCTAAAACAAAAAAAAATAATAATATTGTTTACAAACAAAAAAAAGAAAGTTCCTTTAACTACAAACGCTACTTGCTGCCATTTAATTTGAGCACACCAAAACAAAAACAAAGAAAAAAAGACAAGTCCTAACAAAAACCATACATGATAGACCATCATACAAGCAACTGAAACCAAAATTAAAAACAATAACTTAGTTGCTCCTTGGATTTTATAAATGAAAGTATTACCTGGTAAATATTGTAACATACTATTTGCCATAACAACAATCCTCCTTTAAAAAAGCCAACATTTGAGTTAACAAAACATTTTTTTGTTCTGATGTAAATGGCAATTTATTGATAAGAACAATCAAGCTGATAGGATTGAGAGAAGTTTTTTGCATTAAAGACATATCTGTAAAAATTTTTAAAGGAGTAGTATTTGCAATAATTTTTCCTTGTTCCAAAACCAAAGTTCTTTGAGTATAATTAAGCATTAAAGAAATATCATGAGTAATAATTATAATGGTAATTCCTTTATTATTTAACTTTTGTAAAAAAGTCATAATTTGTGTGTGATGTTTTAAATCTTGTCCTATGGTAGGTTCATCCAAAATAAGAATTTGGGGTTGCATCACTAAAATAGAAGCAATGGTAAGTCTTTTTTTTTGTCCAAAACTAAGAGCAGAAATAGGCCAGTTAACAAAACAATCCAAATTACAAGTTTTCAAAATGGCATGCACTTTGGTTTTTATTTCAGTTAATGAAAGTTGTTTTCCTAAAAGCCCCAATGCTACTTCTTCAAAAACAGTTTTTTGAGAAATCATATGGTGGGGATTTTGCATGACAAAACCAATTTTTTCTGATCTTTGTTGTAAAGACAAATGTGTTAAATCTTGATTATTTAATAAAATAGTTCCTGTTTGAGGATTACAAAAACCACAAATAACTTTGGCTAAAGTAGATTTACCACTACCATTTTTACCAACAATACTAATCATTTTTCCTGGAAATAAATCCAAAGAAATGTCATTTAAAATATTGGGTTGTTTGGATTCATAGCAATAAGAAATATTTTGTAATTGCAAAATGGGGCAAAATGGGGCAAATTGTTTGGGGGAAAAAGGCAATAATTGAGTTGGGTCGTTTTGAGAAATAGCACATTTTTTTAAATTTGTTAATTGATTGGAAAAATATTGAACAAAATCTAAGGATTGTAAGGCAGGCAAATTTAATAAATAAGGAAGGCTCCCCAAATTGATACCAACCTTTTTCAAAGCACTAATATAAGTTGGTTCTTGGATACCTTGTTTAGTTAAAATATTTTCTAAAATTAATTTTTGGGGAGAATTATCATAAATAATTTTTTCATCTTCAAATACTATTATCCTATCAAAAGAATCATCTAAAATATCTTCTAAATAATGTTCGATAACTAAAATAGTCGAATGGTATTTTTGATGAATAGTTTTTATTAAAGCAGTCATTTTGGCTCTTGAAGCAGGATCAAGATTGGATAGAGATTCATCAAATAACAAAATAGAAGGATTATAAATTAAAACTCCTGCCATCGATGCTAATTGCTTGTGACCTTCAGAAAGTTCTTGTGGTTTGTAATCTAAAAAGGATTGCAATCCTAAATCTTGTGCCCACATATTTACTTTTTGATATATTTCACTTTGAGGCAAATCATCATTTTCCAAGGCAAAAGCTATATCTTCTGCTACTGTTAAACCTACAAATTGATTATCTGTATCTTGCATAATGGTACCCACATCCAAAGATAGATCAAAGATATTGGTTTGTGTCAAGACTTTATCCTTAATAATAGCAGTACCTGTAATTTTTCCTTGATAACTATGAGGAATCAAACCATTAATACATTTTAAAAAAGTAGATTTACCGCTACCATTTTTGCCCACAATCAAAACTTTTTGTCCTTCATAAATAGTTAAATTAATTTGATTTAGAGTTGGTGTTTGTTGGCTATAATATTGAAAACTAAAATCTTTAAAAATGATTAATGGTTTTGGCATAAAGTTCCTCTTTGAAGTTATAAAATAAAAAAATTGATTAAGGATGTTTAAAAATATTTAAGAATTATTAATTTTAATTAAAGTAGCTTGTTTAGCGTAATGACAAGAATACATAGACATTAATTTAATTCCTACTACACTATAAGCTAAAATATTAGAAATTACTATCAAAAAACTTTGTAAATAAACTAGTTTAGGTGGTTGTCCGTAAATCAATAAATCACTTTGAGGAGCAAAAAAACCCCAAATTATAAAATTACAAGCAACCTGATAAAGCCAAAAGTAAACAATTTTTTTCTTGGTAAACACTTGATATTTAAGATCAATTATTTTATGCGGCAATCCGTAAATAAATCCAATAAGAGCAGAGCATAAAACCCAATTCCAAGAAACATTTCCAAACAAAATAAAATCTTTAATGGTGTGTCCTATAAGTCCTACATAAAAACCAACCGCAGGGCCAAAAGCAACAGCAATGAAAGCTAAAAAAGCGACTGAAGTTTCAATACTTACATTAAATCCCACAGGAATAGAGGCAAAACAACTTAAAACAAAAAATATCGCAGCACTCAGCCCTATAGTAACAGTTTTTTTAATAGAATCATCTTTTGACATTGGTTAGTTCCTTTAATAAATGGTTTGGGTTTGGAAAATATTAGTGGGTTGGGGTTTTGCTTGTAATGTTTTTTAATTTCAAAGCTTAAATTATTCATTTATAGTTTTATTTAAATTTTTTATTTTTTGTTGGGATTTAGCGGATTAGAATTGTTTTTACTTTCTAACAATTTTTGATATTGCTTACAATAACTTTCATATTTCTTTTTTTCAATTTCAATTTTGGCACTTGCGGCTTTTTGCAAGAAAGATGGATTATTTAAAATGGTTTCACTTCTTTTAATTTCTTTAAGAAGGGTATTTTTTTGTTGTAAAAAATTACTTTCAAATTTGGTTTCATTAAGTTCGTTTAGGGTTTTGCGGTCAATATAAAGACTTAAATTTTTTTCAATTAACCAAATAGTTTTTTTTGAATTGGTAACTTTGTTAGTAATTTTAATTTGTAAAGTTTTGAAAAATTTTTCTAAAGCTTGTTGCAAATTTACGAAATCTTGGAGGATAGTTGAAAATTGAGATGCAACTTCTAATTCTAAATTTAATTTACAATTGATATTGGATTTTTGTCTTAAATGACGTGTTTTAATAATTAAGTTTTTAAGATTTTCAAAATCAGCTAAAGCATCTAAATTACAATAAGAAGTTTTTTGCAAAGTGGTTTGAGTAATGTTCGTTTTATTGTCAAAATTTTCATAAAGAGCATCAGTTACAAAAGGAATAAAAGGATGCAAGAGTTGCAAAATATGTTTCATCATATAAACTAAAAATTTTTGACTGTTGTGCAAGTTTGTTAAATTGGAGTTATTCTGATCTAAATCATGTTTGGCAAATTCTAAATGCCAATTAGCAAAATCTTCCCAAACAAAGTGATATAAAATTTTTCCAATTTCTTTTAATTCATATTTTTGATATAAAGTTGTTACTTTTTGAGTTGTTAAATGCAATTGTGTTAAAAGGGCTTTTTGGGTCAAAGTCAAAAGATTGATATCAAAATCAGTGTCTAAGGTGCTGGTATTTAATTTTACAAAACGACTAATATTCCACAATTTATTAATAAAATTCCAAGATGAAGCAACTTTAGTCTCATCATAGAATAAATCAAACCCAGGAGCAGCGTTAGTAGTTAAAAACCATCTAAGAGCATCGGTACCATATTTGGCAACAACTTCCAAAGGATCAACACCATTACCTTTTGATTTAGACATTTTTTGTCCTTTGTGATCTCTTACTAAACCATGTAATAAAACATCTTTAAAAGGGTCTTTGTGGGTTAATAAAATACTTTGAAAAACCATTTTTGATACCCAAAAAGTTAAAATGTCATAACCTGTTACTAAAACATCAGTAGGAAAACGATTTTGAAATAAAGTGGCATTGCAATTAGGCCATCCCAAAGTGCTAAAAGGCCACAAAGCAGAAGAAAACCAAGTATCCAAAACATCACAATCAAGGCTCCATTCTGGACCAGGACTTTCTATTTGAACTTTAATTTCTTGTCCTTTATGCCAAGCAGGAATTTGATGACCCCACCATAATTGACGCGAAATACACCAGTCTTCGATATTTTGGAGCCAATTATTAAAAATATTTTCAAAACGAAGCGGAAAAAAATTGATTTTGTTCGTTTTTAAAGCAATTTGGGCGATGGCTTTGGTTTTTAAAAACCATTGTAAAGAAAGACGTGGTTCGATGATGGCATCCGAAATGCTTGAATATCCTACTTTATGAAGGTGATTTTCGGTTTTTGTAAAAAATCCTTTTTGTTTAAGAGTTTGCACTAACTTTTGACGACAAACAAAGCGGTCTAATCCTTGATATTGCAAGGCTAAGTCGTTCATAGTGCCATCTTCATTCATACATAATAAAGCTTTTAATTGATGTCTTTTAGCTACTTCAAAATCATTAATATCATGTCCAGGTGTCACTTTTACAACTCCTGTACCAAAATTAATATCTACGTAATTATCACTAATAACAGGAATTTGGATGTTAGTATCAGAAATAAAAACTTTTTTGCCAATAAAAGATTGATATCTAGGGTCGTTAGGATTTACCATTAAAGCTTGATCGGCAAACATGGTTTCGGGGCGAGTGGTTGCAATTTCTAAAAAAGAAGGAACCAAAGAAGCGTCAGACAAATTGGAATTAGTTGGAAAATCAACCAAAAAATATTTAATATAATATAATTTTCCTTCAGTTTCATGGTAATTTACTTCTACATTAGAAAGGGCTGTTTTAGTTTCGGGGTCCCAATTAATAATTTTATAATCTCTGTAAATTAATTTTTTTTGGTATAATTTAACAAAAACTTCTTGAACTGTTTGGCTCAAATCAGGATCAAGGGTAAATTTTTCAAAATTATAATCTAGATGCAGCCCTAAAACTTGCCATTGTTGCCTAATATTTTGGGCATGTTTTTCTTTCCACTGCCACGCATATTTTAAAAAAGTTTCTTTACTTAAAGTTTTGGTCAAAAGCCCTTCTTGTTTTAATTGTTCTTTAACTTTATTTTGAGTGGCAATTCCTGCATGATCCATCCCAGGCAAAAAGAGCACATCAAAGCCTTGCATTTTTTTAAATCTTATAATAATATCTTGAATGGTGTTATTCCAAGCGTGTCCCAAATGCAGTTTTCCTGTTACATTGGGAGGCGGAATTAAAATAGTAAAAGTTTTTTTGTTGGCGTTTGGATTGGCACAAAAATATTTTTTTTCTAACCATTGTTGGTATCTTTGATGTTCTACTTTTTTAAAATCATATTTAGTTTGCATAAAAGCTAGCTTCTTTCTATTTTCTTTTTTTAGGGTTGAAGTTTTTTGGGTTTTAAAAGTTTTTTGGGGGTTATGTTTGGGGTTTTGAAAATGTTTAAATGGATTGGAGGAAATAAAAAAAATTACAAATTTTTTTGCAAAGTGAAAAAGTTGGAAAAACTAAAAATAAAAGAGCCAAAAAATAAGGGACTCCTTTTTTAATCATTGGCATTTGGATCCATTAATTGACTTAAAAACAGTTTTAATTCTTCCAACCCTTCTTGTTGTTTTGAAGAAATCAAAAAAAAATATTTAATCTGGGGAAAGTGATTAACAAGCATTTTTAATTGTTTGGGCACAAGATTTTTTTTAACTTTATCCTTTTTAACAAATAACAAGACAACCTCAAAACCCGCTTGCAAAAGAGCTTGATGGATTCTATCGTCTTCTTGGGTAGCGCCCACTTTAAAATCAATTAGCTGAAAGACTGCTTTGAGATGAGAAGTTTGTTCCAAAAAAGAAATAATCATCGGCAATAACTGCTTTTGAATTTCTTTACTTTTTTTAGCATAACCGTATCCAGGAGTATCGATCAAATAAAAAGATTCGTTAATGTCATAGTAGTTTAGGGTGATGGTTTTGCCAGGCGTTTGAGAAATTTTAGCTAATTTTTTTCTTTGAGTTAAAGCATTGATGAAAGTGCTTTTGCCAACGTTGCTTCTGCCCATTAAAACAATTTCGGGTTGTTTTTTCAAAGGAATATCTTTAAAATGGACAATACTACGCACAAAAGTGGCTTTTTTAATCATTTTGGTTTTTCCTTTTCAAATATTATTATAGCAAATTATTATTTTTGTTGCTTTATATTTTGTGATATCGTTTTATAATAATATTTTTTTGATAAAATAAAAATAGTGATAATGATAATAATGTTGAATTGATCTTTTGCAAAACATTTAAAAAACAAACAATTAATTAATAATAAAAGGGCAAAATGAGGTTTTTAATTTGGAACAAACAAATAACATACATTTAATTTGGGGAAAACAAAGGTTTTTTCTAGAAAAAAAAATAAAAAAAATAATTAATATTTGCAAACAAAAACAATTAGATGTAGTTTATTATTGTATGCAAAAAGATCTTGTAACAGAGCTGCAAAAAGAACTACAAACCACTTCTTTGATTGAAAGCGCATGGAAAAAAGTAGTTTTGGTGGATCACAGTGAAATTTTATTTCAAAAAAAACCTCAAGAAATGGCTTTTTTAATTTCTTATTTACAAAATCCTTACAACAATTTAGATTTATATTTTTTTGCAGAAAAAACAACTAAAGCATCTGAAGTTCAAAAAATTTGGGAAAAATATTGTCTTTGCAAAACAACAAACAGTTTGGAGCAAAAAGATTTTTTTAAATATATCATGGAAGTTTTTCAAAAAGATGGTTTTCAAATTGATACCAAAGCTATCCAAGAATTAGTGAGCAAAACTAACTATAATCTTTATTTATTGCATCAAGAAATAACAAAAATCAAATTATTTCAATCAAATGATAAAAATATAACTTGGCAATTAGTACAAAAAATCAATGCTTTTAAAGAAAATGACAATATTTTTGGATTAATTAATCTTTTTTTAAAACAAAATTATATTGATGCTTATCAAATGTATCAAACCTTAAAAACGCAAAAAATCAATGCTTTTCATGTTATAAATCAATTAACTCATAAAATTAAAGAATTGTTATTGGTAAAAGAAATGTTGCAACAAAAAAAAAGCCCAGAAGAAGTGCAAAAAGTTTTGCCAGTTTCACAAGGCAAAGTATTTTTTTTAATGAAAGAAGCAAAATTGATTGAAACGCAAAAATTAAATACACTGTTTTTAGAATTAATAGAATTAGAATATCAAATTAAAATGGGTGCTGTAAATAAAGATATCGGTTTGGAAATGTTTTTATTGGGTAAGCAAAAGGTTTTTTTGTAATTTGAAAACTAATTACATAACTTACAATTTTTTGACGGTCACAAAGGTTTTAAGATTTGTAAAATTTCTTCTTGAGTAATTTTTCCTTGCCTTAAAATAACTGGTTGAAAAGTGGTTAGATCAACAATAGTGGAAGATATTTTTAAAATCGGGTGATAGTTTTGATAAATTAAGGCGACTTTATTGTGATAAATATTAAAAATAGTTTGGTAATCATTTAATGGAGGATGATTGCTTTGATTAACAGAAGTGGTCTTTAAAGGACCATTTTTTTTTAAAATTTCCAAAGCTAAAGGATGATTGGGAATTCTTACTCCTAAAGTTTTTGCCTTTGTTTTAGAAAAATATTTCAAAGTGGTAGGCAGGATTAAAGTTAAAGGGCCTGGCCAAAAATGCAGAGCTAATTTAAGGCTTTGGGGACTAAATTGGACCAATTTTTTTGCTTGTTGTAAAGATGCACACAAAACAACAATACTTTTATTTAAAGGTCTTTTTTTAATTTGATAAATGCAATTGAGTCCTTTTTTATCATATAATTTAGCGCCCATACCATAAACTGTATCGGTTGGAAAAATAATAATATCTTTTGGTTTCACAATAATTCCTTTATTTATCTTAAACTGGTTTTTTTAATTGAATTGTTTTGATTTTGGTTTTTTAAAAGAAATTGGATCAAAACTAACTTTGGGCAAGTTGTTCTTTTTGGGTTTCATGAATCAAAGGTTCAATAACTAAATCGAGTTTACCTTCCATAATAATATCTAATTTTTGTAAAGTAAGTCCAATTCTGTGATCTGTTATACGATTTTGGGGGTAATTGTATGTTCTTATTTTTTCGCTTCTTTCACCAGTTCCTACTAAATTTTTTCTGTGTTTGTTTTCTTCTTCTTGTTTAGTGGTTAACATTTGATTATAAATGCGTGTTTTTAAAAGGGTAAATGCTTTATCTTTGTTTTCGTGCTGGCTTTTTCCTTCTTGACAAGCAACACTAATTCCCGAAGGTATATGAGTAAGTCTAACAGCTGATTTAGTAGTGTTTACTGATTGTCCACCAGGTCCGCTAGAATTAAAAGTGTCGGTGCGAATGTCATGCCAATCAATTTTTAATTCTAATTCTTCTGCTTCGGGAACTACCAAAACAACAGCAGTAGAAGTGTGAATTCGCCCTTGGGCTTCGGTAGCAGGAACACGTTGGACGCGATGCACACCTGATTCATACTTTAAAAAAGAATAAATATTTTGTCCAGAAATTAAAAGTTCTACGGAAGAAAGACCGCCTTTAATGCTGGGATTTAGATTGAGGATTTCGACTTTCCATTTTTTGCTTTCGGCGTATTTAACATAGGTTCGTAATAAATCAGCTGCAAAAAGATTTGCTTCGTTGCCACCAGCTGCACCTTTAATTTCTAAGACAACATTTTTTTTATCAAAAGGATCTTGGGGTAAGAGCAAAATTTTTAATTGATCTAAGGTAGTTTTTTTTTCTGACAAAATAGTATCTTTTTCTTGGTGTGCTAAAAGCAATAATTCTTGATCTTGTTGGGTTTCTAAAATGGTCTGTATTTGAGTAAATTCGGTTTCTAAATTTAAGTATCGGTTAAAAAGTTCTACTGTGGGTTCTAATTTGGATATTTTTTTTAAAATGTCAATTTTTTGGTTTATTTTTTGTTCGTTTAACAAAAGTTTTTGTAAATCTTGATATTTTTGTTTTATTATTTTTAATCTGTCAAGCATATTTACCTCTTTGTTTTTTAAAAAAGAATGGGGGGGTAAAAAAATATTTTAATCAATCAAAATGCTTTTTTATTCATTTATATTGGGTTCGATTTCTGAAAAAAACATATGATCAAAATCAAGTATAAATTCTCTAATACCAATTGATCCTTGACGATTTTTGGCAATAATAACTTGGGTGTGTCCAGAAGAATCGGGTTTTTTGTCCTTTTCATAATAACCTTCTCGGTACAAAAACATTACAATATCGGCGTCTTGTTCAATTGAACCTGAATCTCTGAGGTCAGCCAAAATGGGACGTTTGTCTTCTCTTTTTTCTACATCCCTTGATAATTGTGAAAGGGCAATAACAGGAATTTTTAATTCACGTGCCATTTGTTTTAAACTTTGAGAAATTTCTGCTACTTCTTCTTGACGGTTGTGTTTATTATTTTTGCGGATAAGTTGCAAATAATCTATCATTACAATATCAAGTTTGTTTTGACTTTTAAGTTTGCGACATTTAGCTTTAATATCTAAAATATTTACTGTAGCTGAATCATCAAAATAAATATTTAGATCATCCATTTTTTCCATTGATATTTCTAACAAAAATTTTTCTTCTCTGTTTGTGTTACCCAATTGAATTTTTTTGTGCTGTATTTTTGATTGAGTGCTTAACATGCGCATAGCTAATTGTTCGTTTGACATTTCTAAACTAAAAATAGCAATATGAGGGGATTGATAATTGTGTTTGGGATTTGCAATTCTGAGAGCTAAATTAAGCATAAAAGTACTTTTCCCCATGGAAGGACGAGCAGCTAAAATAATAAATTCTTCGGGCTTAAATCCTAAAGTAATATTGTTGAGATTATCATATCCAGTGGAAAGACCTACTAAATCTTTATGGCGTTTGGCAAGAATATTTTTTTCTTTAGTGTCTTTTAACAAAATTTTTAATTTTAATAATTCACTGGTTTTTTTGTTTTTAGTTAAATTAAAGATTTTTTCTTCTGAAAAATCCAAATATTCTTGGACATCAATGTTTTCGTATCCTTTTTGTGCTAATGAAGTGACAGTTTCGATAATTTCTCTTTTTAAAGCAGTTTCCTTAATTAAATCAATATAGGTTTCTATATGTTGAGTAGAAGGCATCAAATCAGATAATTCATTTAAATAATCGATATTTCCTATTTGTTGTAATAATTTTTCATTGTCTAAAATAGCACTTACTGAAGAATAATCAATTTGTTTGTTAGTTTCATGCAAAGTTTTCATTGCTCTAAAAATATGTTGGTGATGAGAACTGTAAAAGTCAGTTTCTGCAATCATATCTAAGGTAAAAGCTATTTTTTCAGGGCTTAAAAGTAAAACTCCTAACAAAGCGCGTTCTGCTTCAGGACTTGAAGGAACATTTTTAGAATAATTGGTCATTTGCTTTTTCTTTCAGTCACATTAAGGAAAAAAGTAGCCTTAATTTGATCAGTTAGAAAAACATCAACAGGATAAATACCAATAGTAATGATTTCGCCTTCTAAAGATATTTTTTTGCGGTCAAGAGTAATATTATGAACTTTTAAAAATTCTTCAGCAATTTGTTTGAGAGTAATTTTTCCATAAATTTTTCCTTTAGGTCCTAATTGAATATCTAGAGTAATTTTTTTGTCATCAATTTCTTGTTTTAATTTATGCATTAAAAGTTCGTGATTACGTTTTTGTTCTTGTTCTAACATTTGGGATTGTTTAATTGCAGCTAAATTGGTTTTGTCTGCTAAAAGAGCTTTTTTATTTTGAATTAAAAAATTGCCATAACCATTATTAACTTTAATAATTTCGTGTTTTTTTCCTTTATTAGGAATGTCAGTTAACAAAATAATTTCCATATTCTTTTCACCTTTTTCATATTCTAATTTTAAAAAATGTTTTAAAGTGTCTGTAACTGTTTTGATATTAGTTCCTTCTAATTGAGTAGCAGCGCTATTGAGATGTCCTCCGCCTTCCATTTGTTCCATGATAGTTTGAACGTTAATTTCATTGTAAGAACGAGCACTAATTGCTATTTTATTATCTGCTATTTGAGCTATCATAAAGGCAGCATCAACGTTGCGAATGTTTAGAACACTTTCTGCCACTTGAGCTAAAAAAGAACGATTTTCATAAATTTCAGAACTTTGAATAATAGCAAATCTATCCATAAAAATTTCCATTTCAGAAATCAGTTTATTAATTTCTAAAACTTTATCAAAGTCTTTACGTAACCAACTTTTAACCTCAATTGCATCAGCGCCTAAATCTTTTAATTTGGAAGCTACTTCAAAAGTTCTAGAACTTGTACGATAAATAAAAGCGTTAGTATCAATTAAAATACCTGCATACATAATGCTTGCTTCAAAAGCAGTAATGTGGACTTCTTTTTCCAAAAATCCCATAATTTCAACAAGCAATTCAACAGTTGAAGAAGCAGATGATTCGACGTAAGAAAAAATAGAAGTAATAATTTCTTCGGTAGCGCGGTGGTGATCAACAACTACAATATTGGACGTTAGTGACAAAAGTTCGGGACTATTTAACATATCTTTAGTTTGAGTATCCAAAACTGCAATTAAGGAATTGTTTTTAATCATTTTGGAGGCTTGTTGGGTTGTAATAATATTTAGAGATGTTTTTGCCTCAGTTTTAATTAATTGATGATAAACAGGAATGAGGCTTTTGTCTAATTTTTCTTCATCAAGGATAATATAATTGTTGCTTTCAGGATGGATAGTGGTTGCAATTTTGTAAAAAGCAATGACAGAACCCAAAGCATCAAGGTCGGTGTGAGTGTGTCCCATGATAAAACAATGGGGGTGTTTTTTCAAAATATCGACCAAATTTTGGGCATTAATACGGGCATGAACTTTGGATTGTTTACTTAAAGAAGCAATTTTGGCACCAAAATATTTAATTTTTTCATTTTCAATATTAACAACTACTTGATCGCCACCCCTTTTTTGGGCTAATTCAATTGCATTTTGACTGTAGGTAGCCAGTTTTTCATATGACAAATTCCAACAAGCAATTCCCATAGAAAGAGTAACTTTTAATTGATATTTGTAAGAAATGTTGCGGATGGTATCCAAAATACTAAATTTATTTTCTAACATTTTATCTAAGTTTTGGCGGTTAAGAAGAAGTAAAAAACGGTCGTCTATAAATTGTTTTAAATAACCTTCATAAGGTTCAATGTAATCAGATAAAGCACTTAAATATTCACCTTGTATTTGTGATTGTTCTGAAAGATCATAACGAATTAAGGATTCTGCTAAATTATCAAAAGCAATCATGGCAAGAGCTAAGGTTTTTTGTAAAAATAAATGTTTGATTTGTTCTTTTTCGGTAGCATCAAACAAGTAAAAAACATTTAAATCTTTTTTATAAAAACATTCAAATTTTTGGTTTTCCAAAGTGATAATAGTTTTGGGGATTGCATCAGAAGTGCTTATTAGTTGTGCCATATTTTCATTAATTTGAGCTAAGGGCGAATTGATTTCAGGATTTTTCAAAATAAAACTGGCGTAAGGATTGAGCCACTGAATTTCTTGACTAGAAATATCAATTAAAACAATACCAATAGGAAGTTCGTTAAGTACTTCTTCTCCAATTTGACTTACGTGAAAAGATAATTTAGACCATAAAGAAAGTTTATTTTTTAATCTTTTAATTTGGGCGTTTTTTTTAATGTGAAGCAAAAAACTGATAACAAAGGATGCTAAAATGATTTTTCCAAAAAAGTTAAAAATGAAAAAAATGATTTTACGACGCATACCACTCATTTCGCTGGCAGTATTTTGGTTTGGGTTTTGATTGTTGGTTAATTGATTAATTGTTTCGATAATTTCTTGGATATTTTGGAAATCCAAACAAAAAAGAATTAAAATTAAAACAACAATTACACAAGCAATTACAATAAATTTTGTGTTATGTTTATTTTTAGAAAACATAATTTTTTTTGCCCTCATTTGCATTTAAATAATTAGATAAATTTGGTTTTTAATATTTGCAATTAATAAAAAAAACAGGATGCAACACCTGTTTTTATTGTTGGATAAAAGGAATTAAAGCCATATGGCGAGCTCTTTTAATAGCAATTGCCAATTGACGTTGCCATTTAGCAGAAGTATTTGTTACTCTTCTAGAAAGAATTCTTCCACGGTCAGTAATAAATCTTTGTAAAAGCTCTATGTCTTTAAAATCAATTTTAGTTACTTTGTTTTCAGTAAAAAAACAAACTTTGCGACGTTTTTTAAAAGTATTTTTTTTATTATTAAATTTCATTTGTAGCTCCTTTTGAAATTGAAAATATTTATTGTTGTTTGGTTTGGTTCGCTTGTATTTAATGTTTTTGTTTTAAGATTTGATTGTGATATTTGTTTATTATTTTATATCAGTTAATTTAAGAATTGTTTTTAATTTTAGAAATTGTCATAAGCATTATCAGGATTTTTTTTAGATTCTAAGAATTGGACATTGTTACAAACAACACTAGTTTGCCAATTAGTTACACCGTCTTTTTCCCAAGTTTCTACTCTAATGTTTCCTTCAACACCTATTAAAGCACCTTTAGAAATATATTTTTCTAAATTTTCAGCTTGTTTACCAAAAACAGTACAATTGATAAAATCAGTTTTTTTTTCGCTAGAAGCACTTACAATTCTATTAACTGCCAAAGTAAATTTAACAACATAAGTACCACTATTAGTATTTTTTAGTTCTGGGTCTTTGGTAATGCGACCTACTAAAATAACTTTATTAATCATATGAATTAAACTCCTTATTCTTTATCTTTGATAAAGATAAATCTAATAATTTCTTCAGTAATTTTAACAATACGATTAAATTCTAAAACAGCATCATTATCTGCTTTTACCATTAACCAATTGTAATATCCTTTTTTATGATTATCAATAAGATAAGCTAGGTCTTTTAATCCTATTTCGTTTTGTTCCAAAATTTGATTTGGGGCTTGTAAAAAAACATTTTGCAAAGTGTCATTAATTTTTTTAACGTCTTTGGTGTCTAAATTGGGGCGTAAAATATACATTATTTCGTATTTTTTCATTTTTTTCTCCTTATGGCCTACGCGGTCTTTATCTCTAAATTGTAAAGACAAGGAATAAGCATTTTATTTTATAATTTATAAGACATTAATATTATAACAAAAAAATATTTTTTTGAGTTAATTAGATGACAAAACTTTAATATTTATAGGTTTTTTAGTTGGATAAGGTAATAAAAAAATAAAAAAGTAATTTTAAAGTTGGGAATTTTTGTAAAAATGAAATAAGATGTGAATAAAATTGATGAAAAATAAATAATTTGTTGTTTTATTAATTGTTTTTTTAGTTAAAATAAAAGTGTATTCAAAAATAAAAACAAAAGGAACTTATAAAGAAAATTGGTATGATAAAATACCTTTATCAAATAAAAAATGGTTTTGGATAAGTGTTTTTAATGTATCTCAATTAATAGAAATATATTTAGATTCTCAAAATAGTAAAATAATTTTTTGAAAACTTTCAAAATAACATCATAATAAATAAAATATTAAAAGATTAAATTACTTATTAAAAATAAATAATTTAATCTTTTTTTTGTTCTTTATAATTAAATCTTATCTGAAGTTTCTTTTTGATGTTGAATTAATTTTTGTTTTTTTAATTTATGATTATTAATAGCTTGATTATAAACTTCTAAAACATTAGTTACAAAAGTCTTTTGAGTATATAAATTAACTGATTTTTGAGCTTGATATGATAATTGTTTAAAATTATCTGGATTTTGATATAAGGAAGTAAGAATTGTAATTAATTGTTCTTGGTTATGATAAAAAAATCCATTTTGTTAATGTTTAATTGCTCCTTCTAATGTTTGATCAAAACGCACTACACAAGGCAAAGAAGCAGCTAGTGCTTCAATATATGTAAGTCTTTGAGTTTCAAAATAAAGATGCATTAATAAAGACATTTTCTAATTGATAATAAATTCCTAACTTATCATAAGCAACAAATCCTAAAAAAATGATTTTATCATCTAAATTAAGTTTTTTGGCTTTTTTTTCTAAATTTTTTCTTTCAGGTCCATCACCAATAATTAAAAATTTACTTTTGGGATTTTGAAGGTGAAAAGAAGTAAAAGCATCCATCAAATAATCAATTTCTTTTTCAGCAGATATTCTTCCTACATAAAGACATAAAAATGAATCTTTAAGTCCTAATTGTTGTTTTAATGAAAAAACTTTTTCTGATGAATGATTGTGACAATAAAATTTTTCTAAATTAAAACCTGTTGGAACAATTTGATAATTGATTTTAGAAGTATCATTAACTTTATTAGAATAGCGATTTTCTAAAAAATACAACACTTTTTTAGTAGGTAAAATATTGACATCACTATTAAAAATAAATTTAGTAAAAAGATAGTCTACATATTTTAAAATGGGTTTTTTAAAACATTTAACAATAAAAGATTTTTGAGTATCAAAAAAGGCAAAATACATTGTGTGTGCTGTATAAACTAAAGGCAAATTTAATTTTTGTTTAGCTAAAAACCCTAAAGAACCTACCCCAAATTCAGTATGAACATGAATTACATCTAAATTAAGGGCTTTGATTTTAAAAAGATGTTTTTTATAACTTAAAACCCAACGATGATCTTTAAAAATTTTAAAAGGCAATGGCATTCCTTTAATTCTTATTACGCGAGAATCTTTTTCTTGTTTGACTTTTGGACAGTTAGTTGTAATAATATAGACTTCATGTCCCAAAGCTTCCAAACCTTCTCTTAGAGAATCACAAGAAACAACAACACCACTAATTAAAGGTTTATATGAATCGGTAAAAATTCCTATTTTCAAGCAAAAACCTCCTTATTATTGTCATTGTCATACTTTTTTATCTTAATGAAAACATAGCAAATTGTAATAGTAATAGCAACAAAAATAAAAAATAAATTTATATTTTTTAATAACTAAAAAGTTGAAATAATTAGGGAATAAGGAAAAATAATAAAAAGGGTAAAAATAATTAATTATGGTTATTTTTTCTTTATTAGTTTTTATCGCTTCTTTATAAATTTGGATCATTTTAGAAGCAAAACTTGTTTGATCATAATTAAGTATTGAGTTTTTGGCATTCATAGACATTGTTTTAGTTTTTTATTATCATTGTATAAAAGACTTAAATAATTGATTAATTCTTCTTTTTGATGATAAAAAAGCCATTATTTCCATTATCAATTAAACCATATAATGCTTGATCGTGTCTAGCTAACAAAACCAAAGAAGATGCCATCGCTTCTACAAAAGTTAAACCTTGAGTCTCAAATAAAGAAGCACTCAAAAACAATTTCCCAATTGATAATAAATTCCTAAATTATCATAAGGAAAAAGTCCCAAAAACAAAACATTATTTTCGATTTGTAATTGTTTTACTTGTTTTTTGAGAGCTTTTTTTTCAGGACCATCGCCAACAATCACAAATTTATTTTGAGGATGATTTTGACAAAAAGAATCAAAAGCACTAATCAAATAAGAAATGTCTTTTTTCAGGCGACAACCTACCTACATAAAGACAAACAAAATCATTTACTAAATTAAATTTAACTTTTAAAGCTTGAATTTCTTCTAAAGGGTGGTTTTGGGAATAAAATTGTTCTAAATTGATTCCTGTAGGAACAACATTATATTTTCCTTTGATATTATAATCTTTTTCTAATAAAGTTAAAATTTTATGAGTAGGAACAATTGTAGAATGTGTTTTGAAAATAAAATTATTTAAAGCTTTTCTATTAGCTAATATAAAAAATAATTTAAATATTTTTATTCCAATATTTTTGCTTTTATTAAAAAAATATTCGTGCATGGTGTTCATAGTATAAACGGATGGTATATTTAATTTTTGAGAAGCATAAATACCTAATTTACCCATAGGAAATTCAGTATGAATATGGATAATATCTAAATTAAGATCTTTTACAAGAGATAAATATTTTTTGAACCTCAATACGACACGATGACCTTCAATACCTTTAAAAGGTATTGGTATTCCTTTAATTCTTATTATTGAAGCATCTTTTTCTTCATAATTCTTAGGTCCTTGAGGAGTAATTATATAAACTTTATGTCCTAATTTTTCTAAACTATCTTTATGAGATTTAACAGAGATAGGAATACCTCCAATAATTGGTAAGTATGTATCAGTAAAAAACCTATTTTCATTTTGACTCCTCTTTAAGTTTTTTAAAGTTGTATAAATTAAATTTGATGTTTTTAAAATATTAAAAATATTTAAATATCAAAAAAATGAATTACTTCTGAGGCAAAATATAGAGAGCCTATAATTAACAATAAATCTTTACAATTTTGAGTTTGGTTTTGTTGTAAAAAATCCTTCAATTTATCTTGCCAATCAAAAACTTTTGTAATTCTTTGTGGAGCAATAAACAAATATTTTTGTACTAATTCAATACTATTTTGATGATTAAAAGTTGTTAAATAAATGTGGGCTTTGGGAATTTTTAATAATTGGTACAACATAGAAATTACATTTTTGTTTTCCAAAGCAGAAAATAAAATAGAAATGCGGTAGTTACTAAATTGTTTGATTGTTGTTTGGACTAATTTTCTTATGGCATGCACATTGTGAGCACCATCTAAAATAATTAAAGGATTTGAATTTAGTTTTTGCATTCTGGCTGGAATTTGAATTTTGCTAATGCCTGTAAAAACATTTTGTTCTAAGAAAGGAAATTTTTTCAGCTGACAAAATAAATAATAAAGTTTGATTGCCATTGCAGCATTTTCAGGTTGATATTTTCCTATTAAAGGAGTTTTGATGGCTTTTATTGTGATTTGTTTTGTTTTAAAATTAAAACATTCTTGCCAAGTTTGCATTCCTAAATAAGTTATGTTGTAATCTTTTTTGAATTTATAAATGGGAGTTTTGTTTTTGATGGCTTGTTGTTCAATAACTAACAAAGCTTTTGGAGAAATATTTCCTGTAACTAAGGGAATTTTGGGTTTAATAATTCCTGCTTTTTGAAAAGCAATTTCTTTAAGAGTTTTTCCTAAAATATGTTCGTGATCTTTGCCAATGGTAGTAATTCCAGTTAAGATGGGATAAATAACATTGGTACTGTCTAAAAGACCTCCCAAACCTACTTCAATTACACAAACATCAACTTTTTTATGATAAAAATAATCAAAAGCAATAGCGGTGATAATTTCAAACGGAGTAATGCTAAATAAAGCAGAATTGGGGCTTGCTTGGTCTACTAACTTTTTAATTTTACGAACCCAAATTATTAAATCATTACAAGAAATAGTCTCGCCATTAATTTTAATTCTTTCATTGTAATTTTGAATATGAGGAGAAATAAAAGTTCCTACTTTGGAACAACTTTGTTGCAATAAAGAACTTAAATAATTAACAGTTGAACCTTTGCCATTAGTACCTGCAATATGAATCATAGCTAATTTTTTTTCAGGATGATGTAATAATTTTAACAAAGCCAAAACACGCAAAAGTCCTAAACGCATGCCTAAAATTTCTCTTTTTTCAATCCACAAAATAGCTTCTTTTATGCTAGTTATTTCAGTAATCATTTTTATTTTCCGTTTGTCTGCATTTATTTATATTTAGGATTTCTTTGATATTATTAAATTTTTTAAATTACTAAATGTTTGATAGAATGTATTTGTTTAAGGTGTTTTTTAAATTGTTTTGTTTTTTTGAATTTTTAATATCTATTGTAAATTTGTTTTTATTAGTTTTTTATTAACTTATTTTGAACTACATAATAAATTAAAATTGTAAATACAAGTTTATTATACCACAAAAAATATTGCAAAAATAAGATTCAAAGGCAAAATAAGGATAAATTATTACTTAGTAAAATAAAGTAAGCAAAAAAAATAAATATTAATTTGACTAAATAAATAAAATAGTTAGAGTCAATAAAAATCATATTTTAAAAAAAGAAACTTTCAAAAATATAAAAATGTTATAATATTACTGTTATACTTTTAAATAATTTTTTAAAAACAACATTATACTAACAAGAAATAAAAAAATTATTAAAAATAAAAAAGGATTAAAAAAATAAGTAAAAGTTTTTCTAAATTAATCAAATATTATTTATCTAAAAATTAAAAAACAATATTATAAAGGATTTTTTATGTTTATGTATAAAAATAATTTAGATACAAATACAAACAGAAAAGCAAAAAATGTTTTTTCAAAAAAGTTTTTAGTTTATGTGCCTTTAATTATTTCTTGTATCACTTCTCTTTTGGCTATTGATACAATTTCATATGATAAAAATAAAAGAAATTTTTTTACTTTAGGTTTATTCACAAGACAAAACACATTATCGGTGAATATCTTTTTACCCTTATCTTTAAATAATAAATTTAAAAAATCAAAATATTACCTTTATTTAAGTTTTGTTTGTTTGATTAATTGTTTAATAGTGATGTTTTTTTTGTTTAATTGAAACAAAAACAGGTACTTTGCAAATTAATTATTTTTTTGAACACAAAATTTTATCTTTGATGTTTATATTTTATTATTTTTTACGAAACAAAAGCATAATAAAATTAAAAAAAAAATTATGTAGGAATAATATATCCTTTGATTTATTTTTTAATGATGTTTATACTTATAAAAATTGATAATGAAAAGTTAAATCCTTATTCGAGAGAAATAACAAAATATGAAATTAACGAGTTTATGTTATTGTTTTATTTATGCTTTTCTAACTTCTATAATGATATTAATAATTAGTTTCTATACAATTATTTTAAAAAATAAAATCATCAAAAATAATGATATTGTAGTTATCAAAAAATATAAAAGGTGGTTTTATTTTTTAAGTATTTTGGTTCTTTCTTTTTTTTGTTTTCTTTAATTTTATAAAATAATTTATTTTTATTATTTTTTTATATCGTTTTTTTAATTTTTAATAAATTATCATTATAAAATCCAATATTATAAATAACAAAAATAACAGGAGTTTAAATTATTAAAAATGGAAAAACAAACTTTACAAAGAAACAATTTAGAAAAAAAGAAACAAATAGTAAAAATAAATATCTTAAAAAATATATATTATGGTTTTTATTTATTGTTTTAATTCAACACATAACTTGGTTTGGTTCTTTATATATAATTGAAAAGAATAAAAATGATTTTTTAAAACAATTATTCGAATTAAAGAAGATGGTAATGAAGAAACTAATAATTATTGGGTAAAAATATTAAATTTAAATATTAATGGAAGCAGTGGATTCCTTAGTTGGGAATTTTCTAAATATTTTATTTATATTTATATCATAAGCTGGTGGTGGTGGTGAGGTGTTCCAAAAGTTTAGACACTTTTTGCTTTTTAAAAATTCTTTAAGAATAACTATTAAGTTAGTCTTTTTTTTCTAAGACTAAAAAAAAATAATTTCTTATCTTTTCTAAAAAACGTTTTTAGAAAGGGATTAAATGTTAAGAGAAGAATTATTTAAAGATTTTTTAAAAAATAAAAAGAATTTAACAATTCGTTATCAACTAATCGATTTACATTTGCCATTAGTAAATAAATTAGTTAAGCAATTTAAATATTATCCGCGTATCCTTCAAAAAGAGGATTTATACCAAGAAGGGGTTTTAGGATTGATCAAGGCTTTAGATAATTATGTAGATTTAGGTTATGACTTTATCGCTTATGCTACTACAACCATCAAATCGGAAATCAGAAAAATAATAAGAAAAAACCATTCTCCTTCAATCCCACAAAAAAATCATAAAAAGGATAATCTTTCTTTTCAAGAAGAGTTTTTCGAACCATATCAAATAAATAAACTAAATCCTCATCAATTATGGTTAAAACAAGTTAAGCATGAAAACTTTTTAAAAAAAATGAAAGCTAAATTAAGTGAAAACGAATTTCAAATTATCCATTTAAGTTTTAGTGTTCCTTTAGGAAATATCAACGAAAATTATCAAACTAGTTATTCGAATGAAGAAATAGCCCAAAAACTCCATTTATCTTTAAAACAAGTAGAAAATATTAAAAACATCGCTATCAAAAAATTAAAAAAAACAAAAAACGTTAACCTTTCTCGTCTGTAATGACGTTAAACTAGTTATTTGAAACAATAAAAAAATAAAAACCAGATTACTTTCAAAGTAATCTTTTTTTATATCAAAATCAAGCATAAAACTTTTGAAACAACAGTAATAAATGATTCCAACATCAATCAATCAAATTAGTCGTTCAATACATTCGTTTTCAAAAATTTTATCTATGAATAAATAAAAAGAATATATATCAAAAAGAAGGAAAAATAAAATTATGTTAAATAAAGTTCAATTAATCGGCCGTATAAGCCATGATTTAGAAAAACAATATATCAATTCAAACAACGAACAAATAGCTAAAATCGATTTTCAATTAGTGGTTAATAACAAAGAGATAACCCAATTCATCCCCTGTGTCGCTTTTCGAAAACAAGCTGACAACATGAAGAAATATTTACATAAAGGTTCAAAAATTTATCTTGAAGGAGGTTTATCTATCCAAAAATACACGAATAATGAAGGACAAACTAAAACTAACACTAAAGTTATTCTTCAAAACGTGATCTTTTTAGATAATAAACCTCAAGAAACTTTACCTTTTTAAAACAATCAATTCATAAAAATCAATAATAATCAAATAAACTTAATCATTTAACCCCTTTTCAAAAGGGGTTTTTTATTTGAAAAAACAACAAATTGGTAAGGATACCAAAAGAAATAAAAAAATAAAGGAGACAAAATGAAAAAAAGATATCCTATTTTATTAACCATTTCCTATTTATTTTTCATCATCAGTAATATCATGGTTTTATTTTTCAATTTGGAATTAGGATTAAAATTTAACGCTACAATTACCATCTTTTCTGATATTTTCTTTTTATTTTATTTATGGAATAAGGAGAAGAAAGATGAAAATCAATTGGATTGGATGTAAGAAAAAACTTTTACCACAAATTATTGCTCATTTACCTTCTAAATTTAAAACCTATTACGAACCTTTTTTTAGGAAGTGGGGTTCTTTATTTTTATTTACAACCATCAAAAGCGATTTTAAACGATAATGATAACCAATTAATCACTATGTGGAAACAAAGTCTCCAAAATACCCATCATTTTGTTAACAAGGTCAAAGCCATAGAAAATTATATTTACCAATATCAAAACCAAAAGAACCAAAAACAAACTTTTAAGCATTTATTAAACCAATATAATCAAAATGCCAAAAAAAAAGAAAAAAATTAACCAGGTCAGCTATCTTTTATGTTTTAAATAAATACGCTTTTCGTGGTATTACTCGTTATGATAAGCAAAGTAATTTAAAAACAAATTTAGGTTATAAACCCAAACAAAAAACTCTAATCATCAATTTAAAGGAATTGATCGCCTTCCAACATCAATTCCAAAAGAAAAAACATGTTTTATATTGCATGGATTTTCGTAAAGTTATCGCCAATAGTCAACAAGGCGATTTTCTTTTTATCGATCCACCATATTATTATGAAGGGATTAAAGTTAAAGATTTTTACCAAAAACCATTTTCTTTTACTGATCATCAACAATTAGCCTTAGAATTACACCAAGCAACCAAAAGGGGTGTCAAATGGTTATATACCAATTACGAAACAACCCCAATTATTAATTTATTTTCAAAATATAACATCATTAAAATAAAAACAACAACTAGCCATCATCTCACCAATAAAAACATCAATCAAGAAATCATTATTAAAAATTATGAGTAGAATTAAAATTTTCACTATCGTTTCACATCATTAAATTTTAAGCGAAACTCTATTTTAATTTAAATAACATTAATTTTCAAAAAAAATCAAAAAAGGAGTCAAATCATTATGACAAAAAAAGAATTAATTAAAAAAATCGCTGAGGTAAATAAAACCTCAATTTCTAAAACAGAAGATTTTTATAACTCATTTGAGAATACTCTAATCAAAGCAATCATATCAAATGAAGAAGTGTCTTTATCCTCTAAAATTGGCAAATTCAAATTAAAATCAAGAAAAGCCTACATTGGCATAAATCCTAAAACAAAGAAAAAACTAAAAATTCCTGCCAAAACCGTAGTAACTTTCAAACTTTCTAAAACCATCAAAGACCAAGCGAAAACTTTAATTTTAAAATAACCCAATTATTTTCTTTTAAAAACCTAAGAAAGGAGGTTATTCATGAAATTAAATAAAAAAAAATATCTGAGTTTGATCGGATTATTAAGTTTAGGTTTCTTGATTTTATTAATCTTTGGTATCACTCATTCTCGTTCAACAACTAAAACTCCATCATTAACTAAACAACCCTCATAAACAAACCCACAAGAGATCGACCACCAAATCAAGTTAGAACAAGCTAAAATCAAAGAATTACAACAAAAAGATCAAACCTTAAAAACCCAAATTGATGAAAATGTTAAAACTTTAACCGACATTATTACTAAAATCAAAACTCTCCAAACCGAATTAACTAATAATCCGCAATTAACTCCAATCATTAAAACCCAAAAACAACAACAATTAACCGAACTAAAACCCCAACAACAAACCCAACAAACCTTAGTCGATAATTTATTAGAACAAAGAAACCAAAATCAAAAAGAAAAACAAGAAGAATTAGAAAAATTAGCACAAGAAAAAGCCCAACACCAAACCCAAGAAAACCTCCAGCAACAAATTTTTCAATTAAATCAAGCCCTTAATTATGTGGAAGTTAATCCAAAAAAGAATTGAAGAATTAAAAACTAAAAAAGAATATCAAAAAAATCAAACCGAATTAAAAAATTTCAAGGATTTTCAACTTTTCTTAACTGATAAAAAATTAGCTTTTGAAAAACAAAAGAAAAATTTAACTATCCAATTAAATCATTTAAAAGAAAATAAACCGCTTCCTCATACTAAAAAGAAAGTGACATTCAAAGACGTTTGCGGTATGGAAACAGAAAAAGAAGAATTAGAAGATTTATTGACTTATTTTCGCACCAACCAATCCTTAATTAACTTCGATCAAGTCCGCCCCAAAGGTTATTTACTTTATGGTCCGCCAGGAACAGGGAAAACCTTTTTAATCAAAGCCCTTTGTGGTGAGGCTAACGTTCACTTTATTAATTTAATTCCTGCCAAATTCCGACAAAAATATATCGGAGAAGGGGGGGGGGAAGAAGTGGAGAAAGTGTGGCAAGAAGCCGAAAGTCATGATAAAACCATCATCTTTATTGATGAAATTGAAGGTTTAGAAAATCGTAATGATTCCAACATTTCTTCAGGAGGAGTCAATGTGATTAATACTTTATTAGATAAATTAGATGGTTTTAATAGTAGTAATAAAAAAATTGTCTTAATGGGAGCAACTGAACTGTTCCGTTTTTTTAGACACTTTTTTATTTCAAAATTACTCTTTAAGATTTAAAATTAAATAGATAATTTCTTATCTTTTCAAACTAACAAATAATTTCATTAAACTTAAAAAGTGTCTAATGTTTTTTCATAATTTGCTAGTTTCAAAAGATATTTTTTTTAAATATTTTATCCCTACACTATATATATAGGCCGAAAAAAAGAAAAAGTTGCTATAAAAACGACATGGGTTTCATTTTTTTTACACAATAATGCGGAGTTTTTGATTTTTATAGAAAAAAATGTACAACAAAACAACCTTTTTCCAAAGGTTATAAGTTTATATATTATTAACAAATATTATCTATTTTGCAAATACTGTAAGGGAGATAAATTGTTTAATTTAGTTAATAACCATTTATTATTCCAAAAAGAAGGAAATTGATTGATAATTTTTTTGATTTTAGTTGAGGTTTTTTGGAATAAAAAAGGATGTTGGTTGGATAAAATACTTTTCATCTGGCCAAAAAGATTTTCAATGACAGCGTTATCACGTGGGGTTGCTTTACGAGACATGCTAATTAAAACCCTTTTTTTAGTTAAAACTTTTTGTACTTTTAGAGATTGATAAACTTTACCTTGGTCAGAATGAATAATAAAAGGGGGTTTTAAAGCAGGATTTTTTTTGATTGTATTTAAAATTAATTCTTTATTTTGTCGGTTTGAAGTGTGGGAGGCAATTTATTAAAAGAATCAATAATACACGAAAAATAAATAAATCCTTGGGGAGTGGGAAAATAAGTAATATCGGTAAATAGTTTTTTCATGGGTTGGGAGGTAGTAAAGTTTTGATTAATTAAATTTGGGACTACTTTGAGGTTAGATTCTAAATTTTTATAATAATATTTATTTTTTTTAGGCCTTAACTTGCAACAAATATTATTTTCTTTCATGATAAGATAAACTTTTTTCTTAGTAATAAATTCATTAAAAATTTCTTGGTATAAATCAGTAATTTTACGATGACCGTAAAAATATTCATGTTGTAAACATAAAGTTTGAATACGTTGTTGTTGCAAAAAATGTTTTGTTTCTTTTAATTTTAACTTTTTTTCAATTTTTAGCCAATAATAAGTACTTCGATTAATACGAATTGTTTTTAAAATGGTAGTTAAATTTAGGTCTTTTGCAAATTGTTTAACCAATTGAAAAACTATTTTTTTATTAATAGTTTGAATGTGAGAAACCATATTTTGTAATAATTTTATTTTTTTCTTTAATTTTTGCATTATTAACACCAATTATCTTAATATTTTTTTATCAATTCCAAAAATAATTATAACTAAAAAATGCATTAAAAGTTACAAATTAAAATATATTTATTAAATTATTATATAATGTTATTAGTATTCCAAGACGAGCGTAGCGAACTAGGCGGCCAGCCGAGGATACAATTAATATATTACACCCCCCTATAAAGTCCCCTTTGGGGATTTAGGGGGGTATTTTAATTTGACCGTTAAATTTAAAAATTTGACGGGCACTTGGTTAGATAATATAATAATTTAAACATTATAAATCATGATATAATATAATAAATTTATTATTTATAATTAAATATAAAAACCTATTAAAAACCTATCAAGGGTTTTTATATTTAATTATTATCATTAATATTATTATATTTAATATTAAATATAATAATATTAATGATACATCTTTCTTATTAGGTTAACCCGAATTAAGTATTATTTATCACAACCCAATTCAAAAAAGCCTTGTAGGGCTTTTTGAATTGGTGTTTAGGTTTACCCACGGGTTTAACCTAATAAGAAGTATGTACAATATATATATAGGCCGAAAAAATGAAAAAGTTGCATATAAAACGACATGGATTAAATTTTTTTACGTAATAATGCGGAGTTTTTAATTTTGGGGTAGTTGTGCCATATAATAACAGGGTTAAAGGCAAAATGCTCAACATAAACACTAGCGAAAATGATGACAGAAGAGATAAAAAATGGAAAAAAATGAAAAAAATATCCCCCCCTCAAATGAGGGGGTCTAAATTAGATTAAAAAAATGATTCGTTTTAATTTATGTCAAAATTGTAAAAAATAAAAGTAAGTGTTTACCTAGGTTTTTAAGAGGTCAATTTGAGGCTAAATTGAATTTAAGTGGGGTCTAAATTAAAACTAGTAAAAAATTACCCTAATTGGATTTAAATCAAAGCGAGAGGGGCAAAATAATGCGTTTAAGAGGCATTCCTGATTTGGGGGGTATTTTTCATTTTAAAATTAGTTAATTGAAGTTAAAATTATGAGTTGTTTTTAATTGTTAATTTTTATTTTATTTTTTTCTCCATTCCTAAACTCATTTCCGTTTTGTTAACTGCATATATTATAACATTTTTATGCAATTAATAAAAAAAATATTTATTAATTTTTTTCTTCTGGGATAGTATTCAATTTTAATATTTTTTTGTCTTTTGTTGTTTTGTTTGATATGGTTGGATTTAGGTATAAAAAAGACCAAATTAAAAAAAATGGCCTTGAAAAGATTATATATTAATTTTATTTAATTTTTCTATCCAAATGTTAGCATGCCTTTGAAAATCTTCTAAAATAACTATTTCATTTTTTTCTTCTAAATGTTTGGTTAAATTATAATCATATTTATAACCAGTACCAGTAGCTGTTTTTCTACCTCCACCTCTAAGATGTAGTTTTTTAAAATTAATTTCGTTATAAAACATTCCTTTTAAAAAAATTTTATTTGGAGCGATATCTAAAAAAACTAACAAATCATAATTGTTAGTTTTATGAATTCCTTCATGTTGAAATTTATTATTAACATCCAAAGTTGAGGTTTTTAATTCAATGCGATAATTTTCTAATTTTATATCCCAATCTTTATTTTTATCTTTGTCATTAAAAGATCGAAAACCATTTTGTTTAAAAGCATTAACCAAAAATCTTTGACCAAAACTAACTCTAGCATCAATAGAAATAAGTTTTAATTTATAATAAATATCTTTTTCATTAAATTTGGGTGGTTTTTTTAAATTATTGATAGTTTCTTGATAAACAGAATTAAAAAAAAATAGAAATAAGATTTTTATTATGCATTATCGTCCTTTTCATCGCTAAAACCAGCATCAATTAAAACTTTAATTATTAAACTTTTACGTAAATTTAAAGCACTATTAGTAGATAAAAAAGCTGTTTTAGTCCAATCATTATTTTGAAAAATTTTTTTAATTTTAGTGATGTTTTTTAAAATTTTAATTCCATATCCTCTTTTGTTGGGGAGTTCGTCAAAAGAATTATAAACTTTCATTCCTTTAAAACAAGTACTTGGTAAATAAATATCACATAAATTCAACATTTTTTTATTTCTGGTACTGGATGGAGTGCCGCCATCTGATAAAGAATAAACTTTGATAAAATTATTAGCTGTTTTGATGAGTGGCGGTTTAAATAAATTGATATTAATTTTGGTCCAAATTTGAAAAACTGTTGATACTTTAACTTTCTTACCACTTGGATATTCAAATGATGACAAAGGTAATTTTTGAGAATACATTAATTTATAACCAGTAACTCTTTTTTTGGTGTTCCTTTCCCATCTGATTCAAATAAAGGCGGCAAAATAAACGCTACAATATCAGCAAATTGATATGAATGATTAATAAACCTTAAAGCCAAATTACCTCTTAACCCAAATGGTGGATTACCCAAAACAATATTTTTTGTTTTATTTTCAGGAATAAAATCTAAATAATTTTTAATAATGTAATTTTTATTAATATGAGGGTTAATTTCAACACCTATTATTTTAGTTGGCGGCAACAAATTATAAAAACTTCCATTGCCAGCTGAAGGTTCGATAAAATTATATTCATCGAAATTTATTTTTAATTCTAACATTTTACTTTTTAAAATTTCAAAACAATTTAAAGCAATTTTATGAGTAGTATAAAATTCATCAAATTTTCTTTCTTTTTTTTAAACAATTATTTTGAAATTTTACTATATCGATATGTGGATATTCAATTTCAAGTTGATTAATTATTTTTTTTAAGTCTGTATCGTAATTTTTAGGAATAGATTGTTGTTTTACCCAACGTTTGATAGTACCTTTATGGACTTGGAAATAATTTAACATAAAATCTATTCCTTTGATTTTTTTTGATACTTAAAAATGCATCAAAAGAAGTCATATTTTTCATTTTTTTTTACCCTTCTTTCTTCTTAAATATTGTATCATAGTTTGTTTCAATTTTAACTTATAACCCCTTTTTTATTTATCCCTCAGTTGGTGTGATTTCATAGAGGGAGTTTAGTTTAGAAATAATTTAATTTTTGCATCATTAACACCAATTATCTTAATATTTTTTTGATTTTAACAAAAAAGCCCCAAAATGAAAAAAAGACCTTCATTATAAGGTCTTAATATCAATTAATATTTATTTCTTGAGGTTTTTTGAGTGGCGGAGTGGTGTCATAAAAATTAGAAAAAGTATTGTTTGGGCCAACACAGTTAATCCCATTAACGTACCAATCATCTATGAAAAATCCTGGATCATAATGATATTGACAGCTTTCCCCTTCTTGATTATAAATGCCCCTTGATGAACGACCAAATTTATCTCTTATTTCTACAGATGAATAAGAAATGCCAGGTTTAATGTAACATTGGTTTAACCAATTAACATATTCAGAACTATAATAATTGAAAATACGCAATTTTGGTTCTTCATCTTTACAAGAAATAATAAATTTTTCCTTTTCGGTTTTAAAAATATTTTTAAGTTGGTGAATTTCACACGATAGAGTCTGTTTTCTATTTGGAGTTATTAACAATGCCTTTTTTACGCTACCAGTTTGGTGTATAAATTCACCTTCATAATCAAATAAATTATTATCTCTTTTCCATGTTCGAATGGCTTGGTAAGGATCAATAGCATCAGGTAATTCGATGCTTTTAATTCTTTTTTGAGTATTGAAAGAAAAAAGATAGATATTTTTGGCGCCATTGGAGAGTTTCAATAAATCTGCAATGGTGGAAGTTAGTTGGGGGAGGAGGCGAATTCCATCATCGAAATAAATAGCCTCAACTTCCAAAAAATTAAATCCACCTAAAGGGAAAGGAACAACCAAACCAGTGTTAGGAGTGGGGTTATAACAACCTAATTTAATTAGTTTGGGTTTTTGGATGATTTTCTGTTGGATTAAGTAATTATTAATCACTTCTTCTTTACTTTGGTCAACAAAGATATTGACCCTGATTAATTCCATATTGACCTTTTCTTCCTGAGTTTTTTGTTGAGCATCCCAAAATACGAAAGCTTCTTCGATAGCGATTTCTTATTTTAAAAGGTCATCTAAGGTGTATTCATCGTCACCATCGGGATATTCAATTTTAAAAGGGTTTTGCCTGGCTTTGAAGTAGACACCCAATAGTCCTGAAGGAGGATCTTTTAGGTCCCAACAGAAGTAACCTTTGGCATAAGGATTGTAGGCAGGATTTTCCAAACCACGATTAAAAATTTCAATGTTGAAATATTTTAGGATTTCAGGGATACTTTCTTTGGATAAAACAGGAATGTCATATCTTTTCATTTTGGGTTGGGTCGCTAACCATTCTTGTTGGAGGGTTTGGTAATCTGCTAATTTAATTTTGGTTTCGTTTTGATTATGAAAAAAAGAAGAATGAGCATTGATGGAAAGGACAAAATTGAAATTAATAATTAATAACATAATTATTAATTTTTTAGATACAGGGAATTTTAATTACTTTAGACATTATTTAATAACCTCCTAATTCTTTTTTAATTATTCTTGCCTGACAAATGGTAAAAAGGTATAAAAAAAGACTCTTGTTTAAAGAAGTCTTGTTATTTGGATAAGTAAGTATGGTTAAATAAAAAACCCTTTCCAAAAGGGTTTTTTATAAATAAGATAATTTTTATGTTGATAATATTTTTAGTTATTTTTATCAGTAAAAATCCTAAACTTATCAAAAAAAAGAATGATAAAAAATGTAATTTATTTTTTACTTGCATCATTTTAACTTATAACTCCTTATTTGTTAAGTTTTTTTCTTGTTTTTTGTGTTTTCTTCAATGTTTTCTTCAATTTTTTTCTTGTTTGGTTTTTGATATTTGGCGTAATCCACATTATAAAAAAAATCATAAATTCCAATATGAATAAAAAAATCTATTTCAGGAAAACGCGTCGGTCTTGTTTTTATTACCCAATCATTATTCTGATATTTTGTTATTGTTTCATGAATTTTATATTCGGAGTTTTCTTTTTCTATAAAGGTTTCGATTATTTTAAAAATTTTATTAGAATCAAAAACATTTTTTAAAACAAAAAAAGCAATGAAATTTTATTATCTTTGTCTGTCGTATTATAAAGTAATTGTCGATATTTTTTTTCGATTTTGTTTACTAATGTTTGATTTTCTTCTTTTTTTAGAACGGTGCATTCCACAACATATTTTTTTTTGAGTCATCAAAATGTATTACGATATCCGCTTTGCCATGCTTGTTTTGTGTCTCACAAGATACCTGATTCCGAAAAATAGAAGGATAACTGTTTAAATTAAGGGAAATGGTATCTCTATAAATAGCTTCCATCTCTCGTTCTTTTCCTTGCGCGTTATTACTTTTTTGTAAATTTTTACTTCTAGAAATGTTAACGCAAATACTGTTAATCGTTTGAATAATTTCATCAAAATCTTTCAAGTTTAATTTTTTCAAAACCGTTTTCGCTCCTTGAAATTGTTAAATTATTTTATTTTTAAAAAAAATCTTTTAAAAATGAAGGACTAATAATATTGTTTTTTCATTTTCGGCGAGGATTGTATGCATTTTTCCAAGGACTTTCTTCATGCGTCATAACGCTTAAATCGTATGATGATATCTTGACGTATTTATCGATTACTTTATAAATAATGTTTTTTGTTTCTTCGTTTAATTCGGTTTCGGATGCTTCGAAAAAAACATAATTATTAGTTATTGGGCGGTCGACAAATTCGAGAAATTTTCCATAAACATGTGGAATAACTGGTCCAAACAACCAAGCTTCTATTGGCTCATTAAATAATGGTTTATCGTATTTAGCAACATAATATCCTTGGATATAATATAACAATTTATTTATTTTCATATTAGAAACTTTATATTCTTGTGTATCAACATGATTAATCAAACAATTAACTACATTAAAGACATTTATTTCATTATTCTTTTCTATTTTTAATTTTCTCCTTTTTTTATAATTATATCATAGCCTGTTGGAATTTGTGATTTAAATTGTTTGATTATTTTTTTTAAGTCTTGTTTATTCATTTTAATTTTTCCTTTCTTTTTTAATTTTTTGTTTAATTTGGTTATTTTTGGGTATAAAAAAAAGACTCTCACAAAGAGAGTCTATTAAAATTTAATTGTATTTTGAATTTTATATTAATGCAGTGGTATAATTTTTTTTAATTAAAATATTGGAATTTAAAACGTTTTAAAAATACAATTTTTGTTTATATCAAATAACATCTTTAAAACCCCATTATGGGTTAAAATAATGCGTTTTAGGGGTATTTAGAGAGTTTTATTTAATTGTTATTTTTTTTATTTATTCTTCTAATTGCTTTTTTTTGCAAAATTATTATTTATAATATTTATTTAATTGAAAAAAATTGTTTATCTAAGTCATGGAATTTAACGCGTTTTTCTTCTTCTTGTTTTAATAAATCTTGTGGATTTTGTCTTATGTTTATTGAGGTTATAATTTTTTTTCTAATTTCTTTTAATTCATAAATTAATTTTCCTTGTTGTTCTGTAATTTGAATTAACGAACCTAGTTTCATGGATAATGAAAATAATTTTTGATAGGATTCTGGATTTATATTTTTATTCATATTTTGAATGTTTAAAACTACATTTTTCCATGTTCCAGCGAGTTGCCAATTTCGTTCATTAATAAAAACTGATTGCGTTTCTAAAAAAAAATCACAAGAATTATTTAAAATGTAATTATTATTTTGCGATGAAGAACTATTATCATCCATCGCCATGACTTGATGATTATCAGTAATTAAAAATATTCCTAAAAAAACGAATAAAACTATTTTAAATAAGTATAATTGTTTTTTTAATTTAAACATTAATTTATAACTCCTTTAATTTTTTATCCCTCAGTTGGTGTGATTTCATAGAGGGAGTTGAGGGATTTTAAGATTGAATTTATATATACTGTTTCTACATCTTCATATCTTTTTTCTAAAATTCTTTTGTAGTTTTGAGCTCTAGATAACATATCTTGATAATATTCTTGGTCTGTTTGTAAGTTCTTGATTTGAACTTTTATTTCGCCAATTTTACCAACTATTTCTAAAGTTTCATCTTGAAGTTTTCCAATTTCAGCTTCATTCCCTTTTCTATTAATTTTTAATCTATTAAGTTCTTGATTTTTTTCATCTAGTAATTTTTGTAGTTCTTGTTTTTGTGGTTTTAAATTTTCTATTTGAGGTTGAATAGAATTTAAGTGAGATTGGTGTTCGTCACATGTTTTTTGTTCTTTGCTAATGGCATCTTTTTCTTCTTTTAATAAATTCAATGATAATTGCCAACTATTTTTAATTTCTTCAATTTTTTCTTGTTCTCTTGCTGATAGATCTGATGGTAATTTAGAAGTGTCAGTAGGTTCGGTAAAAAGATAAGTTTTAATTTGTTCTAAATGAGCAGCAGTGGTTTTAATTTTTATTTGGGGGGGTCGTCCGCAGAACGTTTCATTCTTGAAGGGCTTGGTGGGGTTTCTTTTTCTAAGGAATTTTTTTCTGGAGTTTGTCCTAAAGGAGATAAAGATTTTTTTTGTTTTGATAATCATTAAATCCTTGGTGAATGCCTATGATAATTGCTATTCCAAAAAGTAAAATGATAATAATAGTTACTAAATGTTTTTGAAAAAAGTTGGATTGTTTCATAACTTATTTACCTTTCCTGATAATAGTGATAAAAATATATTGCTTATCACTATTATACAATTTTATTAATAAAATAATTAGCTAAAATAATTATTTATTTGTAATCATAACCATTTCAGGTATTTTACCAACTCGTCTAGCTTGAATGCGTTGTTGAGCGCGAGCATAACTTGGATTTTTTTGTTTTAATTGGTCTTTTGCAATGTTTAATTCTTCATCTTTGTTACTTAAATCGTTTTCTAAATTTGTTTTTTCTCGGTATAGTTTGTCAGTGTCAGAAACTGCATCTCGTTGTTTTTTTAATTCTCGGATGGTATTTTTATATTCGTTAATGACTGATTTTTCTTCTGCTTCTATTCCTCTAACTATTTTTATAGATTCACCGAATTCTTTAGTTAAATTATCTTCATTTTGTTGGAGTTTATAACCACCTAAATTATTTTCGGAATCTTTGTAGTCAGCGTCGAGTTTGGCTAAATCGCGGTCAATATCTTTAGTATACATTTCTAAAGCTTCTTTGGTAATCATTTTTGGATGTTCTTTGTTTTCATTAGCTACTTCATTATATATGTGCCATAAACGGTGGCCTTCGTGAAGAACTAAAGTAGTTTTTGACATACCTTGGGCGAACTTACGTGTAAAAGTAGCTGTTTTGCCTATAATTTTCATACCATATTTAGCAGGAATTAAGTCAGTAACTTTATCAAAAGCTTTAAAACCCCATCTGACAATATTTCCCAGTGATGCTTCATTTTCTTTTTCATAAGTTAGCATGCGGTCATACATTTCTTTATATTTTTCTTTTAGGCTTTATATAATTCTTGTTCGGCTCTAATTTCTTCAAGTTTTTCATTTACTTTATCAATTTCTTTTTGGATTTTAGCACGGCGTTCTTCAACTGATTGGATTTCTTTAAATAATTTTTTATCTCCTTCAGTTAAATCTTCATATCTTTCTTCTAAAATTCTTTTGTAGTTTTCAGCGCTAGATAACATATCTTGATAATATTCTTGGTCTGTTTGTAAGTTCTTGATTTGAACTTTTATTTCGCCAATTTTACCAACTATTTCTAAAGTTTCATCTTGAAGTTTTCCAATTTCAGCTTGTAATCTAGTTTTATCATCAGGAGAAGCTAAATTTTGTTCTTCTTGTTTTTGTTTAATTTCTTTTTCTTTGGCTTCTTTTTCTTTTTCTAATTGAATTAATTTCCCTTTTAAGATAGTAATATTTTCGGTATTTTTATCTAAATTTTCTTTTATTTCTTTAATTTTTGTTTTATTGTTATCCAATACCTCTTTGATTTTATCTTTGGATTCTTGGGTTATTTTTTTTTTGTTCGTAAAGTTCTTTTAATTCCGCTTCACATTTTTCCAATTCCTTTTCCCAATCTTTTTTTAAACCACGATAATTATTAATGGTTTCATCGTATTTTTTAATTGCTTCACCAATTTTGCCAATTAATTGACCTGTATATTTAGATGATGGTTCAGTTTTATGAAAGAAAGATAAGTAAAGAAAACTGAATAGGGTAAGAATAGTTAAAAAGTAAATTAAATAACTTTTTAGGGTTGTAGTTTTTTGTTTGTGAGAAAATTTATTTTTGATGAAACAAAAAAGGCCAAAAACAGTGGTAGCAATCAAAAACCACGTTAAATAAGATTTTAAGTTAATAAAACCTTTCAGAACGTATAATGGTGATATCATATTTATTCACCTCCTTTCGGTTTTAATTGATTTTCAATTTGGTCTAATAAAGTAGTATCTGGTGAAATAATCAATTGATAAGCCTGTTTTAAGTCTTCTTTGTTGATTTCACTTCTTTTGTTCTCATCTTTACCACGGTTTTCGGCAAAAATACTAACAGTTGTTTTTAACAAGTTTTCTAAGGTACGATTAGCTTTTAAATATTCTTTATCTGAAGGTATTTTTTCTAAAGATTCGTTAATGACTTCAAATAAATACTGTTTCGCTTCTTCACTGTAAGGATTTTTTCTTTTCTTAATTAAGAATTCTAGCATTTGTTGTCGTTCGGCTTTATTTCCTGGTTTTACTTCGATATTGTACGTAAAACGTGATTTAATTGCTTCATCAATTTTGGTGAAATGATTTGTTGCCCCGATGATGAAAATTGGTTTTTCAGGGTTACTATCCATGGAAGTCATTTCTGTTTTGAATTGGTTTACAACATTCGCGATTTCTGAACCTGCTTCTAACATACTTAAATCAGTGAAAATAGTTTCACATTCATCTAAAAAGATGATAGCACCATTAGATTTTTCTGCAACAATTCTTGCATCAGTGAATAAATCTTTTACCATTTTCGGCGCTACCCCTTTATACTTTTGGGAAAACAAGGAACTATTAACTTCAAAGAATGGTAAATTAGTTTCTTTGGCAAGCGCTCGTGCTAAAGTTGTTTTACCTGTACCAGGACACCCATACATTAAAATCCCTAGGGGTGATTCAACTTGTCCAATACCTTGGTAGTTTTCAGGTTTATTTAAATAATTAATAAATCCTTGAACTGCTTTTAATTCTTCTTTAAACCCAATTAATTTGTAAAAACCAATAAATTTTTGGGGGTCGGAAGGTTCAAAAATAACTTCTTCTTTTTGGAGGTTTGTGTTAGGAGGAAGATTATTATCGTCTAATAAAGTTTGTTTTTTATCTTTGGCTTCTTGGGTTATTTTTTCCTCAGTGGAGGTTAAAGTTTGTTTTTTATCTTTTGGTCGTTCTTGTTGTTGTTTAAGTAACTCTTCGTGTTGGTTTATTTTTTCCTCAGTGGTGGTTAAAGTTTGGTGATGAATCCAGACATAAGTTGCTAACCAAAATAAAAGAAACAAAATGATTATTGTAATGAGATTAAAAATAGAAAATGGTTCAGGTTTTCTTGGGGATTGTGTTTTTTTGAGAGTTGAAACAACCTTTGATTGAGGTTGTTTCTTTTTGGTGATTATTGTAGCCATAGTAGCTCCTTTCTTAATTAAAAGACTAAGGTGTTTTTACTTAGTCTTTTAATTTATTTTGATTAAGCTGTTTGCGTTATTTTTTGTTGGATTGTTTGTGAGCCGCCGCCAAAAGATTTGCCTTGGGAATCAACTAATTCATAATCCAAAATCACATCTAAAGTAGGTTTGGCTGCGTCAATAATTTCACGTTGTTCGATACCAAATTTTATTTTTAATTTTCCGTTGCCGTCAGCATCTAGTACCATTTGAGGACGTTTTGCGTCATCATATTCGTTGTTATTAATTTTTAAACTTGTATTAAAAATTTCTGCTGGATTATTAAAAGTATTCTTAGTATTGTAGGTAAGTTTTGTTTTTAAATATAAAGGAGTTGTGATCTCCATCCCGTTTGATTTGAAAGTAGCTTCATGGTCGACTGTAATTAAATAGCTATATTTTACTTGATTGAAGTTTGGAATAGGAAGTGGTAAAAGAGTTTTATTATCATTGTTTCCGTCTGTTTTTTCAACAGTGAAACAAGGGAAATTATTCTTATCGAAAAGTTTTATATTTTCTTTTTTTTGTTTGGCGTAGTAATTTGCTACTGCTAAAACTGATGAAATTGTAAAAAATAAGCATATAAAGATTGTTAAAGTTGTGATGATTGTCTTTTTCTTTGTATTTTGAATCATAATATTATTTGCCTCCTAAATTTTTAAATAAATTAATAAAATTATTTATTCCTGACGTTAACCAAGGAATTTGATTTTCGTAATAAATAACGTTTAAGCGTAAAAGAACATATAAAATAATCATTAAACAAGCAACGAAATGTAAAAATAATAATAACTTGTTTGATTTAAAAACATCTTCTTTAATTGGTGTTGAATATTTAGTTTGAAACGAAGTTGTTTTAGTGTTTTCTTGGATGGATTTTGTTTTCAATTTTGGTATTTCTTTAGATTTTTTGGTTTTTATAGCTTTTTTTTGGATTTTTCTCATTTTAAATTAAATTTCCTTTCTTTTGTTTTTTTTCTTCTGTTTTTTCTAAATTATCTATAATTTAGTTAATTTTTTTATCTATTTTATTAAATTTTTCTTTTAATTTCTTGTTTTAATTCATCTACTTTCTTTTAAAGAATGAATTATTATTATTTAAAATTACGATTTAACAAAAATACCCAATTATGGATGTTGTTAAAATAAGTATTATTAAATTGATATAAAATAATTTTTTTTAATTATTTCCATCCTCCTTTTCATTAATTGGATTGTTTTTTTCTTTTGATTCGTTATTTGGATTTGTAATAATTGAAAATAAACTTTTAGTTGTATTTTCTTTTTTTGGCTCATTTAATTCATCGTTTTCTGGCGATGGAAGAAAATTAAAAAATATTTTTTTAATGATAAACATTAAAGAAGTTGTAAATAGAGCGCCAACGATAAATCCAATAGAGAAATTTAGATCATTCATTTCCATCCTCCTTGTTTATAATTGAATTGGTGTTTTTTGATTTAAGTTGTTTTTTTCTTCTTTTTTTCTCTTTCCAATTAGCAACTTTGACTTTTTGTACTTCTATTTGGGATTGGAGTTTTTCTTGGGTTTCATTGATTTTATCTATTTTTTGTAATAATTTTTGCTCTAAATATTCTTGTCTGGCATTTTGGATTTCTAAGTTTTGTAGTTTTTTGTTGGGGAAAAAGATAGCCAAAATTATATCTTTGATGAAAATTAAAGTGTTTGTAATTAATTTAAAAATAGGTTTGAACCCAGAAACAATAAGAATAGTGAAAATTGTTGTTTCGATTCCATCCATTCTTCGTTCAAGTATTTCGGTAGTGCTAAATCCTTTGGTATAATTTAGAATAAAATTGCTAATTGTTGTAACTATTGAAAATAACCACATATTTTTTTACCTTTCTTAATAATTTTTAAGAATTTTACTTCGTTTTTTAAACGATTTCTTTTTGTTTTTAAAAGTTTTATTAGGGTGGGATAAATTAAGCCATTTCACTTTGGGTTGGCGGTATTTGTTGATTTTTTTCTTGGTTATTGGTTTGCTACAGTGTTTGAAATAAGTCCCACGGTATGCTTCTGTCAATCCATCACTCATGTTTTTATCTCCTTTTTATTCTAATTTAAGGGTTTTGACTTTATCTTTGAGGTTTTTTGATAATTTGAAAGTTACCACAGTTTTTGAAGGGATTTTGAGTTTTTTACCTGTTTGGGGGTTTCGTCCCACGCGTGCATTGCGGGATTTGAGGACGAACTTGCCGAGTTGAGGTGATAAAACTACCTCTTCGTTGGATGTGATTGATTCAATTAAGGTATTTTCAAATGAATTGTAAAATTCTTCGGTTTTTGCAACTGAAGTTTTTAGTTGCTTTGCAACTTCTTTGGTTAATTCTTTCTTAGTCATTGTTTTGTTGTCTCCTTTTTTATAATATTTTTTTATTAATTAAAGTTTTGATTATTTGGGCTAAATTATCTTTTTGTGAGTTGGTTGCATTAATTAAAAAATACTTGCAATTTTGGTGTTTACAATTTGCATCATTACAGTATTTATGTTGTTTTAAATAATTTTGACGAACATTTTCAAAATAATTTAATGGTTTTTTTCAATGAGATCTAATTTATGATTTGATTAGGTTTGTTTTCGTTGTAATCCAATTTGGGGGGTCAATATCTAGATAGAAAGTTAAATGAGGTTTGAGTAAATGTTGATTAATAATTTTTGATGTTATTTCATCATCATAATCTATGGAATTACCTTTTCTTTGATAAGCTATAGTCGAATCATACCAACGGTTCAACTATAACAAGATGGCCACTAAGTAGATTAGGAATTATCAGTTCATCTTGAATTTGAATCATGTTGGTAAAACTAAGAAAATATTTAGTTTTTGTGGTTGTTGTTTTTTGGTATAAAAACAAATTTCTTATTTCGTTTCCAATAGAACTACTTCCTAAACCTTGGTAAACTTTTACTTTTTGTCCTTTATTAATTAAAGATTTTTTTAATTTATTAATCAAAGTAGTTTTGCCACTTCCATCTAGCCCTTCAAAAACTATTAATTTATTCCACATTTTAATTATTTCCTTTCGTATTTTTGATTAAATTAATATCTTTAAAAGATATAAATTGTCTTTGGAATAAGGTATTTACAAAGATATTAGCTTTTTGAGAAAAACAATCAATTACTTTATCAATTCCTTGGACTTTGCCGTTTTTAATTTTATTGTTGAGCCTTTGGGATTCGATAGCATCATTTGTTAATAAGTAATATTCAAAACGCGTATCGAGTTTTTTTAGTTGTTGAGCTTCGATGATAGCTTGTTTGTAACGTTCACGGAGGCAAGTTTTAAAATTAAAAGCAACAATTCGTTTGTTTTGGGTAAACAATACTAAATCAAATTTGATATCAGGAATAAAAAATAAATATGTTTGGGGATTTTGTTTGGTGATTCCACGATGTCGAAAATAAATTAAAATTAGATATTCGTTAATTTTGCCACGCAGTACTTTTTGCTTTTGGGAAGTTGATTTGGTAATTTGAAAATAATGATTTAAACTTTGATGATTTAATTTCATATATTGATTAAAAGGATATTTAAAGTAATTATCAGGTTTGATTTGGGATAAAATATTTTCTGAAATTAACATTATTTTTCCTCAATTCTTTGGATTTCTTTATCAAAATTAAAATTGCATTGGCCTAATTTACCTGCCCTATTTTTAGCAACAATAAATTGGGTAAAATCTTCTACAACGTTTGTAAATTGATTTTTTTCATAATAACTTTCGCGATGCAAAAAAATTACCATATCGGCGTCTTGTTCAATTGAACCTGAATCTCTTAAATCTGAAAGATTAGGGATTTTAGATTCTCTCATTAAAGTTGCGCGGTTCATTTGGCTTAAAGCAATAATAGGAATTTGTAATTCCATCGCTAACTTTTTCAATTCACGAGTAATAATCCCAATTGCTTGATTTAAATTAAGAAATTGATCGCCTCTTAAAAGGTGTAGATAATCAATGAAAACTATATCAAGTCCTTGGTGAAATTTTAATTGACGGCATTTTCTTTTAACTTCTTCTATTTTGGTATTTCTGTCATAATCAATTAAAATATTCAATTCAGTTAATTTTTCTTCTGTTTGCAATAATTGTAACTTTTCTTCACGAGTTAATTGTTGTTGTTCCATTTTTTTGATACTAATCTGAGATTCACAACTAATTAAACGTTTAATTAATTCTTCAGATGTCATTTCTAAACTAAAAATCAAAATATTATGTTTTTTAGGAATATTTTGAAAAACTTTAGCAATATTGACAGCCAAATTTAAGATAAAAGCAGTTTTCCCCATTCCTGTTCTTGCGGCTAAAATATTTAATTGTCCTGGTTTAAAACCTCCAATTAAATCATCTATATTATTAAATCCTGTTTTAACTCCAACTAAGTTATTTTTATTGTTGTTTTCCAAAATGTCTTTGATTACTTTAGAAACACAACTTTTTAAATCTTTAAACTTGGGAGTGAGTTTTTTTCTTAATTTTGCAGTATTTGTTTCTATTAATTCTAAAATCTCTTGTGGAGCTATTTTGCTTCTTGCAATTTGGGATAATTTAGCAATAATACCGCCAATTTCTCTTTTTAAAGATGTTTCTTTAATTAAATCAATGTATGTTTCTAAGTGATGTGGAGAAGGCATCAAATCAGATAATTCATTTAAATAATTAATTCCTCCTATTTGTTTTAATAATTTTTCATTTTCTAAAATAGCACTTACTGAAGAATAATCAATTTCTTTATTATTTTGATGTAATATTTTCATGGCTTTAAAAATATTTTTATGATGAGGACTGTAAAAGTCAGTTTCTGTAATTTCATTAAAAACTAAAGAAATTATTTCGGGGTTTAAAAGTAAAACCCCCAACAAAGCACGTTCTGCTTCAATCATCTTTCTAACTCCTTTTTTTAATTTGGGTATAAAAAATACCCCTTCAAAAAGGGGTTTAGTTTCTATATTGATTAAAAAAAAGTTTTTACTTCTTTGATTGTTCCGTTAAAATTATAATAAGTTTCTTTGATTGGTTCTTCTGTTTTGGGATTATATTCAGTAATAAAGTCAATTGTTTTACCATTTTTATTAAACCAGGTTGTTTTAATAAAATTCCATGTATAAGGGGCATGTTCGTGAATACCACAAATTTTTTTACCATCAACATTATAATAAGTAGTTGTATTTTTTTGATAATTCATATTATTTATTTCCTTTTTATTATTTTTTTTAATTTATTAATTGCTTTAGTTTTGATAAATTTTACTTGTGTTGCAGATAAATTCAACATTTTACCTATGTCTTTGTTGGAATACTCAATTTGAGGGTATTGGTTTTGGATTTTTAAAGGAATCCCAAAACTTAATCTAATAATCTCGAATTCTTGTTTATTTAAATTGGATTTGATTTTTTCAATAAACAATTCGTGATTAACTTGGGTTAGCCAAATTTGATGAGGGTTTAGATTGTTGATATTAATAGTTTGAAGTTGTGTTTCTTCAAAAGGAATATTACTTACTTGATTTTCTTTCCGAAAAACTTCTCTGGAAGTAGAAGTGGTTTGTAGACCTCTAATAAGTTCTGTGATTTTTCCTTTAATTGTTGGGGTAGCATAGACAATAAAATTAAAGGAAAAATCTTGGTAATTATTTAAAGCTTTGATTAGACCTAAAATTCCTTCTTGGTATAAATCCTCTCTTTGAAGTGCTTTAGGGAAATATTTAAATTGTTTAACTATTTTTTTTACTAATGGTAAATGAATTTCGATTAATTGATCGCGAATTGTTAAATTGTTTTTACTTTTTAAAAAATCTTTAAATAATTTTTGTCTTAACATTTTATTCCTTTCTAAAAATATTTTTAGAAAAGATATGAAATTATTTTTTTAGCCTTGAAAAGAAAAAAAGACTAACTATTAAGTTAGTCTTAAAGAATTTTTAAAAAGTAAAAAGTTGTCCAAAGTTTTGAAACACCTCACTCTCATTTCGATACCAAAGATGATAGTTATTTAGATAACTATGTGAATTTCGAAAAAAACAAAACAAAGGCCCAGGTGGCAATTATTTAATCGTTAAATACAAAGGTCCTAAATACTTCTTAGAAGACGACAAAGACTATTACCTTGGCGAGGCTTTTGTTGTTGATGACAACTTCGAATTAACCGATTTCCACCTTCACTTTAATCCAAAAAGAAAAACTTTATCTCTTTACCAAGATAAACACAATAACGATAAAGCCAAATAAGCCGAAAGTAAAAAAAGAACTAGCGATAACTGGTGATTAAATTTAACAACTTCCAGTATGTTAAAATATAAAGGAGATTTCATTTAATGTTTAAAATCAAAAATAATTTATTATTATTGAACATATTTGTATTTATTTTATTAGGGTTGTTTTTAATTACTAGTAATAAACAAGTAATAGCCACTCCTAATGAAGAGTTTATTGGTGATATGAGAATTGTTAATACAACTTTTTCAGATATTAATCGTATCAAATATTTTCAACCATTTTCACAATATTTTGATTTTACAATAAGTGGACCTTGTTATAATGGAAATATAGCAACTTCTGCCATTATGTGGAAAATTAAAAATCCGCCTCATAATTTATTGGGTGTTTATTTTGATAATGGTACTAAAGATGATGAGGATGATAAATATACCTTAGAAGATTTGAAACAAATGGGAAATGGCGCTTCAAATATGTATATTTTTTGGCAATATGAACAAAAATAATTTTTCTTAATTAAACAAAGGAGTTAAAATAATGTTTAAATTACAAAATCAATTTAAAATAATAAGTATTTATTTATTTACTTTTTTAGGACTATTATTTATAACTAATAATTATCAAGTGATGGCAACGGGTAATAATGATGGCATATCTGAAAATAATTCAGTTGTTGATAATCATATAGATGAATATAATATTTTTAGAAACTTATTATTAACCCAAGGTAGAATATCTCAACAATTGATTAATGAACTTTTATATCATAGTTCAGAAACGGAAATTAATTTTTTATTATCACAACTTCAACAAATACATCAAGAAATAATAACTTATCAACAAAGACAACTAAATAATCAAGAACGAATATTAAGAAATTTTGATAATAATATGACAAGAGTTCAATTAGAAAGAGAATATTTATTGTTAACACAAGAAATGATAACAGCCATTAACAACACGCCGCTTTATGCTTCAGAAGAAGAAATAAACATTTTAAGAAATATCCAAACAAGAATAGATCAAAATCAAAGACAAATAAATATCATTAAAAATCAAACCCAAAATAACCAAAATCAACCAAATAATAATAGAAGACGTTAAAATAATTTAAAGTGTGTTTTATTTTTATTATTAAATATCAAAAGGAAATTTAATTAATGTTTAAATTACAAAATAAATTTAAAATAATAAATATTTGTTTATTTATTTTTTTGGGATTATTTTTAATAAATAATAATGATCAAGTTATGGCTATGGAAAACTCAAATAATATTCAAATCAATAAAGAAATTATTATTAATAAAAAACAAGAAATACAAGAATATATAAATCAAAAAAATCAAATAGCTTATATTATTGCTTTTACAAATATTCCAAACAACAGAACTTTAAATAAATTGTTAGAAATACACACTAATTTATCTAATTTAATTAATTGTTTAAGAGAACAAATTGAATCATTAGAAGAAATTTCCAATATATTTCAATAATTTAATTTTAACTTATTATTCTTAACTCAAGACCCTTTTCAGGGTTTTTTTATTTAACACACATAACTTGGAAAGGAAACAATAACCATGTTCATCAAAAAAAATCTTTCAATCTTTACCTAGTAATCTCATCTTTTTCATCATCACTCTACTTTTATTTATTCCAATTATAATTGTTTATTATGTCATTAAATTCTATCTTTTCAGTGTTAAACTAAGTATTAACCAATTAAAAAAAGGAATAGTGGTTAAATTTTACCAATATTTAACCACGAAGCGACCTAATCATCATGTGGAATTTAATTAATACTTGGTTAACTAAGTTAAATAATAGCCTTAATACTATCAGTCATTATTTCTTTACTTATCAAAATCAATGGTTAAACTTAGGTTTATTAACAATTATTTTATTATTTCTTTCTCATCTTTTATATTTAATTGATTTTCTTTTTAAATTTTTTTATCATATAATTAAATTTATTTATTATTTAGGAAAATATCTTTTTATTATTATTAAAGAAAATTTTTAAGAAAGGTAAATAACCATGCAAATCAAACTATCACAACGCACCAAATTATGGTACCAACATCGAAAAAAATACATCAACGCTTCCGAAGTTGCTTCGATAACAGGTTTAGATCCCTTTCGTTCCATGGAACAATTAGTCCATGATAAAATCTTTGGCACCACTTTTACCGCTAATCAATATTACGCTTCATGGACAAAAAATGGAACCCATCGCTCCCAGTTTTTCATACAAAAAACCAATTTAATTTTTTAAGACACCATTTTTACTGATGATCAAGTTAACCTTTTTCCCGCCTCTTTAGATGGCTACAATGAACAACATCGAGCTGTTTTAGAAATTAAATGTCCTTTTGTGAATGAAAATCAAGAAGTTTCATCCACTTGGACTAGTTTTTTAACTCACCCTCAGTTAGAAAATATCCCCAAATACTACTGGGCCCAAGTTCAATGTCAACTTTATTGTAGTCAAGCTAATTTAGCTTATTTTTTAGTTTATTTTAACAACCAAAGTTATCATGTAGTGCGGATTTATCAAGATAAAACATTTATCAATAAAATGATTCAAGCTAGTCAAAAATACTTAGCACTTTTAACTAAAGCCAAAGACGAATTAGAAAAAACAACTTATTTAAAACAATTAAGTAAAATTAAATAATTAATACTTTGAGACCTTCAATTTGAAGGTCTTTTTTTATGCCCAAATATAAAAATCAAAGGAGAAAAGAAATGATGAAATTAATCGTTTTCGAAGGACTTGACAGGAGTGGAAAAACTTCTCTTATTCACGCCCTTCAACCCCTCTTAAAACCCCTCATCAACTTTATCAAGGCTTAGGGAGTAGTTCACTTGGGAAGGAAATTAGAGATTTATTTTTAAATTTTCAACAAGTAGATTATCTCACTCGTTTTTATTTAAGTCTGGTTAATATGTCGCAATCCAAGCGGAATTAATTGTTCCTCAATTAAAAAATCACCAATTAATTATCTTAGACCGTTGGTTACCATCCACTTATGCTTATCAATTATTTCCCTTTTCTAAGGAAAAGAAACAACTTTTACCTTTAAAAAAGATCTTTAAGTTGAATCATGAAACTATCTTAAAAAAACCCGATTTATTAATTTATTTAGATATCGATCCTCTTATCGGAAGAACCAGAAAGAAAAAACAAAAAAACCATCAAAGAGATCTCATTGAAAGATAATCGTTAACTTATTTTCAAACCGTTCGTCAAGGATACAATCATTATCTCACTCATTATACTAGTGACATTAAGAAATTAATCTTAAATTGAAGCGATCCCATTCCATCTAATATTCAAAAAATTATGAAATATCTAGGAGAAAGATAATGGCTATTGTTATCAAGAAAAAATGTCAAAACGGCAATAACTACTTCTATTTTTTTTCTAATGGAAAAATCAAAACCATTCATAAAGATGGCACCATTATCTGGAAAACAAAAAGAATTTTTAAAACTAAAAAAAACAACAAAAGACCTTAATTTAAAGGTCTTTTTTTATTTAAAGAAAGGAATATCAAATGTTAAATAACCAAGATTTTTTTAATATTCAACAATTTAATACTAATATCCAAACTGTGGAAATCTTAAAATGTTTTTTTAACAAAGACACCTTTAATCTTTCTATTAACGAATATATGAAACCCAATTACCAACAATTAAACCATTATTTTAACCAAAATCACATCAACTCTCAAAGCCAAAAAGTAATCCGTGGTAAAATCAATGAATATCTTTTTTTACTCTATTTTCAAAACCAAGGAATCATTCATTTATATCCTCAAAGCTTATTTATTCTTCATCCCCGACATTAAATTTGATTTAGTGTTATTTACGAAAAATAAACGGATTATCGCTTTTAATTTTAAAACATGTCTGCGTGATCGCTATAAACAAGCCATGGTAGAAGGCAACAATTAAAAAAACTCGATACTCGTTTTGAATTTTATTTATTAATCAACAACGAACCAAAAACTCAGAGATTAAATAATAAAATCAATCAAGGAAAAGTCCAAGGTATTAATCAAGTAATTAACTTATTTTCCAATTCAGCCAACAATTTCTTACAAAACTTAATTACCCGTCAATTCATCGCTTTTTCTAACATTAACATCATTAAAAAAGAAAAAAAGGAGTTAATATAAAATGTTAACCAACGAACAAAAAGCGTTAAAACAATTAATAAATTATATCGAACAAGGCCAATGGGAAAAGTTAAACCTTTATTGTCAAATCATCAACCCCAAAACCCTACTTGACCCCAACAACACAAAAATATTTAAAACCTTAAAATATTTAACTTTAAACCAGACAAATACTCATCCCTTTGATAAAATCAAATCTCAAACTGAGATCATCAAAGAATTACTCGCTTATCTTCGAACTCATTTTTCCCAAGATCATTTTAAGAAAGAATCATTATCTTTTTTAAGTAATGATTTGAGTAAAGAAAATAACCTTGATTTTTTAGCTAACTTAAAACATACCTATACCCAAGAAAAACTGTTCCAACAACTCTTAAAAATTATTAGTCCTTCTTTTGAAAATAAAGATCCTTATTATAAACATCTATACTACCAAGAAATCTTTGATAAATTAAGAAAATTTATGGCTTTGATTCCGCATCAATCAGATAAAACATTATTAAATTTAAATCAAATGGCTTCTTGTCACCCTGAATTTTTTGAAACTGATAACCAAGCTAAACAAAAAATCCAAGAAGAATATTGCCGTCTATCAGAAACTTTCCGAGGTTTAAATCAAGCCACAAAAGGCTTTAAAAAAGGTCAAATCATCACCATTGGTGGCTATACTGGTTTAGGAAAAACTACTTTTGTCTACAATCTTCTTTTAGATATCATAAAAACCAAACACCAAGAAACTCATCATCACCCTCATCTCTTAGTTTTTTCTTATGAAATGACCTTAGAAGAAAATTTAAGTCGTTTATTAGCCCACCAAACTCAAATTCCCTTAGATGTTATTTTAGCTAAAAATTGGGAAGACTCAAACATCACTCAACATACCTACATGGAAAGGATGAATGACGCTCAACAATTCTTTTCCCAGCTTAACTTATCCTTTAGTTATGAACAAAGTAAAAAAATAGATTATATCATTGATTTAGTTTATCGCCTTCATTTATAACAAAAAGTAGAAATCATCGTTATCGACCATCTTCAAATTACTAAAACGTCCAATCATTTAGAAAATGACCGTCTAGCCATTGATGAAATTATGACCAAACTCAAACAATTAGCCATGGAATTAAACATCGTTATTATCATTTTATCTCAATTTTCCAGAGATACATACAGTAATTTTCAAGGGAAATCCCCTGAAATCACCGCTTTAAAAAGAAGTGGTGGAATTGAAACTAACTCAGATATCGTCTTAATAATGTCTGAATTTCAACCCAAACTATCCAAAGACCAAGACAAGCCCTTAAATATCTATAATCAAAATTGTAATCAATTATATTTAGCATCAAAAAACAACGAATCTCAAAAAATCATTGAATTATCTATTAAAAAGAATCGCAGTGGCACCAAAAAGAATTTAGTTTATCACTTTGAAATGACCACACAAACCTTCCAAGAAATCGGTTATATTTTGCCTTATTCATTAGAAAGTTATTAAGGAGTTTATTAATGAATTATCAAGAAAAATAAAACACATCCAAACTCATTTCCCCATGTCAGTTTTATTAAAAAAATTAAATATAATACCACTAAATTTTAACATCAACCACCGTTTCCCTTGTCCCATTCATCAAGGAAAAAATCCTACTTGTTGTCATTTCACTTCTACTAACAAAATTCATTGTTGGAAATGTGTTCGCGATTACGATCTGATTGATGTTTATATGACTATCCGTCAAATTAAATCTTTTTCTAAAGAGATTCAAATAATAGAAGGATTTATGAATTCTTTCGAATTTAAAACCTTAATCCAACAAGAAAAAGAAACAACGAAAATAACTACGAACCCTTTTCAACAGTTATATCAACCTATTAAACCAAAACCACCAGTTGACGAACAGGAAATTAATATCAAAAAGAAACAATTATTTAAAAAAATCTCACCCTTATTTAACCAAATTAGAAATTATTATCATTATTTATTAATTTCCAACCAAAATAACGAAAGTCAATCAGGAATAGAATATTTAACTCAAAAAAGAAACTCACTCTAGTAACTATTAAAGAATTTAAACTAGGTTATGACCCCTTATCTGATAAACCTTTATCTTTTCGGTTAGTAAATTACTGTCAAAAGAAAAATATTAAGATCGATCAATTATTAGAATATGGTTTTATCAAAGAAAAAACCAATCAACAAAATAAAAATATTTTCATGATAATTTTCATGGTTCCATTATTATCCCCATTGAAAATGGTTATCATCAAACTTTTCATTTTTATCAAAACCATTTTCGCGAAGTTTCTTACTTTCAACCTAAATATCAAGCTTTAACTAATTTCAGTCAAACCCCCACCTTTCATTTTAGTTATCGGTTTTTTGAAGCGTTACCTTTTATCAAACAAACCAAAACCATCATCATTCATGAAGGCTTTTTTGATGTCATTAGTTGTTGGCAAAACAAAATTAAAAACGTGGTTGGTCTCATTTGTGTCGCTCAATTACTTTCTAAATCACAATTAGAAATTCTCAAAAAAGAAAAGATTAAGTGATTATCGCCTTAGATATTGATGAAACAGGAGGAAAACGCAGTGAAGTGTTAGGATTACAACTTAAAGAAGAAAATATTATTTACGAAATTAGATGTATTTTACCACCTTATGATAAAACTTGTAAAGATGTCGATGATTTATTACGTCAATACGGAAAAGAAGCATATCAAAAATGTTTTTTAGCTCCATACATTACTTATGAAGAGGCCAAAAAGAAAATCATCGTCGATTTAGCGATTCATTTCTTTGGCGAAGACAAAGTTGAAGTAATTAATTAAATTATTTTTTTACACCAAAATATATAACATCTACACATATAAAAACATTAATACATTCTCATAAAAGTATATATATAATAAATTTAACTATTTAGGGTTTTATTTTTATAACAAAAAACCAAATTAAGGAGAAAAGAAATGAAAAAAGACAATAGCCAAGAAATTAGAATCGGAGGTTGGAACGCGAAAACCACCCCTAATGATTTAACTCAAATTAAAAACTTTTTAAAAATATTAAAAGAAGATTTAATCAATCTCACTATTATCTCTCATTCCAAAAAGAAAAATACTTACCAAGAAGCTAATTACCGTCCCAAAACCAAACTCTCTTCGTTGATCCTCAAATCTTAGAAGAAATGAAACAAACCAAAAAACACCTTAATTAATGATAATTTCTTTCTCTTCTAGTAATAGTAAACTATTACTTTCTGATTTAACCCCACTTAAAAGCCAAAATAACCCCCTTAAACATCTATTTAATATCTTCAAAATCAATTATAAAAATGAATTCAAAAATATCATAAAAGAATTAATTGGAAAAATTGATGTCAATAAATTAGAAACTTTACAATTATATCAATTAGACCCTCAAAAGCTAGATAAATATCATAAACCAATGAAAACTAACTATAAGAAGAGGTTAAACATCATCTATTATCGAAAAGAAGATTTAAAATATCTTCAATTCTTTTTGACAAAAGATAAACAAGGTTATCGGGTGAAAAAACTACATCCTATGTATAAATATTTAATAAAAAAAGAAAACTAACAACTTTATAACACTTTACTAACAACTTTATAACAGTTTGACTTTGAAAATAATCTATATAAACATTAACTCATTTAAGGAGTGATATTTGATATTTTATATCGATAATGATAATGATACTCGATATTTGATATTATCGCATTATCATTTTTCATATCATTATTATATCGATATCATAAAAACCTCTTTTGAGGTAATTTTATTTTTTTAATTTATTTCAATCATTAAATCAACTTTAATTTTTAAATTAACTGCCTTACCAAGTATTGATTATTATATATGAAACAAAAAGATGAACGCACTGAAGCACTTATTGATCAAATAAAAAATCTTTTAGAGTTATAATAGTTGATATATTTAAAATAATTTATAAAGATAATTGGTGTTAAGATGCAAAAATTAAAACAAAAATTAAATTATTACAAAAAAATGATTGAAAAGATTAAAAAAACTGATAAAAAGATTGTTTTTCATTTAGTTAAGTGATTCAATCAAAATCTTAATTTAACCACCATTTTAAAAACATTTCAAATTAAAAGAAGTACTTATTATTATTGGTTGAAAGTTAAAACTAAACTAAAAGAAAAAGAAGAAAAATACCTGTTACAACAAAAAAGAATTAAAGCTTTATGCCTTCATTATCAATATTTTTACGGTCATCGAAAAAATCACTGATTTATACCAAAAAACCTTTAATGAATTCATCACCAAGAAAAAGTTTATTTCATCATGAAAAAAAATGACATTAGTTGTCGTTTAAGAATCAAAAAAAAATTTTACTTATCGTAATTTAAAAAATAATTTCCAAATAATTCCTAATTTAATCAATCAAGATTTTATGGCAACCAAACCCCTCCAAAAACTCTTTACTGATATTACTTATTTTAAAACGAATCAAGGTTTTCTCTATTTTTCTTGTATTATCGACTCTTTTAACAATCAAATAATTGCTTCTCACACTTCAAATCAACAAAATAAAGATTTAGTTTCAAAAACCATCAAAAACTGCCAAAATTAAAAGAACCTTGTATCATTCATTCTGATCAAGGAACCGTTTATCAATCACAAAAAGTCCAACAAATAATAACTAAAAAAGGTTTTTTAATCAGTATGTCAAGAAAAGCCACCCATCGTGATAACGCCGTTATTGAAAACTTTTTCGGCAAAATGAAAACGTTCTTACAACATCAAAATCCTTTTTTATTTCAAAAATCTCCTAACAAAATGAAAAAATTAATTAATCAATTTCCTCAATTTTGGAATACTAAGTGGATTTTAAGCAAATTAAATCATTCAACTCCATCTCAATATTCTCAAAATCTAAGATAAATTTTTAGTTGAATTAATATAAAATAATATAACCTTGAAAAAGGTTACTTTAGTGCGCTTTTTTTTACCTAAAAATAGTAAAATTTAAAAAAAATATCATTTTCTTTCATTTTGTTGACGAGTTTTTAATTTTTTTTACCTAACTATATAGTGAAGGGTTAAAATATTAAAAAATATCTTTTGAAACTAAAGAATTATCAAAAAAAGTTTAGACACTTTTTAATTCAACAAAATATTTTCTTAGTTTGAAAAGATAGGAAATTATCTATTAATTTTTAGTCTTAAAGAGTCATTTTAAAATAAAAAGTTGTATGAAAAAAATGGAACAGCCCATAACTAACTGTTTCATTTATTTAGACAATTAAGATTAACACTGTTCTTTTTATTATCTTGCCATTATATAATAATATCAATCATTTTCGAAAGGAATAGGCAGAATCAAATGAATAGAACTATCTTTTTCCAAAGTAGTAATAATAAATGGTTTTAAGGGATTATCAAAATAAAAAACTACTTCTTTAACTGATAAAACTTTTAAAACATCTTCTAAATATTTAGCATTAAAAGCAATTTGGAAACTATTTGCACTAACTTTTAAAGGAATAATTTTTTCCAAAGCAGTTCCCAAACTTTCACTAGAAGAAGAAATTTCAATTGAATTTTGTTTAGTTAAAATAAATTTAATAACATTAGTATTTATTTGTTCTTTGGAAAACAACAATGAAACTCTTTCTAAGGCTTTCATTAAATCATCTTTATTTAAATGAATAGAAAAAGGAAAATTTGTAAGTTTAATTTCTTGAATTTGGGGATAATTTCCTTCTAAAAGTGAAGTTTGAAACCATAAATTATCAATTTCTAAAAAGATTTTTTGAGTATCAGAATAAATTTTTAAATATTTACTTTGACAATGTTCTAATATTTTACTTAATTCTTCTAAACTTTTATTAGGAATAACAATATTAAAATTGTGATATTCAATATCTAGATTGATTTTTTTTTGACTCATTCGAAAAGAATCAGTAGCACAAGCTTTTAAAAGGTTGTTTTGATAAATCAAGTTAAGTCCCATTAAAATAGGTCTTTTTTCATTTTTAGAAGTAGAAATATTTATTTCTTTAATCATATTTTTTAAAAAATGAGTTTCAATTTGAAAAGAATCTAATTTTTGGAAAGAAAAATCAAGTTCTAAAAAATCACAAACATCCATTAATTTTAATTTATATTCACAAAAACTAGTTTTAATTACTAAAAAATTATTTTCCATTACAGTAATTTTAATTAAAGAATCACTAATTTTTTTAATTATTTCAATAAAATATCTCCCTAAACAAGCAATTTTACCTTGTTTTTTAATTTTTAAACTTTCATCTTTAATTTCTATTTTAATTGCAATATTGCCATTATTAGCTTCTAAAATTAAGTTATTTTCTTGTGTTTGGATTTTGAGAGCATTAAAAATAGGGAAAAAAGTTTTTTGGGGTAAAATTTTTTGTATTTTTAAAAGTTGTTCCAAAAAAATATCTTTATTAATTTCTAAATACATTTATTAAACCTCATTTATCTTTTTGTTGTAGTAATTATTTTATATCTTTATTAATTTTATTATTAATATTTTATATAATGGCATTTAAACACGTTTAAAGTTATTTTAATTGATGTTTAACTTATTTTTAATAAATTTATATTACAATTTCAAAAACAGACTAAAATAAGTTAAAAATCATCGAATAATTAAAAGATACTTTTTTAAAATATAGATAATTTATTAATTCATTTTTAATTTAATTATTATTCAATTTTATTCAATTCATTTATTATTTAATTCACTTATTAAGAATTAATTTTTTTCAAAATAAGTTCTAAGGATTTTTTTAATTCATAATCACTTTGAGAATTTTTTTTAATTTTTTGATAAGCTTTAAAAACTGCAGAATGGTTTCTTTTGAAAAAACTACCAACAATATTATAAGGAATATCTTTTAATTCTTTGATTAAATACATAGCAATATGACGCGGTAAAGTATATTTTTGTTGTCTTTTTTTACTCATTAAATCACGAACTGAAATATTGAAAAAATTGCTAACAACTGATTTGATTTTTTCCAAAACATCCTCATCATAAGAAACACTTTTTTTGCTTTTAATCAAAAGTTCTAAAGCTTCATTGGCAATATTAATATCAATATCATAGCCAAAAGTTTGGGCATAATTCAACAATCTTAATAAAGCTCCTTCCATTTCACGAACATTATTAACAAAAGAAGAAGCAATCAAATCAAGGACATCTTTTTTTATTTTCAAAGGATTTTGTGGTTCAAATTCTAATATTTTCTTTTTCAAAATATTGAGACGATGATTAAAATCAGGACTTTGAATATCAACCATAAGACCAGCTTCAAAACGTGAAGTTAATCTACTCATAATATTTTTTAGTTCTGAGGCTTGTTTATCACTTGTAATTACAATTTGTTTTTGGTTTAAATAAAGATAATCAAATAATTTAAAAAACTCCATTTGAGTTCTTGTAGCACCTGCCATAATTTGGATATCATCAACTAATAAAAGATCAATATCACGGTATTTTTCGTTGAAATCCTCCATTTTGGCTTTTCTTAATTGGTTGGTAAATTCTTCAATAAATCCGTCAGCTTTTACATATAGAACTTTTTTGGCTGAATGTGTTTTTTTCAAAATATGATTTCCGATTGACTGAATTAGATGGGTTTTTCCGATTCCTGCTTTTCCAAAAATATATAGCGGATTGGTAGTTACTTTTTTTTCTTCAGCAATTTTTTTTGCAATTTTAAAGGCAAAATTATTACTTTTTCCTACAACAAAATTATCAAAACTATACTTGGGATTGGTATTTCCATAATTGTATTTATTAAAACTTATTTTTCTATTTTCAATTTCAACATTTGTGTCATTATCAGTTTTAGTTTCGATTTGTTCTTTTTCAATTGTTTCAAAATATTTATTATTTTGGAATTCATCATTATTTTCATTATTTTCAATTTTGGAAAAATAATTTTGATTCTCATTTTCTAATTTTTCTTTAAGATTTTCAAAATGTTTTTTTTCATCATCAAAATTACTATTTTTTTTATTTTTTTCTGAAACAAATTCAATTATAATTTTTTCTTCAAATTTTAATTTAGTTATTTTTTTGATTTTTTCAAAATACATTTTATATATTTTATTCTTAATAAATTCAGTTTCTACTGAAATTATAATTTTTTCTTCAATTTGGTTTATTTTTTTAATATTGAAAAATGTTTCTTTAAAAACTTCATCACTATAAATTTTTGATAGTTCATTCAAAATTATTTCCCAAATTTTATTATAATTATTCATTTTAATATTACCTTTAATATTACCTTTAATATTTTATTTTAATTATTGTTTTTTATTTGTTATATTATTTTTTTATTAAATTATTATTATTATGAAGCACATTTTTTGTTCCTAATTCTAAAAAAATAGCTTTTAACTTTATTTTTTCCTCAAATTAAGGAAAAATTTATTAACATTTTAGGAACTATTTTTAACAGTTTTGAAACAATTTATTTTTAACAACTTTTTTTAAAACTTTTTGCTTTCACGCTTTTTCTAGAAAAAATAAAATTATTCAATAAAATAATAACATAAAAAGCCACAGTTTTTAGGAACAAAAAAAATAACTTTTTCCTAACTTTGAAAAACCTTTCTTTTTAAAAAAGAAGGAACAATTTTAGAAAAAATTAACTTTTATTTTAATCTTTTTATAAGTTAGTTTTTTAAAACTTAGGAACATTTTTTAAAACTTAGGAACATTTAAACCTATTTTTTCCTAACTTTTATTTTTATTTTATTTTTACTTTGTTATTGTTTTTTATTCTAATTTTTTGCGTTTTTTCAAAAAAATATCAAAATATAACTTAAAAATGATAAAATAAATTTGTAATTGTTTTTAATTCTTTCAATTCTTTTTGGGTTATTTTTATTTTGAGTGTCTTTTTTAAAACATTTTTATTATTTTTTGGACAATTTTTATAATCTTTTTTTACTTTTTTAATTAAGATCTATTAATTTCCTAAAACTTTTAAAATTTTCAAGTTTTTATTATATATCGCTATTTTAATTAAAAAAATAAACAAAAAAATTATTTTTCATATTACTAATTCTAATACTTTTTGCTTCTCTTTTTTTTCTTTTTTGCTTCGCTTTTTTGCTTCGCTATTATTTTTCCTCCGATTCTTTTTCTTTAAATTTCTTTTTCTTCTTATTTTAATCCCCCCTTTTTTTCTATTTCCATTTACATTTTTTTTAATTCATATTTGTTTCATTTCACTTTTTTATTTACAACAAAATATTACAACATTACATAAAAACAAAGGATTAGTAAATTACAATGAAAATTTCTATCAAAGATATTTTCCAAAAACCAGAGTTATTTTATCAAAAAAAAATAGTATTAAATGGTTGGGTTAGAAATTGTCGTTATCAAAAAAAATTAATTTTTATCGATTTAAATGATGGTACTTTTCTGGAAAATTTACAAATTATTTGTAAAGAAACCAAAACCAAAAACATCGAAATCGCCGCCGAAATTACCGAATTTCATGAAAACCAAAAATTCAACAACAACAATGAATCTCCAAATAACATTAATTTAAAAAAATTAAAAGAAATGTTGCAAATTGGGGCTTCTTTGCAAGTGAAAGGTATTCTAAAAGCAACCAACAATCCCCAAACGCCTTTTGAAGTTAGTGCCCAAAATGTTTCTCTTTTAGGCGCAAGTGATTTTTCTTATCCGCTTCAACCCAAAAAACATTCTAAGGCTTTTTTGAGACAAATATCTCATCTAAGAGTGCGCACCAAACTTTTTGGAGCAGTTTTTCGCATTAGAAATACCGCTTTTTTTGCCCTGCACAGTTTTTTTCAAAAAAAAGGTTTTTTTCACATCAACACCCCCATTATCACTGCTAATGATGGCGAAGGCGCGGGTGAATTATTTCAACTTACAACCCTTAATTTAGAAGCTTTGCCACAAACAAAAAACATTCCAAATGCTTTCAAACTTGCCGATGAGACTACCAGCAAAAATGAAATTGATTATCAAAAAGATTTTTTTGGCAAAAAAGTTTTTTTAACAGTAACAGGTCAACTAGAAGCAGAAGCGATGGCTTTGGGTTTGAATAAAGTCTATACTTTTGGTCCTACTTTTAGAGCTGAAAAATCAAATACTCCAAGACATGCTGCTGAATTTTGGATGTTAGAACCTGAAATGGCTTTTTGCAATTTATCTCAAAATTTAAAAGTCGCCCAAGAAATGTTACAATTTGTTATTGCTAAATGTTTAGAACAAAATTATCAAGATATAGAATTTTTGGATAAGACAGAAAAAAACGGTTTAATTGAAGAATTAAAAAACATCGCTGAGGAAAAAGAATTTTTGACAGTAAAATACGAACAAGTTTTAGAAATTTTGCAAAAAAGCAACACCAAATTTGAAAACCCCCTTTTTTATGGCACTGATTTGGCAACCGAACACGAAAAATATTTAACCGAAACACATTTTAAAAAACCAGTTTTTATTGTTGATTGGCCCAAAGAAATTAAAGCTTTTTATATGAAAAATAATCCCGATCAAAAAACAGTAGCTGCGATGGATCTTTTAGTTCCTCGTGTCGGAGAATTAATTGGCGGATCACAAAGAGAAGAAAATTTATCAGTTTTAATTGAAAAAATGAATCAAATGAAAATTCCTCAAAAAGATTTGGAATGGTATTTAGATTTACGCCGTTTTGGGGGATGCATTCATTCAGGTTTTGGCTTAGGATTTGAAAGACTACTAATTTTTTTAACAGGATTAGATAATATTCGTGATGTAATTGCTTTTCCAAGAACTTATCATAATTTAGTTTTTTAAGTTTAATTAATAGTATCGTTTTTTATTTATCAATTTATAAGAACTTTAAAACTTTTTAACCTTTTCTTAAATATTTTTTAACTCTAAAATGTTTTTCTAAAACATTTTTTTATTTTTTGTTGGGAATTTCGCTTTTACTTATTTTTAAAAAACAAAAAAAATTGCAAAATAATGTTTAATATTTTTTAACTATTAATTGTCAATATTTTTTAAACATTTATAAAATTTTATAAAATTCAAAAAAGCAACCAAAAGTCCAAAAATAAAAAAATCACCAATAATTAAAAAATGATTAAATTCATCTAAAAGATAAAAACCAAAAATCAAAAAACCAAAAACAATAAAAAAAGTTAAAAACGAACAAAATCAAAATAATAAAACCAAAACCAAATCAAACCAAACCAAAATCACAAACACAAACACAAAATTAAAAGCCAAAAAGCTAAAAATAAGGAATACAAAAAAATGGGTATAAAATTAGAACAAGTTTCTAAAATTTTCATCGATAAACAAACTAAAAAAGAAACTTATGCTGTAAAAAAAATTGACATCAAAATTCCTAAAGGAAAATTGGTAAGTCTTTTAGGTCCTTCGGGTTGTGGCAAATCAACTACTCTTTACATGATTGCAGGGCTTCATTCTATTTCGGCTGGAAAAATATTTTTTGGCGACAAAGATGTCACTAACCTGCCTATTGAAAAAAGAGGTATTGGTTTAGTTTTCCAAAATTACGCTCTATATCCTCATATGACAGTTAGACAAAATATTTCCTTTCCACTGGAAAATCTAAAATTTGCGCGCGACATTATTGTGCAAAAAGTAGAAGAAATTGCCAAGTTAGTGGGAATTGCCGATCATTTAGACAAAAAACCTCAGCAACTTTCAGGCGGACAACAACAACGCGTAGCAATTGCAAGATCCTTAGTAAAAGAACCTCAAGTTTTGCTTTTAGATGAGCCCTTATCCAACTTAGATACAGGGTTACGCCTCAAAACTAGAGAAGAAATTAGAAGAATCCAACGAAAAACTGGAATCACTGCTATTTTTGTTACACACGACCAAGAAGAAGCAATTTCTATTAGTGATGAAATTTGCTTAATGAATAAAGGACAAATCCAACAAAAAGGCGCTCCTCAAGAAGTTTATGCCAATCCTAACAACTTGTTTGTTGCCAAATTTTTAGGCAATCCACTTATCTCTATTTTTGAAGGAAAAATTACTTTTGGAAAAGTAACTATTGGAGATTCACTTCTTTTTGATTTTTCTTCTAACAAAACTTTAAAAAACCTAAATCAAGAAATCTATGTAGCCATTCGTCCCGAAGGTTATTGGTTTGACACAAACGGTAATTTTGAAATCGAACCTCTCTTTTTAGAAAATATGGGAAGAAACTTAATGATGTTAGCAAGACATCCGCAAGCTGTTAAAAACACTTTCCACCTTGTCTTTGATGAAAAAAGTAAAGATATTATTTTTCCCCAAGGATTTGTTGCCAAGAAAAAAATTAGATTCCAAATTAAAGAAAATAAGTGTTTTCTTTTTGATAAAAAAACCGAAAATAGGATTTTTTAAATGTCATTGCTAAAAAAACTTTTCCATCACAATTCCACTAAATATTCCAAACATAATCATTGGTATTATTTGGCGCCTGCCTTAATTCTTATGGTTTTATTTAATTTTTATCCTTTGGTAAAAACATTTTTTATTTCTTTGGATAGTAGATATAATAAATTTGCAGACACATTTTCTTATTCTTTTAATTTTTCCAATTACACTACTACTTTTTGTGATCCTGATTTTAGAACTGCTCTTTTTAACACTTTTTTACTGGTGTTTGTTGCTGTTCCTATTTCTATTTTTTTGTCTTTAATGATTGCCTTAGCACTTAACAGTGTTTATAATCGTTTTTTAAAAAATATCTTTCAAACCATTTTTTTCCTCCCTTATTTAACAAATCCTGTTATTATGGGAATGGTTTTTGCAGTCCTTTTTTATCACAATAGTTTTGGCATCCAAACGCGCCCCGAAGGTTTTTTTAATTCTTTTTTTGGGCTCCAACAAGATTGGATTAACATTTCAGCTCCTTATTCGTATAAAATGTTTGTTTTAATTTTTTATGTAGTGTGGGAATCCCTTCCCTTCCAAATTTTAATTTTTAGTGTGGGATTAAAAAACATTAGTAAAGATTATTACGATGCTGCCAGAATTGACGGCGCTTCTAAAATAACTATTTTTAGAAAAATTACTCTTCCTCTACTTGCTCCTACTATTTTTTATCAACTTATTATTGCAATAATTCAAGTTTTTAAAGAATATGAATCTGTTATTGGAGTTTTTGGTAATTCCGATATTACTAAGGTAAATACTGTGGTAGGCTATATTTATCAACAATTAGAAGGAACTTTAATGGATTCTTATTCCAGAGGCGCTGCAGCCACTGTTATTTTGCTTTTAATTTCTATTCTTTTTACTGCCATTAATTTTTTCTTTTTTGAAAAGAAATTAAATGAATAAAATAAATAATAAATAAGGATCGAACCTTGATAATTATGTCAAATTCAAATAATAAAACAAAACTCATTTTTGCCAAACTTAAAAAACATTTACCCAAAGTTTGTGCCACTTTTACCAAATACTTTTTTTTGTCTGTTTTTGCTCTTTTTTTGGCTATCCCTTTTTATTGGATGCTAAATTTAGCTCTACAAGACAATCCTGCTTGTCCTAGTTTTTTTCCTAAAGATTTGACGTGGAACAACTTCTCTTTTCTATTTACCCGTTATAGCTTGTTTTTGACTTTTTTTAAAACCCTTGCTGTTGTTTTTATCTCTACTGTTTTAGGTATTTTTGTCTCTGTTATAACTGCTTTTGCTCTTAGTATTTTAGAATTTAGAACTAAAAAAATTATATTAGGAGTCTTTCTAATCACCACTATGATAACTACTGAAAGTATGTTTTTAACTAACTATCAAACAGTTGCACGCCTAGGTTTTGTTGATTCTGGTCAAGGTACGCGCGTTTTTAGTGGCATTTATTTAGCAATGATTCTTCCCTTTCTAATCAATGTATTTCATATTTTTTTATTAATACAAAATATCAAAAAAATTCCCAAAGAACTCTATTTATCTGCCAAAGTTGATGGTAGTAGTGATTGGAAGTTTTTATACAAAATTTTAACTCCGCTTTTAAGAGATAACATCATTAATATCATTATTTTTAGAGCAGTTGCTGCTTGGAATGCTTATTTGTGGCCTGAACTTGTAGGCGGAAAATTGCTTACTAATGTGATTAGAAATATTTTTGACTCTGAAAAAAACCAACATTTAGTCAATCAACAAATGGCAGCTACTGTTTTGATGACATTACCTTTAGTTTTGTTGTTCATTTTTTGTAAAAGATATGTTTTAGAAGGAAAATTAAACAGTGGTATCAAAGGATAAATTAAAAATCATTCATTTTTTTACTTGCTTATTTGTTATTTTAGCATTTATTGTATTATTTCCTAAAATTGATTCTAATGCTTTAAGAAATAACCATGAACAAGAATTAAATGAAATGCTTACCAAATATAAAGATAGCGAAGCATGGGAAAAATTTCTAGAAAAACCCATCGAAATTGTTTTTTGGCATCGTTTAGATCCTGAAAAAGAAAAAGGAAAACCAAAAACTGCTTTAGAAGAAATTATTGAAGAATTTAGAGAAAAATATCCCAAAATCAAAGTAAAAACAGAATATAAACCTAGTTGGAGTGGGATTGTAAAAAACATTAATGTAGCTCTTCCAGCCAACAACGAACCTCATTTAATTGTTTCTTATGCTGATCATTTAGTAAATTATTATGAATCAGGTAAATTAGTTCCCCTTGATGGATTTAAAGATCACACCAATGAAAAAATCAAATTAGACCCTTGTATAACAGATCCCCAAACAGAAAAAACATATTTTTATTCTAGTTTTGAAAATGAGGCTCAATTGCCTTTGGGTGATGAAAAAGAACCAGGGAAATGGTATTCCTTGCCATTTTCTAAATCTATTGAATTGATGTATTATAATCAAGATTATTTTAAACAATTAAAAGGCAAAATTCAAAAACAAAAAATTGAAATCGATTCCGATTTTCAATCTTGTTTTGACAATTATGATAACTCTAATTTTGAAGGCAAACTAAAAGATGGTATTACATGGGAACAAATGAAAAAGTTATGCAAAGTAATTAAACAAGTTGACTCTGAAAAAATCCCTATTTCTTACGATTCTGAATCTAATTTATTTATTATATCTTCCGAACAAAGAGGAATTGAATATACAACTTCACCAACTAAAAAAGATCCATCAAGTCGTGAAGTAGGAGTACGTTTTAATAATCCAGATGCTAAAAAAATGATTAAAGATTTTAAAAAATTTTATGATAAAAAATATTTAATTACTCGTAAATTATCTGGTGAAAGTTATACTACTCATTTATTTATGGATCAAAAAATTTTAATGGATATTTCTTCTTCTAATGGATTTGAATATGTTTCCAAAGCTCCATTTAAAGTAGGGATAACTTCGGTTCCTTATTGGAAAAAAGGAAAGCAAGGTCCCGAGTCAGGCAAAAGAAAAGTTTTACAACAAGGTTCTAATATTAATTTATTTTATAAAAAAGATAAAGATGAAGTGCTTGCTTCTTGGTTGTTTTTAAAACATTTAACTTCTAAAAAAACAAACGAAAAATTAATCCAAAAACTTAGTCAATTTCCTACTCGTCCTTGTTATGATAAAAGCGCCCAACCAGAACAAACAAATTCTAAAAATCCTTCCAAAAATTCTAAAAATCCAGAAATAAATAAAGATATTTTTGACTTTATGAAACGTGAAAGAAAAGAAGATGAAGAATCATCTCAAACAGGTAACCCCATTTATTTCTTTTCTCCCACTTTTAGAAAATCCCAGATGTCGCGTATAGTTGTAGAAAAATTAGTAATAGATTGTTTTTTAGATAAAGACTTAGACAAAAACATCGATACATTATTTAATGAAGCCCAACAAAAAGCAAACTCCTAAAAACTTATTAAAATTAACAAATTAAAGGAACATTATGAAAATTATTTACAATAAAATTAAAGCTTTTGAAACAATTATTATTCACGGACACATCAATCCAGATGGTGATTGTTATGGCGCTCAACTAGGTTTAAAAGATGCAATTACAGCAACTTTTCCCCAAAAAAAAGTCTATGCAGTAGGACAACAAAATCATTCTTTATCTTTTGTAGGTGTGATGGATGAAGTTTGTGATTCTTTGTACCAAAGTGCTCTTGCTATTGTTGTTGATTGCGGTCAAGAAAACAAAATTAGTGACCAAAGATTTAAATTAGCTAAAGATACAATTAGAATTGATCATCATTTATTAATGGATAATTACTGCAATTATCAATGGGTAGATGCTAATTATTCTTCTTGTTCTCAAATGATTTTTGAATTTAAAGAAAAATGCAATATGAAATTAACTCATAAAGGTGCTTTGGCTATGTATGTAGGTATGGTAACTGATACTGGTAATTTTTGTTTTGATAGAGTTGACCAAAACACTCTTAAAGCTGCTGCTTCCTTACTTGCTTTTGACCTTGATGTATCACAAATTTTTTTTCATCTTAACAAAGAAACTCTTACCTTGTTTCAATATAAAGCCTATATTTATCAAAATGTAGTTACTTCCCAAGGATTTGCTTACGTTTTTATTTCTCAAGAAACATTGAAAAAATTTAACTTACATATTGACGTTGCTGCAAGTTTGGTTAATATTTTGGGTCATTTAGAAAATCATCCAGTTTGGGCTTTTTTCTTAGAACAACCAGATTTAACAATTAGAGCTCGCATTCGTTCTCGTGGTCCTGAAATTAACTCCATTGCTAGACAATTTAAAGGCGGAGGTCACCTTAGAGCTTGTGGTGCTACTTTAAATAACAATCAAGAAATGACTTTTTTCATAGCTCAAATAAAAGACTCAATTAAAACTTTTGAAACCAAATCCCAAGACAAAAATCCAAAACTAATTAAAAATTAATTAACAATAAAATTAATAAATTCAATAAATAGACATATAAAAAAAATCTCCAATAACCAATAATAAAATTAACCAAATAAAACTTTTATTTTGATAATTCTTTTCCCCTTTCCTTTCGGTTGTAAATTATTTTCATATTATAAATGATAAATATCAATTTAAAACAACATTCAATAAATGAAAAGATTACAAAAATCATAAAGAAAGGAGCACCCAATAAATGTTTTTTGATACTATTGCTGCTATTTCAACTCCTTTAGGAACAGGAGGAGTTAGTGTAATTAGGGTTTCTGGCAACAATTCTATTGCAGAAATAAATAAAATTTTTAAAGGTAAAAACCTTACCAAAACCAAAACACACACCATTACTCACGGTTTTATCCTCAACAAAAACCAAACTATTTTGGATGAAGTTTTGATTTCTGTTTTTAAAACTCCTAATTCTTTTACTGGCGAAAATGTTGTAGAAATTAATGCTCATGGCGGTATTTTAATTACGCAAATGGTTTTAGAAAGAGTTTTGTCATTAGATATTAGGTTGGCTTTTCCAGGCGAATTTAGCCAAAGAGCCTATCTTAATGGAAAAATGGACCTCATTCAAGCTGAATCCATTATGGACCTAATTCATGCCACTAATGAAAATGCCATTAAAATTGCTCATTCTGGTTTGCAAAAATACACTTCTCAATTAGTGACTTCTTTGCGCGACCAAATCCTTAATTTAATTGCTCAAATTGAAGTTAATATTGATTATCCTGAATATGATGACATTCCTCAAATCACCCAACAAAAAATTGCTTTGGAAGTTAAAAGTTTAATCAAGCAATTAGAAAATATTTTGAACCACTCCCATAAAAATAGATATCTTAAAGAAGGAATAAAAACTTTAATTGTTGGACGTCCCAATGTTGGTAAATCAAGCCTTCTTAATGCTTTTTTAAACGAAACCAAAGCTATTGTTTCTGATATTTCAGGCACTACCAGAGATTTTGTTGAAGCTTATTTTAATTGTCAAGGTATCACCCTTCATTTAATTGATACTGCAGGCATTCGTAAAACTGATGATCCCATTGAAAAAATAGGAATTTTAAGAACAGAAAAAATGCTTTTACAAGCAGAATTAATTTTATTAGTTTTAGATCAAAGTAATCATTTGCAAGAAGAAGATATCCAACTTTTGCAATTAACCAAAAACCATCCGCGCATTATTATAGGAAACAAAGCGGATTTGAAAAGTGATAAATTAATTTCTTCTCTTTCCAACAACTCTTCCCAATTAGCCCCACAAGAAATTATTTCAGTTTCGAGTTTGGATAAAACAGGGTTTTTAGAGTTACAACAAACAATTTTAAAAAAATTCCAATTAAATGATATCCAGCCCAAAGATTTTAATTATTTTTCTAATGCAAGACACATTAATCAAATCCAAATTGCTCTTCGATCTTTCCAAGATTTGCAACAAGCCCTTTTGCAATCAATGCCAATTGATATTTATTCTATTGATCTTACTAAAGCTTATCAAGCGTTAGGACAAATTATAGGTGATAATCAAAAAAATAGTTTAATTAAAGAATTGTTTTCTAAATTTTGTTTAGGAAAATAAAAGAAACCCAAAAAATAAGAAAATATCAAGAAAACAACCCCCAACCAACATCATTTTAACTAAACTAATATTTTAACAAATACAAAGAAAGGAACAAATATGAAATTTATTGAAACCCAAATTAAAACTTTTGACACTATCATTATTCACGGACATAAAAATCCTGATGGGGATTGTTATGGTTCTCAACTAGGTTTAAAAAATATGATTCAAAATACCTTTCCTCATAAAAATGTTTATGTGGTGGGGGAAACCAAAAACCATTTAACTTTTTTGGGTCAAATGGATGAAATACCAGATGAAACTTACCAAAATGCTTTAGTAATTGTAGTTGACTGCGGCACTACTCAAGCCATCAGTGACCAAAGATTTAAATTGGGAAAAGTCGTTATTCGAATTGATCATCATATTTTAATCGAAAATTATGGTAATTATCAATGGGTTGATGATTCTTTTGGTTCGTGCTCCGAGATGATTTACTTGTTAAAAGAAAAACTCAATTTAAACCTAACTTTTAAAGGTGCTTTGGCTATTTATGTTGGTTTAATTACAGATACTGGTAATTTTAGGTATCATAGAGTAAGTGCCCAAACTTTAAGAATTGCCTCAGAATTACTTAATTATGATATTGATGTTGCTTTGGTGGAACAAAATATCAATAAAGTAACACTTAATTTTTTAAAATATCAAGGATATATATGTCAAAATATTATTGCTTGTGACGGATTTGCCTATGTTTATGTGAATCAACAAATCATTGAACAATTCAACATTACTTTAGAAGAGGTTTTTTTGTCGATTAATATTTTATCTAATATTAAAAATTTTCCCTTTTATGCTCTTTTTTTTGAACGTCCTGATTCTAAAATTCAAGTGCGTATTTGTTCTAACGGACCGCAAATATATCATATTGTTCAAAAATATGGTTGTAAAGGTCACCTAAGAGCTTGCAGTATGTTTTTGCCATCCGAAAAAGAAATTTTGCCTTTTGTTGTTACAATAAAAAAAGAAATTGCCCCCTTTTTCAAAACCACTTAAAAATTTAGATTCCAAATAATAAACACCAATCAACTAATTACTAAAAAAAGACTCCCTTTTTCTTGTGATTTGTGTTATAGTTATGATATATGTTATTTAATTTTTTAGTATAAAACACAAATTATATCACACATTGTTATTTAGATAATTTTTTTGCCCTTTATTATTTTTTCTCCTCCATTATCTTTGTTTTTCCCCAATTTTTTAAAAGATCAAAAAACTAAAAACTACAAAAGAAAGGGTTTTATGATTAAAATCAGCTTTTTTGACAATCAAATGCAAGAATTTATTTCAGGTATAACTCCTTTGGCAATTTGGAAAAAACACTTATCTACACATTTCAAAAAACCAGTTGCAGCCCTTTTCAACGACCAACCAATCGAACTTGATTTTCCTTTGAAAGAAAACGGCAATTTAGAAATTTTAACCGAATCTGATCCTAAATCTTTGGAAGTTCTTAATCACAGCACCGCTCACCTTATGGCGCAAGCCGTTGCAAGACTTTATACAGGTGCCCTTTTTACAGTAGGACCTGCCATTAAAGAAGGATTTTATTATGATATTGATTTTCAAAATCACACCATTTCGGAAAAAGGTTTTCTTGCCATTGAAAAAGTAATGCATCAAATTTCTTTGGAAAACCACCCCATTACAAGAGAAGAAGTTTCTTTCGAACAAGCCCAAAAATTATTTGCTTGCAACCCTTATAAACAAGTTTTGCTGGAAAAATTTCGCGACCAGGCTATCAGTATTTATCGTCAAGGAGAATTTTTTGATCTTTGCCGCGGCGGTCATGTAACCAAAACAAGCCTTATTAAACATTTTAAACTTTTAAAAATATCAGGAGCTTATTTTCAAGGAGATGCCAAAAACAAAACTTTGACTCGCATCTATGGTACTTCTTTTTTCAAAAAACAAGCGCTTGCGGACCACTTGCAACTTTTGGAAGAAAGAAAAGAGCGCGACCACAAAAAACTTAACAAAGAACTAGATTTATTCATGTTTAATAAAGAAGTTGGTTTGGGGCTTCCCTTTTGGCTTCCTAAAGGAGCTACTGTAAGGCGCATCGTTGAAAGATATATTGTTGACAAAGAATTAAGTTATGATTATCATCATGTCTATACGCCCATTATGGCAAATACTGAACTTTACCGTATTTCCGGACATTTGGACCATTATGCTTCTAATATGTTTCCCATCATGACTTTGGAAAATGGTGAAAAACTAGTTTTAAGACCAATGAATTGCCCCCATCACATGATGATTTATAAAAAAACTCCTCATAGTTATAAGGAATTGCCTTTGCGTATTGCTGAATTAGGAATGATGCATCGGTTTGAAAAATCAGGAGCTGTTTCTGGTTTACAAAGAGTAAGAGAAATGACTCTTAATGACGCTCATATTTTTGCCTGTCCTGACCAAATCAAAGAAGAAATAAAAAAAATTATTAATTTAATTTTAGAAGTTTATCGTGATTTTAATATTAAAAATTATGATTTGCGCCTAAGTTATCGTGACCCTAATGACACAGAAAAATATTTTAATGACGATCAAATGTGGCATCACGCTGAAAAAACCCTCAAAGAAACTATTCAAGAATTGAGCCTACCCTTTAAAGAAGTCATCGGAGAAGCTGCCTTTTATGGTCCTAAATTAGATGTGCAAGTGTTTACTGCCCTAGGCAACGAAGAAACATTATCAACAGTACAACTTGATTTTTTGCTCCCTCAAAAATTTGATCTTACTTTTATTGGAGAAGACAACAAACACCATCGTCCTGTTGTCATTCACCGCGCAGTTATTTCTACTATGGAAAGATTTTTAGCGCATTTAGTAGAAGAAACAAAGGGTGTTTTTCCTTTATGGTTTGCTCCTGTACAAGTGCTTTTAATTCCTGTGTCTGCTCCTCTACATTTGGAATTTATCCAAAAAATTAAAGAAATGTTACAATTACAAAATTTCAGAGTAGAAATTAATTCCAAAGATACTACTTTGGGTTATAAAATTAGAGAAGCACAAAAATTAAAAATTCCTTATCAAGTTGTAATTGGCGACAACGAAATGACTAACAATTTAATTACTTTTAGAAAATATGGCTCTCACCAACAAACCACAATTCAAGTTGATGAGTTTGTTTCTTTATTAAAAGACCAAGTTTTTCAAAAAAAATAACCTCTTAATTGCCAAAATCCCCCAAAAACTATTGACAAACCGCACTTTTTATTATATAATTAGGACGGTATTGTTATTGTTTTATTTTATAATATTCAAAATACAATTATAAAAATTATCAAAGATTTTGTAATAATCTTATGATATTAACGTGAAAAGAAGAGTTTTCTCTCGCCTGATTAACAATTAGTTTTTAGGCAAATGGCACATAAACATTTAATTTTTTTGTAAAAAAAATGCAAAAAACATTTAGTGTTAGTTATTTTAGAGAAGAGAAATGTTCATTGGGCGGTTCTCTTTTTTTATTTTATTTTTTCTTTTTGCCTTGTTTCATTTTCATGTTATGTCATTTCATTTCATTTTTACAAAATAACCCCAAACCTAAAGGAGGTTTTAAATATTAAAATCAACAAATTTAAAAAAAGTTCCAATTCCGATTTATATAATGAAAATATCCCACAAGGAAAATATCTCATTATTGATGAAAAAGGCGAACAATTAGGTGTTTTTGACCAAAAAGAAGCTTTAAAATTATCAGAACAAAAAGAAATTGATATTGTAGTGGTAAACGCAGATGCCTCACCGATGGTAGCGCGACTAATGAATTATCAAAAACATCGTTATAACCAACAAAAAAAACTTCGTGAAGCCAAAAAGAAAACCCAAATTATTGTTTTAAAAGAAATTCGCCTCAATCCTACCATTGATAAAAATGATCTAAATACTAAAATTAAACAAGCTCAAAAATTTTTAAAACAAGGCGATAAAGTAAAAGTTAGTATGCGGTTTCGTGGTCGTATGATTAATAATTTTCAATTAGGAGAAACAGTTTTTAAACAAGTTATGCAAGATTTGAAAAACCTATCTCAAATTGAGACTCCTTTAAAATTACAAGGCAATCAACTAACAGCAGTTCTGTCCCCTTTAAAATAACCCTTAAAGGTTATGAATGGTATTTGAATGGCTGAAAAATTACCCAAAACAAAACGCGACTCAACCAATTTACAAACCAAAAATATTTTTTTGGACCCAATTAAAAATTAAAAATAAATAAAATAAGAAAGGATGATTAAAGTGATTAAGCAAAAATCCCACAGCGGGCTTAAAAAACGAATTAAAATTACTAAAAAGAAAAAATTATTAAGAGGCCACGCCTACAAAAATCACCTTGCAGCTTCCAAAACTACTAAACAAAACCGCCAACTAAGAGGAGTTACTTGTGTTAAACTTTGTGATTACAACAGAATCAAAACTCTTATTAGAGGATTATAGAAAGGAAAAAGAATATGGCAAAAATTAGTTTTACTCCTGCAAGACACCGTCGTCGCAAAAAAGTTTTAAAAATGGCAAAAGGATATTTTGGTTCCAAAAGCACTCTTTACAAAACAGCTCACGAGCAAGTAATGCGCTCTTTGCAATACGCTTATAGAGACCGCAAACAAAGAAAAAGAGATTTTCGTAAATTATGGATCTCCCGTATTAACGCTGGTGCTATGTTATGCGGCATGCAGTATTCTCGTTTAATGCACGGACTTGATTTGGCAAAAGTAGATGTTAATCGTAAAGTATTAGCAGATTTAGCACACTTACAACCAGAAACTTTCGCACAATATGTTCAATTAGCAAAAGAAGCCTTAGTGCAATTTCAACAAACATTAAAACAAAAAGAAGCGCAAGTAACTAAATTACAAGAAGAACAATTAAACCAACTTGCACAAAAAGAAGAAAAACCATCTCAACTTGAAAAAACCCCAAAAACACAAACCACTCAAGAAAAATTAGAAGAAACAAATTCGCCAAAATTAGAAAAAAAAGAATTAAAAGAAAATGCTCCTAAATTAGAACAAAAAGAACCCACTCAAACAAAAGAGCAAGAACAAACACAAGAATTACAACAAGAAAAAACAGAACCAACCAAAGAACAAACTGAACAAACTCAAAATTTAGAAGCTAAACCTTCTTTACAAGAAAAAACAGTTGAACCTGTAAAAGCTGTTGAAGTTTTGCAACAAGAAACACAACCACAACCCGAAGAAAAAACTTCTCTACAACCTGAAAAAGTTTTATCTACTGAACTTTCTGAGGAAAAATCCGATGATGCTTTGGAAACAAAACCACAAACTACCCAAGTTAAAGCAAAAAAACCTTCTTTAGATTTATCTAAAATGTTGCTTCTTGAGTTAAAAAAATTAGCTAAAGAACACAAAGTTCCTAATTTTCATAAACTTAAAAAAGCCGAAATTGTTACAGCTTTAAAAAAAGCTCTTGCTAAAAAAATAATTTAAAAATTTCAAAATACGTATTTTCATGATTTTTCATTTTTTAATTTTAAACTTGATTTGTATGTTTTTTCATGAATAATTATTTTTTAATTTTTCATTTTACAATAATTAGAAAAAATAAAATAGGAGTTATATAATATAATGAATCAAATAAAACAAAAACGTTTACAAGGATTTTACTCTTTATTATTGGCAACTTTTTTCCTTTTGGTAGCTGGATGTTGTTTTTTTGACCAAACTTTCCAACTTGGAAGTCTGAAATTCCAACTAGGATTATTTTTCTTAGGTGTCCTTTTATCGCTATTTACTTATTTAGTAGTTTTTAAAAAATACAAAAAAACTTTATCCAAGCTTCGTTTTTTCTTTGCCCTAGAAGCTTTTGTCTTTGTTTTTGTCATTGTTACTGCCTTTTTGTTACCGGGATTAGGCTTTTTAAATATTGATGATTTCCAAACCAAAAACCCTTTAGTTGGCAAACTTTTAACTTTTAACTATTGTTTATCATTGATGTTTGTTCTTCACAGCTTCATCAATTTAAATATTAATTATTTCAAGAAACAAAACTTTTCATTTTTCATTTTATATCTTTTAATGTTTGGATTTGGTTGTTTCGGATTAGGTAGCAATTTATTTGAAAACTTAAAAGATATCATTTTAAAATCATTTGCTTTTTTATCTTTAATGCACAGTATTTATCTTACATTTATAGGAATTAAACAATTCCAAACCGCTAGTTTACACGCACCCAAAAAGGAGAATGAAAATGAGTGATTTAATTTCTTTATTAAAAGATTTAACAATGTTAAATGGTATTCCAGGTCAAGAAAAAGCAGTTGCTAATTATGTAGTTGACAAAATCAAAAACCAAGTAGACTCTATCGAATATGATAATTTAGGCTCTGTGATTGCTTGTAAAGGAAAAACAGGACCTCGCATTATGTTTGCAGGACATTTGGATGAAATAGGCTTAATAGTTAAGCAAATTACTCCAGAAGGTTTTATCAAATTCCAAACTCTTGGTGGTTGGTTTTCTCAAGTAATGCTTGCTCAAGTTTGGCAAATTCACACCGATAAAGGCGTTCTTAAAGCAGTTACTGGTTGCAAACCTCCGCATGTAATGTCTTTTCAAGAGCGCAATCAAGTTATCAACACTTCTTCTATGTATTTAGATATTGGAGTGGCCAATAAAGAAGAAGCCTTAAAATTAGGCGTTCGTGTTGGTGATATGATAACTCCTTATATAGAATTCAGCACGCTTGGTAATTCTGATTATCTCCTTGCAAAAGCCTTAGATAATCGCGTGGGAGTTGCAATTGTGATGCAAGTTTTACAAAATGTCAATCCTACTACCAATCAATTTTTTGGTGTTTTTACTACCCAAGAAGAAGTAGGACTACGCGGAGCTCAAACCAGTGCTCACAAAGTACACCCTCAAATTGCTATTGCTGTTGATACTGGTATTGGAAATGATGTTCCAGGGGGCGAAAAAGAAGGGCACACTCTAGGAAAAGGTCCTCAAGTTTTAGTTTATGATGTGGGCTTAGTCGCTCACAAAGGATTGCGTAATTTTGTCCTTAAAATCGCTGACCAAAACAATATCCCTGTGCAAGAAATAAGTGGCAGTGGTGGTAGAACTGATGCTGCAACTATGCATTTAGTGCGCGAAGGAGCTGCTTCCTTATCTTTTGGCGTTCCTGTACGCTACATTCATTCCCACACTTCTGTAGTTCACAAACAAGACATCATAAACACTGTTAAACTTTTAACTTTGTTAGTAAATCAATTAGACGAAAAAAAAGTTAACGAAATTTTATTTCAATAAAAACACTTCCAAAATTAAATAATTTCTCATTGGCAAACTAAATTATTTGAATAAAATATTTTAGTTTGTTTCTTGTAAATAGGCACCTTTTTATAACTTACAATCAAAATAACTTCATTTCAGACCACCTTATTTTGCAAACTTACACACCAAACCACAAGCAAATAATTTACTTTTTTTTATTTTGGCAAATGCAAAAATTAAAAAAAGATTTTTTTATTATAATATTATTAAGCAATTATTGCTTTTTTGAAGGAGAAATAAAAAAATGGTTTTTGAAAAAATTAAAGCTTTAATTGCCACCCAATTATCTTTAGACGCTTCTACAATTACTTTAGACACTCGTTTTAAAGAAGATTTAGGACTTGATTCGCTAGACGCTTTAGAACTAGTTATGGAAGTAGAAAAAACATTTCAAATCAACATTAGTGATGCAACTTTACAAAATTTTAAAACCGTTCAAGATATCGTTTTTTACATCACCAAAAACACCCCTTAAACTAACTAATTTTCTTTTTCAATCATTTTCACAATTAATTTAAATTTATTCCCACATTATAACACATTATAAAAGTTAAAACAAATATAGAAGGCTTTCGAGTATGACAAAATTAATTTATGATTTTAAACAAATAGAACATAAATGGCAACTTTATTGGCAACAAAATAAGGTGTTCAAAACTCAAGATAACTTTTCACAAAAGAAATTTTATTGTCTTGATATGTTTCCTTATCCTTCTTCTGAAGGGCTTCATGTAGGCCATATTGAAGGTTATACTGCAAGCGATATTATGAGTAGGTTCAAACGCATGCAAGGTTTTAATGTTTTGCATCCTTTTGGTTGGGATTCATTTGGGCTGCCTGCCGAACAATATGCTTTACAAACAGGCAAAACCCCCCGCACTTTTACTTATGAAAACATCAATAATTTTAAAAAACAAATTCAAAGTATTGGTAAAAGTGTTGATTGGGATAGAGAATTTGCCACCTCAGATCCTTATTTTTATGCCTGGACTCAATGGATTTTTAAAAAACTTTACGAAAAAGGACTAGCAGTTCTCAAAAATACAGAAGTAAATTTTTGCCCTAATTTAGGAACAGCGCTTGCTAATGAAGAAGTAATTTCTAATGAAAAAGGGATGTTTTCTGAAAGAGGCAATCATCCAGTTGTTAAAAAAAAGATGAAACAATGGGTTTTAAAAATAACTCAATATGCAGACAGACTTTTAGACGACCTTAATTTAGTTAATTGGCCTTTAAATGTGAAAGAAATGCAAGCTAATTGGATTGGCAAAAATCAAGGTGCAATCGTCTCTTTTCCAGTTTCTGACCAAAAAATAACTTTAAAAACTTTCACCACTCGCCCTGATACTCTTTTTGGTGTAACTTTTTTAGTAATAGCGCCCGAACACGAATTAGCCTTACAACTCACCAAACCCGAATACCAACAAGCAGTTAACAATTATTTGGAATTAACCAAACAAAAAAAAGACTTAGAAAGAGACATCAATAAAGACAAAACAGGTGTTTTTACGGGTAGTTTTGCAATTAATCCTTGCAATAACACCAAAATTCCTATCTGGATTGCTGATTATGTCCTTCCTCATTATGGCACAGGTGCTTTAATGTCTGTTCCTTGTCATGATCAAAGAGATTTTGAGTTTGCTCAAAAACATGGTCTAAAAATGATTCAAGTTATAACCCCCCTGTCTTCTGATTTTGAAAATCCTACCGCCAACCAAACCAACCCTCCCTTAACTGAAGCTTATACGGGAGAAGGGATCCACATCAATAGTGATTTTTTAAATGGTCTTAATAACGAACAAGCCAAAACTAAAATGTTGCAATTTTTAGAAAAAAATAATCACGGGTACTCTCATTATACTTATAAATTGCGTGATTGGGTGTTTTCGCGCCAACGATATTGGGCAGAACCCTTCCCCATTTATTATGATGACACCAACAATAAAATTTATACTGATAGCGACGCAAACTTGCCCATAGAACTTCCTTTTTTGGAACAAATCAAACCATCAGGCACAGGCGAATCGCCTCTCTCCAAAGCCCATTTTTGGCTATATTTTGAAAAAGATGGCAAAAAATATCGCAGAGATTCTAACACTATGCCACAACTTGCAGGTAGTTCTTGGTACTATATTGGCTATATTTTGAAAAATTATTTGGGTCTAATCCCATTAAATACCACCAAAGCAAAAGAACTACTTGACTATTATTTGCCAGTAGACTTATACATTGGAGGAACAGAACACGCTGTTGGTCATTTACTTTATGCACGTTTTTGGCATAAGTTTTTATACGATCTGGGTTTAGTTTCTACCAAAGAACCTTTTCAAAAATTAGTTAATCAAGGTATTATTTTGGGAAATGATCACACTAAAATGTCCAAATCCAAAGGCAACGGCGTAAGTTCTTCTTTAATGCTTGCACGCTACGGCGCTGATGTACTGCGAATTTATATCATGTTTATGGGTCCGTTAGAAGATATTAAAAGTTGGTGTGAAAAAGGTTTCAAAGGAATACAACGTTTTTTAAATAGAGTTTATCAAATGTTTTCTTTTGCAATGCCAAATGATTTTGAAACTTCTCTAAACGCTATTTATCATCAAACCATTTTTCAAACAACCCAAGATTATGAAAAATTGAAATTCAATAAAGTTATTAGTCAATTAATGATTTTTGTCAATCAAGTTTATAAACATCAAAAAATAGGCAAAAAACAAGCACAGACCTTTTTGCAACTATTAAATCCGATTGCTCCTCACTTGACAGAAGAAATTAATCAAACTATTTTGAAAAATAACAACCAACTAGTTGCTTTAACTTGGCCTTTGCATGATAAAACTCATTTAGAACAACTGCAAGTAAAAATTATTGTGCAAGTAAATAGTAAATTAAGAGCTGTTTTGGAACTTCCTTGTGATTTGTCTTCAGAACAAATTAAAACTCTAGCTTTGCAAGATACAAAAGTTAATAAGTTTGTACGTCATAAAAACATTCAAAATATGATTTATATTCCCAATAAATTATTAAATATTATTGTTAATTAATCAATATTAACATCAATATTAATTTTTGGTGGCAATTGTGTATTTTAATCAAAGCCACTTTTAATTTTAATCTTAATTTTTAAAATTATTGAAGCACAACTAATATTATTAAGCAATTTAACAAAATTTAATAAAAAAGGTAAAGTTAACATGAAATTAAATAAAAAAGGACTTTTAATAGTTCTTTCAGGACCTTCAGGAGTTGGCAAAGCCACTGTGAGAAAAGCTTTGTTTGAAATGACTAATCATAATTTTGTGTATTCTGTTTCCGCTACTACCAGAAAACCGCGACCAGGTGAACAAGACGGTAAAGATTACCATTTTCTAACTAAAGAACAATTTGAAAAAGGGATTGAAAATAATTGTTTTTTAGAATGGGCTAAATTTATTGATCATTATTATGGAACTCCTAAAAAGCAAATTCAAGATTTTTTAAAACAAAGAAAAGAAGTGTTTTTAGAAATTGAAGTTGAAGGAGCCACTCATTTAAGAAAAAAGCGTATGCCAAACACAGTTTTTATTTTTTTGGTTCCGCCTGAAAAAAAAACTCTCTACGATCGTTTAAAAAAACGCGGCACTGAACAAGAAGCAAATATTGCAAAACGAATTGCCAAAGCCAATAACGAGTTTCACTTAGCTCACAAATACGATTATATTGTAGTAAATGATGAAGTGGCTAATGCTGCTGACCGTATTATTGCAATTATTAGAGCAGAACATGCCAAAACGAAACGCAGTATTCGTAATTATTTAAAAATATTGGAGGATAATGGTTATGCAGAACAATAGTAACCCAAATAAAAAAAAATACAATAAGGAAGGTTTGATCTATCCTTCGATTGATAAATTGTTGGATCAAATTAATTCCAAATACAAATTAGTTCATATTGCAAGCAAAACTGCTCATGTGATAGAAGCTCAAAAAAAAGAATTGCCTGAACTTGTGTGTAATAAAGTAGTTGGTAAAGCTTTGGAAGAAATTATTAATGATAAAGTTAAATTTGTCTTTAAGTAATTAATATTTAGGTACGATTTCACAATTGATAAAATAAGTTAAATTACAAATAATATTGTGTAATTTAACTATTTTTTTTATAATTGCAATTCATCTCTCACCTTCCTTTTATTTTTCCACCATTTATTATTTTTAATCACATTTTTTAACTTTGCAAGTGAGGTAAAATCCATGAATAAAACACATTTTAACCACATTTCAGTTCTCAAACAAGAAGCCATAGATTTTTTAAAGATAAAGCCCGAAGGTATTTATGTAGATGCCACTTTAGGACAATGTGGGCATACTATAGAAATTGCAAATCTTTTACAACAAGGGTTTTTATATTCTTTTGACCAAGATGTAGAAGCTTGCACAAACGCTAAAAAAATCTTGCCACCACATTTGCCAATTGAAATAATTCATAGCAACTTTTCGCATTTAAAAACCCGATTAGCACAACGAAATGTTTTTCAATTAGATGGTATTTTATTTGATTTAGGGCTATCTTCTTGTCAAATTGACAATCCCCAAAGAGGATTTAGTTATTTGCACAACACCCCTTTAGATATGAGAATGAATGTTAATCAAACAATTACTGCACAATATATTTTAAATAATTACTCCTTTGCACAATTAAAAAATATTTTTAAGGTTTATGGTGAAGTTAAAAATGCTGCTTTGGTTGCCTCAGAAATTATTAAACAAAGACCTTTGCGCACATCTTATGATTTGGTTGCCATCACTGATCGATTTTGCAATCGCCAAAAAGGACATAGTGCTAAAAAAATATTTCAAGCATTGCGTATCGAAGTTAACCAAGAATTAGAATCTTTAAAACAAGCCTTGGAACAAAGTCTTGATTTGTTAAAACCCAATGCCAGGATAGTAGTTATTAGTTTTCATTCGTTAGAAGACCGCATTGTTAAACATTTTTTTAAAAAACATAGTACTTTTGTTTTGCCTAAAAAGTTGCCTATTACAATTATGCCCCAAACTCCTTTAAGTATTATTACTAAAAAAGCTTTTTTGCCAAGTGAGGAAGAAATGCAAAATAATTCGCGTAGTATCTCTGCTAAATTGAGGGTAGCTGTCAAAAATGGTTAGTTATCTAAATAAATGAAATATAGTTAGCGCGCCTCCTCTAAATATCACCTTTTGCCTCCCAAAACCCCTCTAATTTTGATAAAATATAATATGTGTTATAGCTTTTATTTACACATATTTTCAAGTTGTTTGACCCAACCAAAACATTAGATGGAGGTTTTTTTTGGTTAAATCAAAAGCAACAACACAAATTTTAATTAATGAAAAAAGAAATAGAAAATTTTTATTAGAAGGAAACTTATGGAAAGTAATTTTTTATTTTACCTTTCCTATCATTATTTATTGGATTTTTCAAAATGCATCAGATGCTATTGATCTTTTTATTTTAAAAAGAAATCAAATTTCAGATAATCAACTTACCTTTGTAAGTCGCGTACATATATTTAAAGGTATTCTTGTTCCTTTTGGTATTTCTATTGCCACAGGAGGAGTTATTTTAGTAGGGCGTGCTTATGGACAAAATAATATTAATAAAATGCACCTTTATTTGGCAAAAACGTTTGTTCTTTCCATTTTAACTGGCTTTATTTTGGTCTTTTTATGCATTTTTGTTTTTAAAAGTTTCATTGCAACTAATATTTTAAAAATTAGTCAAAATGCAATTGAAAACAATGAAGGCATTAAATATTATAATCTTATTATATTGTCGCTTGTTTGTATCATTATAAATACAGTTTTTTTAAGTTTGGAGCGTGCCAAAGGTAATAACAAAATTGCTCTTTTTTTAAATATTTTAAACGCTTCTGCTAAAATTATTTTTTCTTTTGTTCTTTTTCATTATTGGAATTCTTCCATGGTTTCTTTGGCTTTGGCTACTTTGATTTCTAACGGAATTGTTACTTTATTTGCTTTGTGGTTTTTATTTTTTGACAGCAAAAATCCCTTCCGTATTATTTTATCCAAAATCAGTTTTGATAAAGAATTTTTGAAAAAACTTTCTAAATTAGCTATTCCTGTTTGTGCTAGTATTAGTATTTATAGTGTTGGCAAATTAATTGTAAGTATCATTGTTAAAGAATGGTACGGTGATCCTCAAGGAATTAGTAGTTCCCAAATTGGAGCTAATTTAGCCTTAGCAGTAACTATTAATAATGTCTTTTATAATGCACTTAACTCTTTTTCTGATTCCCAAAATGCTATTATATCTCAAAATTTAGGTCATAACAATCTTAATAGGGTCTTTGAAGCATTCAAAAAAATTATTTTTTGTATGTGTGTTTTGGCTTTAATAGGTTCTTTGATTAATATTTTTGGTTATAAGTTAATTTTGCCATTATTTCATGATAGTCCTTGGGAAAAGATTCCTAGTTTGGAACAAGATGCTTTCCGTACATTATTATTTTTTGAAACTACTAGCTTATGGTTATCGTGTGGTTCTATTATTATGTTTAATTTTTTATTAGCTTTTAAACGCGTAGGACCTTCGGTTTATCTGAATTTTTTAAGAACTTTAATTCGTATCTTTTTTATTGTTCTTTTTTCCAAACACTTTTTAAATCAAGGTGTAATGGGAGTAGGTTTGAGTATTTTTCTTAGTAATTTTATTTGTTTTATCATTACATTATTAATTTTTGCAACTTTTTATCTTAAATTAAAACGTGATAAAACATTTGAACAAGATTAAATATTTTATATATTGTAATAACTTTTATATTGATAATTATTTAATAATAAGAGATTTCATTATACTCAAATAAAATACTTCCAAATTTAACACTCTTTTAAATTATGTTTTGAATCTTAATATGTAAATAAAAAACCACCCTTTTAGGGTGGTTTTTTTGTCTTTGTGCTGTCTTTTATAATGAGGTTAATAAATTAAATTATTTATTAAAAGATTTTGTGTTTTTCTTTTTGTCTTTTAGTTTGGGGTTTTTGGGACTTTGTAATAGTCTTAATCCATTGAAAATAACTAAAAGTGTGCTTCCTTCATGGCAAGTGACTGCCCAAGGTAAATTCATGTCTCCAAAAAGATTACAAAGATTCAAGATACAAACTACTACCATAGCAAAAATAATATTTTGCCAAATGATTTTGCGTAGTTTGACAGCTACTTGGTGAGTATATATAATTTTTGATAAATCGTTTTGCATTAAAACTGCATCTGCTACATCCATTGCCACATCAGTACCGTTTTGCATCGCAATTCCTACATCAGCAGCTGTAAGGGCAGGAGCATCATTGACACCATCACCTACCATTACTGTAGTGCCTTTTTCTTTTTGTAGTTCTTGAACTTTTTCTAGTTTATAGGCAGGTAGAATATCTCCCCAAGCTGCTTTGAGATGAAGTTTTTTTTGTAAGATGTAAGCGCTTTGTTGGGTATCTCCTGTAATTACTGCAGTATAGATGTTTTTATGGTTGAAGTATTGCATTAAATGATAAGCTTGAGGACGTAATTTATCCAAAAGAGCTAAAGCCATAACAATGTGATTATTACAACTAAAATAAACGATGGTTTTGCCTTCGGATAAAAATTTTTGCGTTTTGGCTTGTAAAGATGCACAGATTGGAGTTTGGGTAAAAGCAGTAGCTTTGGCAATTTTATAATGATTGTTTTGATAAAAAGTTTCAAGGCCGATGCCAACTGAGCTAGTAATTTCCATTTGGAGGTGAGATTTGTGGTGGAAATGGTTTTTAATAGCTAGTGCTAAAGGATGGTTGGATTTTTGTTCCATCCCTAATAATATATCTAAATATTTGTGATACTTTTCTTCAGAGATTTCGGGGGCTACATAAACATCAGTTACTTGAGGTTTGCCTTCGGTAAGGGTGCCTGTTTTGTCGCATGAAAAAGCTTTGATATCTGCCATTTTTTCCAAAGATCTGCCGTTTTTGAATAAAACCCCTTTTTTAGTGAGGTTAGAAATAGCTGCAAGAGTGGAAGGAATGTCAGCTGCAGCTAGGGCACATGGAGATGATACAGTTAAAAAAATCATTGTTTTGTGTAGCCAATTGCTAAATTCGAAATTGGGATTACTTGGTTCAGTAAAATGTAGTATTCCTGCAAGACCAAGGACAACAACAACTGTTGCCATAACGGTTTTTACATAAATTGGTTCTATTTTTTTAATTAAAGTAGCAGTTTTGGAAATATTGTTTTGGGTTTGGCTTACTAATCTTACAATTTGGGCAAAAACAGTCTTTTCGTTAGTAGCTGTGACACGCATAACAAAATGGTTGCTGCCGTTAATGGTGCTGCCGTAGACAAAATCGCCTGGTTGTTTGTCACAAGGAATGCCTTCACCTGTAATGTTAGCTTCGTTAATGTTGGGATTTCCCGAAACAATGACGCCGTCAGTAGGGATTTGGTCGCCTGGTAAAATTAAGACTAAATCATTGATTTTTAGTAGTTTGGAAGGAATAATTTCAGTGCTGCCGTCTTCTTTTTGTAATCTTGCTTCTGCTACTTGAAGCTTTAAGAGATTTTTGATTTCTTTTTGACTTTTTGCCTCAACGTATTCTTCTAAAAAAGAAGCTCCTGAAAATATGACAATTAATAAAATGCCGTCGTTGTAGTTTTTTAAATATAAAGCTCCCAGAGCCGCTAAAGTCATTAAAATATGAATGTTGGGAGTGAATTTTTTTAATTTGCAAGTATCTTGCCAAGTTTCTATAAAGCCTTCTAAAATAACATGATAGCCGATTAAAAATAAAAGTGCCAAAGAAACAAGAACTAATACTAGTGTGTTTGTGCAATTGTGAGAATGCAAATATAGAGCAAATAAACTATATAAAAATGTTCCTATAACAAAACAAATTAATGGTTTTTTATCGTTGTGTTCGTGATTGTGGATGGATGAAGAATTGCTGCAACAAGACAAATTTTTGTACCTCTTTGCTTAATTTTTTTGGATAAATATAATTGTAAATATTTTAGTAATGTAAAGTATTTTTGGAAAAAGTGTTAATGGATGAGTTGTTTGTTAGTTTTGGGTTTTAGTTTCGCATTTGCAAAATTTTTTTAATAAAATGGCGTTTTGAATTCAAAACATGTAAAAAAAATTCCAAAAAAATCTGGAATTTTTTAAAGTTAATAATTATTAATTTTCAGAATTTTGAGAAAAATCTTCTTCTTGTGGAGGGTTATCTAGCAAATCTTGGTATTTGTTTTTGATGCAATTTTCAATTAGTTGACGGGTTTCTGAATTGATGGGATGAGCGATATCTCTAAAGTTGCCTTTGGAAGTTTTTCTACTTGGCATAGCAATAAATATACCTCTTTCTCCTTCTATAATTCGGATGTCATTAACTACAAATTGGTTTTCAAAAGTGATTGAAGAAACTCCTCTTAATCTACTTTCACCGTTGATTTTTCTAATTTTTACATCGGTAACTTTCATTTCTTAAGCCTCCAGTTTTGCTTCATTTTATATTAAATGCTAAATTATTATTCGTTATTTATTATTAATTATTTATGGTTTGTGTAATGATACAAATTAAAAATTACAAATAAAATATAAATAATAATTGGATGCAGTTAATATTTTAATGGTTTTTTATTTAAAAAAAGATTAATATTTAATTTTTTGATATTGATGTTTAATATCGGAAAAAGGGAAAATCATTTCCTAATGAACTTTGTGATTTATTTTCAATATGAAAAGTTTTATTATTTTATGACATATTAAAAAAAATAAACCATTTAACAGTTAATTTTTGAAAAGTTTCTAAAGTTACCTGTTCGGCTCTAATTTGTAAAGGGATGTGATGTTGTAAGAAAAAAGGAACAATGGTTTCTTTGGATAAAAAAAATTGACAAGATAAGTTGTTGAGTAAAGTTTTTCTTTTTTGTTTAAAGGAAGTTTTTACAAACTTGATAAATTGTTGCAAGAAAGTAGGGCAAATGTTGTTATTTTTAGTAAGTTTAATAACAATACTGTCTACTTTGGGTGCAGGAAAAAACATATGTCTTTTAACTTCTTGGATTTTTTCAATACTAAATAGAAATTGAATAATTACAGATAAAGCGTTATAATTTTTGTTATTGGGTTGAGCCAGTAAACGCATTCCTACTTCTTTTTGAATCATAATAGTAGCATCATTAATTTGGGGAGTGTCAATAATTTTAAAAAGAATAGGTGAGGTAATATAATAAGGTAAGTTACCAATTAAACTTAATTGAGAGTTAGGACTAAAATAATGATCAAAATCTTTTAATAAATCTCTTTTTAAAAAATCATCATAAATGATATTAACATTGTTATGATTTTCAAAATTTAAAAAAGGTTTGAGAGTAGCATCAATTTCATAGGCTAAAACACGTTTAGCTTGAGGGACAATAATTTTGGTTAAAGCACCTTTGCCAGGTCCAATTTCTAAAACATTTTTGTCTGTGATGGAAGCCTTAGTTACAATTTTGTTTAATAAATTAACATCTGTTAAAAAATTTTGACCGTATTTTTTTTTGGTTGTATGATGCATTTGATTTCCTTAAATAAAATTGATATGGATGTTGGCTTTTGGGATTTGTTGTTAGTATGAGAATTGGGGAAGTTGTTTTGGAGGGGTTTATAGGGGAAGTTTTGGATTTATAAAGGGCGATAAAAAAATTTATTATCTTGTTTAGGACTACTTTTGATTAAACTTTTAATAATGGGGGATTCTTCTTTCAGACTTTTGAGTCCTCCCTTAGATTTAATTAAAATTTTGGTTTCAAATTTAGGCTTACTTTCGGAATAAGCATTTTGAAAAGCAGTATTACTTGAAGTATAATATTTAATATAATCGATGTTTTGGCTGTGATATTGTTGCTTAATGTGTGCAATTTGTTCTTGGTTTTGGTCGTTATCATCTAAAATGTGCCAAATACGTCTATTGAGAAAATCATTACATAAATTTTTTAAAATGGTATCCTTACTATTTTTAAGATGTAGGATTAAACCGTTCATATAATAATCATCAATTGCTAAGTATTTGTCTAGGTTAGTTTGATTGTTTACAAAATTGTAAAAAGGTTGGGTGTATGGGTCTACAGGATAGTTATTTTGTAATAAATCACATAAACGTTTACAAATTTTTTCTAAAATGGTGCTATAAGCTCTTACTTTGGGATGATAATAAACTTGCCAGAACATATGATAGCGGTTAATTAAATAATTTTCAATAGCAAAAACACCACTTTTTCTAAAGGCAATACATTTTTCGTTATTTTTGCTAGGATAAGGCTCAATTATCATGCTACGCATTAAACGTTCTAAATCGATATGCCCATAAGTGGCACCTGTAAAATAAGAATCTCGTTCTAAATAATCTAGTCTGTCAATATCAATTTGACTAGTTAAAATTTGTTCTATTAAGGGAAATTTTTTTGTTTTTTCAATCACACTAGCTACATCGTTTTTGAAATCAGGGCTTATTTGGTCTAATAAAGCTCCAATTTCTTTGTTATGTTTGATGATGCGTGCACTTTGCGTTTCGTGGTTTACGTCAAATAAGGTTTCAAAAGAATGAGAATAAGCACCGTGTCCAATATCATGTAACAAAGAAGATACTAGTAAAATTAATTTTTGGGTTTCAGAAAAGTGTTTTTTAATATTTGTGATTTTTAAAAACCGTCTTGCAAGTTCATAAACACCTAAACTGTGTGTAAAACGAGAATGTTCTGCTCCATGAAAGACGATGTTAGCGCCGCTTAATTGTTTTATACGTCTTAATCTTTGGAAAACGGAAGTATCAATTAATTTTTCAATCAATTCGTATTCCAGATAAATATAACCGTAGATAGGGTCACGAAAAACTTCAGATCTGAGAAACTTTTTAAAAGATGGAATTGTTGTTTGCATTGATTTTATTGAGGATAATTTTTAATTAAGTTTATTGGGTTTTTGTAATTTTTATCCTTATCCGTTTTACCTCCTTCTTGTTTTTTGCGTTTTTAAGAAGAGTTTTTATTGAGCGAAAGACACAAATGAAAGGAAATTTATGTCTTTCGTTCAATAAAAAAATAAAATAATTGTTAGTTATATTGTTAGTTTTGCTAAGGGGTGAAAATAAATATAGGTTATAAGGTCTTTGGGGTGAGTTGCAAGATCCTTATAACGCAAGAATTTAAGTTGACAAAATTATTTATTTTTTTATTTTTAATGATTTATTTCAGTAATTTAACAGTATCGCCATTTTTAAGTAAAAAAGCACTGCCGTCATCGGTATCTAAGTGGCATTCAAGTTTAAAATCGGGGTGTACTCTGCACAAAACTTGTTTTAAGATGCCAGGTTTAATGCCTTCAATTTCAATACTTACCATTTGTTTGTCAGTAATGCCAAAATTTTTTGCATCTTGGGTAGATAAATGAATATGTCTGTTGGCAATAATAACACCTTCTTCAATGTCTACTTGACCTTTGAGACCTATTAAAGTGGCTTTGCCTGAACCTTTAATATCGCCTGAAGATCTAACAGGAGCTGTAAATCCGTGTCTTAAAGCATCGCTTTGACTAATTTCTACTTGGTCAAAAGGTCTTGTGGGTCCTAAAATCCGAACTTGTGGAAGAATTTTTCCTGATGGACTCATAACATCAATTTTTTCTTGGGCTGCAAATTGTCCTGTTTGTTTGAGGGATTTGAAAAAAGTGAGTTGATAATTTTTTTGACCGAATAAAATATCTAGTGTTTCTTGTGATAGGTGAGTGTGTCTTCCTGAGATTCCTATTGGAATGTGATACATGTTTGCCTCCATTGTTTGCATTTACAGCTTTATTATAACATTTTTATTATAAAATGCCTCTTATTTTCTACATATTTTGATTTTTTTATTGAAGAATTGGTAAAAAGTTTTTGTGCATAAATAGTATATAATTTATTTACTTTATTATAACATGAATTATTAGAAATATTCAAGGTAATTTGTTTATTTTGTTGTTTTATTGTTTTGTTATGCTATATTTATTTAATGACAAATAAAAAGACCCTTTGTAAAAAGAGTCTGGGGTTTAAAGGTATTAATTATAAAAGGTTTGTAAGTTAAAATAATAATTTATTAAATAAATATTGTTTTTGTTCATCAGTTTTATTTAATAAATCTTTCATTAAAGAATTGAGTAAATTTGTTTTTTCTTCTATTTGTTTTAAGGTTTTATTTAAAAAAGTGGCTATTTCATTTTGTGTTTCTAATGGGGGGAAGAGTTATTTTTATTTTTTTTATTAGCTTTTGGGTGAAATTGGGAATGTGTCCTTGTTTTAAATTTTTTTGAATTTCGTTTTCTTTTTGTTTTAAATAAAAATAGAAATACAAAACATCAAAAGAATCATCTTTAGATTTTAAAATTTATAAATTTTGATCAGACCAAAAAGGGTTAGTATGGAAATGAATATAACCACAACTACCTACACTAGTTATAGTTATAGTATTTTCAGGAGGATTAGATTTGTTATAAGATCCTTTGGGTTTTATGCTTCCACCCCACACTTCGTAATCTCCATTTTTTCACAATCTGATATATTTAAATCTGTTCTATCATCAAGAGTAATGTCTTTTGGTGGTTTTGGAGATTTCCAAAAGATATAGATATTTTTAGCTGTTGTGCAATTTTGTAATAATTGTTCTAAAGTATATGGTTCTTGTGGTAGTTCAATTGTTTCTTTGTCTTGGACGTCAATAAATACAGTTGCTAAATTGTTATTTGGAATAATATTTTATTTTTTTTGTTTAATATTTCATTTTGGAAGGCTCCTTATTACATTTTTTGTATATAATAGCTAGTTTGTATATTAAAGTGCTGCCATTAAAGTATATTATAACTCAAAAAAACGGTAAATATGCTCATTTTTGGGGTTTTAAGGGTGTTTTGATGGGTTTGAGTGTTATTTTATAGGGATAAAGTTAATTTAAGATAATAAAAAAAAGACTAGTTTTTAGGCTAGTCTTTAAGGATGTTTGTTTTATCTTTTGTTTGTGTAATTTATTTATTATATATACTTAAAATTAATATTTCCTTTCATCTTTATTTTTTTAATATTTGCAAAATTAAAATAATTGTTGTATATTATTAAATAATGAATATTTTGATAAATAGCAACCAAAATTGCGTTTATCATTTTATTTGTTATTGATATAAATAGGAATATATACGTTTAAAAGTGATTAAATTCACTTTCTTTTTATAAAGTGTTTAAGATGCTAATTTGTTTTCTTAGATTAAATACTTAAATTAATTATTAATTAAGGTTGATTAAATATTTGTTAAATGTTTCAATTGTAATATTTTGAGATTGGTTTAGACAAAAATTATTTTCTTTAATTAATTATTTTTTTTTACCCTTATTGAATTATTTGGTATCTTTTGTAACTAATTTTAATGTTTGTTGTTTGCCAAAATATTTTTTAAGGTTTCCACCCACCATTTTTTACCCTTTGGACTTTTATCCTTTTATCATTGTGATTAAAAATTATTTTGATTATATTTTAATATTATATTTAGATTATATTTTAAAATATCTCCAAAAATACTTTTATTTTGGTGCATTAAAAACAACTTAAAAACAACTTAAAGGAGGAGTTTAGTTGTTAAACAAATTCAATTTAGAGTATTTTTATCAATGATTACTTATCGAATTATACGGTTCTAGATATTATATTTAGCAATATCTAGTGATATTAATTTGTTTGCAAGTTAATATTTATTTAGCAATTTACAAAGATGGCATTACCTATTTATATTGATTATCATTTTTAATTTATGGTTGGGAATTGGAAAATATAATTGAAATTTTTCCTTAATTGGGTTTATTTTGATTATTTTTATTATCGTTTTATTTATCGTTTTAATTGTTCTTTAAGAACAGTTTTATTTGTATTATGTGATTATATTTTTAGTAGCTGATAGTAAAAATTAATTTGTAATAGATTTGTAATAGATTAATGTTTAAAAATTATTTATTATTTATTAATATATTATTATTGATTATTTATAAGTTTAATGAAACTATAATTGCAATTATAACTTTGCTTTGTTTTTCTATTTATTTTTTGCTTAATTATTTATTGTATGTGTATCTTTGTTTGTCATTCAAAAAAGGAATTAACACAAAAAAGGAATTAATACAATTATAGAAAATAATTATAAGAACACAATAATTTAAGAGTATTATTATTATTATTATCAAAATAAAAATTATAAAAAAATTATAACTAAAAAAATAAATATATAAAATTATATAAAAAGGAGATAATTTACTGTACTTATGGGCTTAAGAAAATATTTTAATCAAAGTAAAAGCATTTTTTGCCAAGACAAATGCATATTTTACTAAAAACAAAGTATATCGGTATCTAAATTACTTATTATTAGGATTTTCGCTTGTTGTTTTGGGGTGGTTGCATGTTCAAGTGTTTAGTGAAACCAAACAAGAAGGTAATGTTCTAAGAGTATCTACTTTTTCATGGATGAGTCCTATTTGTCTACGATCGGAAAAAGCTTCAGCTTAAAATAGTGTTGTTTCTACAGGAGGAGAAAGCTTAACATTTATAAAGAATTATTTAAACAAGGAAATATGAAAGCACAATTAAGCCCTAAATATAGAGATAATTTAATTAATTATGCAACTGGTTCTGATAATGCAGTTCCTAATTTACAAGCAGTAAGAGAAAATAAAGAACGAGGCAAAGAAGTTATTTATGTAATTGATGATGTTATTGCTCGTGGTAATGTAGAAGGTGGCAAAGACTTAAAATATATTTCTCTTCAAACTGATAATCCTCTTTTATTATCTAGTCCTGAATGGATAGGTATTGCCGTTCATAAAGGTGATAAAGAGATGCTAAAAGCAGTTAATAATGCTTTAGTAAAATTATTTGATTTAGATGTTAAGAAAAAAGAAGTAGAAAAAGAAGAAGGTAATGGTACAAAAACATTTAAAGTAGAAGATAAAATATATGATCTTAAAAAGATTTTAGAAACTCTTAGGAAATTAAAACCAAGATTAGCACCACAAAGAACAAAGGACCAAGAAACTAAATTTGCTGAATTAAAAGGTCTTAATTCAAGAAATGATGATGAATAAAAATAATTTGAAGTTTTATTCAAAGTTTGGTCTTGGTTTTCTCTTAATAATACATTACAAAAAGATGCATCAAAACAAAGATTGAAAAATTTACCTAATGAATTGAAACAACTGAAAAAAGTTGTTGATACTTTAACTAAATGTTTAGAAGGTGGTACACAAAGACAAACTTTCAAAACAAATTATGATAAATTAAAAGTTAAAAAAACATACAAATTTTCAAGTACACCAGAAGAAAAAAATAAAAACCAAGAAAGAACATTAGACGAAGAACAAGAATATCAATTTTTGAAAAAGTATCTATTTGCGTTTTTTGATGAAACTAAAGAAGCCAAAACAAGAAGAGTATTAAATGCAAAACAACAAGAATTAGAAGCTATCCAAAAAGAAAAAGAAACTTTGGAAAAATGTTTAGACGAACAAGACAAAACTCAATTAGAACAAGTTAAAAAGAAATACGAAGAATTAAATACAAAAAACAAAGAAACGCAGCACAAGAACAAGAATTTGTTGAATTAAATAAAACTACAAGAGCACAAACTGCAACAGAAAATGATTCTCCAGATGTGCAAAAATAAGAACATTTGACATCCAAAAAGGAAGCAATAAAAAATAAAATAGATGAAAGATTAAAAGTAGTATTTGATGAAACTGTTTATAATGAAAAGGGTTTTGTTCAAAAAGGAGACGATTTTTTATGGGAAAAAATTAAATATCACTTACCAACTTATAAAAAACCTTTTTATACTTCTTTATTACTTGCTGTTGATGGTGTTGTTTTTGGATTCTTATTATCATTAGTTCTATTAGCAGTTAAAAATAAATCTACTCTTTCTAGAACAAATAATGTCTTTGTAAAAGGTTTTAAAAAAGTAGGTTCTAAATTTGTAGATTTTTATGTTTGGTTATTAAATGGAGTTCCAATTGCTGCTCAAGGATTGTTAGTTTAGTTTGCAAGACATTTATGGTGGCCTAGTATTTTCCCTACAATGCATCAAACTCATGCAGCATTAGTTGTCATTGTATTAAATTCAGTTGCTAATATTGCTGTTGTTTTAATGCAAACTCTTAAATTTGTAGAATAAAGGACAAGTAGAAGCGGCTCAATCTTTAGGATTGAATAAAAAACAAACCTTCTATTATGTTACTTTCCCACAAGCATTAAAAAAATCAGTTCCTTTAGTAGTAGCACAATTTGTTACTAATATTAAAGCTTTTACTTTCTTCGTATTAATTGCATTAATTGATATGTCATTTGTTACAAATGATGCTATGAATGTTACAGGAGATTTAGTTGCTCCATTTGTAATACTTTCCTTTGTTTACTTAGTTTTAATTCAATTTATTAATATGTTAAGTAAATATTTAGAAAAAAAATTAAATCCTGCTTTAAAAACTGTAGTTAGTGCTTAATAAATTAATTTAAGAATTATAAGAAACAAATATTAAGATAAAACAAATATTAATTCTTAATATAAAATATAAAGATAATTAATGCATAACTCACTACATTTTAATTATTAACCCAATATTTATTTCTTACCTTTGAATCTTTTATATTAAAATAGTTATACTGATATTAATTAAATGTTAATTTTAATTGTTTTTATGTTATCATAAATAATAAAGTATTATTTTAAAAAATATCTTATTATTAAAAGTTTGATATTGTTTTAGAATTGAAAAATATTTATAAATGATGCACATTACAATTTATGTATATTTATAATATATAAATAAAAGGTTAAAAAATGAAAATTAAAAAGATGCCTCCCAAATATAGATTTCATATTCATAAGTATATTAAAATTGTTGTATCTATTATAACAATGATGTTTTTTTTTTTTTTTGGTATTTTAAATTAAATTTGTCAAATAGATAGTTTTTACAAGCACCAAAATTGAAAGTGAAGGTAAAAATTATATATTATGATTCAAAGGAAAAAAGAAAAATACAAAATTACTGAATATCTAAAATATACTAAATATGTTTTATTATTTATGTTTATGATTTTTTGGGTATGGCTTCATTTTAGTGTGGGGTTATTTCAAAGAGTTAATAATTCTAAGAAATATTTAAGAGTGGCTGTGGTAGCTGATGCAGCTCCTAATAGTTTGACTATTAAATCTGATAAAGATACAAGTAAAGCTCATAGAACTATTCAAGGTGAATATATTTCAGGATTTGATATAGATTTAATTGATAAAATAGTAAAAGCATTACCTCAAGAAGAAAAGTATGAAGGTTGTAAATTTAGTCTTTTTGATTTTGATGGGATGTTTACTGCTGTTCAAAATGGTTCAGTTGATGTAGCTATTTCTTCTATTAGTATTACTGAAAAAAGAAAAGAAAACTTTGATTTTCCTATTGCCTATACTTTGGATAATACAGGGTTTTTAGTAAGAAAAGATGATGCGCGTTTTAAAGATTTGCTAAAAGAAGTAAAATATGAAGATATAAAAGGTATATTAAAAGATTCCAAAGACCCAATTAAATTTTTAACTCTTACTGGTTCTGTGGCTGATAAAGTTATTGAAAATATTAGATCAGATTTAGGAAATTTATTACACATTACTAAATCCAATCCTATTGATGATGCTGTTATGTGTGCTCAAAGTGTTAAAGATAAAGCTTCTGATATTTTTGTAACTGATAGTTATATTACTAAATATTATGCTTCGCAAAATGATGAATTAAAACATATATCAATTATATCTGATGATGCTCGTTTTACTGTTTCTCCTACAGGTTTAGGAATTGTAGTTAAAAAAGGTAATACAAAATTAATTATTCCAATTAATAATGCTTTTAAAGAAGTTTTAAAAAAAGAAGAACTTGTTCTAGAGGGTTATGGTTTAGATGTTAAAGATATAATTGAGTTAACCAAAGAATTAAAAGAAGAACAATCAAAACCAACTGACAAACAAGACCTAAAAAGAATAAAAACTTTAGAAGACAAAATATCTAAATTTAAAGAAATAACTAATAAATGGTTAGAACAATCTTTAAAAGAGTTAAGTCAAAAACAAGGATTAAATTGGTATCAAAAAGTATCTCTTGTTTTACCTGATTATGCCACACCTTTAAAAACTACTTTATTACTTGCATTAGATGGAGTTATTGTAGGTTTTATCTTAGCTATTGTTTTAACAGGGATTAAAAGTATTAAACCTAATTATCAAACACAAAATCCCTTTATTGTAGGGTTAATACAAAGTTTTCTTTACTTGCTTGATGCAATACTTTATATTTTTAAATCAATTCCAGTAGCAGCTCAAATGATTATAGTTCATTTTGGTTGGAGAGCTTATAATCCTGAATTAAATCCGATGTATTCAGGTATTATAGTGTTATTATTAAATTCAGCAGTTAGTATTACAAATATTTTATTACAAAATATTAAGTTTTTAGATAAAGGACAAGTAGAAGCTTCTCTAGCTTTAGGAATGACTCAAAGACAAACATTTTTTTGTGTTATTTTCCCCCAAACGCTTAAAAGATCACTTCCTTTTGTAGTACAACAATTTATTGTAAATATTAAAGATAGTGCTTGTTTTGGTGGTTTGGTTGGTTTGTTAGATGTAGCATGGAAAGCCAAAACTCAAATTGTTCAAACAGGAAGCATTGCTATGCCTTATGCTATTACTGCTTGTATTTATTTAGTGTTAATTACGATTGCTAATTTATTTGTTAAATATTTAGAAAAACAAAAAAAAGGAGTTTAGAATGCAATATTTAATTGAAGTTAAAGATCTTTGCAAAAATTTTGGCGATAAAGAGATTTTAAAAAATATTAATTTAAAAATTAAAAAACAAGAAATAGTAACTATTATTGGTTTTTCAGGTTCAGGGAAATCTACTTTATTAAGATGTTTTAATCTATTAGAAGAACCTAATTCTGGTCAAATTTTAATTGATAATAAAAATATCTTAGATAAAGGAGTAAAATTATCTGATCTAAGAACTAAAGTAGGAATGGTGTTTCAAAGTTTTAATTTATTTGAAGGAAAAACAGTATTAGAAAATTGTTGTTTAGCTCCGATGAAAGTATTAAAATTATCTAAACAAGAAGCTCAAGAAAATGCTTTAGAACGGTTAAAAGAACTAGATTTAGAAGCTCTTGCTAATCAAAGAGTAGAAACTCTTTCAGGGGGACAAAAACAACGTGTTGCTATTGCTAGAGTTTTATGTATGAAACCTGAAGTTATTCTTTTAGATGAACCAACTTCTGCCCTAGATCCTGAATCTACTTTGCAAGTATTACAAACTTTACAAAAATTATCAGAGAAAAAAATAAATCTTATTATTGTAACTCATGAAATGAAATTTGCTCAAAGAGTATCTGATACTATTTATTTTATGGAACAAGGTAAAATTCTTGAAAAAGGTACTCCGAAAGAAATTTTTGAAACTGATAAGTTTCCTAAATCTAAGGCTTTTTTTGAAGATTTTTGATTCCTTATAAATGTATCATTATTTATTAAAATAACCCAAACTGTAATTGCAGTTTGGGTTATCATTTCTTTTGGGGTAGATAAATTGTTTTAATTGTTTATAATTTAGGGTGATAGAATTATTTAATGTTTTAAATGTTTAGGAATGATTATAATAAATAAATGGAGATAGATAAATATGCAATATTATACTGAAGAAAAGATATTAAATCGTCAATTTTTAAATCTTGCTAAAAATATGAAAGCTACAAGACCTCATCAAATATTATGTGGTGGCATTACCGAAGTTTATTACCAGGATAAAGTTTTATATGTTTCAGTTGTCCTAGATACATATAGTCGCAAAATTTTGGCTTATCATGTTTCTGATTATGAAGGCGCACCTTTAATTATAGATATTATTGATAAATTAAATGTATTTGAAAATGATTGCATTTTTCATTCTTATCTTAAATTTCCATATTATAAATTGGATGTTGAAGAAATTTTAGAAACCAAAAATTTAATTCAGAGTTTTGAAGATAGACAAAGGATTCAAAAAGGACAATCTTCTCCTTGTACTTATTTAACTTCTTTCTTTTCTTCTTTTAAATGTGAATGTATTTATTATGGCATTCCAAACCCTAGAACTATTAGTAAAAAAGTTATGATTGAAACTATTTGCAAATATATGTCATATTATAATTTAGAAAGAATGCATTCATCACTTAATTATGTTACTCCTGATGCATTTGAAAAAAAATATTTTAAAAAGCTAAATGAATAAGTATTTGAAAGTAATTTTGGGTATTGTTTCGAGTTATAAAAAAATCTCCATAAACGAGTTTCCATAATTTTATTTTACAAATATTACATAATTTATTATGCAATGCAAAATATATAAAAAAACACTATAATTACACTATTTTATTGCTTTTTTATCTAAATTTTGGTATAATCCTCAGTAGAGTTATTAATAATAAATTGATAATTAAGTAACTAAAAAAAGGAGATTATAATCATGGCTAATATTAAACAACAAAAAAAACGTAATAAAACTAATGAAAAACGTCGTTTGCAAAATGTTTCTTTTAAATCATCTGTAAAAACAGTGGTAAAACAAGTAAAAACTGCAGTTGCAAACGCTGATAAACAAAAAGCCTTAGCTTTATTAAGTGTAGCTTATAAAAAATTTGATAAAGGGGTTTCTAAAAGAGTTTATCACGCTAACTTTTCTGCTAGAAACAAATCTGATTTACAAAAATTAGTAAATACCCTTTAATTTTTCTTTACAAAACTCACAAAAACCACATTAATTAAAACAAACATCAAAACTTATCATAATATTGGACCAACAAACATAACATTAATATTTTAATTGTAATTATTTTATTTAAATATATTTGAGTGGAAAAGGTTGAAAAATTTATGTTTTTGTTGGGCAAATAAAGTAATTTATGTAACTTCAGGATTTATTGTAGGATCAGTTTTAGGGACAAGTCTATATTTTAGATCGTTATTAAATGAACCTAAATATTTTGCACAAACCACAGTAAAAAAAGGTGTAAATGAAGTTAATAAATTTTTAGGTACCAAATTGAAATCTCCTACAGGAAAACCTTCTTCTAGTGAAGAATTTCTACATTGGTGGTTTGAATTTATAAATGGTTTTAATAACAAAAATAAGTAAAAATTTTTCAAACCCCATTAACTAACAAAATTTATATTCTTACTACATTTATATTTTTCCAATTAAAACTTATTATTTTTGCCACCATTAAATTAATTTTTCCCAAACTAAAGAGGTATTTTTTTATGTTAGATCTGAATTTTGTAGTCCAAAATCTTCCATCTGTTATTGCAAAATTAGAAAAAAGGCAACAAAATTTTGCTTATTTAAATAAATTGCCTCTTTTAGCACAACAAAGAAAATCTTTACTTTTGGAAATACAGGATTTAAGAAGTCAAAAAAATCAATCAGCTAAAAAAGTTGCCCAAAAAGCTAACGCCAAAGAAGATATTACTCTTGTTTTGCAAGACACTAATTTTTTGCGTGATGATTTACAAAAACTAGAACAAAAGTTAAAACTAAAAGAACAAGAAATTTTTGATATTTTAAGCATTACCCCCAATTTACCACACGATTCTTTACCAATTGGCACAAACGATAAGGAAAATAAGGAATTGTATTGTGAAGGACAAATAAGAACTTTTGCATTTACGCCCAAAGACCATGTTTATTTAGCTGAAAAATTAGATATTCTCGACTTTAAAAAGGCTTCTAAAATTTCTGGTAGTGGATTTGTTGTTTGCAAAGGGCTAGGAGCACGCCTCGAAAGAGCCTTAATACAATTTATGATGGATCTTCATAGTAAAAAAGGTTATCAAGAAATTATTCCTCCTTATATTATCAATGAAAAATCCATGTTTGCAACAGGTCAATTACCCAAGTTTGAAGATGAAGTCTACAAACTTTACAACTCCAAAAATCATTGGTATCTAAATCCTACAGCAGAAGTTCCTACTATTAATTTGCATCGTGAAGAAATTTTTAAACCAGACACACTTCCCATTAAATACGTCGCCTACACTACTGCTTTTCGCCAAGAAGCAGGCTCAGCTGGCAAAGATACTAGAGGAATTTTTAGACAACATCAATTTAATAAAGTAGAATTAATCCAGTTTTGCCATCCCCAAAATTCTTATGAATGTCTAGACCAAATGTTAAAAGATTCCGAAGAAGTGCTAAAACTGCTCAAACTTCCTTATCGTGTTGTTTTACTTTCTACTGGGGATTTGGGTTTTAGTATGGCAAAAACTTATGATTTAGAAGTTTTTTTACCCAGCTATAATTGTTATCGTGAAATTGGTTCTATCAGTAATTCTTGCGATTTCCAAGCAAGACGCGCCAATATTAAAATGAAAAATCCTGCAAATAATAAAAATGAATACGTTCATATTCTAAACGGTTCAGGTTTGGCTGTTGGAAGAACTGTCATTGCTATTTTGGAAAATTATCAAAACCAAGAAGGTACTATTACAGTTCCTGAAGTTTTACAGCCTTATTTAGGAACCGATATTATCAAGTAATTTGAATGTTTTTAACAAGAATAATTTAGAATATAGAGTCGAATCTTTTATGAAAATAAAGTGATTCGGCGTTTTTTATTGGTAAAACAAAAGCCACTAACAAAACCTTTACTATTTTTTTCACCATTTTCAAAGGCAACCTCAAAAATTCATTACTTTCATCTTCAAAAATAATTGTGAGGTAATATCAATATGCAAATTAAAAACATTTATTTACGACCCCACAATTCTCAAACTTTTCCTCAACAAATAAAAACCTATATCAAAACCAATATTAATCCATCTTTTTGGGGTTTGTATCTAATTATCCTTGTTATAATTCTGAGACTATCCAAACTTATCCTTGTCTTTTGTGCCGTATTAAAGACGCTTCTTCGGATTTATTAGGAGTCTTTTTTTGATGGTGGCACAAGGACTGCAAGTTTCAAAGGCGAAATAAAATATAGTTTAGATGATTTAAAACAAATGTTAAATGGTGCTCACAATATGTATATTTTTTGGAAAGAACGCCCCTAAAATTTATTTTATAATCCTTAATATTTATTAGAGTTTAAGATTTGCTCCATAAAAATCTTAAATAAAAAATTATAAATGAAGCCAAAAACATTAATCATTCATTGTTTCAAATTCCTAACAATTTATTTTAATAATAAAATAAAGTCCAAATTAATCAGATTTTGCATGCAATCTCAATTGAAAAGAGGCATAATTATTTTATGACACAAACTTCTAACTCCCAATACTTAGTTATTTTATATTATCAATATGTTCCAATAAAAGACCCTCAAACTTTTAGAGACCAACATTTTAAATATTGTGAATCTCTAGGACTTTTAGGACGTATTATCGTTGCCCAAGAAGGTATAAACGGTACTTTGTCAGGCCCAGAAGAACAAATACATAAATACATGGATCAACTAAAACAAGATCCTCGTTTTTGCAACACCGTTTTTAAAATAGAAACTGTAGAGGCACACGTTTTCCCGCGTCTTTCTATTAAAGTTAAGCCCGAATTGGTTAATTTGAGACTTCAAGAAAACTTTGATCTTACTAAGGACAAAGGTGCTTATTTAGCTCCTCAAGAATTTTTGCAAGCCTTGCAAGAAAAAGATACTTTAATTCTTGATGCTCGTAATGACTATGAATATGATTTAGGACACTTCAGAAATGCAGTTAATCCAAATATTAGACATTTTCGTGATTTGCCAAATTGGGTCAAACAAAACACCCATTTATTAAAAGATAAAAAAATCGTAACTTATTGTACTGGTGGTGTGCGTTGTGAAAAATTTAGCACTTTCTTAAAAAAAGAAGGTTTCGATGATGTCTATCAATTAGAAGGAGGCATCATTTCTTATGGCAAACACCCCGAAACTCAAGGTGCTTTGTGGTATGGTCAAATGTATGTCTTTGATCAAAGAATAGCAGTTCCTGTTAATCAAAAAGAACATGTTATTGTTGGTAAAGACTATTTTGATGGCACTCCTTGTGAACGTTATATTAATTGCTCTAATCCTCAATGCAACAAACAAATTTTGTGCCACGAACATAGCGAACACAAATATTTAGGAGCTTGCAGTGATAAATGTAGCAACCATCCGCAAAATAGATATCTCAAAAAGCACAATAATCCAAACTCATAACAAAAAAAACACTCATATTTTAATAAGATATGTTATAATAATGTATGATTATTGTATTTTTTTGGTTGGCTGCAATACCCAATTAAAAAAATATAAAAAACCATTGTTTTTAAACAATTAATTATTATCAGATCCAATAAATTATCCAAGATAATTTGCAATTTTTGCAAGGAGGAAAGAAAATGTTTGCAATCATCAAAACTGGGGGAAAACAATTCCGTGTTTCTGAAGGACAAGAAATTTATGTTGAAAAACTAAATGTTGAGCCAGAAACAACTTATCAATTTCAAGAAGTTTTAGCTGTTGGTGGCTCCAATCCTGTTTTAGGCACCCCTTTTGTTAAAGACGCTAAAGTAACAGCTCAAGTAATCAAGCACGACCGCGCTAAAAAAATTATTGTGTTTAAGTATAAAAAACGTAAAAAATATCGTTGTAAACAAGGACACAGACAATCCTATACTAAACTTTTGATTACTAAAATCACTGTTTAAAAACTATGATTCGCTATTGTTTTTACAAAGAACAAAAAAAAATTACTAGTATTCAAGTTTGGGGACACGCTTTATATGCTCCTAAAGGTTTTGATATTGTGTGTGCTTCGGTTTCTACTGCTATTATTTTAACTTTAAATGCTTTAGAAAAACTTCAATTCCAAACAGATATTGCCTATAATCTACAAGATAAGTTGTTTGAATTAGAAGTGAAAACCACCCAAAATACTGTTCTTTTTACTTTGCTAGATAATTTAGAATACACTATCTGCAATTTAGCCAAACAATATCCCAATAATTTTAAAAAAATATCTCAAATTCAAACAAGAAAGAGGTTATAACATGTTATTGCAATTACAAATCCAGTTATTTGCTTCTAAAAAAGGAGCAGGTTCTACTCGAAACGGTAGAGATTCTCATTCCAAAAGATTAGGTGCTAAACTTTCTGACGGTCAATTTGCCAAAGCAGGCGCTATTATTTATCGTCAAAGAGGAACCAAAATTCACCCTGGTTTTAATGTTGGTAGAGGTGGAGATGACACTTTATTTGCTAAAATGAGTGGCATTATTAAATTTGAAAAAAAGCATGGTCGTAAAAAAGTTTCTGTTTATCTGCAATAATTTTTTTATGCATTTAATGAAAGCAGGTATTTAGTTTGCATTTTGTTGACGAAGCCTTTAATGAAGTTTTTGCTGGCAATGGTGGTCATGGCATCGTTGCTTTTAGAAGAGAAAAATATGTAGCTTTTGGAGGACCTGCTGGTGGCAATGGTGGCAACGGCGGGTCTGTTATTTTTGTAGGCGACAAAGACGAGACTACCTTATTAAAATTAAAATATCAAAAACATCTTAAAGCACCACATGGAATAAATGGCAAAAATAAAGGTCAAAATGGAGCCAACGCCCCTCATCTTTATGTTAAAGTTCCTTTGGGGACAGTTTTTTATACTGCTGATAACAAGTTTTTAGGAGAGATTTTATACGATCAACAAACCTTAGTTATTGCTAAAGGCGGCAAAGGCGGCAAAGGTAATAAAGCATTAGCTACTTTTAAAAATCAAGCTCCAAGTTATTCTGAAAAAGGTGATTTAGGTGAAAGTTTTAAAATCAAAACAGAACTTAAAGTTTTAGCTGATATTGGTTTATTAGGTTTTCCAAGTGTTGGTAAATCCTCTCTTATTTCTGCTATTTCCAAAGCCCAACCTAAAGTTGCTTCCTATCCTTTTACCACAATTAAACCTCATTTAGGAGTTATTGAAGTAGATGGTTTTAGTTTTGTAGTTGCTGACCTACCAGGACTAATTGCCAATGCTCATTTAGGTTGTGGTATGGGAATTCAATTTTTAAAACATATTGAAAGATGTCGTGTTTTAGTTCATATTTTAAGTATGGAAAGTGCCAACCCTTACCAAGATTACCAAACTTTAAATCAAGAATTAAGTCAATACAATCCCCAATTATTACTTAAAAAACAAATTATTGTTACCAATAAAATGGATTTACCTGATGCTTTGCAAAAACTTACTCTTTTAAAACAACAAATCAAAGGTAAACCAATTATCCCTCTTTCTTTAGTTTCTTTTGATAATTTAGAGGCCTTAAAATATGAAATGAGCTCCCTTTTGCAAAATACTCCCTTAGAAGTTACTCCAAACAAAAACAACGAATTTAAATTATACACCCTTCCTGATAATCAAAATACTATTTCTGTTATTAAAGAAAGTGATTCTGTTTTTGTTGCGTCTGGTAAGCAAGTAGAAACTTTTTTTCATCGTACTGATTTTAACAACGAAGAAGCTGTAAAAAGATTTAATAGAATATTGAAAAAAATAGGAATGGAAGAACAATTACAAAAACAAGGAGCCAAACCAGGAGATCAAGTTAAAATTTGTGATCGTTTGTTTGATTTTTTATAATTTGGTAATTATAACATAAAGAAATTATATTTTTGCTCCATAAAAAAATGCTAAATCACTCCCCTTATTATTTAAAAATATTTTTCTTACACTTAATAACCTCCCATTATAAATCTTTTTTGCCCCCAAAACTAAATAAACAAATGCAAGATCTTAATATAAGATCTTTTTTATTACCCAAAACCAACAAAAACAATATACAAAGCAAATAAAACAACATACCCCCCTTAAACAACCCAAATTTTATTTTCCCCAGTCAAAAATATAACCTAATTCATCAAAATTGAGTTATAATAAAATAAAAAGCAAAAAACAAATACTTAAAACAAAAGGACTAAATCATGAATTTTGTAACTAGAAATACTAGAATTTATATATCTGATTGTGCTAATTATATTATTAAAAGAATTGATGTTAATCATATGAAACTCCAAAAGCTACTTTACTATTCTTATGCTGCTTATTTAGTTAAATATAAAGAATCTTTGGCTGTTAATCTAGTAGAAGCATGGCAAAAAGGACCTGTTTTTAAAAGATTATATCAAAAACTTAAACATTATGACAAAGACGAAATTATTAAAGAGCCTGTTTCTCAAACTTGTGAAAGTAAATTAAATTGGGAAAGAAAACAAGTAATGGATTTCATTATTTCCAAATATGGATGGGTAGATTCAGGATCTTTGATGAGGCAATCCATGATAGAAACTCCCTTTGATAATTATTTTGAAGAAACTTCAATGTATCATTTTCCCAAAGCCTGTTATATTCCTGATGAGGCAATATATCATTATTTTAAAGATTCTAGTAATTGGTATGTTTTTCCTAAATATTATCCTACTTGTTTACAAAGGATGTAAAATATTGTGGATTGTTAAATAAAATTAATAAAATATTTACAAACATAATTTAAAGATTGCATTTTACTTTAATGTTTGATACAATAAAAGAGGTCAATGGAAGTGGCTGAGGTTTAAAATAAGTATTTTAAGCTTAGGAAAGTCCATGTTAGCACATGCTGCGATTGCATGTAGTGTTTGTGTCTAAGGAATTAATAACTTAGAGTACTGTAAAAAGTAACGGCGTTTTTAGCTCTAAGGATTGCAATAATTACATTATTTTAATCTATGAGATAAAAACTGAAAGTGTCACAGAGACGAGTTAATTAGAAATAATTAAGTGAAACGCGATAAACCCCTCAAGCTAACAACCCAAAATAATGGTAGGGGCATGCAAAGCGATTAAATGAAATTAGTTTTGCACTACTTGTTAGTAGAAGATAAATAGCCACACTTGTTTAACAAGAACAGAACATGGCTTATGCACATTGACCTTTTTTATTAAATTATTTAAAAATCAATAAAGATTATTTGCTTGCTATTATATTTATTATTTGGTATATCTATATTTTGGCAAGAATTATAATTAATGTTATTTATATTATTCATTTATAATTATTGTATTTTATTTGTTTTTAAGTAATTTAAAAATTATTTGTCCCCCCTTTATAAACAAAAAAGCCAAACTGTAAAGTTTGGCTTTCATTGTCTTTATGCTTTTATATTGTGATATTTCTTAAAAGATATTAAATAAGTAAAGATAGCAATTTATTTATTTTTTGATGTTTGATTTTATAAATTAAAATTAGTAAAAAAGCAACTATTAGACGAATTATAATTATTATAATTGTATAAAAAATTATTGAATTTGTTGTAGTAGTTTTAGTTGTTGAAGCTGCATTTGTTTCTTGTTGATAGTTAATTTCTAGTTCCATTTCGCTTTCATATTCGTGATATTGGTCTTTCTTTTGCTAAATTGTATTCTATTTTACAAAAATTATTACTGCCATCTTTGTTTTTGCTAAATTGAAAATCTTTAGGTAAAAATTTATTTTGAAGTTGAGGATTTTTTTGCCAAATAGCTTCACATATTAATTGCTTTCTTTGTTCATCGGTAATATTAGGTGTTATTTGTATTGTTCCTAAATGGGCATTTGTAATAATGTCATCCAAGTTTATTGTTTTTTTAGTAAAATTAAATTCTATTTTATTGCCCAATATATCTTCAATTTGAAAACTGCCTTGCCATTGCATTTCTTCCGATTCATATTTTTCTTCTAATTGTTCGCTTGCTATTTCAAAATCATCGCTTTGTATTTGGATGTTTGATTCTTTATTTATTTCTTTAAGTATGCCATTTAAAGCAATTATAATATCTTCTTTGGTTAATTGATTATTTTGTTTATAATAACTAAAATCATTGATTGTTCTTTTTTCTAGGGGAAATAATTGTTCGCAATTTTTGGGATTTTTTAAATTTTTTAAAGGCAGATTATTTATTATTTGGGGTTTTTGTTTTGTGTTATTTGCATTTTTTCAACCCCTACTCCATTTTCCTTTTCTTGGATGTTTTCTAGTTGTTGTTGTTTTCCAGCATAAATACTAATTTGATTGCAAAAATGTATGCCCAATAAAATCATGAATAAAATTAAAGTAAAATATTTGGGAAACAAACGCATAATTGCTTTGCTTTGGATTTTCATATTACAAATATTTTACTTTTCTATAAATATTAAAGGGTTTCAAAAATAACCCCATTAAAATATTACAGTATAATTATATTTTTTGTGCAACATTTTTATTTATCACATTTTATTATTATGCCTTTTTCAACAACTTTGCATCCTTTAATTTTATTTTACGCCCCCCAAATAAAAAAATTTGAATTAAAATATTGTGCCAAAAGTTATTTTTTTGTTTTTTTATGTTTAATTTTAACAATTTTATATTATAATATAAGTGTAATTATTTAAATATTTTGAGTCTTAACTCTAAACTCTTACTTATCTTAGATTTAAAATATTCAAAACCCACTACTAACTTTATAAATTATTTATTTCTAATTTTATTAATTTTGTTAATTTTTCACAAATCACATATTAGAAAAACAAACAAGATAATAAATTAACTATATTTATTCTTTATTTTTAATTATATACAATTTACATAATGGATATATTTCTATTTTGCAATTGCTTTCAAACTCAAACCCAAAAATTATTTTTTTGCAATTGATTTTCACAAAATAAAATCTTATTTGTATAATAATTTATATAATCCCCAATATATTTAATCATTAATTAAATTATTTTTATAATATGTTTGCAATGTTTTGGAAAATAATAAACATATTTTCTAAGCTTATTATTGTGTTAATAGCCTCTTTTATTTAATTCTTAGCCATAATTTTATCATTTTTCGCAACAAACACCACCAACAACAAATTAGCGTTAATTGTAATTTAGATTTTGTTAATTATTGTAAGTTTTATCAAAATTTTACACCCTAAAGCCATATTTGTATCTTTTTTTAATAACTTTGGCACTAAATTATTATATTTGCAACATTTCCCTTAACACCTTAATTTAGTTTTTGTACCCCCCTTTTTTTTATATTTATTCAGGGTCATTTATACGAGGTATTACAAAACCATTTCAAAAACACTTGCATAATATTTTACATTAATTTATATTAAGATATAATAAATATCTTTAAAGTTTTAGTTTTTTCATAATGTAAATATGAAACACATTTTAAAAAATGAAATTATAAGTAATAAACTTATTTTAAAATATAAAATAAAAACATTTTATTACTAAAATTAACCCAAACCAACCCCCCAAATAACAAATTAGCCCTCATTATAATTAAATATTTTTGCTACTTTATTACAAATGTATAGCCATAACTGTATCAAAATTGAAATTTTTAATGATGGATTTTACAAAGAAATCCCAAAACCACTAATTTATAATTGCATATCATTAGATATTTTTTATAACATCGTTTTTTACCTCACAAAATAGTGCCATTTTAGATCATTTTAAATCAATTCAGAAAGGCAAAAGGAGACCATAATTATGGATTTTTTTATTAAACACAAACAAAAAATAATCATTTTTCTTTTGGCAACAATAACAACGCTGGTTTTGTCTATTCCTTTTTTATCTTTGACAAAAACCAATAATGCCAAAACTGCTTCAAAAGATTTACAAATAGTAACGACTACTACCATGTTAAAAGATTTAGTCAAGCATTTAGTTGGTGATGTGGCAGAAGAAGAACAAAACGAATATCAAAAAATTGAAGGTATTCAAGTTGATTCTTTGATGGGAGTAGGAATTGACCCGCACAATTACAAAACCAAATTATCAGATCGCAAAAAAATTAAAGAAGCTGATTTGGTTGTGATTAATGGACTGCATTTGGAAGCTAAAATGGCAGAAGCCTTCCCGCTTTTAATGAATAATTCCTTTACCGTAGTGCAGTTAGATGAAACGCATACCAAAGTTATAAATCAAGAAGGTGAAGAGGAGGAACGCATTAAAGAAGAAAATATTAAGAGAGATGAAGATACTCATGGACCAGATCCTCATATTTGGTTTGATATAGATCTTTGGATTAAAGTTTTAAAACAATTAAAATACAAATTAAAAACAGTATTGAAAAAACTACGTTTTAGCCAAAGGGATATTGCTAATTTAAAAAATAATTGCGACACATATGCACGAAAATTAAAATTATTAGATACATATGTAGGCAAGAAATTTAACGAATTAAAAGGACAATTTTCTTCTCAAGGCAAAACATTTATTTTAGTTACTGTCCATGATGCTTTTTCTTATTTAGTTAGAAAATATGATTTTGAATTAAGTCCAATTCAAGGAATTTCTACCCAAACAGAAGCCAGTATCAGCGATATTGAAGAATTAGCTAATAAACTGGTTGAAAACCAAGTAAAAGCTATTTTTGTAGAAAGTGCTTTTCCAGAAGGAACGCTTGATTCTCTTAAAGAATCTGTAAAAAGTAAAGGTCATAATATTAAAAAAAGTGATGAAGAATTATACGCTGATTCTTTGGGTTCAGAAAGTGAAGAGCCAATAGAATTTGAAGCCGACAAAGATAAAGACGGGAATTCCAAACCAACAAAATACAAACATTCCACCTATATTGGAGCTTTATTACACAACATTCATACAATAGAAAAAGAATTAAAACAATAACAACAATAACAAAGAAATAAGGAGATTATAATGAAAAAAGAAATAGCCATTAAAATTAGAGATCTAACTGTAGCTTATCATCTAAAACCAGTTTTGTGGGATATTGATTTAGATATTTATCAAAGCTCTTTGACAGCTATTTTGGGTCCTAATGGTGCTGGAAAATCTACTTTAATTAAAACTATTTTAGAATTGATTCCCAAAGTTTCTGGAGAAGTTTTATTTTATAATCAAAAATATGGACAAGTAAGAAAAAAAATTTCCTACGTGCCACAAAGAAATTCAGTTGATTGGGATTTTCCAACTACTGTGTTTGATGTTGTTTTGATGGGCCGCTACGGACATTTAGGATGGTTTAAAAAACCAACTGCTAAAGATAAAGAAATAGTAATGCAATCTTTGGAAAAAACAGGAATGCAAGACCTTAAGGACCGTCAAATATCTGAACTTTCAGGCGGACAACAACAAAGAATTTTTTTAGCTCGTGCCTTAGCTCAACAAGGAGATATTTATTTTATGGACGAGCCTTTTCAAGGAGTTGATATCCAAACAGAAAAAAAAATTATCCAAGTTTTAAAAGATTTGCAAAAAGAAAATAAAACCATTATTGTAGTGCACCATGATTTAGAAACAGTGACTCAATATTTTGATCATGTAGTTTTGGTAAACGTACAAAAAATTGCAAGTGGTACTACGGATGAAGTTTTTAACCAAACTAATTTAACTAAAACTTTTCAAAATAAACAATTAAAAAAAGACATCCATAATTTGCAAACCCCGAAAACAACTAAATAAAAAGAACCAAAATAAATAATCAAATTAAATATAAATGATTAAAATAAATAATCATATAATAAAAAGAATAAAATAACCAATAAATAAGAAAGGATGAAATATGTTTGTTTTAGAATTTAATTATACTGTTGTTAAAGTGCTTTTAACAGCTAGTTTTTTAGGATTTACATCAGGTATTTTAGGTGTTTTTATTATCCTGAAAAAACAAGCCTTAATTGGAGATGCTCTTTCTCATACCGCTTTGCCAGGAATTGCCTTAGTTTATCTTTTTGCTCGTAGTACAGATATTTGGGTTTTGTGGCTGGGTGCTATTCTTGCCTCGTTTGTTACTTTGCTTTTGATGGAACTTATTAAAAAATATTCCAAAATTAAATCAGATACAGTCTTATCGTTAGTGCTTGCTTCTTTTTTTGGTCTTGGCAACGTTTTGATTGCCATTGCTCAAAATACTGGTGAGGATAACAAAATAGCTACTTTGGAAAAATTTATCTTAGGGCAAATTGCTTTAGTAACTGAACTAGATATGATTTCTACTGGCATTATGGCTTTAATTGCTTTAGTTGTGGTAGTTGGCTTGTGGAAAGAATTCAAAATTTATATTTTTGATGATAAGTTTGCCCAAAGTGTAGGATTTAACACTAAAATTATGACTTTTATTCTTAATTTTTTATTAATTGGAGTAGTAGTTATTAGTTTAAAAATTATTGGTATTATTTTGACAAGTGCCTTTTTAATTATGCCAGGAGTAATTGCTCGTCAATTTAGTGATAGATTTGTTACTAATGTTATTGTTGCTTCCATTGTTACTTTCTTTTCTAGTTTAATTGGAGTTTTTATAAGCAATAGTGTACAAGATATGCCAATAGGACCAATTATTATTGTTATTACTACTTTATTTATTGCTTTGTCCTTGCTATTTTCTCCTAAATATGGAGTTATTAGTAGATATGTGCAAAAAATTAAATATCAAAAAAAGATTAAAAAATTTCGTCAACTTATCCATCTTTATTACGAACAAGAAGAAACTCATACTTTGAGTTTGCCAATAATTCAAATAGAAAGTTTTTTATGGAAGGAAAAATATTTAATGTTACAAAATCAAAAAGCCCAATTAACACCTAAAGGAATTAAATTAGTTGAAAATTTAATTGATGGTATTGTTTAATGATAAGTTTTATAAATAATGTTGTTGGTGGCTTTGAATTAGATGTTTTTTTAGTTATTTTATTTTGTTCTTTGACTTTGGCTAGTTTAGGAGTTTTTTTAGTATTGAAAAAGTCTTCTATGGTAGTTGATGCTATTAGTCATAGTGTTTTATTAGGAATAGTTGTAGCTTTTTTAGTAGTTAAAAATCTTAATTCCCCTCTTTTAATTATGGGAGCTGCTTTAGTAGGGGTTCTTACAGCTTATATGGTAGAACTTTTAGGCAAACATTCTAAAGTTACCAAAGATGCTTCTATTGGGATTGTGTTTACTTTTTTCTTTTCGGTAGCAATTATTTTGATAAGTCTTTATACAAGACACGAACATTTAGATACTGATGCTGTTTTTTTAGGCAATATTGAACTTACCCACATTAAACAACTCAAAAAAATTATTCCTCTTTTATGTCTTAATTTGTTGTTTGTGCTTTTCTTTTATAAAGAATTAAAAATCTATATTTTCGACCCTACTCTTGCTGTAATCCTCGGCTTTTCCACTACTTTAATTAATTATTTATTGATGTTTTTAGTTTCTATGACAGCTGTTATTTCTTTTGATGTAGTTGGTTCTATTATGGTAATTTCTTGTATGATTGGACCTGCTGCTACATCTCTTTTAATTACTAAGAATCTATATAATAGCTTTTTGCTTTCTTTATGGCTTGCATTTGTGAATTCTAGTCTTGGTTATTATTTGGCAATTGGACTTAATTTACCAGTATCAGGATTAATTGCTTTTATGAATTTAGTGAACTTTTTGCTATTTTTCTTCTTAGCCCCTAAAACTGGAATTGTTGCCAAAATGATTAAAAATAATTTGCAAAAAAAAGAATTTATGATTATTTCTTTACTAATGCATCTCAAAAATCATCAAGATCAATTACAAAAAAACCATTTTCAAGAGATTTATAAAGATCTAAAATGGTCTTTATCTCGTTATAATAAATGTCTTAATAATGCTTTAAAAAAAGGCTATATTCAAATAAAGCAAAATCAAGTAATACTAAATGATTCAGGAAACTATATTTTAGAAGAAAAAATTGCTCTTTGGATATAAAAACCTACACCCAACAAACAACTTCAATAAAGTGGAGTTTATCATATTTATAATGAGTTTTATCATATTGAAAGAATTTTAAAACACTTAAATAAAAAAAATTAACCCTTTGCTAAGGTATTTTTTTAGCTTACCAACATCACAAATTTGCTTTTGTTTTATAAAATTAAGTTATAATAAATATGGTAGCATTTATAAGTATATAGAAATTAGAAAAAAAAACACTTTCTTATTTTATATCAACACTTTATTATCACCAAAAACATCATGAATTATTTTTAACTTTGCGCCGCAAAACCATAATTATCAAAAAAATTAATTTATTTGTTTAACTTAGAAAAAACTAAAATAAATTATAATGACAATAAAATATCTTATCATAACATTTAATGTAATACTTAAATGTCCTATAAAACTAAGGAGTAAAACGATGAAATTTATAGGTAAAAAAATATTATGTTTAGCATTAATATTAAATTTAGTGAATTTTTTTATTTTTATAGTTTTTAATGTTTGTAGTTTTAGTTTTTTTAAGAAGAAAAATCCTTATTTTAATAATAATGTTGTTTATGCACAGAAAGAAGAAAGTGCAAATAAGGGGAATAATAAAGATCAAAATGATGCAAAAGATAATCAATTAAATAAACCAAAAGAAGAAAAGCAAGAAGAACAAAAAGAAGGGTGTGGTTCTTGGTTGTGGAATAAAGCCAAAGAAGTTGGCACAGCTATTTATAATACATTGCCAGGAACCAAAGCCCCTGAAAATATTGACACACAATTACAAAACCAAATACAAGAAGAAATAACTGCCATTGAAGAAACAAAAGAACAAATTAAAGAATTAACCCAACAAGACGAAACATTAAAAAATATGTTAGAATCTGATGAAGCATATAAAAAAGCGGAACAACAATATAAAGAAGTAGAAAACAATTTAAAAGAAAATAAGTTTCAAGAAGCTTCCAATTTATTAAAACCTTCTCCAACTTGGTGGAAATCTTTTATAAGTTTTTTTCCTTTTATGGATAATCAAACTCCTCAACCCTTAAAAGAAGCTTATAAAACTGCGTTGGATAATTTACAAAAAGTTCAACAAGTAAAAGAAGATTGGAATAAATTGCAAAATATAAATGATGTACAAGAATATAAAATTCTTTGGGCGTCTATTAAAGATAAAATTAATAATTTTTGGCCTTATGCTAATGCTGATGTCACTCCTACACCTTCTGATTTAAATTCACAAGAAGGAATACCTGCTATTAAAAATTTTCTAAATAATCATAAATTTGCAACTAAATTGCTTGGTTGGTGTTTAGGAGAAAAAAGTAATGATGTTAAAACAATAGCTTCTAATTTAACAAACAGATTAGCTCAATATATAAGCAATAAAGCTGAGGAAAAACTTCAAAATAAAGTAGAACAAGCTAAAAAAGATGTTCCTCAAAAAGCTACAGATGCAGTTAAAGGCCACATATTTTCAGTTATTACCGCTGCTGTTGCTTTTACTGCTTTAGTTATTACATTTCTTTACTGGTTTATAATTAAAAAAATTAAAAAAAACCAAATTAAAAAACCACAAATAAGTAAAAAAAGTTACCTTAAATAAAACAAAATAAACTTTTTTATTCTTAAATAATAAATAAGCAAAAACAATAATTTATTTTACATCATTTGCTATTATTATTTCTTAAATATTACATTATTAGTGTTTTTATTTCAATTTCATACGAAATAAAAAGGAGATTAATTTTTATGTTAAAAATTAACCATTTATTTAAAAAATTTCAAAATACAGAAGTCCTTGAAAATGTTTCTTTTCAATTGCCTCAAAAAGGATTAGTTTTTATTATTGGTAAATCAGGTTCTGGTAAGTCTACTTTATTGAATCTCATAGGAGGGATTGACAAACCCACTAAGGGAAATATTACAGTTTTAGGACGAAACATTAATGAATTTACTTCATTCGAACTAGATGCTTATCGCAATTATTTTTTAGGATTTGTTTTCCAAGAATATAATTTATTAGATAATTTAACAGTTTGTGAAAATATTCAAATGGCTTGTGCACTACAATCAAAACAAGTAGATAATTGGAAAATACAACAAATATTAAAACAAGTAGAATTGGATGGTCTAGAAACTCGCTATCCTAATCAACTTTCAGGAGGACAAAAACAAAGAGTAAGTATTGCTCGTGCTTTAATTAAAAATCCTAAAATGATTTTGGCAGACGAACCTACTGGTAATTTAGATGAAAAAACAGGACAAAAAATCTTTGAATGTTTAAAACAAATATCAAAAGATACCTTAGTTGTTATAGTTTCTCATGATACCCAAAGTGCTTATAAATATGCAGACCGCATTATTGAATTTGCTGATGGTCAAATTGCAAAAGACCTTACTAAAAAAGTAACTAAAGCTTCCACTGATAAACCCCAAATATTACAAAATAAAACTTATACCCAAGAAGAAGTTGCTAATTTATTAAAACAGAAAAATAATGCTATGGAACTAGATTTTGCACCCACTTTGGCAAATGAAAATTATAGTTCTCAACATCAAGCAATGCATTTGCCTTTAGTACAAACTCATCTTTCCAAACAAACAGCTCTTTTAGTAACTCAAAATATTTTAAAAAATAATAAGAAATTAGCTTTTAAAATTATTTCTACATCTAGTAATGTTGCTTTATTCTTAACTCTTTCTTTTTTAATATTTTTCAATATGTTTCTTTGGCTTTGTAATTTAGGTTATGTCACACCAGAAAATCAAGCCAAAAACAAGACATTTTGGTTGTTATTAGCACCTTTATTATTTCACATATATTTTTTAGGTATATCTTTTTATCAAATGATTATTCATATGAGAAATATTATCACCTTAAAAAACAAAGATATTGGCATTCTAAAATCTTTAGGGGTTTCTGATCGAGATATTCACAAAATATTTCATCATTTAAATATAAAAATAGTTATTATTCAATTTTTGGGAATTCCTTTATTCTTTTTGATATTTGTTTTATTCATGGCAATATCAGCTTCTTTGCAAGGCAAATTAGAATTCTTTTTAAATTATTTGCCCACCCTTTACTCATCTTTAAAAGAATTTGTGCCTCTTTATTTATTTTTGGTAAATATAGTTTTATTTTTTGCTTTAGCTTTTGCTTATCCTTTTTTCTTAAATCATGTTTCAATCAAAAAACAATTAAAAAAAGTCTTAAAACAAAATCCTTTAACTATTATTTTAACTGTTCCCAAAGCATAATGTTTTGAACCATTTCATTTATTAAGCATTAAGACAATCAAATTTTAATATAATATTTAAGATCAACTTTAAGTTGGTCTTTTTTATTTTGATCGACTAAATTGCTATCATTTCATGCATTCACCAAGTTATTTATATATAATAATTTTTTCAAACAATCAAACACCAACCAAAATTAATTACCAACTAAAAATTACTAAAATATTATTTTATTTGACTACTTTTGTTGTATAATTTAGTTAAATAATGCCAATTTTATTTACTGTAATCTATTTATTTTAATTTATGAAAAATTTAAATTAATTGTTTTGCAACGCTTTAACCATTACTAAAAATATTATGAATTTATTTTTTATTTATACTACCCATTAAAATATTTCTAATAGCTTCGTTGCATTCAAATCCTTAAATTTAAATAAATTATTTATTTGCTTGAATATTGTAGGCGATTAAAGAACCATTAAAAAAAAATGCCAACTTTTAAGTTGGTTTCCTTATTATTTCTAAATACTAAAAAATATTTTTCTTATTAAATAATAAAAAAAGGAGATTAAAATGGCGAGAAATTACAGACGTTCTTATTTCAGTAAAAAATCTTTTAGAAGAAATAAATTAACTTTAGGCAGTTTTTTTACATATTGGATTTTACCTACATTAGGCATTGTTATTCCTTTGATTGTTTATTTTGCTTCAAAAGGTTATTTATCAATAGCTAAATAATAAAAAGGAGGATAAAAAATGACTTTAAGACAAATATTAATTTTAATTGCTCTTGGTTGTATTTTTATATTTGCAGCTTATAAACTTGGTTTTATTGTTCCTGATACAACTAAAATTACATGGATTAAATAAATGAGTGTTTTTTTAAAAAACACTCATATAAGGAAAATATATGAAAGAATCTAAAGTATTAGAATTATTTATTTTTTCTATTTTTTTATATCAGTGGCATTTTTGTTGGTTGGCATTGTTATCCGGTGTGGGACAAAATTCCATGGTTTTAAGGAGAATATATGAAAAAATATAATTTATTTGATAATTTTATTTGTTTATTGATGGGTGCAATTATTGGTATTTTTTTATATATTAATTTTTTTACTGAAAATAATAAATTAGTTGAAATGATAATAAATTAAAAAGTCAATAATTTTATAGAAAGGAAAAATTGATGAATACACAACAAACAATTATTAATATTGTTGAATCTAAAGTATTTATTTCTTTTATCTTTGGTATTTTTATTTATTGGCTTTATTTTTATATTAAAGAATTGAAAAGTAAATATAATTTTAGTGATGAATTGCATTTTGTAGTAAATAAATATATTAAAAATGGACAAATTACTGTTAGAGAGTTTGGAGCTTTAATTAGGATAATATCTCAAATGAGTAATTATTTGGGTATATATAAAGAACATGTTCATAGAATGATTAAAGAATTTGGAGAAAATGGTGGTCTTAATTTTTCTGAAGGACTTTTTGATGAAATAAAAAAAGATGATGATAATGAAAAAAAAGAAACAAATACTAATGATTTAGATAAATTATTAAAAGAAAATTTGGAATTAAAAAAGGAATTAATCAATCAAAAAAGAAATTTGATTGTAGAATCTATTGATAATGATGAAAATGATTTTTAGTTTTAATTTTTTAAAATATTTAATTCCCTTTGATTTTAAATATTTTTTTTATTTATTATATAGTATTTTTTATAGTATTTTTTTTTACTAAATCATCTTTTTTGTTTGGTTTTACTGTTGGTTGGGATAATAATTTTTTAATTTTTTTTAATATTATAAAGACAGTAATTGTTTTTATATGGGAAAAATTAATATTTTTAATTTATCCTTTGAAATTATTTAGTTCTTTGTTTAATTTTTTAATGCAAATATTAAAAATTTTTATTGATGTTTTTGGTAGTATTATAGGTTATATAAAAAGTTCTATGTCTTTTCTTGTCGGTCAAAAACCATTAGAACCTGATGATGGTTTTTGGGAAACATTAAAAGAAATAGCAAAGATGATTTTTACTTTTACTGTTGGTGGCGTTGTTATCTATTTTTTTAAAGAAATTCAAAGTTTTCTTTTAAATTCTTTTATTAAAATAGGTGATTTGTTATTTAAAATTGTTTTAAGAATATTAGATATTATTTTAATTGTTTTAAAATTCTTTTTATTTTTGTTTAAAAAGGTTATAATAATATTGAGTTTCGTTTTATCATTTTTTATTAATTTCCTATATTTATGGGTGTTTGAAAATGCTAAAAAAATTCTTTAATTATTTTTGATAATAAAAAAGAGGTTTAAAAATGTCAAGTTTTAGAATAGTCAATAAACATTATAAAATAATTCCTTTTTTAATTACTACTGGAACATTACTGTTTTTTGTGTTTTGGATAGGTGGGCTTGTTTATAAATATCATTTAGAAACTGAAGAAAGAAGAATATTATTAAAAACTGATATTGAACAAAAAGCAACGGAATTAAATGAACAATTACATCAAGAAAATCAAAAACTAAAAGAAACAGTTAAAGCTTTAGTTGAAGAAGAAATAGTTTATCGTCCAGATGGCAAAACTATACATTATATTAATAAATTCAACCCCGAAGGTAAAAAAATAATCCAAAAAACATTTTACACCCCCGAAGAAAACCTAATCAAATCAACATATTACAACCCAGATGGAACCGTTAAACAAGAATCAACTTATTAATCATGAATAAAAAAAGAAAATTAATATTAAAAGTATTCCAAGGCGAGCAGAGCGAACTAGGCGTCCAGCCGAAGTACAACCAAATTAACTCTTACCTTCCTCCTATAAAGTCCCCTTTGGGGATTTAGGGGGTTTTTAATATTATAAAGGAGAATAAGATGTTATTTAATTTATCAAAAGAACAAAAATATATTCTTCTTGCATGTATATACATGGTGGAGCTGGTTCTGGCAAAACTACCATTTTAATTGAAAAATTAAAAGATTTAGGAAAAGAAAAACCTTTAATTTTGGTAGCTACTAATGCTAATAAAAATGTTATTTATGATAAATTATTTTCATCATTAAAAGAAGATTATCATTCTTATAATGATGATGAATTAGAAAAATATTTAAAAGAAAATTATGAAATTAGAACATTTCATAGTTTTGCTTATTCTTGTTATTTAAAATATAATATTTTTAATGAAACAGCACAACAAAGAAAATTTATTGATGATGAAACTAAATTAAATATTTTAAAACTTATTTTAAAAGAAAATCAAGATTTAAAATTGTATTTTAAAGAATAAAGAAAATATTCATTTAGAAAGCTTTTACAGGAATTAAATAATTTAATACGTTTAACTTTTCAAAAAGAAAATTGTTATTCATCTATTAAAATTGATGATAAAGTCTTAAAAAAATCTTTTGAATTACTATTAAATTTATATTATGAAAAATTAAGCGATAATAATTTAATAACTTTTGATGGTTTATTAATTGAAACTAGTGATTATATTGAATTTGTTGAAAGAAATAATGGTTTAATTTATAATCGTCCTGTTTTTATTGATGAATTTCAAGATTTAAATTATTTTTATTATTTTATTATAAGAGAACTTTTATTTAATAAACCAAATTCTTTATATTGTTTTGATGATTATACTCAAAATATTTATAGTTCTTTTGGTTCTAGTGAGCGTATTTTGGAACTTTTTGTAAAAGATTTTAAACCTGAAAAACATTTTTTAAATGTTAATTATCGTTCCAAAGGTATTAATATTGTTAAAGCAGCTAATGAATTAATTGATAATAAGGAATATTTACAATTATCTTTTAGTGAAAAAAAATATAGAGATTTTATAAATTTTTCTTTTTTTGATAATTTTTATCAACAAATTAATTATTTTTGTGAAAAAATTAAAAAATCTTTAATTTATTCTACAGCTGTTCTTTGCCGTAGTAATGGTGAATTACAAAAACTTAAAGATGAGTTTTACAAAAACCAAATTCCTTTTACTACATCTTATAATAATAGTAAAGAAAATGAAATTGTTTTGTCAACTATACATGGATATAAAGGATATGAAAAAGAATCCGTTTATTTAATTGGTTGGCAAAATCGAAAGGAATCACAAGATGAAGTTTTAGAAAAAAAATAATTTATACTGCAATAACACGTGCTAAACGTGATATTGAAATTTTAACTTTGAATGATTCTTCTATTTTTATAGATTATTTTTATTCCTTAATAAAAAAAGAATTAATTTCTGATGATTTTACAAAAGGATTAAATGATAAAATTTTTGATTTAGATTATTTAAAATTTTTTTACCTAATTCAAAAGATATAGAAAATTATGATGAATTATCTACTACTATTAAAATTTATAATGAAAAAGTTAACCAATTAGAAAAACAACATAAATTTAATCAAATTACTGAATCTTATTATAGGAAATGTTATTTAAAATTATGTGTTTTATTTAAGGAAATTTCTAAAAAATTTTATAAAGTAAATAAAAAAGATAATGGTTATGAAACTCGTTTAAAAGGGTTTAATTATTTTATGTTTGAACCTTTGGAACGAATTAAATGTTATAAAAAACATTTAAAAGAAAAAAAAGAAGAAAGGTATTTGTCATTAAGTGATGATGATTTGAAATTTGATTATTCTTTAAAAAAGCAATTAAAAGAAAATAAATTGCAAGAAATTAAACCAAAATCAAAAATTTTAAGGCATTATCGAGATTCTTCACAAAATGCTAAGGATAAACTTTTATATAATTTTAAAGATTCTAAAAGAATATCTTTTATTACTTTGACAGCTCCTTGTGATGATTTACAAGGTAAAACTATAAAATATACTCATGAACCTGATATTATGGGGCAAGTAAGGAAACGTTTTATTCGTTTAGTGAGAAAAAATTATTTATCAAGTTTATTTCAACAATTCTCTAAAAAAGAGTTGGTTTATTCTAAAATGCAAGATTTTCGATATTTTTGGTCTTTGGAAACTACTAAATTAGGAGTTATTCATTACCATATTATTTTTAATATTGATGTTTTAAATTCTTTTGGCGTATACTCACGTTATTTGTGTACTGATAAAGATTATGCTTTGTGTTTGAAAAACCGACCTATTAAAGGGAATAAGAGTATTTTTTATGATGATTATTTAATGCATAAAATAGATGAAAAAGGTAATATTAAAATACCTCAAAATTATTACGAGAAAAATAATGTTAAAGTGCCAAAAATTACTTTGCTTTGGGCTAATGCTTATGCATCTGTTATGAATAAAAATAATATAAAATATTATAAACATTTAAATCCCATTAGTCAAAATGTACAAATTTTTAGACCATCAAAAAAAATCTTTTATTTGAAAAAATTGAAATTAGTAAATGTAAAGCTTTTTATAAAGGTACTTTTGATAAAAAAGATTATGTCAATAAAATTGTTTCATATGTTAGTAAATATGTTTCTAAAAATGATAAACTAATTGAAACAAATTCTAATAAAGGAATTGATTTTTATAGTCGTCATTTGTTTGGATTTTCTCGTACATGTTTTACTTGTCCGCAAAAATCTTTTTTGGCATTATTTCCTTATGATATAATTAAAGAAATAGAATTAAGTCCATTTCCAATTGTTAATTTTAACTTTTCTAATATATTTGATTGGAATATTAAACAAAGAGTTAATGGAAGAAATATTAAAATGCCACATAATTTAACTTTGTTGTGTAAATCTTATATGAATTCAGATCAATTTCAAAATTCTAATTATTTTAGTTTAAATTTATCTGGTATTCAACCAAAAAATCATTTTCTTAATAAGAATTTTAAAAAATATTTTAAGTTACAAAAACTTAAATTAAAACTTAAAAAAGATTATGAAAAAAAAGATATAGATATTAAAATATTGAAAAAAATTGAATTTCAATATTGGTATAGATATCTTGAAAATAATTATATTCAAAGTTTAATTTGATTTTAAATATTTTTAATTAATTTTGCTGTCCTAATTATTGGACGGCTTTTGTTGTTGTAAAAAAACAAATAAAATTATCAAATAAAATATAAAAACTTTAAAAACTTTAAAAACTTTAAAAACTTTAAAAACTTTAAAAACTTTAAATTATTGAAATTAGTAATGTTTTATAATATAGGTAATAAGAAAAAGATTTTTTTAAAAGAAACAATATTTTGAAAAAAACTCAGTAATCGCCTACAAAAAACCCTTGACATAATTGGGTAATCTCTTTTAAAGCTAAGAAAGAGTATGATAACTAATTTGATAAGGGGTGATAATATGTTTTAAATAACCTTCAATTTCTTTATCTTTTAAATGACCGATATAGATTTCTTTACTGAAACGACTGCGTAAAGCGGTGTCAATTTTATGAAGGTTATTAGTCGCTCCCATTAAGACAATTTTTTTATTACTGCTATTAAAACCATCTAATTTATCTAAAAGCGTATTGATGACGTTGGTTCCACCAGAAGAAATGTTGGCATCATTACGATTTTCTAATCCTTCAATTTCGTCAATAAAGATAATGGTTTTATCATGATTTTCGGCTTCTTGCCACACTTTCTCCACTTCTTTTTCCCCTTCACCAATGTATTTTTGTCGGAATTTGGAAGGAATTAAGTTAATAAAGTGAACATTAGCTTCGCCACAAAGCGCTTTGATTAATAAGGTTTTGCCTGTTCCTGGTGGACCATAAAGTAAATAACCTTTGGGGCGAACTTGATCGAAGTTAATTAAAGATTGGTGGGTGCGAAAATAAGTTAATAAGTCTTCTAATTCTTCTTTTTCTGTTTTTCCATGCCATAAACGCCTTTAAATGTCACTTGTTTTTTAGTGTGAGGAAGTGGTTTATTTTCTTTTAAATGATTTAATTGGATAGTTAAATTTTTCTTTTGTTTTTCAAAAGCGAATTTTTGATCAGTTAAGAAAAGTTGAAAATCCTTGAAATTTTTTAATTCGGTTTGATTTTTCGATATTCTTTTTGAGTTTTTAATTCTTCAATTCTTTTTTTGATTAGCTTCCACATAATTAAGGGCTTGATTTAATTGAAAAATTTGTTGCTGGAGGTTTTCTTGGGCTTGTTGTTGGGCTTTTTCTTGCGCTAATTTTTCTAATTCTTCTTGTTTTTCTTTTTGATTTTGGTTTAACGCTTTTCTTTTTTCCATTAAATTATCGACTAAGGTTTGTTGAGTTTGTTTTTGGTTTTTCAGTTCTGTTAATTGTTGTTTTTTTGGGTTTTCGTGTTTGGGGGTAATTGTGGGTTATTAGTTAATTCATTTTGCAGAGTTTTAATGTTGACAATAATGTCGGTTAAAGTTTTAACATTATCATCAATTTGGGTTTTCAAGGTGTGATCTTTTTGTTGGAGTTCTTGAATTTTGGCTTGTTCTAATTTGATTTGGTGGTCGATCTCTTGTTGTTGTGTTGATGGAGGTTTTTAGTTAATGATGGGTTTTTAGTTGGTGGGCGAGAATGAGTGATACCAAAAATTAATAAAATCAAGAAACCTAAACTTAATAATCCGATCAAACTCAAATAAATTTTTTTTGTAATGTCATAGAGAACCTCCTTTCTTAGGTTTTTGAAAGAAAATAATTGGGTTATTTTAAAATTAAAGTTTTCGTTTTATCTTTGATGGTTTTGGAAAGTTTAAAAATGACTACTGTTTTGGCAGGGATTTTTAGTTTTTTCTTTGTTTTAGGATTTCTACCGATGTAGGTTTTTCTTGGTTTTAATTGGAATTTACCGATTTGAGGTGATAAAACTACTTCTTCATTAGTAGTAATTGCTTCGATTAAAGTCTTTTCGAAGATATGATAAAATTCTTCTGTTTTAGTTACGGAAGTTTTGTTGGCTAAAGCGATTTTTTTAATTAATTCTTTTTTTGTCATAATGATTTGACTCCTTTATTTTGTTTTTTTTGAAAATTACTGTTATTTAAATTAAAATAGAGTTTCATATCCAATTGAATGATGGTAAATAATAGTAAAAATTTTAATTCTATTCATAATTTTTAATAATGATTTCTTGATTGATGTTTTATTGGTAAGATGTTGGGTTCGTTGTTTTTTTGTTTTAATAATGTTACAGTTTGGGAATAAATTAATAATTGAGGTTGTTTCGTAATTGATGTATAACCATTTGACTCCCCTTTTGGTTGCTTGGTGTAATTTTAAGGCTAATTGTTGATGATTAGTAAAAGAAAATGGTTTTTGATAAAAATCTTTACCTTTAATCCCTTCATAGTAATATGGTGGATCGATAAAAAGAAAATCGCCTTGTTGACTATTGGTGATAACTTGACGAAAATCCATACAATATAAAACATGTTTTTTCTTTTGGAAATGTCTTTTGAATGTAACTAATTCGTTTAAATTGATGATGGGAGTTTTTGTTTGGGTTTATACCCAAAATTTGTTTTTAAATTATTTTGCTTATCATAACGAGCAATACCACGAAAAGCGTATTTATTTAAAACATAAAAGATAGCTGACCTGGTTAATTTTTTTCTTTTTTTGGCATTTTGATTATATTGATTTAATAAATGCTTAAAAGCTTGTTTTTGGTTCTTTTGGTTGTGATATTGGTAAATATAATTTTCTATGGCTTTGACCTTGTTAACAAAATGATGGGAATTTTGGAGACTTTGTTTCCACATAGTGATTAATTGGTGATCATTATCGTTTAAAATCGCTTTTGATGGTTTTAAGTAAAAATAAAGAACCCCACTTCCTAAAAAAGGTTCGTAATAGGTTTTAAATTTAGAAGGTAAATGAGCAATAATTTGTGGTAAAAGTTTTTTCTTACATCCAATCCAATGGATTTTCATCTTTCTTCTCCTTATTCCATAAATAAAATAAAAAGAAAATATCAGAAAAGATGGCGATTGTAGCGTTAAATTTTAATCCTAATTCAAAATTGAAAAATAAAGCCATAATATTACTAATGATGAAAAATAAATAGGAAATGGTTAATAAAATAGGGTATCTTTTTTTCATTTTGTCTCCTTTATTTTTTTATTTCTTTTGGTGCCCTTACCAATTTGTTGTGTTCTTCAAATAAAAAAACCCTTTTGAAAGAGGATTTAAATGATTAATTTTATTTGATTATTATTGAGTTTTATATGAATTGATTGTTTTAAAAAGGTAAAGTTTCTTGAGGTTTGTTGTCTAAAAAGATCACGTTTTGAAGAATAACTTTAGTGTTAGTTTTAGTTTGTCCTTCATTATTCGTGTATTTTTGGATGGATAAAGTTCCTTCAAGATAAATTTTTGAACCTTTATGTAAATATTTCTTCATGTTTTCGGCTTGTTTTCGAAAAGCGACACAAGGGATGAATTGGGTTATCTCTTTAAGGTTAACCGCTAATTGAAAATCGATTTTAGGGATTTGTTCGTTGTTTGAATTTATATATTGTTTTTCTAAATCATGGCTTATACGGCCGATTAATTGAACTTTATTTAACATAATTTTATTTTTCCTTTTTTTTTATTGTTTTATCATCATCGTTATCGTCGTTGTTTTCGTAGTCATCATCGTCATTTTCATAAACAATTCCAATGGTTTCATCTTTACAATATTCTAATAAATTATTAACTTCATCATTAAGTGATTCAAGCGCATTTTTACTGATGTCATCTTTAAGTTTGTAAAAATAATGTTGAATTGATGATAAAAAGTAATTAATTTCTTCTTTGTCATCATCAGTTAAATTTTTTGAATTTTCGATTTCATCTGAAACTTCTACATTCCAAACAATTTCATTTACAGCATCTAAAAATTCACGATAACTTAAATCTTTTGCTTCATCTAATAAATATGTTATTGGTGGCAAAAATTCTAATAATATTTTTTTGTTTGTTTTCATTTTTTATCTTCTTTACTTTTTTTAATTATTATTAATAAATAAAACTTTTTATGTTGAGTTTTGATAAAAAAAAGATTACTTTGAAAGTAATCTGTTTTTTTTATTGTTTCGAATAACTGTTTAACGTCATTACGGACAAGCGATGGGTTTTAACGTTTTTTTAATTTTTTGATAGCGATGTTTTTAATATTTTCTATTTGTTTTAAAGATAAATTAAGTTTTTCAGCTATTTCGTTGTTGGTATAACATCTTTGATAATCTTCGTTGATATTCCCTAAAGGAACACCAAAACTTAAATGGATAATTTTGAATTCGGGTTCGCTTAATTTAGCTTTCATTTTTTTAAAAAATTTTCATGCTTAACTTGTTTTAACCATAATTGATGAGGATTTAGTTTATTTATTTGATATGGTTCACAAAAATCTTCTTGAAAAGAAAGATTATCCTTTTTATGATTTTTTTGTGAAATGGAAGGAGAATGGCTTTTTCTTATTATTTCTCTTATTTCCGATTTGATGGTTGGAGTAGCATAAGCGATAAAGTCATAACCTAAATCTTGGTAATGATTGAGGGCTTTGATTAATCCTAAAACCCCTTCTTGGTATAAATCCTCTTTTTGAAGGACACGCGGATAATATTTAAATTGCTTAACTAATTTATTTACTAATGGCAAATGTAAATCGATTAATTGATTTCGTATTTCTAAATTCTTTTTGGTTTTTTAAAAAATCTTTAAATAATTCTTCTCTTATTTAATCCCTTTCTAAAAACGTTTTTAGAAAAGATAAGAAATTATTTTTTTAGTCTTAGAAAAGAAAAAAAAAGACTAACTTAATAGTTAATCTTAAAGAATTTTTAAAAAGTCAAAAGTGTCTAAAGTTTTGGAACAGTTCATCGACTTCCAGGCTATATTCTGTTTGAAAAGCAAACTTCTTATTGTGGTGATAAAGTTATTATTCAATTAAAGTGTGATAACAATAAAATTATAGATATTAAATATGAAGCTAATGTTTGTTCTATTTGTGTTGCTTCTGCCAGTGTTATGTCAGTTTATTTGCAACATTTAACCAAAACACAAACCTTAAATAAAATTAATCATTTTATGGCTATGGTACAAAATCAAACTTATGACAGCACTTTGCTTAATTCTGATCTAAAATCATTTGATATAGTTTATCAATTGCCAGGTAAAATTAATTGTGTTTTGTTGCCTTGGCAAACTTTGCAAGAATTCTTACTTGGATAATTTATTACAAAACTTTTAATATTTCATATTATAACAAAAATAAAATAGATAATAAATAATGATTATTACAACAAAAAAGACCGTTTAAAAACGGTCTTTTTTTATTATGAAATGCATTTTCAAACTCACTATTTTTTGTAATTAAGAAAACAAAATTATTCATCATCATTATTTTGATCTAAATCTAATGATTTATAAAACCCTTTTCTTTCTAAAACAGGGATGGGTTTTGTAAATGTTTGGGTGGTGGTTTTTTGTAAAAATTCTTGTAAAGATGTTAATTTGCAATCAATATTATCTAAATACCAAAGTAAAAGAGCTTCTCCTATTTGTGGTCTTTTGGCAGCTCCATGTTCTAAAAGTCCATGATGAGAAATTAACATATGTTTTAATAATAATACTTCTTCTTTATCTTGAAAACCCAATAATTGGGCTTCTTTTTCTACTTTACAAGCACCCATGACTAAATGACCTAATAGCAAACCTTTGGGAGTATAGTTTTTTTGTTCTAAATCTAGTTCTTTAATTTTTTCCATGTCATGTAAAATAGTACCTGCAAATATTAAATCACTATTGAGAAAAGGATAAATTTTTAAAAGAGATTCTGCCATTTTTAACATAGTTAAAGTATGATAACCAAGTCCGCCATAATAATTATGATGAATTTTTAACGCTGCTTTGGAAATTAAAAATTTATTTTTGTTTTTGCAATATAAATTGTAAGTAATTTGTTTTAAGACTTTGTTTTTTATTTTATGTAAATAGTTTTCTAATTCGTCTTTTACTATTGCAAAAGAAATAGGAGCACATTCATAAAAGGCTAAATAAGTTTCATACAAAGTTTGCATATCTAATACATTATAAGCTAAATTGTATGTTTGATTCATCAAAATAAGTTCTTCATTTTTGAGAAGACAAATAGTTTTAAAATGATATATTTGTCCTTGGATAGGTGGTTTGGTTTGAGGTTCTAATTTGATGTTGATGTCGCTTTTGTCTTGTAATTGCAAGGTGATATTATAAAAATGAAGTCCTTGATTGATGCTTGTTACTTTGCCTGTAAAAAAGTTGATTTGTCCTTTTTGATATTTGGGTAATATGTTGGTTTGGTTTTTTTTCATACGTTTGTTTCCTATTGGTCTAGATCGGGATTGATAAAAATATGTTGATGGAAGTGTTTGTAAATGGAAATAGTAAGTTTGCATTATTACATTTATAAACAAAAATAAATTGATGTTTATAATTTTGTTATTACATAATTTATTTCATTTTATTTTTATTCATTATTTTATTTATTTATTGTTTATCTAGGATTTGATTTTGGCTAAGTACAAAATTAATTAATTGTTCTTTAATGTTGGGTATTTCTCTATTAAGTACTTTGGCAATTAGTTGTTTTTGTGTATGTTTAATCCATGTTCCTTTGGGTTTGTGGGGTAATTGTTTTAAGACTTCTTGCCAACTAAAATTAAGTTCAGTAATTGTTTTTATTGGTAAATATTGATAAATATATTGTATTTTGGCTGCTGCATAAGGTTCTTTTTGCAAAAGATAATTAATTTGATTAGCTAGGAGACAATTTTTTAATCCATGTTTAAATAAATTAAAAGTAATATTTTCCCAAAGATATAAACTTAAAGAGGCAATGTTTTGGTAGCTTTTTTTCTTTTGTTTGGTAAAAGGAAAAGATGCAAGGATTTGGTTGTTGAGTAAAAGCGACATTGACCAAAAAATTCTTCTTTTTAATTTGTGGTGTGTTTGAATGTATTTAAGTTGAGTTTCATGTAGATAAGCTAAACAAAGAATGCTTTGGTTTAGTTGGGGTAAAAATAGATGGGTTTTAGTTTCTATCATAGTTTTAAAAGTTTGGTGCCAGTTTTTGTGAGTGATGATTTTTTCGATGTGTTCATAGATTCTTTGAGAAGAAATTTTAGCTAATAAATGGTTTTTGTGGATGATAGCTTTTTGGGTAGTTTTTTCTATGCAAAATCCTAGTTTAGATTGAAAATAAAAAGCTCTTAAAATTCTTAAAGGGTCTTCTTGGAATCTAATAAAAGGGTCTTTGATGGTGCGGATCAAACCTTGCTTTAAATCTTTTTTTCCTTGTTTTTCAGGTGTGAAATCAAATATTTTACCAGTTTCATCCATTAAAAGAGCGTTAATAGTAAAATCACGTCTTAAAATGTCTTGATGGACGTTTTTGGTGAAAAAAATTTCACTAGGGTGGCGATAGTCTTTGTAAGTGCCTTCTTTTCTGTAAGTAGTAATTTCGAAAAGATAATTTTCAAAAGTTATTTTAAAGCTACCATAATTAATTTTTATTTGGGTTGTTTTTTCTGGGCATAAAAGGAGTTTTATTTGTTGGGGGGCGGCGTTAGTAGTGATGTCGATGTCTTCGTTAGCATTTATTTGGAGTAAATAATCTCTGACAGTGCCACCCACAATAAAGGCTTCAAATCCGTTTGTTTTTAAGATAGTAATTATTTTTTGAGCTGTTTTTAGTTGATTGGAATGTTTCATATTTTGGGCTTTTAGCAATATTTCTAATTTTTTTATTTTTTTGTGTTTGATTGGTTGGTTGCCTTTGATGATAAATATAGTTAAGATAAAAGTAAAATAGATAATAGATATAAATATTAAAGGTTGTTTTTAGTTTGCTTTATTATTTATTTTTTGGTAAATGTGGTTCAATATAGTATTTTTTATTAGTATTTATTTGTAATTTTAATGTAGGGTGTATTATTTAGGATGTGTCAATATTTAAGATAACAACATTTTATTATTGGCAAATTAGTTTTTTTGAAAATAAAAGACCATCGGTTGTGATGGTCTAATTTGGTTGTGATAAGAGTTTTTATTGGGTTGCTGAAATTATTTTTTTGTTTTTTGTTGTTTTTATCGGGATAGTAAATTATTTTTTTTTGATTCTTAGTTCTTGAAAAAATTTTTGTAAAAGTTGCATGCTTTCTTGAGCTAAAAGTCCTGATTGGATATTTAATTTATCCATAAAAGGCATATTTTGGATAGATGACATATCATTAAAAGAATATGATTTTTCCATGCTTGTGCCATAATAAAGGTTTTTGATGCCTGCTTGTATGATGGCTCCTGTACACATTAAGCAAGGTTCTAAAGTGACATAAAGAGATACATCATTTAAAAAACGGCTGTTTATCTTTTTGCCTGCTTTCATGAGGGCTAAAAATTCAGCGTGTCCAAAAAAAAGTTTTTTAGTGTTTCTGTTATTGTGAGCTCGTGCAATTATTTTTTGGTTTAAAATAGCGACAGCTCCGATGGGGACTTCTTCTTTGAGGTAGGCTTTTTGGGCTTCTTTTAAAGCTTCTTTCATAAAAAAAATATGTTGTGGGTTGTTATTTTCCATATTTTAAGTATTAATCCACATTCCAAACGAATTATTGAGATGAATTATTTTAGTGGAGTTATTTAGATTGGTTGGTGAAGTTTTGCCAGTTAATTTTTGTTTTGTCAATATCTGCTAAACAATGGTGTTTGCGACAACGAGGTTCGTGGTATTCTTTTCCGCCTACCAAAACAACAGGTTCATTGCTTTGAGCAGGTTTGCCGTCAATTAATCTTTGAGTGCGGTTGGCTTTTTTACCACTGATAGCACAAATTGAAGTTAATTTAGTAACGGTGTCTGCAATTGCTAATAAATAAGGCATTGGTCCGAATGGTTTTCCGCAAAAATCAAGTTCTAAACCTGATATAATAACTTCAATATTGCAGTTAGCTAAATAATCTACAATAGCGACAATGTCGTTATCTAAAAATTGGGCTTCATCTATTATGACAACATTAATTTCGGGAGTAATAAACGGGAGAATGTCTTTGCTTTTGTCAATTAAAATAGCAGGAATAGTGTTTTGATTGTGAGAAACTATTTCTTCTTTAACAGAATAACGGTCATCTATTTGTGGTTTAAAGGATAAAATTTTTTTGTTGAGTTGTAATGCTTGATTACTGCGTTGAATTAATGCTTCTGTTTTGCCTGCAAACATTGGTCCACAAACAACTTCAATAAAACCTTGCCCTTGTTCTTTTTGGCTCATTCTTTTGAACTCCTTTATAAATAAGATAATTTGAATTAATTTTTTTGGTTTTTGTGGTGTGATAGTTGGTCCAAAAGAACTTGGAGGGTGATTTGCTATTTTATTTTTTAAGTATTTATTATTTATTTTTAATCAATTCTTCGGTGGTTTCTTTTTGGTTATCAGCATTTGAAGAAACTGTTTTAACTTTTTGGTCTTGGGTAATACCATAACGTTTGTTAAATTTGTCAACTGGCCCTGCTTTAACTACAAAAGTTTGGGCGCCAGTGTAAAAAGGGTGGCAATTAGAACAAGTTTCTATTTTGATGCTAGTAACTGTGGTGCCAATTGGGTGTTGTTTGCCACAAGTTGCACAAGAAACTTCCACTGTTTCAAATTGAGGGTGAATATTTGCTTTCATGTGTTTAGGACTCCTTATTATTTTTCAATTTTTGATTTTTATTATTTTAACTTTTTGATGGGATTTTTGAACTTTTGATTTCTTATTTCTTTCTTTATCTTTATGAAAAAATCATAAAATATAAATATAAAAAATAAGAAAGAAAAGAAGGCAAAGAGTTTTTAGGCTCTTTGTAATTTGAGCTTTTTGAGTGCCCTAGCAGAGATTTTTACTTTTTGAACCTTGCCGTTTTCGTCAACAATTTTTACGTTTTGTAAGTTGGCTTTCCAAATTCTTTTAGTTGTGTTCATAGCGTGGCTACGACGATTACCAAAAAGGGTGGTTTTTCCAGTGATATAACATTTACTCATTGTTTTTCTCCTTTGTTAATTACAATATATAAGTTATTATATCACAATAAGGGTTTATTTGGATGATGTTTTTTTGTTAAAAATAAATTTATTGTTAGTTGTTTGGTTTGGGATAATTTTATATTTAGGATAGGGATTTATTTTAATTGCAACATTATTTGATTTGATTGTTTTTATGTTATTTTGCGCACGGTTATTATCTTTTTTGTCCATCATCTCCATTATATTTGTATATTTATTTGATAATTTAGTAAAATAGTTAAAGCCTTTATTTGGTTTGTACATAAACACTTTGTTTTTCTTGGATTTTTGCTATATTTTTTGCTACAATTAAAATATAATATATATTTAGATGAAACTGAGCTGTTTCCTTTTTTTAAACAAATTTAATTTTTAAAATTATTCTTTAAGACTAAAAATTAATAGATAATTTCCTATCTTTTCAAACTAAAGAAATATTTTTTTCGTTTAAAAAATTGTCTAAACTTTTTTTGATAATTCTTTAGTTTCAAAAGATATTTTTTTAATATTTTAACCCTTCACTATATAGTTAGGTAAAAAAAGTTAAAAACTCGTCAACAAAATGAAAGAAAATGATATTTTTTTTAAATTTTACTATTTTTAGGTAAAAAAAGCGCACTAAAGTAACCTTTTTCAATTTTATATTATTTTATATTAATTCAACTAAAAATTTATCTTAGATTTTGAGAATATTGAGATGGAGTTGAATGATTTAATTTGCTTAAAATCCACTTAGTATTCCAAAATTGAGGAAATTGATTGATTAATTTTTTCATTTTGTTAGAGATTTTTGAAATAAAAAAGGATTTTGATGTTGTAAGATCGTTTTCATTTGGCCGAAAAAGTTTTCAATAACGGCGTTATCACGAGGGGTGGCTTTTCTTGACATACTGATTAAAAAACCTTTTTTAGTTAGTGTTTGTTGGACTTTTTGTGATTGATAAACGGTTCCTTGATCAGAATGAATGATACAAGTTTCTTTTAATTTTGGCAGTTTTTGATGGTTTTTGAAACTAAATCTTTATTTTGTTGATTTGAAGTGTGAGAAGCAATTATTTGATTGTTAAAAGAATCGATAATACAAGAAAAATAGAGAAAAACTTGATTCGTTTTAAAATAAGTAATATCAGTAAAGAGTTTTTGAAGAGGTTTGGTGGCCATAAAATCTTGATTGATTAAATTAGGAATTATTTGGAGCTTATTTTTTAAATTACGATAAGTACAATTTTTTTGATTCTTAAACGGCAACTAATGTCGTTTTTTTTCATGATGAAATAAACTTTTTTCTTGGTGATGAATTCGTTAAAGGTTTTTTGGTATAAATCAGTGATTTTTCGATGACCGTAAAAATATTGATAATGAAGGCATAAAGCTTTAATTCTTTTTTGTTGTAACAGGTATTTTTCTCTTTTAGTTTAGTTTTAACTTTCAACCAATAATAATAAGTACTTCTTTTAATTTGAATTGTTTTTAAAATGGTGGTTAAATTAAGATTTTGATTGAATCACTTAACTAAATGAAAAACAATCTTTTTATCAGTTTTTTTAATCTTTTCAATCATTTTTTGTAATAATTTAATTTTTTGTTTTAATTTTTGCATCTTAACACCAATTATCTTTATAAATTATTTTAAATATATCAACTATTATAGCTCTAAAAGATTTTAATAAGTGCTTCAGCGCGTTCATCTTTTTGTTTCATATATAATAATCAATACTTGGTAAGGCAGTTAATTTAAAAATTAAAGTTGATTTAATGATTGAAATAAATTAAAAAAATAAAATTACCTCAAAAGAGGTTTTTATGATATCGATATAATAATGATATGAAAAATGATAATGCGATAATATCAAATATCGAGTATCATTATCATTATCGATATAAAATATCAAATATATCACTCCTTAAATGAGTTAATGTTTATATAGATTATTTTCAAAGTCAAACTGTTATAAAGTTGTTAGTAAAGTGTTATAAAACTGGTTAGTAAAGTGTCATAAAGTTGTTAGTTTTCTTTTTTTATTAAATATTTATACATAGGATGTAGTTTTTTCACCCGATAACCTTGTTTATCTTTTGTCAAAAAGAATTGAAGATATTTTAAATCTTCTTTTCGATAATAGATGATGTTTAACCTCTTCTTATAGTTAGTTTTCATTGGTTTATGATATTTATCTAGCTTTTGAGGGTCTAATTGATATAATTGTAAAGTTTCTAATTTATTGACATCAATTTTTCCAATTAATTCTTTGATACGGTTTTTAGTTTCATTTTGATAATTGATTTGTGAAAAAGAGGATAGAGGTGTTTAAGGGGGTTATTTTGGCTTTTAAGTGGGGTTAAATCATAAAGTAATAGTTTACTATTACTAGAAGAGAAATTATCATTAATTAAGGTGATTTTGGTTTGTTTCATTTCTTCTAAGATTTGAGGATCGACGAAGAGAGTTTGGTTTTTGGGACGGTAATTAGTGAGGTGTTCCTTTTTTTTAGACACTTTTTTATTTAAAAATTACTCTTTAAGACTTAAAATTAAATAGATAATTTCATATCTTTTCAAACTAACAAAGTAATTTCATTAAACTTAAAAAGTGTCTAATGTTTTTTCATAATTTGCTAGTTTCAAAAGATATTTTTTAAAATATTTTATCCCTACATTATATAGTTAGGGCAAAAAAACGAAAAACTCACCTATAAAACGACATGGGTTAAATTTTTTTACACAATAATGAGGAATTTATTGTTTTGGGTAGAAAAAAATGCATGACAAAACAACCTTTTTCAAAGGTTATAAGTTTATAATATCTGTAATTAAATATTTATCTAAAAGTTTGAAAGTATTTCAAAGGAGATAAATTGTTTAATTTAGTTAAAATCCATTTATTATTCCAAAAAGAAGGGAATTGATTGATAATTTTTTTGATTTTTCCTGGTGTTTTTTGGAATAAAAAAGGATGTTGGTTGGGTAAAATACTTTTCATCTTGCCAAAAAGATTTTCAATGACAGCGTTATCACGTGGGGTTGCTTTACGGGACATGCTGATTAAAACCCCTTTTTTAGTTAAAACTTTTTGTACTTTTAGAGATTGATAAACTTTACCTTGGTCAGAATGAATAATACAAGGATTTTTCAAAGGAGGAATTTTTTTAATGGTATTTAAAATTAATTCTTTATCTTGGCGGTTAGAGATGTGAGAAGAGACAATTTGATTGTTGAAAGAATCAATAACACATGAAAAATAAATAAATCCTTGGGGAGTGGGGAAATAAGTAACCTCGGTAAAGAGTTTTTTCATGGGCTGGGAGGTAGTAAAGTCTTGATTAATTAAATTTGGGACTACTTTGAGGTTAGATTTTAAATTTTTATGATAATATTTATTTTTTTGAGGCCTTAACTTACAACAAATATTATTTTCTTTCATGATAAGATAAACTTTTTTCTTAGTAATAAATTCGTTAAAAATTTCTTGGTATAAATCAGTAATTTTACGATGACCGAAAAAATATTCGTGTTGCAAACATAAAGCTTGAATATTGTAGGCGATTAAAGAACCATTAAAAAAACCAACTTTTAAGTTGGTTTCCTTAATATTTCTAAATACTCAAAAATATTTTTCTTATTAAATAATAAAAAAGGAGATTAAAATGGCGAGGAATTACAGACGTTCTTATTTCAGTAAAAAATCTTTTAGAAGAAATAAATTAACTTTAGGCAATTTTTTTACATATTGGATTTTACCTACATTAGGCATTGTTTTTCCTTTGATTGTTTATTTTGCTTCAAAAGGTTATTTATCAATAGCTAAATAATAAAAAGGAGGATAAAAAATGACTACAAGACAACTATTAACTTTAATTGCTCTTAGTTTTATTTTTACGTTTGCAGCTTATAAACTTGGTTTTATTGTTCCTGATGCAACTAAAATTACATGGATTAAATAATGAGTGGTTTTTTAAAAAACCACTCATTAAGAGATAATATATGAATAAATTAATTTAAAATTAAGGAGTTAATTAAAATGGATAAAAAACAAAAAATAAAAAAAGAATTTAACGAACATTGTCAATGTTGCAAAACTGATTCGCGAATAAGTGTGAATTATTCTAATGTTGCTTTATTTGGTTTAATAATGGCTTTAATGATTTTAATTAGTTTTGTTGGAATTTTTGTATCATTTGGGTTTTCGAGTTTATTTTCATTTTCTCCAATTAATCATGAAATTTTTGCAACTCTCAATTATATTTTGGGTATTGGTATTCTTTCATTTTGTTTAATAGTTCATTTGATGCCTAAATTACTTTTTCAAGAAGTAAATTATGAAAAGGTTGGAAAAGAATAAAGGAAAATTAGATGAAAAAATATAATTTATTTGATAATTTTATTTGTTTATTGATGGGCGCAATTATTGGTATATTTTTATATATTAATTTTTTTATCAAAAATAATAAAAAAATAGAAACAATCCAAAAAGATAATAAACCAGTTGAAATAATAAAGGAAATTGAAAAGCCAATAGAAATTATTAAATATGTTAATTTAACTAATTCTCAAAAATTAGATTTAAAAAATAAATTAAAAAATAATTTTATAAGTTATAATAACCAAAATTATTTATATAAAAAAGATATTGAAAATATTTTAAATAATTTTAAATAATTTTATAGAAAGGAATAATTGATGGATATGCAACAAACAATTATTAATATTGTTGAATCTAAATTATTTATTTCTTTTACTTCTTCTATCTTTGGTATTTTTATTTATTGGCTTTATTTTTATATTAAAGAATGGAAAAGTAAATATGATTTTAGTGATGAATTGCATTGTTTAGTAAATAAATATATTAAAAATGGACGAATTACTGTTAGAGAGTTTGGAGCTTTAATTAGGATAATATCTCAAATGAGTAATTACTTAGGTATATATAGAAAACATGTCGAAACAATGATTAAAGAATTTGGAGAACATGGAGGACTTAATTTTTCTGAGGGTATTTTTGATGAAAAAAATAATAATCAAGAAAATAAAGAAAATAATAATAATTTAGATGAAATTTTAAAAGAGAATTTAAAATTAAAAAATCAATTAAATAATATAAAAAATCCTTTAATTGCGGAATCTATTGATGATACTGAAAATGTTTAGTTTTAATTTTTTAAAATATTTAATTTTCTTTGAATTTAAAGATTTTTTTTATTTATTATATAGTATTTTTTATAGTATTTTTTTACTAAATCATCTTTTTTATTTGATTTTAACGTTGGTTGGAATAATAATTTTTTAATTATTTTTAATATGATAAAAAAAGCAATTGTTTTTATATGGGAAAAATTAATATTTTTAATTTATCCTTTAAAATTATTTAGTTCATTGTTTGATTTTTTAATGCAAATATTAAAAATTTTTATTGATGTTTTTGGTAGTATTATAGGTTATATAAAAAGTTCTATAACAAGTCTTACCGGTCAAAAATTAATGGACCCTAGTGAAAGTATGTGGGAAAAATTAAAAGAAATAGCAAAGATAATTTTTAATGTTACTGTTGCTGGTTCTGTTATTTATTTTTTAAAAGAAGTTAATAGTTTTCTTTTAAACTCTTTCATTAAAATAGGTGATTTGTTGTTTAAAATTGTTTTAAGAATATTAGATATTATTTCAATTGTTTTAAAATTATTTTTATTTTTGTTTAAAAAGGTTATAATAATATTGAGTTTCGTTTTATCATTTTTTATTAATTTCCTATATTTATGGGTATTTGAAAATGCTAAAAAAATTCTTTAATTATTTTTAGTAATAGAAAAGAGGTTTAAAAATGTTAAAAATGTCAAGCTTTAGAATAGGCAATAAACATTATAAAATAATTCCTTTTTTAATTACTACCGGAACATTACTGTTTTTTGTGTTTTGGATAGGTGGGCTTGCTTATAAATATCATTTAGAAACCGAAGAAAGAAGTAAATTACAAGAAGTAGATATTGAAGCAAAAGCAAGAGAGTTAAATGACGATATATATAATGAAAATCAAAAACTTAAAAAAGAAAACGAATATTTTAAACATACTCCTTATGAGTTTATAAGAGATAATGGAGAAAAAGAATATTATAATTTATTTACTCACAAATTAGTTAAAAAAATTGATAAAGATGATGCAATTTGGGAATATGATAAAAATAATGGTCTTTTGTTGAAAAAAACTGATAAATATAATAATGTTGAAGAGTATGGTTCACATGGTAAATTAATCAAAAAAACTTCTTTTTATCGTAATGATGGTAAAACACTAGATTATATTAATGAATACGATTCTCAAACAGGTAATATAATTAAATCAGAAAATTATTCAGCTGATGGTAAAACACTAGATTATATTTGGATATTTTCTCCTCAAACAGGTAAGCTTATAATTAAATCAGAAAATTATTCAGCTGATGGTAAAACAATTGACTTCATTAGAGAATATGATAATAAAACAGGTGATGAAACAAAAACAACATATTACAACCCAGACGGAACTGTTAAAGAAGTTATAAATTGTTAATCATGAATAAAAAAAAGAAAATTAATATTAAAAGTATTTCAAGACGAGCGTAGCGAACTAGGCGTCCAGCCGAAGTACAGCCAAATTAATCTATTACACCCTCCTATAAAGTCCCCTTTGGGGATTTAGGGGGTTTTTAATATTATAAAGGAGAATAAGATGTTATTTAATTTATCAAAAGAACAAAAAGATATTATTAATTCAGATGCTTCTTGCATGTATATACATGGTGGAGCTGGTTCTGGCAAAACTACTATTTTAATTGAAAAATTAAGACAAAAAGAAAAAGAAAAACCTTTAATTTTGGTAGCTACTAATGCTACTAAAAACATTATTTATGATAAATTATTTTCATCATTAAAAAGAAGATTATCCTTCTTATAATGATGATGAATTAGAAAAATATTTAAAAGAAAATTATGAAATTAGAACATTTCATAGTTTTGCTTATTCTTGTTATTTAAAATATAATATTTTTAATGAAACAGCACAACAAAGAAAATTTATTGATGATGAAACTAAATTAAATATTTAAAAACTGATTTTAAAAGAAAATCAAGATTTAAAAATGTATTTTAAAGAACAAAGAAAATATTCATTTAGAAAGCTTTTACAGGAATTAAATAATTTAATACGTTTGACTTTCCAAAAAGAAAACTGTTATTCATCTATTAAAATTGATGATAAAGTTTTAAAAAAATCTTTTGAATTGTTATTAAATTTGTTTTATGAAAAATTAAATTATTATAATTTAATAACTTTTGATGGTTTATTAATTGAAACTAGTGATTTTATTGAATTTGTTGAAAGAAATAATGGTTTAATTTATAATCGTCCTGTTTTTATTGATGAATTTCAAGATTTAAATTATTTTTATTATTTTATTATAAAAGAACTTTTATTTAATAAACCAAATTTTTTATATTGTTTTGGTGATTATACTCAAAATATTTATAGTTATTTTGGTTCTAGTGAACGTATTTTGGAACTTTTTGTAAAAGATTTTAAACCTGAAAAACATTTTTTAAATGTTAATTATCGTTCCAAAGGTATTAATATTGTTAAAGCAGCTAATGAATTAATTGATAATAAGGAATATTTACAATTATCTTTTAGTGAAAAAAAATATAGAGATTTTATAAATTTTTCTTTTTTTGATAATTTTTATCAACAAATTAATTATTTGTGTGAAAAAATTAAAAATTCTTTAATTTATTCTACAACTGTTCTTTGCCGTAATAATGCTGAATTACAAAAAATTAAAGATGAGTTTACAAAAAACCAAATCCCTTTTACTACATCTTATAATAATAGTAAAGAAAATGAAATTGTTTTGTTAACTATACATGGATATAAAGGATATGAAAAAGAATCCGTTTATTTAATTGGTTGGCAAAATCGAAATGAATCACAAGATAAAGTTTTAGAAAAAAAATTAATTTATACTGCAATAACACGTGCTAAACGTGATATTGAAATTTTAACTTTAAATGATTCTTCTATTTTTATAGATTATTTTTATTCCTTAATAAAAAAAGAATTAATTTCTGATGATTTTATAAAAGGATTAAATGATAAAATTTTTGATTTAGATTATTTAAAAATTTGTTACCTAATTCAAAAGATATAGAAAATTATGATGAATTATCTACTACTATTAAAATTTATAATGAAAAAGTTAACCAATTAGAAAAACAACATAAATTTAATCAAATTACTGAATCTTATTATAAGAAATGTTATTTAAAATTATGTTTTTTATTTAAGGAAATTTCTAAAAATATTTATAAAGTAAATAAAAAAGATAATGGTTATGAAACTCGTTTAAAAGGGTTTAATTATTTTATGTTTGAACCTTTGGAACGAATTAAATATTATAAAAAACATTTAAAAGAAAAAAAAGAAGAAAGGTATTTGTCATTAAGTGATGATGATTTGAAATTGGATTATTCTTTAAAAAAGCAATTAAAAGAAAATAAATTGCAAGAAATTAAACCAAAATCAAAAATTTTAAGGCATTATCGAGATTCTTCTCAAAATGCTAAGGATAAACTTTTATATAATTTCAAAGATTCTAAAAAAATATCTTTTATTACTTTGGCAGCTCCTTATGATGATTTACAAGGTAAAACTATAAAATATACTCATTAACCTGATATTATGGGGCAAGTAAGGAAACGTTTTATTCGTTTAGTGAGAAAAAGTTATTTATCAAATCTATTTCAACAATTCTCTCAAAACGATTTGGTTTATTCTAAAATGCAAGATTTTCGTTATTTTTGGTCTTTAGAAACTACTAAATTAGGAGTTATTCATTATCATATTATTTTTAATATTGATGTTTTAAATTCTTTTGGTGGATATTCTCGTTATTTGTGTACTGATAAAGATTATGCTTTGGGTTTAAAAAACCGACCTATTAAAGGAAATAAGAGTATTTTTTATGATGATTATTTAATGCATAAAATAGATGAAAAAGGTAATATTAAAATACCTCAAAATTATTATGAGAAAAAGAATGTTAAAGTGCCAAAAATTATTTTGCTTTGGGCTAATGCTTATGCATCTGTTATGAATAAAAATAATATAAAACATTATAAACATTTAAATCCAATTAGTCAAAACGTGCAAATTTTTAGACCATCAAAAAAAATCTTTTATTTGAAAAAATTGAAATTAGTAAATGTAAAACTTTTTATAAAGGTACTTTTGATAAAAAAGATTATGTCAATAAAATTGTTTCATATGTTAGTAAATATGTTTCTAAAAATGATAAACTAATTGAAACAAATTCTAATAAAGGAATTGATTTTTATAGTCGTCATTTGTTTGGATTTTCTCGTACATGTTTTACTTGTCCGCAAAAATCTTTTTTGGCATTATTTCCTTATGATATAATTAAAGAAATAGAATTAAGTCCATTTCCAATTGTTAATTTTAACTTTTCTAATATATTTGATTGGAATATTAAACAAAAGAGTTAATGGAAGAAATATTAAAATTCCACATAATTTAACTTTGTTGTGTAAATCTTATATGAATTCAGATCAATTTCAAAATTCTAATTATTTTAGTTTAAATTTATCTGGTATTCAACCAAAAAATCATTTTCTTAATAAGAATTTTCAAAAATATTTTAAGTTACAAAAACTTAAATTAAAACTTAAAAAAGATTATGAAAAAAAAGATATTAAAATATTAAATAAAGTTGAATGTCAATATTGGTATAGATATCTTGAAAATAATTATATTCAAAGTTTTCAACTTTCTCCTTAATTTAATTTGATTAAATTATTTTAAATTCAATATTTTTAATTAATTTTGCTGTCTAATTATTGGACGGCTTTTGTTGTTGGGAAAAAATAAATAAAATTATTTATAAATTTTAAAAACTTAAAAAAACTTTAAATTATTAAAATTATTAATGCTATAATATAAGTAATAAGAAAAAGATTTTTTTAAAAAGAAACAATATTTTGAAAAAAACTCAGTAATCGCCTACAAAAAACCCTTGAATGCGATGTTGTTGCAAAAAATATTTTGTTTGTTTTAATTTTAACTTTTTTTCAATTTTTAGCCAATAATAATAAGTACTTCGATTAATACGAATTGTTTTTAAAATGGTAGTTAAATTTAGGTCTTTGACAAATTGTTTAACCAGTTGAAAAACAATTTTTTTATTAATGGTTTGAATATGGAAAATCATATTTTGTAATAATTTTATCTTTTTCTTTAATTTTTGCATTATTAACACCAATTATCTTAATATTTTTTTTAATTCCAAAAATAATTATAACTAAAAAATGCATTCAATTTTTATTTTTTTAAAATATTTATTAAATTACTAAATCTAAAAGTATTCAAAGACGAGCGTAGCGAACTAGGCGTCCAGCCGAAGTACAACCAAATTAACTCTTACCCTCCTCCTATAAAGTCCCCTTTGGGGATTTAGGGGGTTTTTATAATACATAAATTTGTTAAAATTATTAATGACCTTACATATATTTTTTTCAGAGATTCGTAATATGTAAGGTCATTTTTATACCCAAACGTACATATAAATATATGTTGTAAAACAAAATATTACTGAGTATTTACGACATAGAAGGGCTTGTCTCTATGGCGGTTGCAATTGTTGCAAGAAATTATTAATTTTATTAGGTTTTTTAAGTAATATTCAATTTATCATTTACAACAAAAAAAACCTTTATTTGTTGCATATATATGTTACAATAATATCGAGCGCCTTTGTCTTGTTAGACGATAAAGGAGTAGGTTGGAGAGTCCATTAAAAAATATTAAAAGGAATCAATAAAATGAAATTACGCATCTGTGAAATTGTTATTAATAGTAATTTAATTACTAAAACCAAAATAGAAAATATTTTAGAAACTAAAAAAAAGCTATTCAAAATTATGCCTATATTTTACATGATAAAGATATTTACCAAAATAAAAAAGAAGCTCAATTGAATGGTAAAAAAGTAGGAGATTTAAAAGCCCCTCATTGGCATATATATTTAAGATTTAATAATGCATATGATACAAAACATATATCTCAATGGTTTAATACTCAAGAAAATTTTGTATCTAAAATAAAAGGTAGATTTAGTGATGCCTTAATGTATATGATTCATGCTAATCGTTCTGACAAACATCAATATGATGAAAAAGAAGTAGTTAGTAATTTTGATTGGAAAAGCGAGGCCCAACAAGATATTTTTAACAGAAAATACAAAATGGATGCTCGCTTAAAAGATATTTTACTTAAAATAAGTTCAGGAGAAATAAAAGAGTATAATATAAATAAAAATATTTCTATTATAGAGAATAATATTTATTCTGCTGCAATAGAAAAAGCATTTAAGTATAGAATTAGAGATTTAAAGGAACTAAAAAGAGAAATGAAATGTGTTTTCATCACTGGTATGAGTGGTTCAGGGAAATCTACTCTTGCCAAAAAAATAGCCAAAGATAACGGTTATAAAGCTTATATTTCATCTGGTAGTAATGATGTTTTAGATGATTATTGTGGTGAAGAATGTATTATTTTAGATGACCTACGTTCTTATTGCCTAGGTTTATCTGATTTAATAAAAATGTTAGATAATAATACTGCATCATCAGTTAAGAGACGTTATAAAAATAAAGTTTTAGAATGTAAATTAATTATTATTACTACTGTTAAAAGCATTGATGATTTCTTTGAAGATATTTTTAAAAAAGATGAAAGCATTATTCAATTAAAACGTCGTTGTACTTATCATATTAGTATTGATTCCAAATATATTTATACTAGTGTTTGGAATAATGTTGATAAGAAATATGATAAACCTTTTAAACAACCTAATACTTTATTAAATGAATTCCAAATAAAAAGATTGAGCGAAAAAGAACAAAAAGAGGAGATTTATAAAGATTTAAAAATAGATTTAGATAAAAATATTTAAAATATTTATATACTTAAATGCTTTTTTTTATTAATTTTGATGTGTATTTTACTAGGTTTTTTGATATAATATAAGTGTATTCATCTGACAAAAAATATTATTATTTAATTTTGATATAAATAAAATGTTAAAATTATTAATGACTCTATGTATATGTTTGTCAGATGGCATATATGTAGGGTCATTTTTGTTATGTAAAGTCCACATTAAAAAAGTATAAAAAAAATAGCTATATAAATCAATGCCCTACCAAAAGCAAAAAGATTTATATAACTACCATGAAAGGATGCATTATTCATGCAAATATTCAATTTAAACATAAGCGCATTTATTGATAAAATAAATGAATATGCTATCTTTATTATATCATTCCTTAAAAACACTTTCAACAATATAATTGCTATTAGAAATGTTAGTTTTAGTTTATTTGATATCCCAAATTCTATCGGAATAATTATTCAATTTGGTTATCTATCTTTTATATTTTAATTTTCATTACTATTTTATCTTTTATGGGTTCTATTTTTAATATCGTTAAGCAAATAATAAAATATACTATTTATTACCCAATTAAATATTTTGTTTTAGCAATATATGGTTTTTTACTATTATTAAAATATTTATTTACTCCCAAATCAGCATTAACCCAACCAGTTCAAACTAATAATTCTAAAACACAACAATCAATATTAGAAAAAATGGGAAAAGAATTATTAATTTTAATATTACAAAATGGTAAATTAAAAAAACAATTAGAAAAAGATAATAAGAATAAACATTTATAAGGAGAAACTAAATGAAAAACAATAATCAACCAAAATCAAAAAATAAAAAAATTATCTTTATCATTTGGGGATTGTTTATATCAGTATCTGTTATTGGTCTTTTAATAATTCTATTATTAGCATTACAACCAGAACAAGCCTCTAAATCTACTCCAAAACAAATTCAAATACCACAACAACCAAATTCCCAACAAGAAGAAGAAACATATAATGATATTTTGAATAAGATTAACAAAGAAGTTGATAAATTAACAAACGAAGAAGAAATAGTTTATCATCCAGGTAGTAAAACTATAAATTATATTAAAGTATATGATTCCAAAACTAAAAAAATAATCCAAAGAACATTTTACAACTCAGATGGTAAAACTATTAAAACTATTGAGGAATACACCCCCGAAGGTAAACTAACCAAAATCACTAATTACATTAAAGATGGTAAAACTATTTTCTCTATTAATGAATACAACTCCGAAGAAAACATAATCAAACAAACATTTTATAACCCAGACGGAACTGTTAAAGAAGAATCAACTTATTAATTATGAATAATAAAAAAAGAAAAATTATATTAATAATTTGGGTTATCTTCATCTCCATTATTCTTCTAATTCTCTTATTCCTTTTAGGTTTAAGATTACCTAAATTATTTAAATCAATTCAAGATAAAAATAAAGTTGAAACCCAATCTAAATATCAAACTCAATATATTTATGATACTAATAAAGTTAATAATATAATTGGATTAATTAATTCTTTAAAACGTTTAAAAACTTTAAAGCAATTAAAACCTCAAACTGAAAAACAAAAAAAAGAAGAAGAGCAATAACAATTTGATTGGAATTCAAATTATGATAACGATGAAAATAAATTAATTAAAGATATTTCAGTAGTAACACTAACCAACAGGTGCAGGTTGTTGTTGGCTGTTTAGTTCTAACACCTATATTTGCATCATTAGGTCCAGTTTCAGCCCTCTTGCTTTATTAGCTTAATAATAGACTCTCCAACCTACTCCTTTATCGTCTAACACGACAAAGGCGGTTGGTTCGTTATTAGTTTACGGCTTTGGAAATATAAAAATTGTCTTCCGCGGAATGTTAATTTAAAACATTCTATTAGATTTAAAAGATATTTTAAACGCATTATTTTGCCTCTCTCGCTTTGATTTAATTACAATTAGGGTGAAAATTACCCTATGATTTATTTAGAATCTTTTATTTTAAGTCTAAAAGTATTCAAAGACGAGCAGAGCGAACTAGGCGTCCAGCCGTAGTATATCTAAATTAACTCTTACCCTCCTCCTATAAAGTCCCCTTTGGGGATTTAGGGGGGGTATTTTAATTTGACCGTTAAATTGTTAAATTTGACGGGCACATGTTTAGATAATATATTTCATTTAAACATTATAAATTATGATATATTATAATAAATTTATATATACTAATTAAATATAAAAACCTATCAAGAGTTTTTATATTTAATTAGTATCATTAATATTATTTTATTTAATATTAAATAAAATAATATTAATGATATATGTTTCTAATAAGGTTAACCCCGAATTAATTATTATTTATCACAACCCAATTCAAAACAGCCTTGGAGGGCTTTTTGAATTGGTGTTTAGGGTTACCCACGGGGTTAACCTTATTAGAAACATACCATTATATAGTTAGGGCAAAAAACGAAAAACTCACCATAAAAACGACATGGTTAAATTTTTTTACACAATAATGCGGAGTTTTTGATTTTGGGTCGGTTATGCTATATAATAACAGGGTTAAATAGCAAAATGCTCTCACCATAAACACTAGCGAAAATGATGATAGAAGAGATAAAAAATGGAAAAAAGTGAAAAAAAAATAAAAAAAATATCCCCCTCATTTTGAGGGGGGTCTAAATTAGGTTAAAAAATGATTCGTTTTAATTTATGCCAAAATTGTAAAAAATAAAAGTACGTATTTACAAGGGTTTTGAAGGCCACTTAGAGGCTAAATTGAATATAAAGAGGGTCTAAATCAATCATAGGGTAATTTACCCTAATTGGAATTAAATCAAAGCGAGAGAGGCAAAATAATGCGTTTAAGAGCATTCCTGATTTAGGGGGTATTTTAAAATAGTTAGTAGAAGAAATTATAATTATAATGTTTGTTGTAAAAATTAATCTTAATGGGTGTGTGTTTAATTTATTAGATCGATGAGTTAAAAAATACAATTTTGTTTTATTTTTTTTAAAAATTCTTGAAAACGATGGATATTGAATAAAACATTGGTTTCCGTTAAGGTTTTTTCCAACAAAGATGCGTTTTTTTTCAAACCTGGACCTTCTATCACATAAATAAATTGAATATTTTTGAATTTATTGATAGTTTTACTAAATTCTACCAAACGTTTTAATTCGCTATTAATTTTGGAGCCTGAAGTGTTAAAAAAACTACATTCTAAAAGATAATTTATATTATTATGTTTAAAAACAAAATCCACTCTTTTTGTTTCTTTTAATTCAACACCTTTTAAAATGTCTGTTAAAAGAACTTCTTCTTGAAAATTGAAATTATTTGTTTTTAAAAGAGTTTTAATTAAATTAGGCAACAAAACTCCTGATTTATTTTTTCTTGAGTTAGAATCCAACCCCACCAAAACCCCAAAAATATAATCTTTAATATTTTGATTAAAATTTGAATTTACAAAAACATTAGTTAGAAGTTTTGATTCTTTAATAAAATTAATGACAACTTCTTTATCTTGGTGGTCAAAAGTAATTTCTTGGTTTTGGTTGTTAAAATAAATAAATTTTTCGTTTTTCGCAAAACGATTGTTAGCTAATAATATTGGCAAAAATTCAAAAGTATTTGATAATTCTTGCCATTGTAATTCAAATTTATCATAAAATTCTTGCTCAGTTTTGGATTTAAGTTTATTCCATTTTTTAATAATTTCTTCATTTTGGTTTATAAAATGATTAACTTTTTCCCACGAAACATAATCCTTTAAAAAATAAGATGTAGATTTTAACTCTTTGAAAAACAATAAATTATTTATTTGTTTAATTTGGTCATCTCTTAATGTAAAATTCGTAATAATTGTTTCGTAGGTGTTATTTTTCCGATTGCAGCTTTGGGAATTGATAAAACGATTAACAGGAATTCTTATAAAATTAAAATCTTTGTATAAGTGGTTAATTAATTGAGTGTCGTGATTAGTTAAAACCCATTTAACTCCTCTTAAATGAGCTGCTTTTAAAGATTCAAACAAATCTTTTTGGTTTGTTTGATTAAAAGGGGATGCATTATAGCTGTTAAAAGTTTGAGTATCTGAATCATAAGGAGGATCACAAAACAATAAATCATTAATTTGTGTTTGAGCAACTATTGTTGCGTAATCTTGGTTTTGGATTTTAATTTCATTCTTTTTTAAGAATAATGTGATATTTTTAAGATTAGATTCGTTAATGATAGTTGATAAACAAACATCATTTTTTCCATTAAACGGAGAGTTAAATTGATTTTTAGAATTAACACGATAAAGACCATTAAAACAAGTTTTATTAAGAAAAATAAAGCGAGCAGTTTTTGAAATATTATCCAACGAAGAGGTTTTTTGGTCGCGCAATTGATAATAAAAATCTTTTTTTTCTAATTTTAAACGTTTAATATATGTTTTTAATAAATTAACAACATCACGAGATTGTGATTTTAAAGTATGCCAAGCAGTTATCAATTCTTCATTAATATCAGACAAAACAGCTTTTTGAGGTTCCAAACTAAAAAAAACACTCCCACCTCCTAAAAAAGGTTCAAAATAAGTTTCATATTTAACATTCATAACAACTTTCAAAAACGGCCAAAGTTGGGTTTTCCCACCCGCCCATTTGACAAATGGTTTTAGTTTTAATGTATTTGACATTTTGATAACCTCTTTCTTGTTTTTTAACTATTTTTCTACAACTTAAAATTTTAAGATAAATAGAGGCTTTTACCCTACTTAAATTGAAATTAGTTATATAAACTATCCTAATTATACCTCAAATCAAGATTATAACATTAAAATTTTGATTGTTTATTTAAGAAGATATCACATTTCATTTAAATTAATTAAAAAGACCAACTTAAAAGTTGGTCTTAATATGTTTTTATCCTCTTGTTCTTGGTTTTAATGATTTTTCAGTTTTCTTTAATATTAAATTTCTTGGTATAAAGGGTAATGTATTTTTTGACTGGATTGAAGTGAAGATAGTAGTTTTTGTATCTAAATTTACTATCAAAGTTTTCAATACTTTCAAATTCATCTATGTAAAAATCTTTATCTTCTTCAAGTAACCATTTTGGTCCTTCGTAGTTAAGTTCTATAGTGTGGTTGGTTGGGTCTGGGATTAATGATACCGTGAATTGTGAATCTCCGCGTTTATCTTGGTCGTAAAAAGAGCGAAAATAATCAATTTGGCTGTTTTTATATTTCCATTTATTGAAAGGGTTTTTGTAAAAAGGTGGGATGTCATTTGGTTCATATTCTTGGTGTTGTCACTTGCCTAAGCCATTTAAGCCATAGAAGGTGTATTTTATATTAATTTGAATGTTACTTTTGGGTGGTTTTAAGTATTTTAACAAACCTTTTTTCCATTCTACATATTGATCTTCACATTCTTTTCTTCTAACTTCTTTAGTTGTTTCAGAAACTTTAATATTTTGGAAAATATTAATAGCTTCATCCAAATCAGAAGCTAACATCACTTCATGATTAGGGTTTTTACGTTTATATTTTTTGGCTTTAATATAAGCACTATCAATTATTTTTTCTTTTAAATTTCTAGTAGAATAATTTTTGCCTTTGCATCTATTAGCAATTTCTTTTAAATGAATATAAGGATGATAACTAATTTGATAATCAGTTACTAAAAATTGTAAAAATCCTTCAATTTCATCATCTTTTAATAAATCAATTTTAATTTCTTTGCTAAATCTACTTCTTAAAGCACTATCAATTTTGTCTAAATGATTGGTAGCGCCCATTAAGACAATTTTTTTATTACTTCTTTTAAAGCCATCTAATTTAGTTAATAAATTATTAACAATATTAATACTTGTTTTGTTAGATTGGTTATCTTCGCGATTGGCAAGTCCGCTAATTTCATCAATAAATATAATAGTTTTATCATGATTTTCTGCTTCTTGCCATATTTTTTCTAATTCTTCATTTCCTTCACCAACGTAAGTCTTATCAAATCTTGATGGTTCTAATTCAATATAGTGTATTCCTAATTCATTGCATAAAGCTTTAATTAAAAAACTTTTTCCAGTGCCAGGAGTACCATATAATAAATATCCTCTAGGAATTAATTTATCAAAATTAACCATAGAAGTGTTGTCGTCTTGAAAATATTCTATTAAATCTTCTAACTCTTCTTTTTCTTGTTTTATTCCATAAACATCAGAAAACATAACTTTCTTTTTTTCACCTTGATAAGAAGTGTTATTTTGTAAAGCTTTAATTTCTTCTTGTAATTGTTTGATTTGTTTATCGAATTTAATTAATTGACCACCTAAAAACAAATCATAACTTTTTAAATTTTGAAATTCTTCAACATTATCTTTGTTTTGAATCATTAAATCTTTAATGATGTTTTTATTAGCGTTATTCAAAACCATTGCTTCTTTCAAACTTTGAATTTTTTTGTTAATAAATAAATTTTTACTAGTTTTGGTGATTTGAGAAGTAATAGTTTGAATTTTTTCTTGGTTATTAGTTTTTGTAGTTAATAATTGTTTTTTTGTTCGATTAAGTCTAAAGTTTTTTTATGAATAGGTTCTTTTTTATCTTTTTTTTCTTGGAGTTTTTGGGTTAAAGAGTTAATTTCTTCTTGTAATTTGGTTTTATCTTCTTCTTTTAAGTCTTTGTTTTTGAGGTTAGTTTCTTTTGCTTCTATTTCTGTTGTTAAAGTTTTTTCTTCTATATTACAATCATTTATTATGTCTAAATTTAATTTAATTTGTTGGTCTAAATGTTGTATTTGTTGAAGGTTTTTCCTATTTTCTTCAATTTGAGTTGCGTTAGTTTTCTTTAACTCTTCAAGATATTTTGATACTTCATCTAATTCTTTGGTTTCTTGGGGGGGTTAACGAATTATTTTGAGGTAAATCGTTTTGGTTGGGGGTTTGGGAAATAAAACCGCAAATCCATAACCCCAAAACTGCTAAAATACAAACACCCAAAAAAGTTAAATAAATTTTTTTAATTTCATCTTAGTTCCTTTCTTTTTTTATTCAACATCATAATATAAAGTGCGATTTTGTCCAGAGCGTTTTTTATATAAATCAATTTTTTTCAAAGATTTAATATGACTATTTGACCATAATAATCCTTCTTGAATATAATTATAATAAGGAAATTTCAAAACAAAATCATAATTATAAATATAAAAAGGTTCTTCAATTTTTTGATTAATTGGGTAAACAGCTACAATTTTATCTTTTTGAATGTCTTTAATAATTATTTTTTCTATTGCTAAATAACTAGGAGTACCAAAATTAGTTCCTTTATCATATATAATTTCTAAATTATAATTTTCAGGAGCAAAAGAAGTTGATTCTGGGATATAAGGTTTGTTATTGCTCCAAAAAAAATACAAATTAGAAGCACCATTACCCAATTGGGTTAAATTGTCTAAATTATAAACATTATTGGTGCCATTAAGGTATTTTCAAATGAATTGTAAAATTCTTCGGTTTTTGCAACTGAAGTTTTAGTTGCTTTGCAACTTCTTTGATTAATTCTTTCTTAGTCATTGTTTTGTTGTCTCCTTTTTTTATAATATTTTTTTATTAATTAAAGTTTTGATTATTTGGGCTAAATTATCTTTTTGTGAGTTGGTTGCATTAATTAAAAAATACTTGCAATTTTGGTGTTTACAATTTGCATCATTACAGTATTTATGTTGTTTTAAATAATTTTGACGAACATTTTCAAAATAATTTAATGGTTTTTTTCAATGAGATCTAATTTATGATTTGATTGGGTTTGTTTCGTTGTAATCCAATTTGGGGGTCAATATCTAGATAGAAAGTTAAATGAGGTTTGAGTAAATGTTGATTAATAATTTTTTGATGTTATTTCATCATCATAATCTATGGAATTACCTTTTCTTTGATAAGCTATAGTCGAATCATACCAACGGTCAACTATAACAAGATGGCCACTAAGTAGATTAGGAATTATCAGTTCATCTTGAATTTGAATCATGTTGGCAAAATTAAGAAAATATTTAGTTCTTGTTGTTGTTGTTTTTGGTATAAAAACAAATTTCTTATTTCGTTTCCAATAGAACTACTTCCTAAACCTTGGTAAACTTTTACTTTTTGTCCTTTATTAATTAAAGATTTTTTTAATTTATTAATCAAAGTAGTTTTGCCACTTCCATCTAGCCCTTCAAAAACTATTAATTTATTCCACATTTTAATTATTTCCTTTCGTATTTTTGATTAAATTAATATCTTTAAAAGATATTAATTGTCTTTGGAATAAGGTATTTACAAAGATATTAGCTTTTTGAGAAAAAACAATCAATTACTTTATTAATTCCTTGGACTTTGCCGTTTTTAATTTTATTGTTGAGCCTTTGGGATTCGATAGCATCATTTGTTAATAAGTAATATTCAAAACGCGTATCGAGTTTTTTTTAGTTGTTGAGCTTCGATGATAGCTTGTTTGTAACGTTCACGGAGGCAAGTTTTAAAATTAAAAGCAACAATTCGTTTGTTTTGGGCAAACAATACTAAATCAAATTTGATATCAGGAATAAAAAATAAATATGTTTGGGGATATTGTTTGGTGATTCCACGATTTCGAAAATAAATTAAAATTAGATATTCGTTAATTTTACCACGCAGTACTTTTTGCTTTTGGGAAGTTGATTTGGTAATTTGAAAATAATAATTCAAACTTTGATGATTTAATTGCATATATTGATTAAAAGGATATTTAAAGTAATTATCAGGTTTGATTTGAGATAAAATTTTTTCTGAAATTAACATTACTTTTCCTCGATTCTTTGGATTTCTTTATCAAAATTAAAGTAACATTGGCCTAATTTACCTGAACGATTTTTAGCAACAATAAATTGGGTAAAATCTTCTACAACATTTGTAAATTGATCTTTTTCATAATAACTTTCGCGATGCAAAAACATAACCATATCGGCATCTTGTTCGATTGAACCTGAATCTCTTAAATCTGAAAGATTAGGGATTTTAGATTCTCTCATTAAAGTTGGGCGGTTCATTTGGCTTAACGCAATAATAGGAATTTGTATTTCCATTGCTAATTTTTTCAATTCACGAGTAATAATCCCAATTGCTTGATTTAAATTAAGAAATTGGTCGTCTCTTAAAAGGTGTAGATAATCAATAAAAACTATATCAAGTCCTTGGTGAAATTTTAATTGACGGCATTTTCTTTTAACTTCTTCTATTTTGGTATTTCTGTCATCATCAATTAAAATATTTAATTCACTTAATTTTTCTTCTGTTTGCAATAATTGTAACTTTTCTTCACGATTTAATTTTTGTTGTTCCATTTTTTTGATACTAATCTGAGATTCACAGCTGATTAAACGTTTAATTAATTCTTCGGATGTCATTTCTAAACTAAAAATCAAAATATTATGTTTTTTAGGGATATTTTGAAAAACTTTAGCAATATTGACAGCCAAATTTAACATAAAAGCAGTTTTGCCCATTCCAGTTCTTACGGCTAAAATATTTAATTGTCCTGGTTTAAAGCCTCCAATTAAATCATCTATATTATTAAATCCTGTTTTAACTCCAACTAAATTATTTTTATTGTGGTTTTCCAAAATGTCTTTGATTACTTTAGAAACACAACTTTTTAAATCTTTAAACTTGGGAGTGAGTTTTTTTCTTAATTTTGCAGTATTTGTTTCTATTAATTCTAAAATCTCTTGGGGAGCTATTTTGCTTCTTGCAATTTGAGATAATTTAGCAATAATAACGCCAATTTCTCTTTTTAAAGATGTTTCCTTAATTAAATCAATGTATGTTTCTAAGTGTCGAGGAGAAGGCGTCAAATCAGATAATTCATTTAAATAATCAATTCCTCCTATTTGTTTTAATAATTTTTCATTTTCTAAAATAGCACTTATAGAAGCATAATCAATTTCTTTATTATTTTGATGTAAGATTTTCATGGCTTTAAAAATATATTTATTATGAGGACCGTAAAAGTCAGTTTCTGTAATTTCATTAAAAACTGAAGAAATTATTTCGGGGTTTAAAAGGACAACCCCCAACAAAGCGCGTTCTGCTTCAATCATCTTTCTAACTCCTTTTTTTAATTTGGGTATAAAAAATACCCCTTCAAAAAGGGGTTTAGTTTCTATATTGATTAAAAAGTTTTTCTTCTTTAACAGTTCCGTCAGAATTGTAATAGGTTTCTTTGATTGGTTCTTCTGTTATGGGATTATATTCAGTAATACAATCAATTGTTTTGTCATCTTTATTAAACCAGGTTGTTTTAATAAAATTCCATGTATCAGGGGCATGTTCGTGAATACCACAAATTGTTTTGCCATCAACATTGTAGTAAGTAGTTGTATTTTTTTGATAATTCATATTATTTATTTCCTTTTTATATTTTTTTTTAATTTAGCAATTTCTTTGTTTTTGATAATTTCTACTTGCCTTGGAGATAACTTCAACATTTTACCTATATTTTTGTTGGAATACTCAATTTGAGGGTATTGGTTTTGGTTTTTTAAAGGAATCCCAAAATTTAATCTAATAATTTCGAATTCCTGGAGATTTAAAATAGTTTTAAGTTTTTTGAAGAATAATTCGTGATTAACTTGGTTTAGCCAAATTTGATGGGGGTTTAGATTGTTTGTTTTAATAGATTGGTGTTGTTTTTCTTCAAAAGGAATATTACTTACTTGTTTTTCTTTCCGAAAAATCTTTATGGGAGTTGAAGTAGGTTGTAGGCCTCTGATAAGTTCTGTGATTTTACCTTTAATTGTTGGGATTGCATAAACAATGAAGTCATAACCTAAATCTTGGTAATTATTTAAAGCTTTGATTAGACCTAAAATTCCTTCTTGGTATAAATCTTCTCTTTGAAGTGCTTTAGGGAAATATTTAAATTGTTTAACTATTTTTTTACTAATGGCAAATGCATTTTGATTAATTGATCACGAATTTCTAAATTCTTTTTATTTTTTAAAAAATCTTTAAATAATTTTTGTCTTAACATTTTATTCCTTCCTAAAAACATTTTTAGAAAAGATAAGAAATTTTTCCAGTCTTGAAAAGAAAAAAAAGACTAACTTAATAGTTAGTCTTAAAGAATTTTTAAAAAGTAAAAAGTTGTCCAAAGTTTTGGAACACCTCAGTTGTCTTTGGGTTGGTTCATTGGCGTAACGGTGTCATACTTTATTTTTGTAGATGATGTATTTTTCAACACCACATTTATTTTAACATCTAATAAAATAGAATGCCAATCGCATCTATAATTAAATATTTTTTAAAGATAAAAGACTAGTTTTTGCTAGTCTTTTTTTTTTTTTTTGCTTTTTTTGCCCCTTTGACCCCTTTTTTGCCTTTGTGCCGCGCTTTTTCTCACTTTTTCGCCCTTTTTTGCATCTTAATTGTTGCATTCCTTAAAAAAATGTTATAATAAAGCTAATTAAATTATTATTTTGTTATTCCTCAATTATTTTGTTTTGCATGTTTGAAAACATTTAATATTTGAAAAAGGGACTAATAATTTACTTTTAGTATCATTTTTTTGTATTACTTAATTGTTCTTCATTTTAAGAACATCATTATTCCTTAATTTAAGAACAAATTGTTCCTTATTATAGGAATGCCCTTTTTATCCTTATTAAGTTAGTTTTTTAAAAATTATCAAATTATTATCTTTAATTATTTATTAATTAAAATTGTTTTTTGGGTATTTTTAAAGGCTAACTTTTTTTATTATCAAATTAATTATTATCTAATCTTTAATAATAGCTAATTGATTAATTGATAAATTATAAATATTTTAATTGACACTAATTATTATTTAATACTATTTAGTTAAGTTAAAATATTGCTTCAAGGAAATAACATGTTGTATAAAAAAAATTTTCTATATTTTGTTTTCATAATAAAAACAATATTGGAAGGGAATTAGAATAAATATATGCGTAATGTTCATAAGAATCAGAAAAATAAGAAAGTATGTGGGGTTCCTAAAGTCTTAGTAATTTTAGGTGCTGTCTTAGTTGCTACAGTATTTATAGTAGGGATGATTATTTCTACAAGAGCCCTAAATACAGACTATGTGTTTAAAACTAAACCATTAGGAACAAAAGTTGGGGAAGCTAATCCTTCATTATTAGGTTATCTATATTCTAAATTTACTGATGATAATGATGATAAAAAATTAGTTGATTTAGAAACTAAACATTTAGTAACAGATACAAATGTAACAGATACAAAACAAATTAAACAAGAAGTAGGATTAGTTGCAAAGTATTGCAATGATGATGTAAATAATAAAGCATTATTTAAAGATTATAACTTAGTGCATGTAGGTTATAAATTAGTTTTATTGACTACTGATAGATATAATGCAGGAAAAAATCCAGATCCAAGTGTATATACACAAGCCTCAAATTATGACTCTGCAACAAATGGAGACTTTAATGAAGTTAAACCTGGTGATGTTGTATTAGTAGATACAGCAACAGAAGAAGGATAAACAAATAAAGATTTTTATGTTGTAGTTAAAAAAGACGGTAAGGATGTACAAGAATCTGTATTTAGAGTAGGAATTGAATATGATGGAACACCTACATTAAAGCATCAAAAAGACAATAATGGTAAATTATTATACAAAGCAGTAGATACAAATGGTAATGAAGTAAAAGACAGCAATGGTAATGTAAAACAATTTACATTTGACAGTGATAATAATACAACTGAAGGACAAAACAGAACATTACTTAAATCACTTACATTAAAACCTGTAACAATTGGAACTGGAAATAATGAAACCCATAAAAAAAACAGCGCAAACCCTGCAAGATACCTTTACAAAAGGCAAGATGTTTGGGGTAATGAAGTGACAGGCGTAGAAAGCACTGTAAATACTTCAGATCAAGGTGTAACTGCTAAAAATAATAGAACATACGAACACACCTTTACATTACCACCTGTAATGCAAAACGATACTGGTAAAAAATCATATACTAAAACTTTAGAAGAATTACAAAAATCAAACCAATCCTACAAAGAGTACACCGAAAAAGATGTAGATGACAAATATAAAGATGGTACATTAAAATATAAAGATCTACATAAAATAATCCTTCAGTTCTAAATTCTAATGGAACTGTTCATAAAGAACCATATAAATTTACATTTAATTTACAACAAGTATATTCTTTAGAAAATACATTAGAAGAAACAGAAACAGTTAATGGCACAACCACTAAAAAAACAAAAATATTATTAGCAAAATTATTAGAATTATCAAATCTAAATGCAAGTAAAGACCTTTATAGCCAAGGCAATCTTGCTTTAATAGTTTATTATAAATTAGTAGATAAAGATGGAAATACAGAATCATCAAATACAGGTACAGTAGTACAAAGTGCAAAAGTACCATTGAAACCTAGAGCTCTTAAAGTAAGTAATAAAGGACAAACTAATTTTGCTGGTGCTGGTATGAGACAAACACAAGCAGTAACACAAACTCAAGCACAAGGACAAGGAAACAATTCAAGATCTAATCCTACATCCTAATATATAATCCTTAATTACTTATTACTTAGTTAATATTATTACACAAATAATACATCAAGTTATTCATAAATTAAAAGTGGTAATTGTTAATATGTCTAAATATAAAAAAATATCAATTCTTACTACCTTTTTAAAACACGTAAAAAAAACAGTATATATTTTATATATTGTTTTTTTATTATCTTGTTGAGTCATTGTAATTTTAATATTCTTTTTTAGCTAATGATAGTGACCCTAATTATTTAGGAGTAATTCAACCAAGACAACTAGGTATAAATGGTAATTCTAATATAGGATATAAAATACAAAAAGATAATAAAACTAAATTAGAAGTACAAATTAAACCTTTAGCATCAGATAATAAGAATTTGTTTTATTTTCAAGAAGATGCTAAAACAATAGGACAAGAACCTAATGCAGCATCAACATATAAAAGAGTTTATGCTCTATTAGTAACTATTCCTCAAAAAAGTTGTCTAGATGAACAAGATTTATATCTTTGTTGTGATGCAAAAAAAGAATTACAACAAGAAAAAGATCATTGGGATTATTTTTTTACCAAACCTAATTTTGTAACTGAGTTTGCTCAAAAATATATTAAATATCATTATTTGTCAATTGATGTTAAAAATAATAATTCTACTAATCTAATTAAAAAAGTTGAAGATATTAAAAAAATATTTTATAATAAAATACCCTCATCTAATAACAACACTGGACTTTGTATTGAAGCTGAAAATCAAATTTATATTATATAAATGATGCCCCACCACTATCACAAATACAAAAAATTACACCTAATTTATTAAAAAAACCAGCGTTATTAGAAAAGATAGAAATAGTTTAAACAACAACGAAATAAAATATAAAGCTGGAGATATTTACAATACTATATTACCTTTATCACATATTCAAAATAAAAATTTACTTCCCTTAGAAAAAACTAATGATAAAGAACAATATATTATTGTTGCTAGTTTTGATTTTGATTCAGTTAATGCTGATGACAAAGATTCCATTAAAGAAATTAATTCATTTAATAAATTAACTATTCATCCATCAAATCCTTTTAAATTAGATATTCATTTTGATTTAGTTAATTCTGATAATATTATTGCATCTCAACCTTATTATCTAACTCAAGAACTAGATTATAAAAAAGATAAAAAAACATATCCTAATTTAGATATTAAACCTTTTTTATTGAAAGATTCTTTTTTAAGGATGCTTAATGCAAATATATTAGAAATAAAAAAAAGATTAGATGCTTTAGAAATAGAAGAATCAAACCAAGAACAATACTCCACAGCATCAAATGACGATAAATTACATGTGTCAATAGATGATTTGTATGAAATAAAAAATGGATATTATATCTCGTTTATAACCAGAAGACCAAAACAAAATAGAAGCACAATTTAATGAATCTAATTATTTTATAAACAACATTGTTAAACCTAAACAAAAAGCTATAAAAGATTTGTTGCTTTCTTTGCCAGTATATGACACAGAGGAAAGAAGACAAATGATGGAAGCAAAGACCCCACAAGAAAAAGCACAATACATAAAAGATCTAATAGAAGAATTTACAGGTGCAACAGGCTCAAAAACATATTTCATGAAAGAAAGAAAGAAAATAATAGAATTATTAAGAAATTCTTTAGTATCTAATTTATCTGCTCCCAACATTAAAGCAAATTTTTTTTCACCAGAACAAAACCAAAGATTAGAAGAATTCAAAACAACTAATCCTACATATCTACATTTAACACAACAAGAAAAAAATATATTAGATGATTTGGAGAAAAAACTACAAGAATTTGAAAACGCATTAAATAACATTACATTATCAGAACCTAATAAAACTCCTAAAACAAGAGATAATTTAGCTGCATTAAAGAAAAAAACAACTACTGAATTACCACCTTTAACAGGCACTAATAAAAAAGACAAGATAAAAGAAATAAGAACAAAATTAAATGAATTAAAAGAATCCATTAAAGAAGAAATAAAACTAATATTAGGACTTGAATTAATGCAACAAACATTACAAGAATATTTAGAATACAAAAAAAACAAATTAAAGATAAAATTAATAACATTATTAAAAAATTTACTACTGGTATTAATGCACCTTATTTTACTTTTAATCTTTCTAATAAAAAAATAAAATGGCATTCTGGAAGTCTTTATTATGATAGTCTAAAAGAGTTAGAAAAGTATTTAGAAAAGATGAACATATAAAGCAACACTGCCTCCAATAGATTCTAATTTAACTTTATCATTTAAAACAAAACAAAAGGAAAATGAATTAAAAGAAGTTGATTATGCTTGTTATGATTTAGTTAATAATGATAATCAAGTTAATAATAATATGAGTGTTATTTTAAGATTTCGTCCTTTTGTTGCTCCTTTTTGTCTAGATGAAAAAAACAAGAACAAGCATGTAAGAATTGTACTACATGTCAATCTAATTCTTGTCAAGATGAAAAAGATAAATTAAAACCATGCGAGCAACTTAAAACAGGATTTGGAGCTTTGTTTTCGCCTCAAGATTGTTTAGGAGAAATTCAACAAGAATTAAAAAAACAAAATGATAATGCATCATCACAACAAAGAAAAACAATCTTTTTATTTTTTGAAAAACCAATATATAATTTTTTAGAAGAACAAACATATTCTATTAATCATAGTTCTTTTATGATAGATATATTACCTGATACTCATTTAAAAGGATTAGATTATATGCAAAGAGCTCATGAAGCATGGGAGCATCATCATCAACCTAGCCAAACAAATGAAATACATCAAACAGGACGAAATATGTATCATAATTTAAATAATCAACTTAGAGACCCAGCATTTAATAGAGCATGGCAACAAGAAAATAAAGGTCAATATAATTATAACTATAATCAAAATTCTTCACCTTATCAAATAAATTATACTCCTACAATCTATCAAGTTCCTAATGCAAATATGCAAATTGTAATTCAACAAGAAACTCAAAATAATCAACAACCAAATTCACAAACTCAAAATAATCTACAACCAAATCAATAACATTAATAATTAATATATAATATAATAATGAAAATAAAGGTTAATTATAACATGGCATATAAAAAAAATGAACCTAAAAAGGATAAAGCATTAAAAGAAGTTGAAGTTAATGAAAAAGCAACTAACGTTCAAATTAAAAAAACAAAAGATGATAAAAATAAACTTAAAGTAGTAAAAGAAAATGAATTTGAATATGATGAAACATTAAATCTAGTTTCTAATAATGAATCTAAAAGTAATACGTTTTTCTTTGTAATTATTATTTTGATATGTATTACAGCATTAGGTGGTTTTGTTGTTTTTTCTTATATGACAAATGATACAATGGATAAAAACTTTCAAAAAACAAATGAAATAATTACTACAACAAAAACAGATGTTGAAAGTTTATCAACAGAAGTTAAAGAATTAAAAGAAAACCAAACAAATAATAATCAAACTGATGAAAATAATAATACTCAAACTGATGGGAATCTTATGATTATTCAAGAATTAAAACAAATGATGCAAGATATAATTCATGGAAATAATCTACATACTCTAAATGATCTTATAAATGCATTAGCTAATAAAAATGATCCATCTAAAAAACAATTACAACACATAGATAAATTTCCTGAAGTTACTAGATATTTTCCTATGCCTTTAGATGAATTTAAAGGATTACCTAGTTTAAAAAAACTATTGGGATGGAAAGTGTTATAGACCAATTACAAGGTTTTCTTAATTATTTAAGTGATCCTTTATCTTATGTAGGTGTTGGTAAAGTTAAACCACCTCAAGGAGTCTTATTTTATGGGGTTCCCGGAACAGGTAAAACATTCTTTACTAGAGCACTTGCTAAAGAAGCTGGTAGGCAAGTTGGTTTTTATGAAACTAATGATGCTGAATTTGTTTCTCAAACTCTTGTAGGAGATGGTCCTAGGTTTGTTAAAAAGTTATTTGAAGATGTAAGATTACATAATAAAAAAGAAGGAGTAAAAGCTTCTATTATCTTTATTGATGAATGTGAAGAAGCTTTTAAAGATCTAAATAAAACTGCAAATTCATCTTCAGATCTACCTAACGTTGTAAACCAATTTAAAACTGAATTAACCTCAACAAAAAATGATCCTAAAAAACCTATTTTAATTATTGGAGCAACTAACTATTTTGATAAAATAGATGAAGCTATTAAATCACGTTTTACTTATCATATTGAAATTAAAGTTGGTGATGCAACAGCCAGAGCTAAATACTTAGATTTAATGATTAATGTTTTAAGAAAAAAACCTTTTCACGAAGAAGCATTAGAATATCTTTTAAAAACTGTTAATCCTTTTCTTGTTAAGTTTGATGCAGAATCACGTTCTAATAGACGTTTAGAAAATATGATTGAATCATCTGTTATTAATATGAATAATCGTTTAAGTGCTGAAAGTCGTGCAAAACAAAAAGAAATTGATGATAAAACTAAAAAATTACAATTAGAAGCAAATACTTTATCTTTATCACAAGAAGAAAAAGACCAACTCCAAAAAGACATTCAAGAATTAAAAACACAATTGCATAATAGAAAAATTAAATTAGAACAAATAGTTGAAAATGAAAGCCAAATGGCACAAATCAAACAACAAGAGACAAAAATAGAAAAAGAAACAGCCGAAAAGAAAGCCCAACAAATTATATTAGAAGAAAAAATAGCTAAATTGAATTTTGAAATAGAGTTTTTGCAAGAAGAATTCAAAAAATTAAACGAGAAACATTCCCAACCAAAACCCTTACAACCTCCTACATCATCAATTCTACAAACATCTGAATCAAATGCTTCTTCAACTCCGCCACAAGATGTAAAGCCAACTCCTCCAAACAGTGAACAACAACCTCCACAACCAAATCCAGAGGCTGAAAAACTAAAACAACAAATAAAAGATAAACAAAAAGAAAAAGAAGAACTATTACAAAAAGAAGACCCATTAAAATTAGAAGAAGACAATAACAAAATTAGTACAAAAACTGACACAATTGGACCAAGAAAAAACCTTTTAAAGCAAAAGTTAAACAATTACAAAAGGACTTGGAAAAAGAAGTTAGAGTAATTGATTTAAGAGCAACTTTTTATCAAGTTTATGGCATGAAAATCCTTAATAAACCAGAGGAACGTTGTAATGAATTACAAGAATGAGCTAAGGTTTATAATAAAAGAAATACACAAGTTCTTTATTCAACACAAGCAATTCATTATCTTAACCAAACCTTAAATCCTAAAATTAATCAATTAATGGAAGAAGCTCAATGTGATAAATTAATTGCTTATTTTGTAGAAGCTTCTAAAAGAAAGTTTTTAGAAACCAAACAAACATTCATTATTTTTTTTATCCTAATTGAAATTATTTATCTTTGTTGGATAAATTGAATAAATTATTTATATTAACAATTATGTTATTGTATTTTTATATATGTTATAATTGAGGTGATAAAAGTGATATAATAATTCCTTAAAAATAATTTATAAAGTATATTAGAAAACTAAAAGGAGCAATATTTTGAATTTTGCCATCACTCAAAAGACTAAAAAGACTTTGCATAAATATATTCTAGCAGCTCATATACTTGCTTTAGCTCTTATATTATTTCATCTTTCTAAACAAATGGGGCTATATGATTATTTTAGGTCTCCTTTAACTTATAAAACTTATTTTAATCTGGCTTTAGTGCCTTTATTTTATTTAGGGTTTTGCTTTGGATTTAAGAAAGCTTTTTTAATGCTTCTTATTTATCTGTTTTGTGAATTTGTAACTACTTTGGGACATTTTTGGATTTTAGTTGATTATGATATTTTTTTGCTTGAAAAAATAAATATTAATAAAGTAGCTTTTTTTATACTGAATTATCTTTTAAAAACTTTAATACCTCTTTTATCTTGGTCTTTTACAGGATTATTATATTGTAAAGATTTAAGTCATTTTAATATTAATAAAAAAAATATTATACGTTTATTAAGTATTTTAATTATAATTATGTTAATTCATGCTTGTCTTTATGCTATAAATGGTTATTTATGTTATTTGCCAAGTATTAAATATATTATAAAAGATAATCCATATTATAATATCTTTTTTGCTAATGAAATAACTTCCTTTATCACTATTTTTGTTCTTAATTTAGAAACAGTTATTACTTGTAATTTATTATTATTTGGTTGTGTTATTTATCTTAATCCAAGATTAAAGATTATTTATCAAACTTATTTTTATGAATAAACAATAACATAAATGAAAAACTTTTTTTTGCAATTCCCAATAAGACAAATTTAATAATATTTACCAAAAATATAAAATAAATTTTTGAATCCTCCAAACTAAATTATTTTTTTTAATACTTGCCAATTATTAAATCTTATGATATAATAAAATTGCTTTGGCACTTAAATTATTTAGTGCCAAAATTAAATCATTACAAAAATATTTTATTTGCTATAATAAATTATTAAATTAAAAGGAGTTTAATCATGAAACAAAAAACAATTATCCCTTTACATGACAATGTTGTTTTAAAATTGAAAATGGAAGAAACTAAAACAGCTAGCGGAATTATTTTGGCTTTATCAGAAAAAGAAAAATCCTCTGTTGGGGTTGTTGTTGGAGTAGGTTCCAAAGTTGAAGGTTTAAAAAAAGATGATGAAGTAGTTTATAAAAGCTATTCTGGTAGCAAAGTTACTTTAGGAGAAAAAGATTATTTAATTGTTGCTGTAAAAGATATTTTGGCACAAATTAAATAAGATAATATAGATAAGATAAATAATTATAAACTAAGTATTAATAAATAAAAAGACAATATTTTAAACTTTTTTTAAAATTATAAATCATAAAATTATAAATATTAATTAAATATCAATAAATCAATAAATAAAGATATAAAGATATAAAGATATAAAGATATAAAGATATAAAGATATAAAGATATAAAGATATAAAGATATAAAGATATAATAAGATATAATAATCAATAATCAAAATATTTAAGGAGTAATAAAATGAGTAAAAAAATACTTTATGGCAAAGAAGCAAGAAAAGCTTTATTACAAGGAGTAGATGCAATTGCAAATACTGTTAAAGTGACTTTAGGACCTAAAGGACGTAATGTTATTTTAGAAAAAGCCTATGATTCACCTGCTATTGTAAATGATGGTGTTTCTATTGCTAAAGAAATTGAATTAAAAAATCCTTATCAAAATATGGGAGCAAAGTTAGTATATGAAGTAGCTTCCAAAACTAACGATAAAGCAGGAGATGGAACAACTACAGCAACTGTTTTGGCACAAAGTATGATTCATCGTGGGTTTGATGCAATTGATGCAGGAGCTAATCCTGTTTTAGTAAAAGAAGGAATTGAGTTAGCTGCATTAACAGTTGCCAAAAAACTTTTAGCTAAATCTAAAAAAGTAGACGCCCAAGAAGATATTCAAAATGTGGCTGCTGTTTCATCAGGTAGTCAAGAAATTGGTAAAATCATTGCCCAAGCGATGCAAAAAGTAGGAAAAGATGGAGTTATTAATGTTGATGAATCCAAAGGTTTTGAAACAGAATTAGAAGTTGTTGAAGGATTGCAGTACGATAAAGGATATGCTTCTCCTTATTTTGTCTCTGATAGAGAAAGTATGACAGTACAGTTAGAAAATGCGTTAGTTTTAGTAACTGATCATAAAATTAGTACTGTGCAAGAAATTGTACCTATTTTGGAAGAAGTAGTAAAAGCATCTAGACCTTTATTAATTGTAGCTGAAGCTGTGGAAAATGAAGTTTTAGGGGTTTTGGTAGCTAATAAATTAAGAGGAACTTTTAATGTAGTTGTAACTAATGCTCCTGGTTTTGGTGATAATCAAAAAGAAATGTTACAAGATATTGCAGCACTTACAAAAGCTAATTTTGTTTCTAAAGAACTTAATATGAAGTTAGCAGATTTAAAAATGGATGATTTAGGAAATATCAATAAAGCTATTATTAAAAAAGATAATACTACTTTGATAAGTAATTCTAAAAGTCCTGAATTAGAAAAACGTATTCAAGTATTAAAAACTCAAATTAAAAATGCTACTTCTGATTATGAAACTAAAAATTTGCAAGAAAGATTAGCTAAATTATCAGGAGGAGTTGCCTTAATTAAAGTTGGGGCTGCAACTGATACTGAATTAAAAGATAAAAAATTACGTATTGAAGATGCTCTTAATGCTACTAAAGCTGCTATTACTGAAGGAATTGTAGTTGGTGGTGGAAAAGCTTTAGTTGAGGTTTATCAAGAATTAAAAGATACTTTGGTATCTGATAATAAAGAAGTACAACAAGGAATTGATGTAGTAGTACAAAGTCTTTTAGTACCTACTTATCAAATTGCTTATAATGCAGGATTTTCAGGTAAAGATGTGGTAAAACAACAACTTTTACAACCCTTAAATTTTGGGTTTAATGCTAAAGAAGGTAAGTATGTTGGTCTCTTAAAAGAAGGTATAATTGACCCTACTAAAGTAACTCGTCAAGCTGTTCTTAATGCTGCTTCTATCTCTGCTTTGATGATTACAACTGAGGCTGCTGTGGTAAGTTTGAAAGAAAATAAATATAATAACTTTGATTTAGGAACACAAGAATAATTTTTTTATAACTAATAAAGCTTTATTTTTTTAATTATTATCTCCCATTTTTCCTTTTTTCATGTTAAAATAATAGTAGGTTTTGATTGTCTTTTAACTCTTTGTTAGAAAACAACTCAAACCATATAATTATATAACGCAAGAAAGGAGACCAAACAATGCAAAATCAAAAAACTCAAAAATCTTTAGTTGTTAAAGTTTTAGTTTTATTTGCTGCTGTTGCTTTAATGTTTGTTGGCGTTCAAGTTTTTGCTGATGATAAACTAGATTTAAACACTTTAGAATGTAAAGACCCTCTTGAACTTACTGCTGCTGATGCAGCTGATTCAGAAAAAGTTGTTAAACAATGGAAAGTTCAAAACACTTCATTGAATGCAAAAGTAACAAAAGATTCTGTAAAAGTAGTGGTTGATGGCAATAAAGTAACAGTTACACCTGTAAATGGTGATGCTGGAAAAGCTTTATCAGGTTCAAAAGTATTAGATTTAGTAGGCGTATTTGAATTAAATAAATTAACTTTAGGCACAGACAAAAAACTTACACTTACAGTTAAAGATGGCAAAGTAGATGCAGAAGTTGGTTTAAAAGCTTTAAAAGAAACTGGAGCTAAAGTTCCTGCAACTGTAAAAAAAGACGACGTAACTTTCACAGTTGGTAAAGACGACAATGCTAATAAAGTTACTGTTAAAGCTGTAGATGGTAAAACTACTGTTTCAGGACAAGTTGTCTTTGAATTTACTCAAACACCTTGGTACAAAACAGCGTGGTTCTTAACATTAGTAGCTGTTGTAGCTGTTGCTGCCGTTGCTGGTGGTGTGTTTTTCTTTGTTAAAAAAAACAAAAAAAATAAATAATCTTATTTAATCATTATTTAAAAAGCTAGGTTTTTTAACCTAGTTTTTTTTATTTATCTTTATTATTAATAATAGTTTTTAGCAAAAAAATAATCTTTATAAATACAATTATAATCAAAAATTATTATTAATAATAAAAAAGAATCAATTATAAGGTTTTATTTGGGAAAATTATTAAAAAATTATATAATATATATAATGGTTTTATTTTTTTTATCATCCCAAACCATAAATTAAATATTTATCAATTTATTTAACATCATAAAAAATTATTAAATTATTTAAACATAAACAATAAAAATTATAGTTATTATTATAAATTATCTTAATAAAAAATATTAATTATCATAAATATTAATCTTTAATTATTAAATAATGAATAACTAAGGAAGCAAATGAAAGAAAATGTACAAAAACGGTTCTATTAAAATTGAATTAGCAAGCCCTCCTTTAACAGTAGGTAATCCCTTAAAAAATGCTTATAGTATGCAAAATGTTCTAAACAAAAGTAAAGCCAGTTTTGTTTTGTTCCCCGAACTTTGTTTAAGTAGTTATACAGCAGGAGATCTTTTTTTTGAAACTACTTTTTTAGAACAAAATTTTCAAGCTCTAAATTGGCTTTTAAAAAATAATTTTTTTGAAGGAGTCTATATTTTAGGTATGCCTCTTGCTTTGCATGAAGTTTTATTTAATGTAGCAGTTATCATTCAAAAAGATAAAATATTAGGAATAACCCCTAAAAAAACTATTCCCAATTATAAAGAATTTAGCGAAAAAAGATGGTTTCAATCAGGCAAAACCTGCGAATCCCAATACATCCAAATTTTGGGTCAAACAGTTCCTTTTGGAGATGTTTTATTTATTAATTCCCAATTTGATCTTATTTTTGGAGTAGAAATTTGTCAAGATTTATGGACTGTCTTTTCTCCTGGTGATCTACTTTCCTTAAACGGCGCTCATTTAATTTTTAATCCTTCTGCCTCAACCGAACACATAGGCAAACTTGATTTAAGAAAAAATGCTGTTCTTGATCATTCGCGCAAACAAATTGGAGGCTATTTTTACACTAGTAGCGGAATTACTGAATCTACTGTTGATAATTTATTTTCTAATCACAAAATGGCTGCTTTGTTAGGCGAAATGGTCGCCGAAAAAGATTTATTTAATCAAGATGTAAGTTTAGTAGTTGATGTTTGTGTTGATTTAATTAAATTTCAAAGAAGAATAGATACTACTTATGGTGACCAAAGAATAGGAAAACAACATCCTTTTTTAAAAGCTTATTTTGAACTCCAAGAAACGCCCCATTATCACTTTGAAAAACCAATTAATCAAACGCCTTTTATTCCTCAATCAAATGTTGCTTCGCATTTAAAATTGGCAAATGAAATCCAAGTATTAGCACTTAAAACTAAACTTAGCAATTTAAATGCCAAAATAATTGTAGAAATTACTGAAAATATTAATGATTTGTTAACTTTGGTAGTTGCTTTTCAAAGCTTTTCCTTGTTGCAAAAACCGTTAGAAGATTTCATTGTAATCCTAAATCCACTTCTTTTTTCCAACCAAACTCATTATCAACTCCTCAAAGATTTTTTACAAACCAAAGGAGTTTGCCACATTTGTGAAAGTAGTTTTTTAAAGAAAAAAGATTTGTTAGCCTTTTTGGGACTTGACAAAACTGATGCCACGACTAACACAACTAATCTAACTGATGCCACAAATGACACAAGCGCAACAAATGAAATAAATGAAGCAAACGAAACAGCTACTTTATTCAATGATATTAACAATATTTCTACTTTGTCAAACGAACTTGCTTCTTGTTCCAAAGACCTAGATCAAGTTTTTTTAAAGGAATTAGCTTCCCAAACACAAAAGTTTTTGTTGTTAGAAAATAATAATTTTTCGGATATGGCTTTAGGAAAAAACAATCCTCGTAGTCATTACGACCACATTTATAATGTCAATGCTGGCGTTCCTAATGTTTTAGTCAAAGAATTATTACTTTATCATTTAGAAAAAAATTATTTACAAATTACACCCGCCTTAAAAAAATTATATCAAAAATTAGTGCAAGAAAAAAACAATCAAAAATTAATTATGGAAGATTTTATTCTTTGTTGCCACATTAAAAAAGGTTTTACCAAAACCAAAATTGCTTGGTTGTTTCAAATGGCCTTTGATTTGAGTCCAGAAAAAAGCAATCAATTAGTTGTTTCATATCTGAAAACTTTTTATCAAAATCAATTTAAAAGACAAAATATGGCACCAGGTCCTAAAGTTTTAGAAAATAGTCTTTCGCCCAGAAACGAATTTTTGCTTCCTATTTATCTACAAAGACAAGAATAAAAAGCAATAAATCAAAGTTCTAAAAATATAAAATCTCAAAACACCCAAATCTCAAAACATCCATAAATATCATCAAAATAACAAATCAAAACACACACACATAACAAATTAAAAACAAAGAAAAGGAGCAAAAAAAATGACAAAAGTTGTTGTTGGTTTATCAGGCGGAGTTGATAGTGCCGTTGCTGCTTTTCTTTTAAAAAAACAAGGTTATTTGGTAGAAGCAGTTTTTATGCGTAATTGGGATAGCAATCTTAATTTTGATATCCAAGGTAATCCTACTTTAAATGACATATGCCCGCAAGAACTAGATTATAAAGATGCCTTAAAAGTGTCTGAACAACTAGGAATTAAGTTACATCGTGTTGATTTTATTGAAGAATATTGGCAAAAAGTCTTTATGTCTTTTATCAAAGCCTTTGAAAATAATCTTACTCCGAATCCTGATATTTTGTGTAATAATGAAATTAAATTTAGAGCTTTTATTGAGTATGCAACAACAAAACTTGCCCCTCAATATATTGCTATGGGACATTATGCTAACATTATATATGAAACTTCTTCAGACCAAAAATTAGTTCCACGACTTGCTTGTGCTGTTGACCAAAACAAAGATCAAACTTATTTTTTATCACAACTAACAACTAAACAATTACAAAATATTTTTTTTCCTTTGGGCAATCTCACAAAACAAGAAGTACGCCAAATTGCTTTAGAAAATAATTTAATTAATGCCACTAAAAAAGATTCCACAGGGATTTGTTTTATTGGTGAAAGAAATTTTTTTCAATTTTTAAGCAACTATTTACCCGCTCAAAAAGGTGATATTAAAACTTTGGATGGGACTTTTTTAGCACATCATAAAGGAGTAATGTATTATACCATAGGGCAACGTAAAAATTTAGGTTTGGGTTATGTTCCCAGCCAAAAACCTTGGTTTGTCGTTGGCAAACACCTTCCAACTAACACTTTATACGTAGAACAAGGTAGCACACATCCTTATTTATACAGCGACAAAGCCTTAATTGGTGATATTGTTTGGCGCGGCAAAAAAACCAATTTGCACCTACAAGCCAAAATGCGCTACCGCCAACCCAATCAAGACGTTATTTTAACTTGGCTAGACCAAAACAACTTAGAAATTCATTATCCTCAAACAATTAAAGCAGTAACTCCAGGGCAAATATGTGCTTTTTATGATAACAATATTTGTTGTGGGGCAGGCGTTATTAAAGAAGTTTATTTTCAAGGCACAAAAAGACTATACACTTAATTTATTTTTTGATTTCTTTTATTTTCTTTGCGTTTTTTTGCAAATCCTTAAAAAAGAAGGTGATAAGATGATTTTAGATTCCGATTTAACTTTAGAAAAAGATACATTATATCAAGATTTAATGGCTGTGATTTCCAAAAATATTCAAGATGTCACCATTTTGCAAAAAATTACTCAAACCTATCTTTTTACCAAAGAAAAACATCACGGGCAAACACGTTTTACAGGAGAACCCTATATTATTCATCCTTGTGCAGTGACTAAAATTTTGGCACAATTAAACAGCGAACCCAATACTTTAATGGCAGGATTACTCCACGATGTTTTGGAAGACACTAATGCCACTATGCAAGATTTAACTTCTTTGTTTGGCGAAGACGTGGCTTATTTAGTTTATCGTGCAACTAAACTTACCAAAATTGCTTTTCACAAAAATCAAGGACATGCCGATAATCAACAAAAAATGTTTTTAGCAATGGCAAAAGATATTAGAGTTGTTATTGTAAAGATTGCTGACCGCTTGCACAATATGCAAACTTTAAATGCGATGCCTTCAGAAAAACAATTACGTATTGCCAAAGAAACCTTAGAAATTCACGCTCCTTTAACACATCGTTTAGGGCTTTTTGAAATTAAATCACAATTAGAAGATTTGTCTCTAAGATATGCTTTTCCTCAAGAATACTATCGTGTTTCTAATTTAATTCGGTTAAAAAAACAACAACGTGAAGAATCAATTACCAAAATTATCACCAATATTAAATCTCTTTTAGACAGCCACCAACTCAAAAATTACACTATTAAAGGGCGTGTCAAAAATATTTATAGTATTTATAAAAAAATTGTTAAAAGAAAAGTTAGTTTTGAAGAAATCTTTGACCTTTTAGCTATTCGAATTATTGTGCCTACTTTGGATTTGTGTTATCAATGTTTAGGGATTATTCACGGTCATTTTTCGCCACTTCCCCTAAGATTTAAAGACTATATTGCAGTTCCTAAACCTAATCTTTATCAATCTTTGCATACAACTGTTTTAACTAAGGATGGCTCTTTGTTTGAAATGCAAATAAGAACTCAAGAAATGGATGAAATTGCTGAAAAAGGAATTGCTGCTCACTGGGCTTATAAAGAAAATAAAACTTATTCCCAAGAAGCTCAACAACTAGAACTTGCCAAAAAATTAAGATGGTATCAAGAATTAGTTAAAATTACTATGGATGCCAAAAATCATCCCGAAGAAACACCCAAAGAATTTGTAGATTCTATTAAAAATGATATTTTAAGTGATAATGTCTATGTTTTTACTCCTACTCAAGAAGTATTTGAGCTTCCCAAAGGTTCTACCCCCATTGATTTTGCCTTTCGTATTCATTCCGCAGTAGGAAGCAAAATGACAGCAGCCATCATTAACGGGCAAATTGTACCAATTGATTATCAACTCAAAAATGGTGATATTATTTCGATTAAAACCAATAAAAATATTTTATCAGTTAATAAAGACTGGTTGCGCATGGTAAAAACAACACATGCCAAAAGAAAAATTAAAGGTTTTTTAAAAAAAGATATCAAAGAAAATAAAACTGAATATTTAGCAGAGATTCAAAAAGGAAAAGATATTATTGAAAAAGAATTAACTGCCAATAAAATTGAACTTTCCTTGATTGATAATAATTTTGTCCAAAAACATTTTGAGCGTTACAATATTCAAACTCTTAATGATTTTTATTATGAAATTGCTAAAAAACAATTAAATCCTAAGTCAGTAATTAATAAATTGCTTGTTTTAGCCAAAGAAACTTTAAGTCAAAATATTTTGCAAAAACAAATGGCAAAATCGCATAAAAAACTCAAACATCAAAGTGAGACAGGCGTTATTATTGAAGGTCTTAGAAATCCTAAATTAAAATTGGCAAGTTGTTGCACCCCTGTTTATAACGACGAAATCCTAGGATTTGTCACTAAAGGAAGAGGTATTATTGTGCATCGCAAGGAATGTAATAATTTAGCTCAATGTGATGAAAAAAGATTAATTACTGCTTTATGGCAACAAGACCCTACTATTGCTAAATATCCTGCTTGGATTAGTATTATTGCTTCTACCAAAGATACTTTAGTGCAACAAATTATTAATAAAATTAACAGTTTTAATGTAAGTATTTTAGAATTTAATGTTATTAATAAACAAAAATTAGAAACTATTATTAAGATTAGGATTTTAATAGCTAATACTAAAGAATTAAATAATCTAATTGCTAATTTATATAAAATTTCGCAAATTTATCAAATTCAAAGAATCAATAATTAAATAATTTATTATTTATAATGCAGACAATTATTTATTCCCCATTTATTTTATTTTACTCCATATATTAATGATGCCTTATTAAAATTATTTTGTTTATTGTGTGTTTGTGTGTATTTTTTAAATCATTTTCATGTATTTTTGAAAGTTTTATTAGCACCAAAAATTAAAAAATATAAAATCTCCAACAACAAAAAACCCAAAAAGCTTTATCAAAACTTTTATCCCAAAACAACAAAAAAACAACAAAAAAATAATCATCACAAAATTAAAACCCAACCCAACCCCAAAAGCAAAGGAGCCAAAGATGTTTTCTAAAATTAAAGGTACTTATGATTTGATGTCAGATAAAATGGTTTGTTGGCAAAAAGTAGAAAATCACATTCGCACTTTGTTTGCCAAGTATCATTTGCAAGAAATAAGAACCCCTATAATTGAATATCGTGGTGTTTTTGATAGAGCAGCTCAACATTCAGAAATGGTTTCCAAAGAAACTTATACTTTTGCAGATAAAAAAGGACGTTTTATTACTTTGCGTCCCGAAGGAACTGCTGGTGTTATTCGTAGTTATGTGGAAAATAAATTAGATAAAACCTCACAATTACACAAGTTTTTTTATTATGGACCTTGTTTTCGCTATGAAAGACCTCAAAAAGGACGCTATCGTCAATTTCATCAAGTAGGAGTAGAAATTTTAGGACAATCAAGCCCTTTTTTAGATGTAGAAGCAATTGCTCTTGCCTATGAAACCCTCAAATCATTAGGGATTTGTGATATTACTGTGAAGATTAATTCTTTGGGATGCAAAACTACATACAATAATTATTTACAAGTTTTTAAAAACTATTTACAAACACACTATCAACAATTATGTCATTTATGTCAAGAAAGATTTGAAAAAAATATTTTGCGTATTTGGGATTGTAAAAATTGTCACAACGAACCTTTTTTAAAGCAAGCGCCACGCATTTTTGATCATCTTGTTGAGGACGCCAAAGTTCGTTTTTTACAAGTTTTAGAAGGGATTAAACAAATGAATGTTAATTTTGAATTGTGTCATGATTTAGTCCGTGGACTTGATTATTATACTCATAGCGTTTTTGAAATTGTTTATAATAACGAACAAGGACATCAAGCAGTTTTAGGTGGGGGCGGTTGTTATGATAATTTAGTTACTTTATTTGGAGGGAACCCTTCGCCTGGTATTGGTTTTGCCTTAGGCATGGAACGTTTAATGTCGATTTTAGCCACTCATTCCTTTTGCAATAAAAATATCTTACCTTCTTTGGATGCCTTTATATTGGTTAGTGTGCCGCAATTTTTTTATCAAGGACTTGCACTTGCAACAACTCTCCGCCATCAAGGTTTTTCCGCCGATCTTAATTATCAGTTTTTATCTTTTTCCAAAAGTCTCAAACAAGCCTTAAAACAACAACCCCTTTATCTTTTAATTCTGGGACAAAAAGAATTTGACAACAATCAAATTACAATCAAAAATACTGACACCCAACAGCAAACCACCATATTGCAAAAAGATGTTGTTTCTTATTTTCAAAACAACAAGGAGTTAAATTAATTCATGAAAACTAAATATAGCCATTATAACAATCAATTACAACTTGCCCATCAAGGAAAAACAGTTTTTCTAAAAGGTTTTATTTTTCGTAAACGTAACTTAGGAAAAACTCTTTTTTTTGACTTACGTGATGTTTCTGGTATCGTTCAATTATTAGTTAAAGAAAATAATCCACAATACGACAAAATAGCTTTAATTAAATTAGAAACAGTCGTGCAAATTAAAGGTCAAGTAATTGAAAGAATCAATAAAAATCCTGATTTGCCAACTGGTGATATTGAAATTTTAGTATCTCATATTGAAATTTTAAGTGAGGCTCAAACCTTACCTTTAAATGTGTTTCAAAGTCAAGAAAGTTTAGAAGAAACCAGACTTAAATATCGTTATTTGGATTTAAGAAATCCTGAAGTTAAACATTTTTTGATTCAAAGACACCACATTACCCAAAGTATTCGTCAAACTCTTTTGAAAAATGATTTTTTAGAACTAGAAACTCCCATTTTATCTAAATCAACTCCTGAAGGAGCAAGAGATTATTTAGTGCCTTCCAGAATTTATCCAGGTAATTTTTATGCCCTTCCTCAATCTCCCCAACTTTTTAAACAATTATACATGATTGCAGGATTTGAAAGGTATTTTCAAGTAGCACGTTGTTTCCGCGATGAGGACCTCAGATCTGATAGACAACCTGAATTTAGTCAAATCGATATTGAAACATCTTTTTTAAATCAAGATGAAATTATGTCCTTAACAGAAGAAATTATAGTAGATTTATTTGCCAATATTTGGAAAAAACCACTTTCTCAACCCTTTTTAAGATTAACTTATCAACAAGCCTTTGAACTTTATGGTTCTGATAAACCAGATTTAAGAAACCCCCTTAAAATCACCGATTTTACTACTTTTTTTGATACTACCACTTGTCCCCAAAATATGTTTTCAGGCAACATTAAAGGCTTTAAAGTTTCTAAAACAGCAGTTTTGACACGCCGAAAACTAGATGAGTATCAATTGTTTTTTAGTAAACATTTTAACTTGAAATTGTTTTCTTTTGTTAAAAAAAATGATAAAATTATAGGTGGAATATCTCAATTTATTAAATATGATTCTTTTTTAAAAAATGAAGAAATTTGTTTTGTCGTTTCTGACACAAAAGACATTATGCACAAAGCTTTAGGTATTTTTCGCACCAAACTAGCCCTTGATTTATCTTTGGTTGATACAACTCAAGAAGCGTTATTATGGATTGTTGATTTTCCTTTGTTTGAAACTACTCAAGAAGACCTGCCCCAACCAGATCTTACTTTGGAAAACTCAAATACTTCCAACCGTCTTTATTCTTTGCATCATCCTTTTACTGCTCCTTGTGATATTGCTATTTTGAAAAGCAATCCTCAAAAAGCTCTTGCCAAAACCTATGATTTAGTTTGGAACGGCTACGAAGTGGGTGGTGGTTCGTTAAGAATTAACAATCCCCAAACGCAAGAATTAATTTTTAGTCTTTTAGGATTTTCACAAGAAGAAGTGCAAACTCGTTTTGGTTTTTTAGTCGAAGCCCTTAAATACGGCACCCCACCTCATGGAGGACTTGCCCTAGGTCTTGATCGTCTTGTGATGTTGTTTACCAAAACCAACAATATCAAAGATGTTATTGCTTTTCCTAAAACCCAAAGTGCCAAAGATTTGATGTTAGAAGCTCCCAGCGCAGTTGACCAAGAACAACTCAACACCCTAAAAATCAAATTCAAATGCAATTGTAATTAAGGATGTTTCATGAAAACTATCAAACTTGCTTGTAGTCTAGATGCCAATCAAACCTATATTATAGCTGTAAGTGGCGGCGTGGATTCAATGGCTTTACTTCATTGTTTGGTGGCACAAAAAATAAAACTGCAAGTTGTGCATTTCAACCATTTAGCGCGCCCTAATGCTTGGAAAGATAAAGAATTAGTCCAAAGTTATTGCCTGCAAAACTCCCTTTGTTTCTATTATTTTAAACTTAACTGCCCCCAAAAAAACTTTCAAGCCCAAGCGCGTTTATTAAGACAACAAAAATTAATGCAAATAGCTACAAAGCACCAAACACCTTTTATTTTAACAGCCCATCATTTAGATGATTTGGCAGAAACTATTTTACAAAAAATAACTAGAAGCAGCACTTTGCTAGGTTATAGTGGCATGCAGATCCAAACTTCTTGGCAAGATTTCATTTTTTTGAAACCTTTTTTATACGTTCCCAAAGCCAAAATCATAAGTTATGCTGCTTTTTACCAAATCCCTTTTTTGGAAGATTACACCAATCAAAACTTCACTTATCAAAGAAACCAAATCAGGCACCAAGTTATTCCTTACTTAAAAACCCAAACTAGTTTTTTGCAAAATATCCCAAAATACCAACAAACTCTTTTGCAAGCCTATAATTTTATTCGCAAACAAACTCTTTTATTTCTTACAAAACACACAAATCATAGTTGTAACCCACCAAACTCTTTTGCGCTTGCACCTTTTTTAAACCTTGATTTAGTTATTCAAAAAGATATCATTTTATTATTATTAGAACAACAAAATATTACTAAAAGTTTTATTTTTATCCAAAATATCATCAAAGGCATTAACAATCCTTATAAGCCTAATTTATCTTGGCATCTTAATTTTGAGTGGCATTTAATTAAAGATTACAAGCACATTACATTAATGAGTCCTGCATCACCACTTTCCTTTGCTTTGTCAAAACCTTTGTTGTGTGTTTCTACATGTAATCTTTGTCTTGCTTGCATTTCTCCTTCGTTACAATCCCTCAATTATAATCCTCAAAAAGTTAGTTTTCCTTTAAAAGTGCGTTTACGCCAACCAAAAGACACATTAAAATTTAGTTTTGGCACTAAAAAATTGAAAAAATTTTTAATTGAAAAAAAAGTGCCCCTTACTCAAAGAAATAATTTATGGTTAGTAGTAGACAATCTAGACAATATTTTATTAATTCCTCACTTATATATCAACCTAACTTTAGGAAACCAATCCAAGATTTATTTAGCTTTTAAAAACTTTTTTACTTCTTCAAATTGTTTTTCTCAAACAAATTAAAAATGAGAATCCAAAAAAATAAATGCAGAAATTACATCCATCCCAAATTAAACTCCAAACATTAAAATATTTGATTTCAATGTTTAACTCAAAGATAATTTCTTGCAAGAAAGGTTAATTTATGTCATTTTTTGATAAAATTTTTAAAAAATTCCATATGGGCGTCCTTTATTTTGCTGTAATTTTAATAGGTGCCACTTTTATTTATTGTTATTTTACTAAGAATGCAAAAAAAGATAACAGTACATTTGATGCACTTGCAAAAGATAACAAAATTGAAAAAATTATTTATGCACCTCACTATTTTAATTCATATTTCTGTAATGTTGTAGTTACTACTACAGACGGCAAAGTAGTTGATTTTTTTAATATGCCTTGTGAAAAAGTATTTGACAAAAAACCAAACGGCAAATACAAATATAAAATTGATTCTGTAGATCCTAGACCTTGGAATGGTTATGAACCTGTTGTTTGGGTATTTAGACAATGTTTAACAATGTTAATTTTTTACTGTTTTTTTCTCTTTTTTGCCGATACTATCAAACAAATGGGACAAGAAATTTTGGCATCAGCCCCTGGTAAAAAAGGTTCTAAAAGTCGCAAAGTTATTATCAATCAAAAAAGATTTACTTTTTCAGATGTAGCAGGAGCTGATGAAGAAAAAGAAGAAATGTCAGAATTGATTGACTTTTTAAAAAACCCGCGCAAATACGCTGCTGTGGGAGCAAGAATTCCTAAAGGAGTTTTGTTGTATGGACCTCCAGGTACAGGAAAAACCTTACTTGCCAAAGCAGTTGCAGGTGAGGCAGGCGTTCCTTTTTTTGCTGCTTCAGGTTCTGATTTTGATGAAGTTTATGTAGGTGTTGGTGCTTCACGTGTCAGAGATCTTTTTAAAGAAGCTCAACTGGCAGCTCCTTGTATCGTTTTTATCGATGAAATTGAGGCAGTTGCTAGAAAAAGAGGCTCCAATATTGGTGGGAGTAACGGTTCTGAACAAACCTTAAACCAACTTTTAGTAGAGATGGACGGCTTTAACCAAAAAATGGGTGTTATTGTTATTGCAGCTACTAACCAACCCGAAGCTCTTGACTCAGCTATTTTGCGTCCTGGACGTTTTGACCGTCACTTTAATATTACTTTACCAAATGTTAAAGACCGTGAAGCTATCTTAAAATTACATGCAAGTAATAAAAAACTTTCAGAAGAAATTAGTTTAGAAGAATTAGCTAAACAAACCCCAGGTTTTAGCGGTGCTCAATTAGAAGGCACCTTAAACGAAGCTGCTTTATTAGTTGCTAGAAGAAATGCTACTTTTATCAATAAAAAAGATATCAGCGAAGCTTTAGACCGTATTTTAATTGGACCTGCTAAAAAATCTAAAAAATACAATGACAAAGAAAAACGTATGGTAGCTTATCACGAAGCAGGACATGCTGTTATTGGAATTAAAATTCCTTTTGCCCAAATAGTGCAAAAAATCACCATTATTCCCCGCGGAAACGCAGGCGGATACAACTTAATGCTTCCTCAAGAAGAAACTTTCTTTTCTTCCAAAAAAACCCTATTAGCCCAAATTACTTCCTTTCTGGGCGGACGTGTTGCCGAAGAATTAATGTTTGACGACGTTTCTAACGGCGCTTACACCGATTTTAAACACGCTACGCAAATAGCTAAACTGATGGTAACTAAATACGGCATGAGTGATTTAGGACCAGTGCAATATTCAGGAAATACTTTCCAAAATGATTTTTCTGATCCTAAAGGTTTAGAAATTGACCAACAAATTCAAAAAATTATTGCTAATTGTTATCAACAAGCCAAACAAATTATTCAAGAAAACCAAGATTTGCTTGACACAATCGCTAAATATTTACTTGAAATTGAAACTCTTAATAAAAGAGATATTGATGAAATTGTAGCTACAGGAAAAATTGCTTGGTGGGAAAAAGAAGAAGCCAACAACCCAACCCAACCAACTTCTCAAATGCCTTCCAACAATGAAACAACTAGCACCGATACAACTCCTTTAAATGATGAATTGAAAACAACAACCAATTTAGACAACCAAGAATCAAACGAATCAAGTCCAAAAAATAAAGAAACAACTTCTCCAGAAGTTGTGTCAACAGATTCCGAATAAACCCAAAACCAATCTATTTTTTCATTTCTAAAAATAGTTTTTTGCAAAAACTAAAAATATCTTTACAATTAACGCCAATTTTAAGCTTGCTTAGAGTTGGTGTTCGTTATGATAATTTAAATTTATCACCAATGCTTTTTCTTGATTTTTTAACCCTTTTATTATTTTTTATTTATTTTTGAAACCCAATTCTTTTACTACATTTTTTTAACTTTTAGAAAACAAGGCCTTTTACATGAATGAAAAAAAAGAGTTTCTTATTTCTGCCAGTGAGGCATTTCAACGTTTAGATCATTTTTTATTGACTCACATTAATTTAAATAAAAGTCAATGTCAAAAATTAATTTTGGCACAACAAGTTTTGGTCAACTCCAAACCTGCGAAAAAAAGTTATTTGCTCAAAGCCCAAGACCTCATTACAGTTATTATCCCTCAAACTCAAGAATCTGTTAATTTACAAACTCCTCAAAATCTTAATTTAGACATCATTTACGAAGACCCCTATTTAGCAGTTATTAATAAACCTGCCAATTTGGTAGCACACCCTTCTTTAAGTTTTCAAGAAACAACCTTAGTTAATGGCTTGTTGTACCAATTTGCAACTTTAAGTCATGTAGATGCCCAAAGACCTGGTATCGTGCATAGACTTGACAAAAATACTACTGGTTTATTAATTATTGCCAAAAATAATGATGTAAGCGACAAACTACAAATTGCGTTCCAACAAAGAAAAATTACCAAAATCTATTGGGCTTTAATTGAAGGTTTTTTAGAAGATAAAGGCACTATCAAACTGCCTATTGGAAGAAATCCTCATAATCGATTAAAAATGCAAATTATTCCAGACGGTAAAACTGCTGTTACTCATTTTAAAACTTTGCAACGTTTTTCTCACTTTTCTTTGATGGAATTTAATTTGGAAACAGGAAGAACTCATCAACTAAGAGCACATTTTTCCTTCCTCAAACATCCTATTATAGGAGATCTACTTTATGGGTCATCACACCATATTACTCCTTTAGGTCAATTTTTGCATGCCAAAATGTTAAAATTCAGCCACCCTATCACCAATCAAAATCTTATTTTAGAAGCACCCTTACCTGCTAATTTTGAAAAGCTTTTACAATCTCTTAACAACTCCAATTGATGCTTTAAACTTTTTTATCTTTATTTTATCATTTGTGTTTTAAACTTTTTATTTTTTTGCCCACTTTCCAATTTTACAATCATTTAAATTAAAAAAAACGATAAACAAGGAATTATTTATGATTAAAATTAATAATCTTTCGAAAACTTTTTTCCTTAAAAAAGAAAAACTTCCAGTTTTACAAAACATTTCACTTGCATTTTTGAAAGGCGAAATCTTTGGGTTAGTAGGAACTTCGGGTTCTGGCAAAACTACTTTATTAAAAATTATGAATGGATTTATGTTGCCTGATAAAAATGCTAATTCTTCCATGCAAAAAGCTTTTAGTCATCTAGAAATTGCTATGATTTTCCAAAATTTTAATCTTTTGAGTAATTTAAATGTTTTTGAAAATGTGGCTCTTCCTTTAGAAATAAGAAGCGCTCCCGAAGAACAAATTACTACTAAAGTAAATAAAATGCTAGATTTTGTAGGACTTCGCCAATTTGCAACTGCCTATCCTAAAACGCTTTCGGGCGGACAAAAACAACGTGTAGCCATTGCACGTGCCTTAGTTTACGAGCCTAAAATTATTTTTTGTGACGAGCCTACTTTTGCCCTGGATGAAATGACAAGTCAAGAGATTTTGAAGTTATTGCAAACAACCAATCAAAAACTAAAAACTACCATTGTTTTGGTTTCTCATAATGTTGCAGTAATTAAAAGTTTGTGCCATCGTGTAGCTATTTTGGAGCAAGGAAAATTAGCTAAAATTGCTACCCTTAATCCTTCTTGTAAATTTGAAGCTACTTCTTATCAAAACATTTTTATCTAAATTTTATCCTTTTTCTTATCCTTTTTTATCATACAAATGTTTTTGTCCAGCAAAATATTAATAAATAAAATTACTTAGAAAAGAGACACATTACATGTTTAAACTATCTTCTTTATCTTCCAAAACTAAAAAAAATCTATTATTTGCCTTATTAACTATTTCTCTTTTGTGTAATTTGCTTTTGGGTTATTTTCTTTGGGATGCTAAAAAATCTTTAGCTCATACCCCTTCCAACCAAAAAAACCATAAATTAACAGTAGCAACTGCTCTGCCAACTATTAAATATTTTTTAGAAGAATATGCCAAAGACCGTTTAAAAGAATACAATATTGATTTAGATGTTCAATATATAAGTTCTAGATTTAAACAAACCAATGAATTACTTTTAAACAAAAAAGTTGATGCTAAATTAGACGCTCATGTACATGATTTAAATATTTTTAATAAAGAAAATCCAAATATTCCAGATCAAGATAAATTAACGTTTAGCCAAGTAGTTTATTTAGCTAAATTTGGGCTTTTTGCTAAACCTAATACTTTTAATAATTTAGAAGGAATTAAAAAAAACAATCATCCTAACAACCTTAAAATTTTGATGCCACAAGACAATTTTCAACGTTCTTTAGCTTTGCGCGTGTTGCAAGAATTAAAAATTATTGAAGAAAAAAACCCAGAACGCAATCTTAGCACTGAAGAACAATTTAATTTAAAAACTACAGATTTTAAACCTACTAATTTATATCCTGACATAGAATACACTACTGAATCGGATTTAATGACAATTACATCTAGATTTCTTGCTCCTAATGATTTTGATTTATGTCTTAATTATCCTACTCTTATGGGATTGGGAATAAATAATTTTATATCACTAGGAATAATGCAAAAACCCACTAATTTAGATGATATTATTTATTCTTATACCATTTCTTTAGTGACTACTAACAATAATAAAAATAACTGGAAAATTAAAATTTTACAAGATATTTTAAAAGAAGAAGAAGCTATTACATATATGAAAAAAAGCCAATTTGCAACCAATTTTTATATGATTCCAAGACAAGAAGTTAAACAAATAAGTAAAAACATTAAAGATAAATATTTAGGCAAAACAGGCGCTGCTCCTGCTTCTAATTAATGGAAAAACTCAATGGAAAATAATATTTTTATTCGTTTGTGGAATGTTTTAGCTAAAAATCAATTGGTATGGAATGGTTTTAAAGAAACTCTTAAAATTACTTTAATAGGTTGTTTTATTGCTTTTTTTCTAGGGCTTATTTTAGGAGTTTTATTATATTTATTCAAAATACAAAAACATTATAAAAGATATTGGATTTTAAATAGTTTGATGAATTTTTTCATTTCTACTCCTTTTTTAATCTTAATTGTTTTATTATTAAAATTAATTTTAATCCCTTATTTTCGCATGGGTTATGGCTTTGGTACTGCCCTTTTTTTCTTAGTCTTAGCTATTGCTCCTCTTTTTGCTCGTCATTGTGAACAAGCTTTTTTAACTACTAATCCAGAATTATACCAAACATCATTTAGTCTTGGAGCAACTAAATTTCAATTTGTGACTAAATTTTTGTTAACAGAAACCCGTTCTGATATCATTTTAAAACTAGCTTCTCTTTTTATCACTTCCCTTGCTTATTCTTCTGTTTTGCAAATTGTAGGGCATCAAGGTATTGCAGCAGTGGCAATTGATAATGGCTATAACGGACATTATGATTTTGATCCCTTTTTTACTCGCTTTGATTTAATTATAGTATCTGTTTTGCTTACCTTTATTTTAACTCAAACAGTTTATTTTTTAGGAAATCGCATTGCTTTTGCCCTTGATAAACGCTAATTACATCCATTTTTTACCAAATTTTTTCCTCTCACCAACTTTTTTATCATTTTTTTCCACAATTTAGTCTTTTTTTTTTCATCAAATAAAGTAAAATAAGGTATAATACTATTGTGGATAATATGAAATTAATTATAGCTATCGTTTCTAGTCACGATGCTAACAAAGTACAACAATCTTTAATAGAAAATAGTTTTTTTACAACTAGATTAGCTACTAAAGGAGGTTTTTTAAAAGAAGCTAATGCAACTTTTATTTTAGGAGTCAAAGAAGAACAAGTACCCAAAGCTTTAGAAATTATAAAAGCCCATTCTCATAAAAAAACTCAAATGATTCCAAACAATATCATCAATGAGTTTAGTGCTTATAATTCTTTTCCTACCGAAGTTTCTGTGGGCGGAGCAACGATTCTTGTTCTTGATGTGGGCCAGTTTTTAAAAGTTTAACATTAATTAATAATTTTATCAAACCTAAAACCTATCAAATTCAACCAAATTTAAATTAAAAAAAGGAGTTTTTACGTGGCATTAAACAAAGAACAAAAACAAGAAATCATTAAACAAAATTCACGTTTTGCAAAAGACACAGGTTCATCTGAAGTTCAAATTGCTATTTTATCAGCAGAAATCAAACAATTAAGTGAACATTTAAAACAACACCCTCATGATTTTCACTCTAAAAGAGGTTTGTTTATGAAAAACAGCAAAAGACGTAATTTAGTAAAATATTTAGCAAACCAAAATTAATAATTCAAATATCGCAGCTTTTGTGGTATTTTTTTATTTTTATTTTCCTTGCATTTAATTTACTCAAACCAACCCCAACCCCCAAAAATTACTTACACACACACACACGCAACTAAACGCATAACAAAGTTAAAAAGGAGAAAACAAGGCACAATATGAAAGGTTTATTAGTTTTATATGACGGATTTGAGGATTGTGAGGCTTTAGTCACAAGAGCTTTATTAAATCGCGTAGCCCTTCCTTTAACAACTGCAACTCTAAATCCCCAATTAGAAGTTATGTCTTCTAGTGGGCTTTGTGTAAAAGCAGATGCCAATTTAGCTACTATTAATCCTTTAGAATACGATTTTTTAGTTATTCCTGGAGGACCTTACATAGCGCAAATTATTGAAAAAGAAACTTTTTTATTAAAATTAATTCAAAAATTTGTTGATGCTAATAAAGTTATTGGAGCTATTTGTGCCGCTCCCATGTTTCTAGGCAAACTAGATTTATTAAAAAATCACCCTTTTACTTGCTTTCCTTCTTGTAATCATTTTATTGAAGGTACTTATTTGCCAGACCAAAAAGCTGTTATTAGTGATAAATTTGTAACTTCGCGTTCTCCTATAACCGTCTTTGACTTTGTTTTTGCTTTAGTAGAAGTGCTGAAAGGCAAAGCTTTTGCTTTTGCTTTTAAAAATTCCCTTAATGTTTAGTAAATTTGGGACTTTTTATTTGTATATAAAAAATATCAAAATTATCTGATAACCATCCAACCATTATCCTTTTTTTCAATTTTTTTTTACACAATTTATGCATTCTTTTTTAAAAAAAGTTGACAAAATGATTTTTTTACTTGACTTAATGACATTATTTTAGTAAAATATTAAGAGAATATTGAAAATAAAAAATTACTATTTCATAATAATTAAGACTATTTCATATCTAAATTACAAAAGATTTCATAACTCTTTTGTTTTTGTCGTTTTCAAACAAAACACAAATACACACATAAAATTAATCACTATTTTTTCATTAATAATAAGGAGAAAATTCCATGACAGAACAATTGCAACCAAAAAACAATCAAAAAACTTTAATGGCTAATAAAACAAAAGTAAAACCTAAATGGCACCTAGTAGATGCTAAGGGCAAAACCCTAGGCAGATTAGCTACCAAAGTGGCTTCCATTTTAAAAGGAAAACACAAAACACATTACACGCCACACGTAGACAATGGCGATTATGTTATTGTTGTAAATGCTGCCTATATTCATTTAACTGGCAAAAAATGGCAACAAAAAACTTACTACAAACATTCAGGTTATCCAGGTGGGTTAACTAAAGTTGTAGCTTCAGAAATGATGCGTAAATTTCCTACAAGAATGGTTGAAAAAGCAATTTTAGGAATGGTTCCTCATACTAAATTAGGTTCACAAATTGGTAAAAAATTATTTGTTTATGCCGAACAAAACCACAATCACCAAGCGCAACAACCAGAAAGTTTAGAGGTTTAATTAGATGCAAAAAGTAAATTATTTTGGTACTGGTCGTCGTAAAAGTGCTGTTGCAAGAGTTATTTTAACTAATGGTACTGGCAAAATTACAATCAATACTAGAGATTTTGAAAAATATTTACCATTACCTGCAACACGCCTAGAAATGATTCAACCTTTAGAATTAACTGAAAAAAGAGAAGCTTTTGATGTAAGTGTGAATGTAAACGGCGGAGGGCTTTCAGCTCAAGCAGGCGCTATTCGTTTAGGAATTGCACGCGCTTTAATTGAAAGTGTTCCCGAATTAAGAGCCATTTTAAAAAAAGCTGGTTTATTAACTCGCGATGCTCGTTGTGTTGAACGCAAAAAATACGGTTTAAAAAAAGCTCGTCGAGCACCACAATTTTCCAAACGTTAATCCAAAAAAGAACTTTGTCAAAAAGTTCCTTTTTTTTAAATTTTCCACCAACACCTCCCCTATCGATTTTAAATTAAAAGGAAAACCCTTACTGTAACTATGAAAAAAATTAAAGTTCGTTATGCTCCAAGCCCTACTGGTTTTTTGCATATAGGGAATGCCCGCACTGCTTTATTTAATTATCTGTTTGCCAAACACAATCAAGGAGAGTTTATCATCCGCATCGAAGACACCGATTTTTCACGGAATGTTGAAGGCGGCGAGGCTTCTCAATTAAAAAATTTACGTTGGTTAGGAATTGATTGGGGCGAAGGGCCCGATATCCAAGGACCTTTTGGACCTTATCGCCAATCAGAAAGACTTGCCATTTACCAAAAATACGCCCAAAAACTACTTGATCAAGAACTCGCTTACAAAGAATTTCAAGAAGGACACACCACTTTTGCCATAAGATTTCGCGTTCCTACCCATCAAACTTTTGCCTTTGATGATTTAATTAGAGGCAAACTTACTTTTCAAAGTCAAGAAATCGAAGACTTTATTATCCTCAAATCAAACGGCTATCCTTCTTATAATTTTGCAGTTGTCATTGACGATCACTTAATGCAGATTTCTCATATTTTTCGAGGAGAAGAACACATCACTAACACTCCTAAACAAATTATGATTTATCAAGCTTTCCAATGGCATCTTCCTCAATTTGCTCACATGACTTTAATTCTTAACGACAACAAAAAAAAATTAAGCAAAAGAGATGCTAATATTATGCAATTTATTGAACAATATGAAAAATTAGGATACTTGCCACAAGCATTATTTAATTTCTTATCTTTGTTAGGATTTAGTCCTTTAAGCCAAACCGAAATATTAAGTCCTCAAGAATTAATTAATTTATTTGATTTGGCACGCCTCAATAAAGCTCCTGCTATGTTTGATAAAACTAAACTAGATTATTTGAATAATCAACATTTAAGACAGTTGCTTCCAGAAGTAATTGCATCATTTATTTTGCAAAAAAAATATTTAGCTCTTACAACCGCTCCTACAAATGACAAAGAGTGGATGACTAAATTTGTGGCTTTGTTTCAAGATAGAATGAATTATATGCAACAAATCACAGATTTTTATCAACTTTTTTTTCAATCCACGCCTTTTTTATCGCAAGAAGCTACACATTTTTTACAAACTAATCCCCAAACAACCCTTATTTTAAAAACTTTTTATAATGTTTTTGATGTTATTGTATTTGAAAAAGATGTTATTGCTAATTCCATTAAACAAGTTACTAACCAAAATGATTTTGCTAAAAAAACACTTTTTATGGTTTTGCGTATCGGAACTACTTGCAAAATGCATGGTCCCAGTATCGCCCTTTTATTAGAATTGTTAGGAAAAAAACAAGTACTTAAAAATCTATCTTATGTTTTAGAACAAGCCCAAAAATTTTAATTAATTCCATTTGAAAAATAATATTTATATATTTCATAATTAATTTAATTTGCTTATCATTTTATTTTATATAATTCATTCCATCGCAATTTAAACCTTATTTTTTCTTTTATTTGCCCCTCATTTTTTTATGCCATTTTCCAAAAAAAGGATTTCTTTAATGCTAAAAATTTATAACTCTTTAACTCGCAAAAAAGATTTTTTTAACCCTGCCCATTCGCCCCAAATTAACATGTATGTTTGTGGACCTACTGTCTATAATCACCTGCATTTAGGGAACACCAGACCGTTAATTTTTTTTGATACAGTGAAAAGATATTTAGAAATGCTTAATTTTAGGGTATATTATGTAGTAAATATTACTGATATTGATGATAAAATTATTGAAAACGCCCTTAAAAACCAAGTTTTGGAACAAGATTTAGCCAATAAATATATTAAATCTTTCAACAATCTCCTCAAAAACCTAAACATTCAAACCATTAATTTTAAACCTCAAGCTACTCAATATATCAATTCTATGATTGTCTACATCCAAACTCTTTTAGACCAAGGATTTGCTTATTTTACCGATCAAGGAATATATTTTCGTGTATCTAAAATTGATGATTATGGTAAACTCAAAAAACAAGATTTATCCCAACTTAAACAAAATGCACGTAAACAATTAGACCCCCAAAAAGAATTTCCAGGAGATTTTATTTTATGGAAAAAAACTTCGCAAGGTATTACATACCCAAGTCCTTGGTTTGCAGGGCGTCCTGGTTGGCATACTGAATGTGCAACTATGATTGAACAACTTTTTAAATTGCCTTTGGATATTCATGGAGGAGGTACAGATTTAAAATTTCCTCATCATGAAAATGAAATTGCCCAAACACACGCCCATAGCCACCAAAAACTAGCTAATTTTTTTATGCATGTAGAAAGATTAGATTATCAAAATCAAAAAATGTCTAAATCTTTAGGAAATATTATTTGGTGTAAAGATTTATTAAAAAAATACAATCCTTGCATAATAAAGCTTTTAATTTTGAGCACTCATTACCGCAAGCCAATCAATTTTAGTTATGATTTGATGGAACAAGCCCAACAAAAATACCAAAAAATAACTGATTTTTTAACTAAAAATAATTTTTATTTAAAAGTTAATCAATTTTCTTGCCAAGCCTTAGACCAAGATATAATGCAGTTATTTCATCAATTAATGCAAGATGATTTGGCTACTCATAAAGTAATTGATTTAATGGAACAAACAATTAAACAAACCCATCAAACCCAAATTTTGGATAAGTTATCCCAATTTCAAAACTCTTTATTATTAATTTTAAATATTTTAGGCATTACAATCCCATTTAACAAACCAACAAAAACAGACTTACAAACATATTTTTTGTGGCAAGATGCAAGAAAATGTAGAGGTTTTGCCCAAGCAGATATTTTAAGAAAGCAATTATTAGATAAAGGATTTATTTAAAAACTTTGAAACGCTCCAATAATTTGCCCCCACATTTTAATTATTTTTTTTTACCTTTTTTTATTTTTCAATATTATTTATTGCAATTCACAAACATTACAATAATTTTATTTATTTAGAAAAAGACCTCTTAATTGAGGTTTTTAATATATTATCAGTATCAGAGGGAACCGTGCTAAAAGTTTATTATAATCAAACCATCCTAAATGTTCCTTTAAACACTAGTTTAGAGACTTTAAAAAATCAATTAAACCTTAAAAATGTTTATGCTGCCAAAGTAAACAATAAATTAAAAGAACTTACCTTTAAATTGCATGCCCCCATCAATCAAATTACTTTTTTAGGCGCTTGGAACGCTGCGGCTGTAAATATTTATGAAGCTAGTTTAAGATATTTAGTTGCTATGGCATCTTACAAACTTTTTGAAAATATTTCATTACATTTTACTTATTATAGTTCTTCTAGTATTTTGGTATCTTTTCCCAAAGAAATTACCTTTTTGCCAGAAATGTTTCAAAAAATTAAAGAAGAAATGCATTTGTTAGTATCGCAAAAATTAGATATTACCAAAAAGAAATTGCCCCTTGAAAAAGCCTTGCAAATTTATCAATCTTTGGGATTTGGGGATAAAATTAATCTCCTCAAACAAAAAGCTCCTTCCTTTGCTACCCTTTATTTTTGCCAAAACTATTGTAATTATATGTATCAAGGTTTAGTTCCTAACACTAGTTATTTAGATAAATATCATTTATTTTATCATCAAAATGGGTTTGTTATGCAATTTGTAACTCCTTTTAGTGATGAAAAAATTCCTCCTTTTCAACAAGAACCTCTATTTGAACAAATGCTTACTCAAAGTTTGGCTTTTAAAAAAACTATTCAAATGCAAAATGTTTCCCAAATTAATCAATTTGCCAAAACTGCTCAAAGTCAATTTAATTTAATTAATCTTGCAGAAATTAATCATCAAAATCAGTTGCAACAATTAAGTGCTAAAATTGCTAAACGTGCCTCCAATCTTAAAATTATTAATATTTCGGGTCCTTCTTCTAGTGGAAAAACTACATTTTCTAAAAGATTACAATTACAATTACAAGCGTTTGGAATTTGTACTTTTATTATTGCTATGGATAATTATTATTTGCCTTTGAAAGATATTCCCAAAGAAAAAGATGGCATCTCCTTTGATTTTGAAAGTATTGATGCCTTAAATATTCCTTTATTTAATCAAAATATCTATGATTTGCTGACTTGCAAAAAGACTACTATTCCCCAATTTGATTTTGTTACTCGTAGTCATACCCAAAAAGATATTCAAACCCATAATCATATTATTTTGGTAGAAGGAATACATGCCATAAACCCTAAACTTACTCCTTTTATTCCAAGATTACAAAAATTTCAAATCTATATTGCCCCACAACATCAATTATCACTAGATTTCCACAATCCTTTACATTTAACCGATGTGAGGTTTTTAAGAAGAGCTATAAGAGATTATATTTCTAGGAATACTACTATTTTAAGGACTTTTGATTTTTGGGATTCTGTGCGAAAAGGGGAGTTTAGATGGATTTATCCTAATCAACAAGAAGCTGATTTTGTTTTCAATTCTGAATTAATTTATGAATTTAATGTTTTGAAACCATATTTAATTCCTTTTTTATTGCAAATTCCTGAAACAAGTAAGTATTTTGATAAAGCTCAGTATTTTTTAAATTTGTTAAGTTTTTTTAAATCTTTTGATTCTAATTTAGTGTTTCATGAGTCTTTGTTAAAAGAATTTATTGGTGGGAGTCCTTTTTATTTTTAGATTATTTTATAATTAAATATTTTGTTATATGGAAAGATTAACTTTTGCAAAAGTTAATCTTTTTTTGTTGAAAAAGATATATTATATAAATGAGGATGTATAAATTATAATTGCAGTATTTAAGGCAAAAACTTATCAATATGCAGTTGTATCACAAAAATAGTTATATTCATGTTATAATTAAGCTGTAAAAAGTTATTATATTTTAATATTTAAGTGTATAAAGATATTTAAATATAATTTATTCAAAAATATTCATACACAAAATATTGATGTGAGGAACTTTATGTATCAGAAAAAAATTTTAATTAGATTTGGAGAATTATTTTTAAAAGGAAAAAATAAAAAAGCTTTCATTAATAAATTAAGACAATTATTACAAAATAAAATTAAAGACCTTTGCAACGTTCAAATGTATTTTAAACATGATTATGCTTATCTAGAATATATTTATGATGCAAGTTTAGAAAAAGAAATTCTTAAAAGATTATCTTATGTATCAGGGATTTCTTCTTTTGTTGTAGTAAGTCAAGCAAGTAGACAATTAGATGATATTGTTCAAAAAGCTTGTTTATTGTTGCAAGAAAAAATTACAAAAAATACTTCTTTTAAAATAGAAACCACTAGAAAAGATAAAAGTTTTGCTTTAAAAAGTTTGGAACTTACCCAACAAATTGCTCCTTTAATTTTAAAGCAGTTTGAAGGTAAATTAATAGTTGATGTTAAAAATCCTCAAGTTATTTTACATGTTAGTATTAGAAAAGAAAACACTTATCTTTATTTAAAAAGTGATGAAACTCAAGCTTTAGGAGGGTTTCCTGTTTCTTCTGGTGGTAGAGGAACTGTTTTGATGAGTGGTGGTATTGATTCTCCTGTAGCTGCTTATTTGGCGATGAAAAAAGGTATTACAGTAGAGTTATTACATTTTGAATCAAGCCCTTTAACTCCTTTAGAATCAATCCAAAAAGTAATTGATTTAGCTAAAGTTTTGAGTCGTTATGCTTTTGGTAATCAAATTAAATTGCATTTAGTGCCTTTTAGATATTTGCAAGAAACAATTACTAAAACAGTTCTAGATTCTTATATCATTAATGTTATTCGTCGGATGATGTATCGTTTAGCTTCTCAATTTGCTTTTCAAAAAAATCATTTATGTTTAATTAATGGTGAATCAGTAGGACAAGTAGCAAGTCAAACTTTGGAAAGTATGCAGACAACTACTCAAGTAACGAGTATGACTATTTTAAGACCTTTAGTTACTATGGATAAAAATGAAATAATTAAAATAGCTAAACAAATTGATACTTTTGATATTTCTATTCGTGCTTTTCATGATTGTTGTACTCTTTATTTGCCTCAAAATCCCGCCACTAAACCAACTATTCTAAAAGCTAAAAGAGAAGAGCAAAAAATAGATTATTTTCCCTTATTAAATGATGCTTTGCAAAATACAATTACTCTCAATATAGACCAACATTTGCAATTTAATATCTGTGATTATGGTTTTTTTGATGTAAAAGAAGCAATTAAGCATTTTTGCGAACAAAATCCAGAGCAAACAATTGTAAGTCAATATTAAAATACAAAAGATAAAAAACAATTCAATAAAATAATATTCAATAAAATAATATTCAATAAAATAATATTTAAAAAGAGCGTAAAATGCAAATTAATTTTATATTTTTATGCTTTACTAATTTCATTCAAAGGAACATTTATGATTACATCGAAACAAAATCCTACTTTTAAAAAATTAAAAAAATTACAATTAAAAAAATATCGCGATTTATATCAACAATTTTTAGTATATGGTGATCATCTCATTGAACAAGCACAAAAAAACAACGCTGTTGTTACCATTTTTACTTCTAATGAGGGAAAACCAGGGACTTTTATTGCGCCTTCTTTGATGAAAGAATTATCTCAAACTAAAACTGTCTTTGAGCAAATGGCTCTTTGCAAACCTACCTCAGAGAATAATTTATTGTCTGATAAAATTTTAGTTTTGGATGATATTCAAGACCCTGCTAATTTAGGAGCTTTAATGCGTTCTGCTAGTGCTTTTGGGTTTAATCAAGTTTTTGCCAGTTTTCATAGTGCTGATTTTTATCATGAAAAAACCATTAGATCAAGCCAAGGTGCCTTATTTTCTCTTTCCTTAAAAAGAGGCAATACTAAATCCTTTTTAGAAGAAATTAAAGAAAAAAACTATTCTATTTTTAGTGCTTTTCCCCAAAAAGCCAATATTACTATGGAAGATGCTCAAAAATATCTTAAAAAAGTATTAGTTTTAGGAAATGAAGGACAAGGGATTTCTTTGGAAACAGAAGCCCTTTCTGATTATTTTGTAAATATTTGCACTCAAAATGTCGAAAGCCTAAATGTTGCAGTTGCAGGAAGCATTTTAATGTATCTTTTGTAATTACCAAAGATAAAAATTTATTGCAAAAAAATAAAACAATAAAATATCATAAAACAAATTATAAAATAAATAAAATAATAAAGAGGTTTAAAAATGAATATATTACATGATATTAATCCTGAAAGAATTACCAAAGAAGAGTTTATAGTAGTTATTGAAATTTCTCAAGGAAGTAAAAAAAAATATGAGATTGACAAAGAAACAGGTCTTTTGTTGCTTGATCGTTTTTTGACAACTGCTTTTCGATATCCGATTAATTATGGATTTGTTCCTTTAACTCATTGTGAAGACAATGATCCTTTAGATGTTTTGGTGTTATCTCAAGAAATCCTAGATCCTATGACTTTGGTAAAATGTCGTCCTTTGGGAGTAATTAAAATGATTGATAATGATGAATTAGATGAAAAAGTAATTGCAGTTCCTGTTTTTGATAAGTATTTTTCTCATTTACAAGATTTAAAAGATATGCCTTTGCCAATGATTGCAGAAATTAAGCATTTTTTTGAAAATTACAAAGCTTTGGAAAAGAAAAAAGTAGTTATTGAAGCTATACAAGATAAACAAGCAGCATTTAGTGCTATTGAAACAAGTCTTTTAACTTATCAAAAAGTTATTAAACCTTCTTTAAAGAAAGAAAAAAAGCAATAAAAACCTTCTTATATTTTTGCAAATAAAGTTTATTTGTGTTTTGCCTCCATATCATTTTTCAGTTTTAATAAGGCTCAATTGTAATTAAATTATTTGATTAATATTTGATTAATATTTGATTAAAATGTTTGAAAAGAAAAGATTTGACAATAATATTGTTGATAAATATACTGTACAACAAACTTATTTTAAAAAACTTACTAACTCAAATTTGATTATTGCATTTATTTCATTTTGCAAAGGAAAAGTTTAAATTATGAAAACAATTATCACTAATAAAAAAGCATTTTATGATTATTCTTTAGAAAAGAAAAAATATCAAGCAGGAATCAAATTATTAGGAAGCGAAGTAAAATCAATTAGAATAGGAAAAATTAATTTATTAAACTCCTATATTCATATCAAAAATGAAGAAGCTTTTATAGTGAATATGACTATTTTAAAATATCCTTTTAGTTGTTGTTTGGCATATGATGAAAATAGAACTAAAAAGCTTTTGTTGCAAAAACATGAAATTATCCAAATTCAAAACAAAATTAAAACTGAAAAATTGTCTGTTATTCTTTTAAAAGTTTATTTTAATAAAAATTTAGTTAAATTAGAAATTGCCTTAGCTAAAGGTAAGAAACAACAAGATAAAAGAAATGTTTTAAAAGACTTTGATGCTAAATTGCGTATTCAAAAAACATTAAAAAACTTTAATCAAAAACAATAACCCTTAACCCTTGTATTTTTTAATGAATAAAAAACCAATTTTAAAAATCCCCAACTTAAATTGCTTAATATTTTGTATTTTTTTGTAGTTTAACAATAATTTATAACAATTAAATTTTTTTGCAATAATAATGATACAAAATAATCAATTATTTTGTATTTTTTGCTTTTATGCAGATATCAAATTAGACAATAATTAAGGACACATGAATGAAAATTTCTAAAACTCGTTTTATTAAGTTTTTAAAAGTTTTAAAATATTTGAATTTTAAGTTTTTGTATCAAAATAAATCTCAGTTTCTTTGGGATTTTTCCAATGAACTCAAAGATTTAATTAATGAAGAAACTTATGCTAAAAAACTTGCTTTTTTACAAGAAAATCTAAGCGAGCAAGACGAATATCAAGCTGTTTTAAACCAAAAACATTTAAACATTATGCAACCTTATTACAAACAATTAGAGCTTTTGGTAGGTTCTTATTTGGAAAAACATTTTCCAGGAGAAGTTATTTTTTCTTTGGAAACTTATCAACAAAAAAAGTTTCAAATGAATAAACAAGGATATCAATTTTATTGTTTTTTAGATGGATATCAAGAAGACAAAACTACTATTCGTATTTTTGAAACTAAAACTACTACTAGCACAAAATTCTTAAAATTGCAATTTGTAAACGATAACAAAGAAAAAATGCCCTTTTTCCATTATACAAGTCCTAACACCTTATCACCTTTTTGCAAGGGCTCCAATCAAGACAACCCATCTTATCAAAAAAAAATGCAAACTTTTTTTAATCCCAAATCACAAGAAGGAAAATACATCTATGATTTAACTTATCAAAGGTGGGTAATTGAAAATAATTTAACTGAGGCACAAAAAAAGAAAAAAATAGAGTATTATTTGGTAGTTCTTAATTCGGATTATGTTTATGATTGCAAAAGTTGTAATGCGGCTTTGAATCCTAACTTGCTTACTTTTATTGATTTGACTTTGATTACACAACAAGGAACTCAAATATTAGAAAATGATGCCAATCTTTTAATTTCTTATTTGTCTTCAAAAACTAACAAGCCAAACGACACTTCTGCTTATTATTTGTTGCCTGAAAAAATCCTTCATTTTTATGAAAACATCCCTTCCAAAGACAGTATTTTTACTTATTTTTATAATCATTTAGGTTTTTTTGACTCCCAAAACAAACAAAAACACGAAACACAACAGTTAATTTTGCAACAATATTATCATGTTTCTGACATTCCTTTTGCTTGGTTGAATCGTTTTGATAACAAAGTGCAACAAAAAGTTACCCAAAAAAAGCTTCCTTATTATTGTTTTGATAAGATTAAAGCAGGGTTGCAAATTCTAAAATACCCTCTTTATTATTTAGATTTTGAGGCTTTTCCGTGTCCTTTTCCTAGATTTAAAGGCGAAAAACCGTATACTCAATCCTTATTTCAATTTTCACTTCACATCGAAAAAGCCCCTGGTTTGTGCAACAAAGATAAAAATCACGTTTCTTTTTTGGCACCCGATCACGCCGATTACAGAAAAACCCTATTAGAAAAACTAACCAATGCCATTTTAGATGATGGAGGCTCCATTATTGTTTATCATAAAGCTTTTGAAAAAACACGCCTTCAAGAATTATCTTTGCTTTTTCCTGAATATTCCTTGCAAATACAAAACATTATTGCGCGTATTTTCGACCTTAAAGACCTTCTAAAAGGCAGCAAAACTTTTTATCAAAACCTAGGATTTGATTCCGAACAAGCCGCAGGCATTAATTTTTATCATCCCCATTTGCAAGGTTCTTTTTCTATCAAAAAAATTGCTCCTTTATTTTGCAATTTGAATTATCAAAATTTAAATATTCAAAATGGTATTGAGGCTTTTTTAACTTATATTCAACTGCCTAAAATGTCTCCTTTGCAATTTCAAGCGCAATTTCAAGCCTTAGAACAATATTGCAAACAAGATACTTGGGTAATGGTAGAAATTTTGAAAGGACTTATCAACCAAACCCAAAAACCTAATTTCTTATATTTAACTCCTAAAGATATTGTCCAATAGTCAAATTTATTATTTTTATCTCCTTTTTACTCACAAAATTCCTTAAGGATGTATAAAAAATTGTTATTTGCCTTGGGAAATGATATAATTATATTATGAGTTATTTTTTTCATCAAAAGATAAAAATGGTGCTTGTAACAAATCACTGTTTTTTTATTTTGTATCTGGTTTTAGTTGGTTGCGTTTGTTAATGTTAAATTCGCCACATCTAACAAGATGCATTTACTAGGAGGTATCGTTTGATTAGTAAGAATTTTTTTAAACTTTTAGATAAAATCGCTCAAGAAAGAGATTTAGATAAAGACCAAGTTATTGATGCTTTTGCTAAAGGATTGATTTCTGGTTGCAAAAAAAATCATAAAGTTAAAAGCTGTAAAATCGAGTTAAAAGAAGACAAAAGCGAAATTATTTTATATAAACAATTTTTGGTTGCCGATGAAGCTACTATGAGCACTATTAATTTAAAAGAGTCAACTCCCATTACTCTTGAAGAAGCCCAACAAATTAAGCCTCATGCCAAAATAGGTCAAGTAATTGATATTAAAGTTGATCCTAAAGATTTTAATCTATACGCTGTCAAAGAACTTAAAAATCAATTCAACGAAGAGCTTACCAAAAAGAAAAGAGAAAACATTTATAATTTTTTCAAACAACAAGAAGGCAAATTAATTAGCGCTAAAATTATTTCGGAAAACGATAAATTTTATAATTTGGAATTAGAAAAAGAAATTACTACCTTGCTGCCTAAAAAAGAAATTGCTTCCAATAATGAAATGCAAGTAGGCGAAAGAATTCAAGTTTTTTTGTCAGAAGTAAGAAAAACTACTAAATGGCCTAAGATTTTTGTCAGTTGTAATCATGTGGGACTTGTAGTTAAAGTGTTAGAAGAAAATATTCCTGAAATCCAAGAAGGCATCGTTAAAATTGCAGGGGTTGCCCGCATTTCTGGCGAACGTACCAAAATTGGTTTATTGTCTTGCGACGCTCAAGTAGATGCCATTGGCTCTTGTATTGGCGAAAGAAGCAACCGTATTAAAAATGTTATCAAAATCCTTAAAGACGAAAAAGTTGATTTATTTGTTTGGAGCGACGATCCCCAAGAACTTATTGCAAATGCCCTCAAACCTGCTTCATGCCTTCAAGTTGTCATCAAAGACGACATTAACAAATACGCTCTTGCAATTGTTCCTGACGACCAATTTTCTTTAGCGATTGGTAAATTAGGTAAAAATGTTAAATTAGCAGTGGAAGTAACTAAGTGGAATATTGATATCAAAACCTTAGATCAAGCCCAAACAGAAGGATTAATTTAATTGTAATGACTGTTTTTCGAACTTGTATAGTTTCTAAAAAAATTCAAGATATCAAAAAAATGATTAGAATAAATAGCACTAAACAAGGAAAAGTAGCTGTTGATTTTAATTTAGCACTTCAAGGAAGAGGAGCATATCTAACTTTAAAACTTGAATATGTTATTTTGTCGCAAAAAAAGAAACTTTTAGATAAAAAACTCAAAACCAAAGTTCCTGAAAAAATATATCAAACTCTTTTAAAATTGATTGCTTTACAAACTTAGCAAACATTTTTATATTTTATTTATGCATTTTTCCATCTTTGAAATATTTTTTGTTCACTTCACACTTCACATTTTTTATTTTTTGCCCAATTTATTTTTTATGTTGTAATCTTTTATTTTCATGCATTAAAAATTATTAAAATTAAAGGAGGGATGTAAATGACCCTTAACAAAAAAACAAATAATGAAAATTCATCCAAAACTACCCCTAAATTATCCAAGGAAACGGATTTGCGAAACGATTTTGCTAGTAAAAACTATGTTTTTAATCCCCAAGACAAAGTTTTTCAAATCGCTCAAGTTTTTGGCATTACCAGTGCTGTTTTAATTAAAAAATTATTACAATTAGGACTTAAAGCAGATGTTAATCAAACCTTAGAAAAAGATATTGTTGAACTTTTAGCCAAAGATTACAATATTCAAGTAAGCGAACCCCAAGAAAAACACACCCCACCACAACTTCAACCGCAAACGCCTTCCCTCACTAAAACCAAACCCAACCAAAAACTTAATTTGCAAAAAAAACCGCCCATTGTAACTATTATGGGACACGTTGACCACGGCAAAACTACCCTATTAGATGCCATTCGAAAAACTCGTGTAGTTGATCAAGAATTTGGAGGCATTACCCAACACATAGGAGCTTATCAAGTTGAATACCAAGGCAATAAAATAACTTTTATTGATACTCCAGGACATGAAGCTTTTGATAAGATGAGGGCTAGAGGAGCTAAAATTACTGATATTTGTATTTTGGTAGTAGCAGTTGATGATTGTGTCAAACCACAAACCTTAGAAGCCTTGAAGCACGCCCAAAAAGCCCAAATTCCTATTATTGTTGCTTTAAATAAAATTGATAAACCCAATAATAACACACAACAAATTATGCAAGAATTATCTAGTTATGATTTGTTGCCTGAAGAATGGGGCGGCACTACTCCTTATATTGCTATTTCTGCTTTAAAAAGAGAAGGTTTGGAAAAAATATTAGAAATTATTCTTTTAGTTAGTGAAATCCAAAATTTACAAGCTAATCCCGATCAAAAAGCTCAAGGAACAGTTATTGAGGCAAGCCTTGATAAATCTTTAGGACTGGTGGCTACTTTTATTGTAAGTGATGGCAACCTCAAAGTAGGCGATATCGTCGTTGCTGGAGCTTCTTATGGGAAAATTCGTTCCATGGAAGATGAAAACAAAAAAAAAAAACTAACCAAAGCCTTACCTTCGCAACCTGTGCGTGTTGCAGGATTAAAAGAAGCGCCTCAAGCAGGAGATATTTTTTACGCCGTTGTTAATGAAAAACAAGCACGCCAAATTGTAGCCGAAAAAAAATCCCAAACTAAAGAAACTTTAGCCAAAACCCTTTCACCTCTTAATTTAGAAGATATTTTACAAGACTTAGAAACCGAAAAACCGCAAGAACTAAATATCATTTTAAAAGCTGATACTCAAGGAAGTTTGGAAGCGCTTCAAGGTATGATTGCCAAAATTAAAGTATCTGATCTTAAAGTGCAACTTTTGCGCGCTGCTGTTGGCACCATTACAGAAACAGATATTGCTTTTGCCAAATCATCAGACAGTTTGTTAATAGGCTTCAATATCAAACCTGCTTCTTCCACAATCAAATCTGCTCAAAGACAAGAAGTAAAAATTACTATTCATAATGTTATTTACCGCATTATTGAAGATATTGAACAAAAATTAAAATCTATGATTAAGCCTACTTTTGAAGAAGTGGTTACTGGTAAAGTAGAAGTAAGAAAAATTTTTAATATCAGTAAAGTTGGCAATATTGCTGGTTGTTATGTGGCACAAGGTATTGTCAATAATAGCGATTTTGCCAAAGTAATGCGCAATGATCAAGTTTTATTTAAAGGTAAAATTGCATCCTTAAAACATCTCAAAGACAACATTAAATCTGCCAAACAAGGTTATGAGTGCGGCATTTTACTTGATGGTTTTAATGATTTTGAAATTAATGATATAATAGAAACATCTAAACTAAGCAAAGTAGAGGAATAAAAAATGGTAACAACAGCTGAAAGATTGTCTAGTCTAATTCAAAAAGAATTGGTGTTAATTAATGATGTTATTCAAGACGAACAAATAGGATATATTAATTTAACCGATGTTAAAGTAACAAAAGACTTGTCTTTTGCTAATGTTTATTACACTATTTTAAGCGATGATCCAACTGTTTTGAAATTAACAGAAGAAACTATTGAACAAAATAAAGTTGTTATTCGGTTGGAATTAGCTAAAAAAATTAAAAATTTTCGTAAAATACCTGATTTAGTTTTTAAATATGATAAATCTTTATCTTATGGACGCCGTATAGAAAATATTTTAAAAGATATTAATAAATAATTCTTTCTTTGTTATTTGTTTCAATAATTTATATAAGAGATGCTTTAATAAAAGCGTCTTTTTTTCTTTATTGGCGTTGGTATTTTGTTATCTTTGTTATTAAAAATAATTTGCGCACAAAATACAAAAATTAAAATCACTTTTCTTTGTGCAATTCCAAAAAATAATGTAATTAGTAAAATAATTCAAATATATAATTGCAAAAATAAATTTGCAAACGGCTTTTGTTTTGCTTTTTTGCTTTTGCTTATCATAAAAAATAATAAAATGAAATAATAAAACACAACAAAAAGAAAGGAAAAACGATGAAACTTATTGTAGGTTTGGGCAATCCAGGTACCAAATTTGTAAACACTCGTCATAATGTTGGTTTTGCTGTTGTTGATTCTTTTTTAAGTCAAAATAAATATCAAATCTTGAAGGAAGACAAAACCGCCCACATTTATCAAATTAATTTTAACCAACACCAATCATTATTGATTAAACCACAAACGTATATGAATTTATCAGGCGAAGTGGTAAAAAAAAATATAAATAAATATCGCATTAAGATAGAAAATATTTTAGTTATTGTAGATGATATTTATTTGGATGAAGGCAAATTAAAGTTAAAAATGCAAGGTGGTCATGGAGGGCATAACGGATTAAGGAATATTATTGATCGTTTAGGCACTAAACAATTTAAAAGGTTAAAAATAGGAGTAAGTTTAGATTCTTGCATGCCTTTGGATCAATATCTTTTAACGCCTGTCAATGCAAGCAGTCAAAAAAATATTTTAAAAAACATTCATATTATTAATAAAATTATATTTAATTTTATCCAAGATGTGGATTTTAATATTTTAATGAATGGGTATAATTCTAAACTTTGATTTTGTATTACCCATTATTATTTATTTGAAAATAAATGATTTCTTAATTGAACAAATTTATAAAGGTATAAAAAAAAGAGCAAATATGAAAATATTTGCTCTTTTTATTTATTTTATTTCTTCTTGTAAATCTATTTTTGTGATTTTGATTTGAGAAATTACTTTATCATTGTGTTTTAAGATTGTAAATTTAAAATTCTTGTAAATGATTTCGGTATTTTTGTCATTTGGTTTGGGGAATCTTCCCAATTGTCCTATTAAAAAACCACTTAAAGTATCATAATCTTCAGTGTTAAATTCTAATTTAATTGCTTCTGCGACTTCTTCTAAATCAGCAAATCCATTAACAATATATTCATTTTTGGCAACTTCTTTAATCATTAGCTCTTCGTTGTCGTATTCATCCGAAATTTCACCTAAGATCTCTTCAATTAAATCCTCAAAAGTAATTATTCCAGCTGTGCCACCATATTCGTCAATTACTATTGCCATATGGGTTTTGGTTTTTTTCATTTCGCGGAAAAATTCATTAGTATTTTTTGTATCTGGGACCAAATAAGGTTTCCTAATGAATTTTTTCAAATCAAAAATTTTATTTGGGTTTGAGGACATTAAATAATTAAAAATATCTTTAACATGTAAAATGCCTATAATATTATCAATACTATTTTCATAAACTGGAAAACGTGTGTATTTTTCATTTTGGATAGTTTTAATTAATTCTTTTTTGGTAATTTCAACATCAATTGCAACTACTTCGGTGCGGTGGCGCATTACTTCAGAAATGTTTGTGTGATCAAATTCAAAAATATTTTGAATCATTTTATTTTCATCTTTGTCAATGATGCCTTTTCGATAACTTGAAGTTAACATTAAGCGTAGTTCGTCTTCTGAGACTTGTATGCTATTTTTGTTAGGATTTAGTCCGAAAACAATAAGAAAAAGATTACTTACTTGAGTCAAAATCCAAACCAAAGGCGTAATTAACCAAGCAATTAAGGAAATAGAACCAGAAAAAATATAAGCAATTTTGGAAGGTGCATGCATTGCTATGCGTTTAGGAATTAATTCTCCAAAAATAATAGAAAGGGTAATAATTAAAGCCTCAATTCCGATGTTATGTAATGAAAAATGCCCTTCTGTTTCTCTTAGCCAACAAGATGTTACAATATTTCCTTGAAAAAAAGTAATGATGTGAATCATAATTTGAATTACTGATAAAAAAGTGGTTGGTTTGGCTTTGATTTTTTTGACTCTTAGAGCATTTTTATTGCCCTTTTTGATATCTAATTCAATTTTGCTTTCGTTAGTAGAAATAAAAGATATTTCGCAAGCTGCAAAAAAAGCATTTAATGCGATTAAAATAATCAATATGACTATCGGATTCATAAGAAAAAACACCTTTTGGCATTAATGCACATTTTTTTATTTGCTAAATTTGATTTTTTGCCCACAAACGTCTTTTTTTCCAAGATCTTTATTGTGCTAAATTTTATACTATCACTATCGTCCATATTTTTTTGAAACAACACCTCGCTTTTAATTTATATTTTTAATAACTAACTGATTTCATTTTAACATAAATAATAAAAAATGTCAATTTATAAAGTAAAATAATTGCTGGTTTTTCATTGGTTTTTGCTCGCTTTTTGTGGTACATATTTTTTTGTTAATGGAAAATAAAAGCAATAAAAAAGAATAGTAATTTTATTTGGGTGTTTCTTTTGGTTTTGTGATTTTTTTGTGATTTGTGGTAATTGAAAAAATTGATGACTATTTTCAAAAACTTCTGTTTGCTATTATTGTTGCCTTTTGATTTGGCGTTTCTTTTTTGCCTCCATGCAATTTTAATTTATCTTTGGATTTTATAATTTGTTTACAATAAATTAGCAAACCTATCAAAAATAATTAAAGCATCTTGGTGAATGTTGTTTTCCAAAATAAAATCTAGATCCAAAGGCCAAACGCTATATTTTAGTGTCAATAAACAGCGATAACGGTTATTTTTTTTAGGAATAAGTGATAAAATAGGACCTAAAACAGTTATTTTGTGTGAAAAGCGATTGGCCAATACTGCTTTGATGCGGTAAGTAATATCAAAAGTTTTTTTAAAATCTTTATGAGAGATTAAAATTTGGCTCAGGTATCCAAATGGAGGGTTTTTTGACATTTTTCTTTCTTCTAAAAGTTGTCTCAAAAACTCCTTTTCTTCATATTTGACTGCCGCATTAATTGCAAAATGGTCTATATTATAGCTTTGCACAATTACTTTGCCTTGTTCTTTTCTGCCACAACGTCCTGCTGCTTGAATGAGTAATTGAAAGGTTTTTTCTGAGCCTTTAAAACTAGGAATTTTGAGTAAAGAATCTGCCATTAAAATACCTACTAAAGTAACTTTGTGAAAGTCAAGTCCTTTGGCAATCATTTGAGTTCCTAACAAAATATCTGCTTTTTCTTGATTAAAATCGTTCCATAATTTTTCGTATTGACTAATTTTTGTGATAGTATCTGAATCAAATTTGATAAGTCTTGCTTGCAAAAATTCTTTTTGGAGATAAGCTTCGATGTATTCGATACCAACGCCTACTTCTTTTATTTGTTCTTTGGAGCAGCGCATGCATTTTGGTGTAAATTGCTCTTTATAGTTGCAATGACTACATTTTAATAGTTCTTGTTTTTGATAAAAAGTAAGGCTATTGTTGCATTTATGGCATTTGGGGACAAAGCCGCAAAAACGACATAAAACAAATGGTGCAAAACCTTTAGTGTTGATAAATAAAATTGCTTGTTGTTGTTTGGCTAGAACTTCCCTTAATGCATGTTTGAGGGGTTGGGAAAAAGGTTCTAAATTGCCTTTTTTTAATTCTTCTTTCATGTCTACAAGTTCGATGGTAGGTAAAGCATCAATTAAAGCTCTTTTGGTAAGGCTTAAAAGTTGATAATTTTGTTGTAAAACTTGATAATGACTTTCCAAAGAAGGAGTAGCGCTTCCTAAAATTAAAGGAATTTTGTGGTATTTAGCCCTTATTTGTGCCAAGGTTCTTGCATCATAAGTGGCGTGCTCTTTTTCTATTAAAGCCTCGTCGTGTTCTTCGTCAATGATGACAATTCCTAAATTATTTAAAGGAGCAAAAATAGCACTACGAGTGCCTAAAACAATGCAGGCTTGTTGTTCTTTGATTTTTAAAAATTGGTCTAAATGTTCTTTAGGGCTTAAATAACTGTGTAAAATAGCTATATTTTTGTTTGTGAATTTGGCTTGGAGGCGTTGCATTAAAGGAGCTATTAACATTACTTCAGGTACCAATAATAAAACTTGTTTATTTTGATTGAGAACTTTGGTAATTAAATGGAGATAAATTTCAGTTTTGCCTGAGCCTGTTTTTCCGTGTAAAAGATAAGTTTTGTGGTAGTTAAGATTTATTTTTTGTGCTATTTGTTGTTGTTCTTCATTCAAAATTATTTTTTTGTCTTCTGCAAGTAAATCAAAGTTGTGATTTAGAACTATACTTATTTTTTGTTCTGTTTGTAAAAGAATCTTTTTGCGGATTAAGGATTGAATAATGCTGTTTGAAGTCAATTCTAAGGCTTTTTTTCTTGTGATTTCTTGAGTTTTTATTTTTGGTTTGCTATGTTTGATTTCATTTGAGCTTGTTTTATCTAACATTTTTAAAGGTTTTAAAGGTTTTAATTCTTTTAATTTTGCAATAAAATCTTTTTGCTTGGGTGTTAATTTTATATCTTTTTGTTCACTTAATTGCGGATTAAGGTGGTAAATGCATATTTTTTTTTCAGTGTTTTTTTCTTTGAGTTGTAAAATATCTTTGATTATGACAATTTTTTTCTTAGATAGTTTTGTAAAATGTTCTAATAGTTTTTCTTGGGATTTGTTTTTGGGATTTAAAAAAAGTTCCTTTTTGTTTGCGAAAAAACCTTTGAGATTTTCAGGAAATAACTCCTTATTTATAATTTTAATTTCTTTTAAAAAAGATTTTACAAATTCTTTGGGGAAAATAGTTTCATAAACTAAGGCTTTAATAATGAAAGGAGTTTTTAACATTTCTTGGGATAATAAAAAAAATTCTTGATCAAAATAAGGAGTTTCATCTAAAATAGTTATTATTTCTTTTAAGTTCTTATTGAACTTGCTATTTTCTTTTAAATTGATAATATAGCCTAAGCGTTGCGAATTAGCATTACCAAAAGGAACTACAACTCTCATTGCTTTTTTGATTATCTTTTCAAAATGGGGTGGTACCAAATAATCAAAAGGTTTGTTAATTCCTTGATATGTAGTTTTTATATCTATAATTATTTCAGCTATCAATTTTTTATCCTTGCTTTCCTTATTGCTTTAGTTTTTGAGGGTTTGATACTTCAATTATAACAAAATTATAAATCATTTGGGATTAATAAAAAAAGAGACTTTAAAAAGCCTCTTTGGGATTTGTTTGATTGTAATTAATGTGTGTAAACGATTTTAATTTATTTTTTTACAGTAGCTAATTTATTTTTTGTTAGGTTTATTACCTACTTTGGTTTTAGTTTTTTCAGAATTTTCTTTTTGTGCTTTTGGTTGTTGTGTCTGAGCTGTTTCCTTTTTTTAAACAAATTTAATTTTTAAAATTGTTCTTTAAGACTAAAAATTAATAGATAATTTCCTATCTTTTCAAACTAAGGAAATATTTTGTTGAATTAAAAAGTGTCTAAACTTTTTTTTGATAATTCTTTAGTTTCAAAAGATATTTTTTTAATATTTTAACCCTTCACTATATAGTTAGGTAAAAAAAGTTTAAAACTCGTCAACAAAATGAAAGAAAATGATATTTTTTTTAAATTTTACTATTTTTAGGTAAAAAAAGCGCACTAAAGTAACCCTTTTCAAGGTTATATTAATTTTATATTAATTCAACTAAAAATTTATCTCAAATTTTGAATATATTGAGATGGGGTTGAATGGTTTAATTTGCTTAAAATCCACTTATTATTCCAAAATTGAGGAAATTGATTGATTAATTTTTTCATTTTGTTAGGAGATTTTTGAAATAAAAAAGGATTTTGATGTTGTAAGATCGTTTTCATTTGGCCGAAAAAGTTCTCCATGACCGCGTTATCACGAGGGGTGGCTTTTCGGGACATGCTGATTAAAAAACCTTTTTTTGTTAAAGTTTGTTGGACTTTTTGTGATTGATAAACGGTTCCTTGATCGGAGTGAATGATACAAGGTTCTTTTAATGAAGGTAATTTTTTAATAGTTTTTAAAACTAATTCTTTATTTTGTTGGTTTGAAACATGTGAAGCAATTATTTGATTGTTAAAAGAGTCGATGATACAAGAAAAATAGAGAAAACCTTGATTCGTTTTAAAATAAGTAATATCAGTAAAGAGTTTTTGAAGAGGTTTGGTTGCCATAAAATCTTGATTGATTAAATTAGGAATTATTTGGAGATTATTTTTTAAATTATGATAAGTAAAATTTTTTTTGATTCTTAAACGACAACTAATGTCATTTTTTTTCATGATGAGATAAACTTTTTTCTTGGTGATGAATTCATTAAAGGTTTTTTGGTATAAATCAGTGATTTTTCGATGACCGTAAAAATATTGATAATGAAGGCATAAAGCTTTAATTCTTTTTTGTTGTAACAGGTGTTTTTCTTCTTTTTCTTTTAGTTTAGCTTTTATTTTCAACCAATAATAATAAGTACTTCTTTTAATTTGAATTGTTTTTAAAATGGTGGTTAAATTCAGGGTTTGATTGAATTGGTTGACTAAATGAAAAACAATCTTTTTATCAGTTTTTTTAATCTTTTCAATCATTTTTTGTAATAATTTAATTTTTTGTTTTAATTTTTGCATCTTAACACCAATTATCTTTATAAATTATTTTAAATATATCAACTATTATAACTCTAAAAGATTTTTTATTTGATCAATAAGTGCTTCAGCGCGTTCATCTTTTTGTTTCATATATAATAATCAAAATACTTGGTAAGGCAGTTAATTTAAAAATTAAAGTTGATTTAATGATTGAAATAAATTAAAAAAATAAAATTACCTCAAAAGAGGTTTTATGATATCGATATAATAATGATATGAAAAATGATAATGCGATAATATCAAATATCGAGTATCATTATCATTATCGATATAAAATATCAAATATCACTCCTTAAATGAGTTAATGTTTATATAGATTATTTTCAAAGTCAAACTGTTATAAAGTTGTTAGTAAAGTGTTATAAAACTGTTAGTAAAGTTTTATAAAGTTGTTAGTTTTCTTTTTTTATTAAATATTTATACATAGGATGTAGTTTTTTCACCCGATAACCTTGTTTATCTTTTGTCAAAAAGAATTGAAGATATTTTAAATCTTCTTTTCGATAATAGATGATGTTTAAACTCTTCTTATAGTTATTTTTCATTGGTTTATGATATTTATCTAGCTTTTGAGGGTCTAATTGATATAATTGTAAAGTTTCTAATTTATTGACATCAATTTTTCCAATTAATTCTTTGATGATATTTTTGAATTCGTTTTTATAATTGATTTGGAAGATATTAAATAGATGGTTAAGGGGGTTATTTTGGCTTTTAAGAGGGGTTAAATCAGAAAGTAATAGTTTACTATTACTAGAAGAGAAATTATCATTAATTAAGGTGATTTTGGTTTGTTTCATTTCTTCTAAGATTTGAGGATCGACGAAGAGAGTTTGGTTTTTGGGACGGTAATTAGCTTCTTGGTAAGTATTTTTCTTTTTGGAATGAGAGATAATAATGAGATTGATTAAATCTTCTTTTAATATTTTTAAAAAGTTTTTAATTTGAGTTAAATCATTAGGGGTGGTTTTCGCGTTCCAACCTCCGATTCTAATTTCTTGGCTAGTGTCGTTTTTCATTTCTTTTCTCCTTAATTTGGTTTTTTGTTATATAAAATAAAAACCCTAAATAGTTAAATTTAAGTTTACAGCAATTTAAAAAAATAAAATATTGCTATTAACATCATTTTATCACAAAAAAAACAATTTTTTTGCTCACTAATCTGTATATCATGAGTGTTTTCCTTGCAATTTTGTATATAAAAAAAAGACCAACTTTTTAGAGTTGATCTTATTTAATGTAGCAAATATTTGATTTTTTGAAAGTTTTAGAATAATTATGGGCGTTTATTATGGAAATTTATTTGTTGTTATAAATAGATAAAGTTTTTCTTACAGGATTAAAGTTATAAATTAAACTTTCTTTGCAGTTAAATTGGTTTTGGCAAATGTTTAATATTAAATTACCTAAAAAATTCTCTTTGTCTTGAATTAATAATTTTTGAGGACCGTTATATTCCATAATTATAATCTTATTTATTTTATCTAAGGTAATTGCCATATTTTGGTTAAAAATAGTATTGTTATCTTGTATTATTTGGTTTTGAGCAAAAATATCTATCTTATTTAAAGTTTGGCTTTGCCATTTATTAAAAGGATTTTGCAATAATTTAATCCAGTGCGAATCTAAAGGTTCTTGAAAATGGTTATTTCTTTGTTGAAGCAAATCAAGTTCTTTTTGGATTTGAGTAATTTTTTGGGGATTTATTATTTTTTCTAATATTTGAGCATCAGTTAATTTGGAAATAGATTATAAATTTGTAATAGTTGGTTTTTTGAGCTCTTGGGTTAAAATATTTTGCATACGTGATAATTCTTTTGATAATATCTAAATCCGTTAATGCCATCAAAAATGTATTTGTTGTGAGTCATTAAAGTAGGTTTGTGGATTATAGATACAAATTCTATTTCCTTATTTAAAGTTTTATCCCACTTTTTTCCTTGATTTTGTTTGGGTGAGTTTTTTTATAGTTTTTTTGATTTTGAAAATGATTAATGAAGTTTGGCTCCTTTGTGATTAAAAATATTTAAATATATCCAAAATGGGAATAATTTAAATGATAGGAATAATGAAATGATGCAATATATTAAAAAATAATGACAATAATGACAAAATATAAAAAAGTTATTTTAAAAGTTATATAATATCTTTATAAAGGTAAAAAAGCAAACCAAATATGGTAAAGATAAAATCAAGCCAAAATTTATGTCTAAAAGATTAAAATAAAAGCTGAAATGCAAAAACGGCATTAAAAAACTAACTTATATTATTTTATTTGATGAACTAAAAATAATTTATTAATAAAAATAAAACGAAAAGGCGATATTCATGTTAAAAAGACAAGCTAAAGAACAAAAAATTAGAAGAATGTTGAAAAAAGTTAATATTGATAAATTAAAAATTGTGATTTTGAAAAATTGTAGTAAAAAAACTCATTTTGAAGTTAAAAATCAGATTCTTTTTGTCAATCCTCAAGTGAAAGTTATTGTAGATCAAGTTTTGGAAGAATTGAGGAAAAAAATGGATTTGAAAAATAATTAGTCATTTACCAAATTATATATTTAATTTATCAGATTCATTTATAATTTCTAATATAGTTGTTTTTATAAGAGTTTCTAATTCTTGCATATCTTTTTGAAATATGGTAGTTATATTACCATTTTGAGCTATTTTTTGAATTATTTTTTGGAGAGTTTGGAATTTGTTTCTTAACTCCATCAAATTAAAAGATTGTTTTCTTAATTGTTTTATTAAAATATTTTGTTCTGGATTAGATTCAAGTTTGGCATTTGTATTAGCCATCAAATTTTGTTTTATAAAATCTTTAATGTCTGTGATTTTGAGTTTGCCTGCATTCATATCAATTATAATTTTATTTTTTTCAAGCAAGCTTAGTTGATTTTTTAATATTTGATCTATATCATTATTAATATAGGTTTGTATTTTATCCAAAATATTTGTTGCTGTTTGTTGCCATTTATTTGTGTTATGCAATAATTGGTCTTTTAAAGCTAATATAAGTTCGGTATTTGTTTTTTCTTTTGTCCAAAAAATATGCATTTTATTGTTTTGATTTTGATTTAAGGCATCTAAAAGATTATTTTGGGTTTGGTATGATTTCATTTTTTCATCATTAAAGTTTAAAAAAATAGCAAAAATTTTGTGTTGGATAGCATCAGTAATTTTTTGATTTGCATTACTTTTAGAAAGCATATGATAATTATAAGCAAAAACTTCTTGGTTCCAATCAGGGTTTATTTTTCTAAATTCGGTTTTTAAATTTTCTAAATTAGGGTTGAGACCTAAATAATGTTCAATAATGTTTGTCTTGGTATCGGTTTTGATTTCAGGAAGGATGTGGCTTAATTTTGCATTAGGAACAGATTTATTTTTTTGTTTAATAAAAATAATTGCAGATAACAAAATTATTAGTGCGATAATAAATGTGATAATTATTAAATACTTGTAGTATTTAGTTTGAATAGATTTCATGAAAAATAACAAAATCCTTTCTATGGAAAACTAGTTTCCTTAAATATTATACTATTATTTACTGACTATACATTATTATATTTGGAAATGTTGAAAAATTCATATTTTATCTTTTGTCAATTTACAAATTTAGTTTAGCAACTACTTTTATGTGGTAAAATATATAAGAATTAGTTTTTATTACAACTTAATCTAATTTATAAATTATTTAATAAAGTTAATTATTATTTTTAAATGTTTCCTTATAACTTATTTAATTTCTAAACTTTTTATAATCTCAGTAATTGCTACATATTCCAAGCAAGAAGGGAGTTTTATTGTGAAATGGGCTACTAAACCAAGTGATAAACAAACTTTGGGCGAAGAAATTGCCAATGCCATTTCCCATGGTTTAATGATTCCTTTAGGAGTTTTTATTCTTGTTTGTTTTTGTCTTAAAGCCTCTGTAATGTCAAATCCTAACGGTTATATTGTACTTGTTTTTAGCATATCGATGATTATTCTTTATTTGATGAGTACTTTGTATCATTCTTTATCCTTTACCAAAGCTCATAATTTTTTTCAAAAGACCGATCACATTAGTATTTATTTATTAATTTGGGGAACTTTTGCCCCTATTTTGTTACTTTTGCCAGAATTGCAAAAACCCTTATTTCCTCAATCAAATGTGCCAATTTCCCAAGGACAATGCTTTTTTGTTTGCCAATGTATTTTGGCTTTTTCAGGTATTATATGTAAAGTTTTTTGGATGAATAAAGGAAAAATCATTCATTTAATCTTTTATGCTTTGCTTGGATGGAGTGGGCTTTTGTTAGTGCCTGCAATGTGGAAAGCCAATATTTTTCATTTTGTTTTACTGGGCGGTGTTTTTTACAGTTTAGGCATCTATTTTTATGTTAAAGATAATAAAAAATATTTTCATTTTATTTGGCATCTTTTTGTTATGGCAGGAACTTGTTTTCATGCTTGGGGCATATATCGTTTGCTTGAAATTTTGCCAAACAATTAATAACAAATTGAAAAATTTCCAACAATAAAAAGAAATCAAACTTGCAAACAAATAATTACAAACCCAAAAATAATTCCACTCATTAAAAGAAATTATTAATTAAAAATAAAAATAAATCAAATAACAAATAATTAAAATCCCAATCCCAAACTCAACCCAAAAAATTAAGTCAAACAACAATTAAAATTAATATACAAACAACAAATAAATTATTACATATCAAAAAACGGAGAAAAATATATGAAAATTATGTCGGTAAATTCTGGTAGTTCTTCTTTAAAATTTCAATTATTAGAAATGCCACAACAAGAAGTAATTGTTTCAGGTTTAGTTGAAAGAATCGGTAGCAATCAGGCTGTTTTTACAATGAAGACCAAAGACAAAAAAAACAAACAAGTGTTAGAAGTGCTAAATCATCAAACAGCAGTAGAGTTATTGCTAGATGCTTTGATTCAAAAAAAAGTTATTAATACTTTGGAAGAAATCGAAGGAGTAGGGCACCGCGTAGTTCAAGGTGGAGAAATATTTAGCGATTCTGCTGTTTTAACTGAAAAAACTCTTGCTCAAATTGAAAGTTTATGCGACCTAGCTCCCTTACACAATCCTGCAAACATCATAAGTATTAAAGCTTTTCAAAAAGTACTTCCCCAAGTTTTTCAAGTAGCTGTTTTTGATACTACTTTTCATCAAAGTATGCCCGCAGTTAATTTTTTATACGCCACTCCTTATTACTGGTACCAAAAATACCAAATTAGAAAATACGGAGCTCATGGTACATCTTATAAATATATAACTGAGCAAATGCAACAAATTTTGGGTAAAAAAAATGCCAAAATCATTATTTGTCATGCTGGCAACGGCGTTTCTTTATGTGCAGTTGATTCTGGTAAATCAGTTGATACTTCTATGGGTTTTACTCCGTTAGAAGGGGTTCCTATGGGAACTCGTAGTGGCAATATTGATCCTGCAGTAGTGAAATTTATAGCTGAAAAAGAAAACAAAACTGTTGCTTGTGTTATCGATGATTTGAATAAAAAATCAGGTTATTTAGGAGTATCAGGTATTTCTAATGACACTCGTGATATTTTGGCAAGCATTAAAGAAGGCAACCAGCAAGCCATTTTGTCACACGACATCCAAGTTAAGCGCATAGTTGATTATATTGCTAGTTATTACGTATTATTAAAAGGCGTTGATGCTTTAGTATTTACAGCTGGCATTGGCGAAAATTCTTCTTTTTTCCGTTCTGAAATTATTAAACGTTTATCAATTTTAGGAATTAAGTTAGACGAAGAAAAAAACAAAGTTCAAGGCAAACAAGAACTTATTACAACTTTTGATTCTGCAATCAAAGCTTTTGTTGTTCCTACCAATGAAGAACTTGCTATTGCTCAAGATGTTTTGCGTTTACAACAAAATCAAACTAATCAAGATAAAGACGATCAGCAAGAATGTTTTTGCTGTTGCGGCTAATAATTAAATCACAAACCCAATCACTTTTATAGTTTTTGGGCTTTTTGGAGGAATACTCAAGTGGCCGAAGAGGCACGCTTGGAAAGCGTGTAGATCCAAAAGATGCGAGGGTTCGAATCCCTCTTCCTCCGCCAACTAAAATTAGCTATTTTTTGTTAGTTTGCAAAGTCAGTTTCATTTTGATAAAAATAATTTCCATAATTTCATTGCTCATATTATTTTTTTAAGAACTTGTTTTTTAAGAATTTGTTTTTAAGGGTTTGTTGTTGGGAAATGTTTTGGTAATTTGTTTTTTTGCATTTGTTTTTTGCGTTTTTTTGGCATTTGTTTTTGGAACTTTTTAGACTTATCTTTTTTTCTTTTGAGGTTTTTGGAATGCACATTTTTTATCTCAATTTATTCCCTCAAATCTTTTTTAAACATCGCCACCAAAAATATTGACTGCAAAAAACTTATAAAAACACTCAATTATCATTAAAAAAACAACCCACCTAACTTTTTTACTTTACAAATTAACAAAATCAAGGTATAATATTCTATGTTATGGAATTTTAATTATTAAAATTATTTGGCGGTTATGGCGAAGTGGTTAACGCGGCGGCTTGTGGCGCCGATATGCGTGGGTTCGATTCCCACTAGCCGCCCCAGAATATATTTCACAAAATATAAAAATACAAAAATTATTATAAACATTATTTAATAATAAAATATCCAGATTATAAAGTTATATTGAGGCCCATAGCCAAGTGGTAAGGCAACGGACTTTGACTCCGTGATTCGTTGGTTCAAATCCAGCTGGGTCTGCCATTTTATAAGTGTTTATGAGTGATTAACGAACGAAAATAACAAAGGTAAACGCGGGTGTGGCGGAATGGAAGACGCACTAGACTTAGGATCTAGCGCTTAGGCGTGCAGGTTCAAATCCTGTCACCCGTACCATGCAACCTACTTGTAAATGAAGGGATATGATGTCAATGGTAGCATAACGGTCTCCAAAACCGCTCGTTCGGGTTCGAATCCTGATATCCCTGCCAAAAAAATTACCCCAATAAAAATATTTTAATAAAATAAAAAAACAATTAATTTTTTTGACAATCATTTTTTTGCTTTATTAAGATATTTTAAAACGCATTTTTTAATCATTTTGCTCTGTAAAATCTAAAAAACCTTATTTATCTTTTTTAAACTACCCAAAAAAACAACTTTATCTTAAAAAACCACCAAAATCAATTGACAATTGTTTCTTTTTTTGATTAAATAAAGGTGTAGATATAAAGTTTTATGATAAAATAAATATAAGCTATATTTAATTTTTTTATAAAGCTAACAAATAAAGTATAAAACTTTTACAAACGCTTTTATTAGGAGGTTGGTTTTTTTGAGATTTGAAGAATTGGTAACTTGGGTTTCCAATAATCCTTGGATTTGGGTTGTTGGCGCTTTTTTGTTCCCTGTATTGATATTTCTTTTAGTAAAATTAGTGATTAAAACGCTAATTTTCATTTATGTTGTTAATTTTCGTATTGCAGCTTTTTTTAGTCCTTCCAAACCGTCTAAAGAGAGCAAAAACAACAACAATAAAAACGAACAACCTCAAATTCCCAATGTTTTGATTAATAACAAAGACTTTGATTCTAATTGTTTAATTAATTTAAAATTCATGGAGATGATGGACAAAAAAGATAACAACCGTTCGCAAACCGATCTTTTAGAATTAAAGCATGAAATGCTTGAAACTTATTTTAATCAAAAGATTTTTGAATTAGAAATGAAACAAAAAATTAAAGAATTAGAAGAAAAACAACAGCAATCCAAAGCTGATACCATTCCTAATAATGCCCAAACTTTTAACTCACAAAAGAATTTTTGGGATGAAATCCCAGAAACTTTAAAACAAGTTTTAGAAAAATTAAATAACATCGAAGAAATGCAGTTCGAAATTTTACAAGATTACACTAAAAAAACTTATTACAGTTCTGATGATAGAGTTTTGTACGTTCATCCAGAAGACTTTTTGCACATCAATAAAGCTTTAGGACATAAAAAACAACAACAATTAAAAAATTAAATAAAAATATTAGGATGAAAGTATTTAAAAGCCCTTTTTGCATGCTTTTTCTTTTTATCATTTCGAAAAAACTACCTTTTTTAAACTAGTTTTGATTTTACCTGTAAACAGATTACCTGATTTTTCCTTGCAACATCTTTCCAAACAATTCTAATTACCATTATTTTTTATGGCATCACCACTATTAGGATCATAATTACAAACCTCTTTATAATCATTTTTGCTTTGATATTTGTATTTTGCACGCCAAATTCTTATTTCTGTTTTGGGGTCATATTTATTTATTTATATAATCAATATTTCCATTAGGGAAATATTTTGTATGTTTGATTTTATTTTGGGTTTGAGGATCACATTCTAAAACATATTCTACTTTGCCATTTTTACTATTATGGTGAGTTTCTTTTATAACATTTCCTCTTTTAGCATCATATTCATACATATATAAAATATTTGATTTGTCTTCTGCAAAACTTATTTTTTTAATTAATTTTTGCGTATGCGGATCGTATTCTTTAATATCTAAGATATTTCTGTCATTTTCAAAGACAGTATGTTTCATTTTATTGGCAGTTTGCAAATCATATTCTATGATATACCAAACACACTTTTCATCACCATTAAACGCTGTGAGTTTAATTTTTTTATTTGTTTTGCTATCATAATCCAAAATATGGTCAATGTTTCCATTCATGTTATAGATTTTTTCTTGAATAACATCCACATTATGATTAGGTTTATTTTGTTGGGCTTATATTATCGATACTAATTATATTATCAATATTGTCAAAAGATTTAAAAATTAGCACCACTAACAACAATAATGTAAAAGTAGTTGTAATAGTTGCGAACCTAGTTCTTAATTTTATAATTTTCATATTTTTTAATTTATTATTGGGAAATTCTTAGATGTAATTTATCTTTCATTTAATTTATTTATTGTGAGATTAAGCATTTTTATAATACTTTGGATTATATGGTATTTTCAATAATATTATAACATTTATTTTATAATAATAATATTTTTTTAGCACTTATAATTGATTCATCAAAAAAAAATCTTGTTCTATGCTATAATTAATTTGTATAGTTGAAAATAATTAATAGTTAATAAATAAAAAAGGAAACAATGATTATTATGGTAATTATTTATGTTCAAAAATAAAACAAAAACTCCGCTACAAAGTCAAAAAACCAAATCTATCCTTTTAATTTTAAAAAAAAGTATGATTATTATTTTAGATTTTTTTCTAATCTACCTCTTTATTGTTTCTTTGGGCAATGCTTTTTTTCCTAAATATTCAGCCAAATATCTAGGCATTGCTGCTTTTCCTGTGGCTTCTGGTAGTATGGAACCTTTTTTACATGGTCCTAAAAATGAGGATTCAGGACAAATAGGGGATTTAGTTTTTATTAGAGGTGTTTGGGACGCTTCCAAACTTATGCCTGTTGGTGCTGTTGATGGGAAACAAATCACCAAAAATCCTACAACCAAACCTTATAAAGTAGGCACAACTCATCCCAAAAACGGCGATGTTGTAATTTTTGAAAACCCTAATTATAATAATCCTAATGTTTCTGAACAAGAAAGACAAGCAGCCCAAAAACATCGTTTTATTATTCATAGAGTCGTTTATAATGATTCAAAAAACGAATTAATTGGCACTTGGGGTGATGCAAATGATACCCAACACAAATACGAACAAAAAATTCCTTATCACAAAATTGTAGGCAAATATGTTTGTAAAGACCGTTATATTTTTCCATCCATCAAAAATTTCTTTTCTGATCTGTTTGCTTATATTGGTTCTTTCTTTGCTTTTTTATGCGGAAACCCCTTATATTTGTTTTTAATAATCGTTTATTTAATGATTATGGCGTATCTCTTATATTCCTTAATTAAAGAATTAAAAGCAGCCAAATAATTACAAAAATGCAATCAAATAACACCAAATTACAAAATAATACAACAATTTTACAATAACAAACCAAAAGGCAAACAATTAATGTGGCAACAAATCATTAATAATCAAAAAACTAAACTTTATTTTAAAAAAATATTTACTTTTTTGCAAGAAGAAAAAACCAATCACAAAATTATTTATCCCAATCAAGAAGATATTTTTGCAGCTTTTAATTTAACTCCTTTTGAAAAAGTGAAAGTAGTTATTTTGGGGCAAGATCCTTATCATGGCAAAAATCAAGCTCACGGGTTGTCTTTTAGTGTAAAAACCTTCCAAAAACCACCTAGTTTATCCAATATTTTTAAAGAATTACAAAATGATTTACAAATTACTGCTCGCACCAATAATTTAACTAAATGGGCGCTAGAAGGCGTTTTGATGATTAATGCTATTTTGACTGTTGAAAAAGATAAACCTTTAAGTCACCATCAAATTGGTTGGCAAGAATTTACCAAAACTATTTTTCAAGCTTTGCAAGCTAAACCAAATATAGTCTATATTTTGTGGGGAAAATTTGCTCAAACCTACGAACCATATATTTGTCAATCCCAAAATTGCATAATTAAAAGCCCCCATCCTTCCCCTTTTTCCGCTCATAGAGGCTTTTTTGGATCTAAACCTTTTTCTCGCGCTAATACTTATTTACAAACTTGTGGAATTAAAGTTGTTGATTGGAATCTTTAACTTTTTTATAATATTTTGAATTTTATAATATTTAAACCTATTTTGTTGAAAATTTTTATTTTTGCCATCTTTTTAATTATTTTTTGTCTCTCGTTTTGTATTATTTTTATTTTGTGATTTTCATTTATTAATTTAAAAGTAAAATTACTAACTACCCCAAAAGAAAGCCAAGGTTTCATTTTTATGAATAAAACAAACCGTTTTTTTGAAAAAGTAAGCAGTTATCAAAAACAAGGAATCAACCTTCCCCAACGTCAAACCAAATTCAGCGCTGGTTATGATTTTGAAGCAGCTCAAAGCATGGGAATCCCACCGCAAACAGTCATTTTGGTTCCCACAGGAATTAAAGCATCTTTTCCTTGGAACGAAATTTTATTAATTTATGTAAGATCTTCTTTGCCCTTGAAAAAACAACTAACCCTTGCCAACGGCGTGGGAGTAGTCGATAGTGATTATTATAATAATTTGCAAAATGAAGGTCATATTTTTATTGCCTTGTATAATTTTTCTAAAAACCCAGTTCAAGTTTGTAAAGGCGAAAGAATTGCACAAGGAATTTTTCAACCCTTTTTTCAAATTACCCAAGAAAAAGAAAATAATTTTGCCAGAAAAGGCGGTTTTGGTAGCACAAAGTAACAAAATTGTAACCAAATCAACAAAAACATTGTTAAATGGTTTTAAATATGGTAAAATATTTTAGGAAAAAAGTTATTTATTTTTATTATTTCAAAAACATTTTATTGTTTGTTCTTTGTTCTTTGTTCTTGGTTTTTGATGCATTTGTTTGTTTGTTGCCGTTTTTGCTACTAGGCAAACCATTTTGCCCGTCAATTTTGATTATTTAATTATTTTTTTAATTGTTATATTTGTGATTTATAAATTTATAATTACCAAATAATTATTAAAACGCCATTTTCCTTCCCCAAACAAACTTGCAAAAAAAGCTTTTATTTAATTATAAGGGATGTATAAATGCATTGCTCAAACATTTTTGACACAATTAAAAAAATTTAGCAATTTAGCAATTTGGCACAATATTTGCAAATAGAAATAAAAACTTGATGATGCATCATCATTTTGGATCAATTTTGATACACAATTCACAATTAAAAAATGTATTAAATAGTTAAAATGCAAAAGCCCAAACACAAACAAAATTATCATTTATTTATTTATTTTTTATCATAATATAACACAATATTTCAAAAATATCAATTAAAATAAAAAGGAGTTTTTAATAAAAATGGCAGTAGTTACAACAAAACAATTATTAGAATCAGGAGTATATTTTGGTCATGCCACTCGCAAATGGAATCCCAAAATGAAACCCTACATTTTTACTTCTAGAAATGGTATTCACATCATCAACTTGAAAAAAACCTCAGAAGAAATTGAAAAAGCTTATCAAGAATTGCTAAACATCATTACTTCAGGCGGCAAAGCTTTATTTTTAGTCACTAAAAAACAAATTCAATCAGCGATTAGAGAAGAAGCGCAACGTTCACAACAATACTACGTGGATCATCGTTGGTTAGGTGGCACATTAACCAATTTCAAAACTATTTTAAAAAGAATCGAATTACTTCATTTGCTCCACAAACAAGAAGAAGAAGGGCTTTGGAAAAAACTTCCTAAAAAAGAAGTAGTGCAATTAAAGCGTAAAAGAGACAAATTAGAAAAATTCTTAGGCGGCATCAAAGACATGAAAGACTTGCCTCAAGCTATTTTTGTTGTTGACCCAGAAAAAGAAAGCATCGCAGTTGCCGAAGCGCGCAAATTAAGAATCAAAGTTTTTGGAATTGTAGACACTAACTGCGATCCTGATTTAGTAGACTACATTATTCCTGCTAATGACGACGCTATTAGAGGAGTGAAATTAATTATTTGGTTAATGGCTAATGCTTGTGTTGAAGGCACTGGTGGCGTTGCTGAAAAAGCAGAAACTTTTGATGCTAAAAACCCATTAAAACCTCAAAATTACAATACCCCTCCCAAACATCCTTACCAAGATTCACCAAGAAAACCATCTTACCAAAATCAAAATCAAAACCAAAGATAATTAAACTTTTTTGGTCCTTAACTAACCAATACGCAATTTTTATTTTTACAATTTATAATTAAAAGTAATTAAATCATTAAAATTTAGAATGGAGCAACAAATGAAAATTACAGCCGAAATGATTAAGGATTTGCGTCAAAAAACGCATGCTGGAATGAAGGAATGTCACAAAGCTTTACAACAAACTGAAGGCAACATCGAAAAAGCCATCGTGTTTTTAAGAGAAAAAGGCATCATTAAAGCAGCTCAAAAACAAGGACGTGCAACTTCTGAAGGCATCACTAATATTGTTTTTGCTGGCAATAACGCTTTTTTATATGAAATCAATTCTGAGACTGATTTTGTTTCCAAAAACGAACATTTTCAACAATTAGTAAAAGTGCTTGGAGAAATTATTTTAAAAAACCAATTATCTAACGCCAAAGACCTTTTAGCCTTTAATTACCAAAATAAAACCGTTCAAGAATTATTGTTAGAAAAAACCTCAGTTTTGGGCGAAAACATTACTCTTAAACGTGTTTTAAAAGTTACTAAAAAGCCTCAAGAATCTTTTGGAACTTACAAACACCAAGGCGGACGTATTTCTGTTTTGGTAGTTTTAAAAAACGACTGCCCTTCTGTATCGGAAGACATAGCGATGCATATAGCTGCTTCCAAACCGCAATTTTTAACTCCTGACAAAGTAGATCCTACATTTTTAGCAGAAGAAAAAAAGATTTTACATAAACAAACTGCCAAAGAATTATCCGACAAACCCGCACAAATGATAGAAAAAATTGTTGAAAATCGTTTAGGCAAAATGTTAAAAGACATGTGTTTATCAGAACAACCTTTTGTCAAAAATGCAGATCAAAAAGTAAAAGATTATCTTAAAGCCAACAACACTGATGTAGTTTCTTATGTGCGTTGGGAAATGGGCAACTAATAATTCAAAAATCTTTATTTCATACTTTATTTAACAAACTCAAATTTAGACTCTTTTAAAGATGTTGCAGATGTTTATGAAGAAAGGTTTTGTGGATGCATAAAAAAATTCTTTTAAAATTAAGTGGTGAATCCCTTAAAGGCGAATCTTCATACGGAATTGACCCTCGCACCATTAAAAAAATTGCTTGGGAAATCAAAGAAATCAAAGATTTAGGAGTCAAAATTGCCATCATTGTAGGAGCAGGTAACCTTTGGCGTGGACGCACTGGTGAAGAACTGGGCATGGATCGTTCTCAGGCAGATTATATGGGAATGCTTGGAACTATCATGAATTCTTTAGCTTTGCAAGATGCCTTAGAACAAACAAATACCATCACACGCGTGATGACTGCCTTTCCTGTTTCTTCGGTAGCCGAACCCTATATTCGCCGTAAAGCTATTCGTCATTTGGAAAAAGATAGAATAGTTATTTTAGGTGCAGGGGCTGGTTCTCCTTACTTTTCCACCGACACTGCTGCTGCCCTAAGAGCTGCTGAACTAAACATTGATATTATTTTAATGGCTAAAAATAATATTGAAGGTGTTTACAATAAAGATCCCAAAAAACATCAAGATGCCGTTTTAATCAAACACATGAAACACCAACAAATCTTATCTCAAAGACTGGCAGTTATGGATATTACAGCCGCTTCTCTTTGTTTAGAAAATAACATCGATATTTTAGTTTTTAATATGTTAAAAAAAGGTAATATCAAAAAAGTTGTACTCAAAGAAGGCAACATAGGCACTGTTATTAGTTCAAAAGGAGAATAAATATGCAACAACTTGCCAAAGATATTCTTGCGTCGTTAGAAACTAAAATGACTCAAGCCCAAGAAGTAATGTTAAAAAACTTTTGCGATATTCGCACTGGAACTGCTAATCCTAATATTTTAGATAAAATTACTGTTAATTATTATGGAGCACCCACTTTTTTAAAAACGTTAGCCTCTATTAGCGTTTCTGAAGGTAACCAACTAAACATCAAACCTTACGATAGCACTTTAATTCCTAATATTAAAAAAGTTCTTTTGGCATCTAATCTAGGAATCACTCCTCAAACTGATGGTGTAGTTGTAAGACTTGTTTTCCCCAAACCAACCGAAGAGAGAAGAAAAGCTTTAATGAAAGAAGTAGAGCAACTAGCAGAAAAGACCAAAGTAGCTATTAGAAACGTGCGTCGCGAAGGCAATGACAAAATCAAAAAAGTGGAACTTACTAAAGATTTAGAAACTTTTTATTTAAATCAAATTCAAACATTAACTGATAAAAACATTAAACTTATTGAAAAACACACCACCACTAAAAACACTGAATTATTAAAAGCTTAAAATGATTTCGTTTTCCAAATACAACAATTTTACCCAATTTTTACCTTTCGCTTTAAAAAAATGGAGGTTTATATGATAAAAAAGAGAATAATAACAGGGGCCACCTTAGTTTTATTTTCTTTTTTCTTTTATTATTATGCCCCTTTAGAAATCAAATTTGTAGTTTTTGCCCTTTTAGCGATAAAAGCAGTGCAAGAAATGTTTTTTATACTCAAACATCCCAAAGATACCCAAAAACAGACCTTTATTAAATTTGGGTTAGTTGCCACTTCTACTTTATTATTTTTTACAGTTGTTTGTTTGATGTTGTATCCAAATATTTGTCAAAATCAAAACTTAATAAAAGACGCAAAACAATTAAACTTTTTATTCCTTAATAAAGACACATTTGTATCCCTAACAAAATCAACTCCCTCGAACCTAAATTTTTTCCTTCTTTTATTTTTGCCTTTTGTGTTAGTTTTAATAATGCTAGTTTTTTTACCTTTTTTGCAAACTAAAGATGTAAGCAAAACCTTTCTTATCACCTTTTATATTGGTTTTTTGATGGCTTGTCTTTTTTCTTTGTTTTTCCTGCATTGGCATTATTTGCTTTTGTTTTTTTTAGCAGTTATGCTCACTGATTCTTCTGCTTTTTTAGCACGTTTCCCGCGTTTTTGCCCCTTTTTAGGAACAAGACCCCTAGCTTTTCACCTAAGTCCTAAAAAAACTCAAAAAGGTGCTATTTTAGGCACTTTTGGCTCTACTATAACAGTTTTGATGGTCTTTTTATTTATTGATTGCAACTCTTGCATTAGTTTCCCCATCTATGCTTTTTTAATTTCTATTATTTCTCAAATTAGCGATTTGTTAGCTTCCAAATTTAAAAGAGATTATGGCATCAAAGACTTTGGAAGTTTCCTTCCAGGTCATGGTGGTTTTTTAGATAGGTTTGATTCTTGGCTTTTGAGTTCTTTTTTTGCTCTCATACTCTTTAATTTACCTTTTTAAACAAATCCAAACTACCATATTTATTTATATTTTTTCAACATTTAATTTTTTTGCCCTTGCCTTGTTATGATATAATTTTATTTGTAAATGTTAATATAAAATAATAACTCTTTTCGCGTTTTTCCTTTCTCTTTATCACAAATTTAAATTCAATATTTTAAAACTTTTTAACAATTTCCATTTCAAAAATATTGATTTAAAAAATTAGTTCAAATTTGTCCACCATCTATTTTTTGTAAAAAAATATTAAAGGAGTAATTTATGAATTACAAACCAAGAACAAAAGTGATTGCAGGTAATTGGAAAATGTACAAATGCAAAGACGAAGCCCTGGAATTCATCCAAAAAGTAAGCTTGCAAGTTCCTGACCAAACCCAAGTCCAAACTTTAATTTTCCCCCAACTTACCTTATTGGATTCCTTAGCACAACTCCAAGGCACTAATTTACAAGTAGGGGCCCAAAATATGTTTTATGAATCCGAAGGTGCTTTTACTGGCGAAGTTTCACCACAAAATTTGCTTTCATTAGGTGTCAAGCACGTTTTATTAGGACACAGCGAAAGAAGAACTTTTTTTGGAGAAACCGATCAAACAGTTAATCTAAAACTTTTATCAGCTCTCAAACACAAATTAGTTCCTACTGTTTGTGTGGGTGAATCGCTTCTTACCAAGGAAAATAACCAAACCCAAGTGTTTTTAGATCAACAATTAACCAACATTTTTGCAGGTGTTCCAGAAGAAGCATTACAAAACATCATCATCGCTTATGAACCGGTTTGGGCAATTGGTACAGGCAAAAGTGCAACTCCCCAAGATGCTAACAAAGTCATTGAACAAACCAGAGACAAAGTCACTGCACTTTATTCTTCCCAAGCATCTTGTGCCATAAGAATTATTTACGGCGGTTCAGTGTCTGTTGCCAACATTAAAACCATTTTAGAACAACCCGCTATTGATGGCATTTTAGCAGGAAAAGCTTCCCTCCAAACTGAGGATTTTTTATTTTTTGCTCAAATAGCAAGCAAACAAGCCTTAGCTTCCACTAAAGATATTTTTCAAAAAAATGATTGTCCTTTTTGCTGTTAATTCCAATTTACAATTAGGAAAATAAGACAAACATTTAGCAAAAGTTTTTATTTTAATTTGCTACAATTAATTAATTCATCCCCTTTTTTTCCAATTTCATTTTTGCATTTTTTCTTTCATTTTTGCATTTCATCATTTTTTGTGTTTCTCAAATACGATAGGATAATAGGAGTTTCAAATGAAACAAAAAAAAGAATCTTTATTTATTTTTGATATTGATGGCACCCTTTTAAGTTCTAAATATAAAAAAATCTTTCCCCAAACAATCAAAGCCATCCAAACTTTAGCCCAAAACCCTGATAATGTTTTAGCAGTTGCCACAGGAAGAAACATTAAAAGAATAGATGTTTTAGTCAATTTGCTACCTTATTTCAAACATTTTGTCTTTTTTAACGGCGGTCTTACTAAATATTTTGATAAAGTAATTGATGATAGACCTTTTAAAAAAGAAGTAGTCAAAGAACTAATCGCAAAAGCCCATCAAGCCAAAATTCACATAGGTCTTACAGGAATGACACAAGAAATTGTACCAAGCCCACAAGACTTAATTCCGCCTTCATTAGGAGAACTTTACTGCACTAATAAAAAATCTGTAGTGGACCCTGAATTTCATCTGCACAACAATGTTTATCAAGTGTGGTTATTCGAACCCAACAAAGAAAAATTGCAAAATTTTCTTAAAGATTTGAAAGATTTGCAAGCGTATTATTGGAGAACTAATGGTGGTGTTGATTTGGTGCCTCAAAGTGTGAATAAAACTTGTGGTATTAAAAAATTAAAAGAACTTTACCCCCATCATCAATTAGTTTGTGTAGGGGACGGCTATAATGATGTTGAAATGCTTAAATTAGCTGATGTAGGCATCGGACTGGAAAACACCAATTGCCAAGAAATAAAAGATAATTGCAATCTTTTAGCTCCTCATATCGACGATGATAAATTCTATGATTTTTTAAAACTACATCATTTAGTTTAATTTTTTCTTTTGGATTTTGATTTTAAAACAGCATGCATTTTTACTTACTTTTATAATTTTTATATTTTTTTCTCTGTTTTGTGATTTTAAAACTGTTAATTTGCATTCCTTTTGACCAACAATAATATATTTTGTTTTTTGCACTTATACTTGCAAAACTACCCAGAATTTTAGTCCAAAAGCCAATTAACAAACCTCATTAATTACAATTTAGATGCAAATCTAAAACCAAAGAAAGGATTAAGTTAAATGTTAACTTCCGATAAAAATGTTCTTTTAAAAGCGCATCAACAAGAATACGCTATAGCTCAAGTAAATATTAATAATTTAGAATGGACCAAAGCTGCTTTACAAACTGCCGAAGAACTAAAATCACCTGTTATTTTAGGAGTATCCGAAGGAGCTGCGAAATATATGGGAGGGCTTAAAACAGTCTTTGCAATGGTAAGAGAACTAGACGCCTTTTATAAGGTTTCTGTCCCTGTTATTTTGCATTTAGATCACGGTTCTTATGAAGGTGCCAAACAAGCAATGGAGGCAGGATTCACTTCTGTTATGTTTGATGGCAGTCATTATGATTTTGCCCAAAATTTAAGCAAAACCAAAGAAATCACCGAGATATGTCACCAAAAAGGACTTTTAATAGAAGCAGAAGTTGGGGGCATCGGCGGCGAAGAAGACGGCATTATTGGTCAAGGAGAAATTGCAGATCCTCAAGAATGCAAACAAATTGCTGATTTAGGTGTTGATATGCTTGCTGCTGGAATTGGTAATGTGCACGGTAAATATCCTGATAATTGGACAGGACTTGATTTTAGTGTTTTTGCCAAAATTAGAGAACTTACCAACAAACAAACGCCCCTAGTACTGCACGGAGGCACTGGTATTCCTGAAGAAATGATTAAAAAAGCTATTTCTTTGGGAGTAGTAAAAATCAACGTCAACACTGAATTTCAATTAGTTTTTGCCCAAGCTACTAGACAATACATTGAAGAAAAAAAAGATTTAACAGACAAAGGCTTTGATCCGCGTAAGTTATTAAATCCCGGCTTTTTAGCTATTAAAGAATTAATGAGACATAAATTAGCTCTTTTTGGTTCAATCAACAAAGCTTAATTATTGAATATCAATATTTCCCAATTTTAAATCTTTCCCTTAAGAAAATATAGCTACAATTATAAAAAATTTCTTTTTTACATTTTAGAGAAGAAAGGTCCAAAATATGGCAAGTTCTAATACAAATATGAACACCAACAATACCATAGTTATTGTGTTATTAGCAATTAAAACACTTGTACCTATTGTGTTGTGGGTATTTTAGCCTTGCGCAGTTATTTTAAAGGCAAAAAAATTGAAACTAAACGTTGTTTTATTAAGTGGTTAATTAAAGATATTAAAATTAGGTTAACTGAATGCGATAATTTTAAACTAAAAGAACAGTTTTCTTTAAAAATTCAATTTATTGTGGAAAGAATTGATGATTTTGAAAAGCAACGGTTAATGGGAGGCGAAATGTTTTTAACTTTTGTAATAGGAGCTTTTACCAATCGCAAATACAACCTTATAGAAGGCGAACTTGACCAATACTTAGAAGAACTAAATGCCATTAAAGACGAATTGCCAGAATCAACAATTGAAAAAATTAAAAAACATAAACGATAAAATAATACCAATATTTAAAAATTATTATTCCTCTAAACGATGGATAAAATAAATAAAATAAAACAATAAAAAAATAAAATTAACCATTCAAACAAACTATTTACTAATTTAGATTAAAAATAACTTAAAAATAATTAATATTTCGTAAGTGAAAGGCATAAATGCATGACAAAATCCTTAACTAATATGAATATTACAAATAAAAAAGTTTTATTGCGAGCAGACCTAAATGTTCCTTTAGAAAACAGCGTTATCACAGATGACAACAGAATTAAGGCTATTTTACCTACTTTAAAATATTTAGTTCAGCAAAAAGCTAAAGTTATTATTTTTTCTCATTTGGGACGCGTTAAAACTGAAGCTGATAAAGCCCATTTTAGCTTGCAAGTGGTAGCTGAAAAAATTGCTTTTTATTTGCAACAAAAAGTAAAGTTTGTTCCAGAAACTCAAGGCAACACCTTAAATCAAGCTGTTGGCCAGATGCTTCCAGGGGATGTTTTAGTAGTCCAAAATACTCGTTTTGAAGATGTTCCTTTCAAAAAAGAAAGTAAAAACGACCCCGAATTAGGCAAATATTGGGCATCTTTAGGTGATGTTTTTGTCAATGATGCTTTTGGTACATGCCATCGCACCCACGCTTCTAATGTAGGTATTGCAACATATATCAAAGAAAAATGCTTTGGTTTTTTGGTCGAAAAAGAAATATCTTTTCTCAAAAAAATTGTCCAAACTCCTCAAAGACCTTTGGTTGCTGTTTTGGGTGGCTCCAAAGTATCTGACAAAATTGGAGTTATTCGTAGTCTTTTGCAAAAAGTTGATGTTCTTTTGATAGGTGGAGGAATGAGCTATACTTGTCTTAAAGCCAAATGTTTTAACATAGGAACTAGCTTGTTAGAAGCAGACAAAATCCCTTTAGTAAAAGAATTATTAGCTTCTCCAGAAGGCAAAAAAATCGTTTTACCTAAAGATTTTGTTTGTGGCAAAGAATTTTTGCCAACAACACAAGCAGCTGTTTATAGTTATGATAATATTTCTGATGATGTAATGGGACTTGATATCGGGCCTCAAACAATTGAACTTTTCAAAACGTATTTACAAACGGCTCAAACAGTTGTTTGGAATGGTCCTGTAGGAGTGTTTGAATTTGAACAATTTTCTAAAGGAACCAAAGCTTTAGCCCAAACAATAAGTAATCTTTCGCCCAATACAACTACCATTATTGGTGGTGGCGATAGCGCTGCTGCAGTCTTTAAATTCGGTCTAGATCAAAATTTCAGCCATATTTCTACGGGTGGAGGCGCTTTTTTAGAATTTTTAGAAGGAAAACCAATGCCAGGGCTTGCATGTATGGAGAAACTGTAATCACAACTCCCCTATTTTATTTTATTTTTTGATCATTATTATTCTTCAAATTACCAAATATTACAAACATCACAAAATAAAACAATTCACACAACCAACAAATAGATCCATCATTTACATTAAAAAAGGATAAAAAAAGAAAAAGAGGTTTAATTAATTATGAAAGTTAAAGTAGCAATTAATGGTTTTGGGCGTATCGGTAAATTAGCCTTTCGTCTTGTTTTTGGAAATCCTAAATTTGAAGTAGTAGCTATCAATGATTTAGCAACTTTAGAAACTATTTCTTATTTATTAAAATACGACAGCATTCAAAAACCTTACAAATTAGACGCTGTTAGTTTTGAAGACAACTATTTAGTAGTTGAAGGACAAAAAATTCCTGTGTTTCAAGAAAAAAATCCTCAAGATTTGCCTTGGAAAAAACTAGGAGTAGATATTGTTTTAGAATGTACAGGTTTTTTTACTAGCAAAGAAAAAGCAGCTCTTCATTTAGAAGCTGGAGCTAAAAAAGTGTTAATTAGTGCTCCTGCTACTGGGGATGTAAAAACAGTTGTTTACAATGTTAATGACCAAATACTTACTAAAGAAGATGCCATTGTAAGCGGGGCTTCTTGCACTACTAACTGTTTGGCGCCCGTTGTTAAAGTCTTAAATGACAACTTCGGCATCAACCAAGCTTTTATGACTACCGTTCATAGTTACACTAGTGACCAAAATTTAATTGATCAAAACCATCCCAAAGGCATTTGGACACGTCGCGGTAGAGCTGCAGCCTTTAATATGGTGCCAAGTTCTACTGGAGCTGCCAAAGCTATTAGCTTAGTTATTCCTGAATTAAAAGGGAAACTGGATGGTACAGCAATTAGAGTTCCTACAATTACAGGTTCTTTAGTTGACCTTACCGCAGAACTGACTCAAGAAGCTACTCCAGAAGCCATCAATGAAGCTTTCAAAAAAGCTGCTAATGAAACCCTAGCCTACGTTACAGATCCTATTGTTTCCTCAGATGTTATTGGAACAAGTTATGGTTCTTTATATGATTCTCACACTTTGCAAGTCCTCAAAGAAAAACCTAAATTTATTAAATTAATGTCTTGGTATGACAATGAAATGAGTTATGTTAGTCAATTAGTAAGATTGCTTCACAAAGTAGCAACTTTAGTTTAATCCTTTTTGAATCTATCTTTATTACAAATAAAACTCCTTAGACCATTTTTTTGAAAGTGGTCTATTTTCTTTATTCTCTCCTTTGCAAACCTTCAAAAATATTGTTATCACCTTATTATTAATTAAATTTATTATCAATATCTTTTATTAATGATTTTCTATTGGCGATCATCCCACTATTTTTTCTCCACTTTTTCCCCTTAGTTTATATTTTTATTTGCAATATTATATTATTATAAAATATTATCAAAACCAATAATTATTCCCTTGCTAAAAATACCCCCTTCACCTTTATTTTATTTTTTTACCCCCATTATTACTTTGCCTGATGAAAAGTAATTTTGATATTCCTTTAGAAAGAAATTAATCTCATATGCTAAAAACCAACAACAAAGAAACAAAAGTTTTTTTCTCCCCCTTGCAAAAACACATTATTGCTTCTACTTTGTTAGGATTCACAATTGTGTTAGAATTTGCTTATGATAAGTTAGGGATTGCCAAAATGGGAGCAAATATTGGCTCTTTTATTAAAGTTTCTCTCCTTCCCTTAATTTTAATTGGTTTTTTATTGGGCAAAAAACATAGCTTTCTTTTTTGTACTCTTTATGCCTTATTTCATCTATTTAAAGCTATTTTTTTAAGTGAATCCACCAATATTTTAGCTTATATGCAAGCCCAACAAATGCGCTCCTTACAACAAATTGCAGTTTTACTTTTGGATTATCTTTTAGTTGATTTATCTTATAGTCTTTCTTTTGTTTTTTATACCCCTAATTTAAAATATTTTGATAATTATAAAAGCATTTTACTTAATTTATTAATAGTTTTTACCTCTGTTTTTGCTTTTAAATGTTTGACTTCTTATTTTATTTGGTTGCCTCTTATTGCAAATAAACAAAATTATTTCCCCTTTTTAGCTCCCCTAATCAACTACCCTATTATTTGGTGTTTTTGTTATAATTTAATCCCCGTTTTTGCTACTTTTATCTTTATTTTTATTTTTTTATTTTTCTTAAATCCTAGAATTAAAACTTACCTTAACTATTATAGATAATTTTTACCCCCTCCTCTTTTTTCCTCAATGTTGTCAAAGAACATTTTATTAATTTAATATAAATAATAAAATTACACACACAAAGAAAAGAGAAAAACTATGAATAATAATTTTAATCGAAATCAAAAACTTTTAAGACAAATTATCCTAACTTCTTTTTTAACTTCCTTATCTATTATTTTATCTAAAATACTACAAATTATATTCCCAGATAAAACAACATCTTTTCCAGGGTTTCATTTTATTCATATAGATGTAAATATTCTTGTCTATGTGCGTTTTTTACCTTTAATTGTAATGTCTTTTTATGTTCCTTGGCATCTTTCTTGCCTGGGTGCTTGTTTGGCTGAAACAATTGGATATTTTGTAGGATATGGTTATGAATTTGGTTATCAGTTTGAACTGATTGCTAATTTAGCTTGTGTTTTATCGTTTGGATTATTACCTGGTTTTTTGTTAAGACCCCAAGATAATTTTTTAAAAATGTATTTAGTTGTTGTCCTGTTATCAGCTTTATATCAAACATTATATTGGCATGTAATGTTAAAATGGTGGTGGACAGCCGAAATAAATATTTTTTCCCAAGATATTACCATCCAACAAATTGCAACAACTATGGTAAATAAAGGGCTCTTTATTGCTTTGCCCCTTGTCTTTGTGACTTCCTTTTTTGTAGTTATCCTTTTAAAAGAGTTGTTTAAAAGATTGCAATTTTTAGCAGATGCTTACGAATTTTATAAGAAATAATCAAATTTATTAGTTTATAATTAAAATGTAGTTATTCGACAATAAAATATTTTTTCAAACTAACATAAATAAAATTAAACTTGCCACACCGTTGCTATTTAGATATTTTTCATAAAAATTAAAAAGATAGGATTAAACCAAAGTGAAATTTCAAGATTTTGAATATCAAAGAGTGGATATTGCTCAAAACAAACAAACTATTTTGCCTATGATAGAGGCTTTTTTGGGTGCTTCTTTACCAGAACAAATTAAAATTATTAACCGTCTTAATTCATTAATGGATGAAATTAATTCCATGTTTACTTTGGCAGAAATTAGGCATAGCCTAGATGTAAAAGATACTTTTTATCAACAAGAAAAACATTTTTGTGACCAAAATGCCCCTTTGATAACCGAATTACAACATCAATTTAGCCAAACTATGGTAAAAAGTAAACATTATGACGCCTTAGTACAAGAATTTGGGCCCCTGTTATTTAATCAAACCAAACTATTTTTAAAAACATTTGACCCTAAAATTATTCCTTATTTACAAGAAGAAAATACTTTAACAACCAAATATCAAAAATTAATTTCTGATCCTTCTGTTGCTTTTGAAGGCAAACTTTATAATTTAAGTCAAATGGCTCCTTTTTTGGAATCGTCCCAAAGGCAAACTAGAAAAAATGCCCAATTAGCTGTTTCGCAATTTTTTGCTAAAAATGAGCAAGAATATGACCTTATTTATGACCAATTAGTCCAAACACGAACCAAGATGGCTCAAATATTGGGATATTCCAATTTCGTTGCCTTAGGTTATGATCTTTTAGGACGCACTGATTATGATGCTAACCAAATTGCAGATTATCGCACCAACATTTTAAAATATGTTTTGCCGTTTTATACCATGACTCAAAAACGTAAATCCAAACGTTTAGGTATTGCTAAATTGGAAAGTTATGACAAAAGTTTTAATTTTTCAAGTGGCAATCCCAAACCTCAAAGAGGAGTTGATTTTCAGTTAACCCAAGCAAAAAAAATGTATCATGCAATGTCTCTCCAAACCAAATTATTTTTTGATTTTCTCTTAGAAAAAAATCTATTAGACCTAGATAGCAAACCCAACAAAACAGGCGGTGGATACTGTACTTACCTTCCTAAATATAGCGCTCCTTTTGTTTTTGCTAATTTTAATGGCACAAGTCATGATGTAGATGTTTTGACTCATGAAATAGGACACGCCTTCCAAGTTTATCAAAGTCGTCATTTAATTCCTGAGTATCGTTGGCCTACTTTTGAAGCAGCTGAAATTAGTTCTATGGGAATGGAATTTTTAGCTTATCCGTGGGTAAAAGATTTTTTTGCCCAAGATGTAGACAAATATCAATTTCTACATTTATCCCAATCCCTTAATTTCTTACTTTATGGTGCTTTAGTGGATCATTTTCAACATGAAGTTTATCAAAATCCTCAAATGACTCCTGCTCAAAGAAAAGAGTGTTGGCGTAATTTGGAAAAAAAATATTTGTTGTTAGAAACTTATGAAGGCGATCCTTTTTTAGAAAAAGGTACTTTTTGGTTCCGTCAAAGCCACATTTTTTCTACTCCTTTTTACTACATTGACTATACTTTAGCCCAAGTTTGTGCTTTAGAAATTTGGCTTTTAAGCAAGCAAGATTATTCCAATACTTGGCAAAAGTACTTAACATTATGTCAATTAGGCGGTTCACAAACTTTTTTAAACCTTTTACAAACTACAGGACTTACTAATCCTTTTGAACCTAATCACTTAAAAAACATTGTTTCTTTTGTAACTTGTTATTTGCAAAAAATTGATGATACTAAATTTTAATTACACCATTTTATAACAATTTTTCACTCCTTCCACAAAAACTCAATCTTATTTTATATCTTATATTACGATTTGCGATTCGTTGCAAAAGTGGTTTTGCCTTTTTTCAAACTAACCTCCCCTCGAAATAAATCAACTACCTCAAAAATGCCCCATCAAAACTACCAAACAAACAAACAAACAAAGAAAGAAAAATTTAAAGTTATGATATCTATTCAAAATTTAACTTTTTATTACGGTTGTAATCCTATTCTCAAAGACCTTAATTTAGCCATTCAAAATAATTCTTGGGTTTCTATTGTTGGTCATAATGGCTCGGGAAAATCTACTTTAGCCAAAATTTTAGTAGGGCTGCTTTCTTGTACCAAAGGACAAATTTTAATTGACAATATCGTTTTAAATGAAAAAAATTTGCCCCTTTTGCGACCTAAAATAGGTATGGTTTTCCAAAATCCTGATTATCAGTTTACAGGACTTACTGTAAGAGAAGATATTGCGTTTGGATTGGAAAATTATAATGTTTGTAGAGAAGAAATTATAGTCAAAGTTTGGCAATATGCCAAAATGGTAAAAATAGATGATTTATTGGACACAAACGTGAATCAACTTTCAGGGGGACAAAAACAACGTGTAGCAATTGCCTCCATTTTAGCGATGGAGCCCGAAATTATTATCTTTGATGAAGTAACTTCTTTTTTAGATCCTCAAGGCGCTTTGGAAGTGCAAAAAATTATTCAAACCATTAAAAATAAAATTTTGATTACCATTACTCATGATTTAGAGTTTGCTGCCAAAAGTGATGAAATTATTGTTCTTGATCAAGGAAAATTAATTACCCAAACCCCACCCCAAAACCTTTTTCAAGACCCTTTATTTTTGCAACAATATAAATTGAAACCTCCTTTATCATTAGAGATTTACTATGAAATTTTAAAAGACAGCACCACTAAAAACATTAAAAATAATCAAATGTTAGAAAATTTAAAGGATATTTTATGGCAATACAATTTGAAAAAGTAAACTTTTATTATAAAAACCACCCCCCCAAAAAAACTACTGCCACTTTATCTGACATTAATTTAAAAATCAATTCTCAAAATGAATTTATTGCTTTAGTGGGGAAAACCGGTTCAGGCAAATCGACCTTAGTGCAATTAATGAATGCTTTGCTTACCACAAATATAGGAAAAGTAACAGTTTGTGGCACTACCATAACTTCTAAAACAAAAAAAGAACTCTTAGTGCCCTTGCGCCAAAAAGTAGGTTTAGTTTTCCAATTCCCTGAATATCAATTATTTGAAATAACTGTTTTAAAAGATGTAATGTTTGGTGCTGAAGTTTTTTTAAATAACAAACAACAAGCCCAAAAGCAAGCTTTCAAAACTTTAGAACAAATCAACATTCCTCCCGCTTTAAATCAAAAATCTCCCTTTCAAATTAGTGACGGACAGCAAAGAAAAGTCGCTATTGCAGGTATTTTAGCCATGCAGCCTGATATTTTAATCCTTGATGAACCTACACGTGGTCTTGATTTGGAAAGTAGCTCTGATATTATGGATTTTTTACAAATTTTGCATCAAAAATTTCACAAAACTATTATCATTATTACTCATGATATGAATTTGGTTGCCCAATATGCAAAACGTGTTTTGGTTTTGTCTCAAGGAAAATTGCTTTTTGATGGCACAAAAGAAACTTTTTTTGAACACCCCCGATTTGAGCAATTTAACTTAGATATTCCTGATACTTTTAAAATTTTAAAACATTTAAATCAAACTTTAGGAATCCCCTTTCAAGCACACTATTGTTTTAGCGCCCTCGCCCAATATTTAAAAGAATTTTATTGTTAAAAGGTATTATTGATGAAAAATAATGATTTTACAAATAATAATTTATCCCACCCCTCTTTATCGCGTTGTTTTTTGTACCAACTCCATCCTTCTATCAAAATTCTTGCTTTTGTGTTGCTGTTAGTTTTTATTTTAAAACTGCCCATTAATGTTGAAAATATTGCTCCAAATCAAGTTTTTATTTTTACAAACCCCAAACGCATCACTTTATTTTATCTTTTTTGTGTGGTAGCTTTAATGAACCTTTGTTTCTTTTTTGGAGTAACTTGGAGTTATTTTTGGCAAAGAATTAAACATTTAAGATTTGTTTTTATTATTTCTTTGGTAATAAATTTAGTTCCTTCGGAAGATACTTCTTTTAATGCTTTTATGCGAGCTCAAATTCCTATTTTAAGTTATGATGCCATCCATTCTTTTTGGTTGTTTTTAATATTTATTTTATTGTATAATTTCACTAAAAAATATATTCCCTTTAAATTATCTTATTTTTTATTTTTGCTTTTGTGCGTCTTTGTTATTCCTTCGTATTTTCCTTCCAATATACAAGAAATTTTGGGTTGCAAACCTAAAAATTATATATTGCAAACGACTTCTTTTCTAAGCATTTGTTTTATTATGACAAGATTGTTTTTAATTGTGATGTTGTTTTTTTTATTCAATAAAATAACTTCTTTTATCGAAATTCAAGATGGTCTAGATATTATTTTGTCTCCTTTAAAAAAACTCAAAATTTCTACTGAAACTTTTACTTTGATGCTTTCTTTAATTTTTATGGCTAATTCTTTTTTATTGCAAGAAACCAATAAAATTTTAAAAGCTCAGACAGCAAGAGGCATGGATTTGCACAAAAAAAATATTTTTAAAAGAATTAATCATCTTTTAGCCTTATTGGTTCCTATTTTTGTGTTGGTTTTTAAAAGGTCTTTGGTAATTTCTAATGCTATGGAAGTAAGAGGTTATGTTTTGGGAGCTCCTCGCACCAAAATGATTACTTATCGTTGGAAAATGCTTGATTTTATAACCATAACTACCATTTTTGCTCTATTGTTTATCAAATAAATTCGTATTTTTAAATGCTTTTATAAAACATTTTGTTTTTCCAATAATTACATTGAATGCCCAAAAATAAAAAAAGAAAAAGGTTGTACCCAAATGAATCAAAAGTTAGGATTAAAAGATCAAGATCAAGAAATCTTTGATCTTATTGAACAAGAAAAAATTAGACAAAAAGAAAATATCTTATTAATTGCTTCGGAAAATTTTGTTTCTCAAGCAGTATTAGATGCCCAAGGAAGCATTTTGACTAACAAATATGCAGAAGGTTATCCTCAAGCTAGATATTATAATGGTTGTAAAAATGTAGATCAAATAGAAAAAATTGCCATTCAAAGAGCAACCAAGCTGTTTGGTGCTAAATATGCAAACGTCCAACCTCATTCAGGTTCACAAGCCAATATGGGAGCATTTCAAGCCTTATTAAAACCTGGTGACAAAATTTTAGGATTATCTTTAATGGATGGAGGACATCTTACTCACGGTCATAAATTAAGTTTTTCTGGTGGTTTTTATGAAGCTCATTTTTATAATGTCAATCCCCAAACTGAAATTCTTGATTATGATGAAATTCGTAAAGTTGCCTTAAAAGTTAAACCTAAATTAATTATTGCGGGATATTCGGCTTATTCTAAAACTATTAATTTTAAAAAGTTTCGTCAAATTGCTGATGAAGTTAATGCCTATTTAATGGCAGATATTGCCCATATTGCAGGTTTAGTTGCTTGTGGGCTTCATCCTTGTCCCTTTGAAGCTAACGCTGATGTTGTTACTTCTACTATGCACAAAACGCTGAGAGGACCGCGTGGAGGTTTGATTTTAACCAATAAAGAAGAAGTATTTAAAAAAATAAATCGTGGTATTTTTCCAGGTATTCAAGGAGGACCTTGTATTCATACTATTGCAGCTAAAGCTGTTGCTTTTCAAGAAGCGATGATGCCTTCCTTTAAAAAATATCAAAAGCAAGTTATCAAAAATGCAAACACCTTTGCTAAAGCCTTCCAACAAAAAGGTTATCGCATTGTAAGCGGAGGCACTGATAATCATTTATTTTTAATTGATGTTAAACATAAAAATCCTGAGTTTACAGGATCCAAAATTGCAAACATGTTAGAAAAAATAAATATTGTTGTCAACAAAAATACCATTCCTTTTGATCAAGAAAAACCTTTTGTTACAAGTGGTATTAGAATTGGCACACCTGCTATGACAACAGTAGGTTTTAGAGAAAATGATTTTATTTTAGTTGCAGATTTGATGGACAAAGCTATCAATCACTTGGACGACGAATCTTATTTAGCCCAAATTAAACAACAAGTTTTGGCTTTATTAAGTAAATTTAATAAGTAAAAAACAACATCCCTATTTTCAAACATAAAAATAATTATTTTGTAATCCTACATTTTTTCTTGCCTAATTCCATTAACAAAATATTAATAAAACATTAACAAAAGACTCCTTTTTATTAAGGGGTCCTTCCTTTTTTATGTAACAATTTTTGCCCCCCCAAAACTTTTTTATTTTGCAAAAAACATCCCATTTGTCAAAGTCACACCCATAAAAACATTAGCAAATAAACTCTGCTTTTGCTTATTTAAACCCAATTTATCTTTATATGTAATTATTGTTTTTTTATATGTTATAATAAAAATAATTAATGGTTTTTTAATTAATTATAAAAAAGTTACTCAAATTAGAATAAATTAGTATCTAGCATTTTTTATCGCACACACACAGACAATTTAAAAATTTTTAAAAGGTAATTTAGACAAAATAAGAAAAAAATAATTAAAAAAGATTTCAAAATATAAAAAGGAGTTATTATTTGGAAAAAGCTTTAGTATTAAGATTTTTGGCTGGAGTTTATTATATTAAAGATTTAGAAACTCAAATTATTTTGGAAGCTAAAAAAAGAGGCAAATTAAAAACCCCTGATATCAAAACTACCCAAAAAGAAAATAGTTCTGCCTCTGACTTTATTATTAAAGTAGGCGATATTGTGTTTTATGAACTTTCTTGTGATACTTATTTAATTCAATCTATTTTGCCTCGTAAAAATGAATTAAAAAGACCTAATGTTGCCAATATTGACCAGGTATTGCTAGTTTTTTCGTTAGTAAAGCCCAATTTTCAATTTCTTTTATTAGATAAGTTTTTATTAATTTTAGAACAACAAAAATTAGATGTAGTTTTGGTTTTTTCTAAAATAGATTTGTTAGAACCCGAAAACCTTACAACAATGCAACAACAATTATCTTATTACCAAAAATTTCAACCCTTTTATTATATTAACTCCAAGCAAAAAATAGGAATAGATGCCCTTAAACACATTTTTGCTAATCAAATTACAGTTTTGGCAGGACAAACCGGAGTAGGAAAATCGACCTTACTCAAAGCCTTAATTCCGGATGCCAAACTCAAAACACAAGAAATTTCTGAAAGTCTTGGCAGAGGCAAACATACCACCAAAAACGCCCAATTATACGAGTTTAATGGTGGTTTTATTGTTGATACTCCTGGTTTTTCCAAACTAGACTTAACTACTTTTTGCCCTAGGACTTTAAAGAATTTTTATCCTGATTTTGTAGAACATGTTTGTGATTGTTTTTTTGTTGAAAGTTGTCTTCATTTGCAAGAAGAAAAATGTGGCGTTAAAAAAGCCTTAGAAAACGGCAAAATACTTCCCTCTCGATATCAAAATTATGTGAGCTTTTACGAAGAAATCAAAAACCAACTTAAATATTAGTTATTTTTTATTTTTTTGCACATTTTTTTATAGCATCATTTTAGAACTCAATTTAAGGATTGCTACAAGATTGCATTTTATCTATTTTTTACACAATTGTAAAATCGCATTTTACCCCCAACCAAAAAAAAACCACCCCCTTTTTTTACCAACCAATTATTTTTTACAAAATAAAATACCATAAGGAAACTCAAAAATGAAAGTCGGAATTATTGGTTTGCCAAATGTGGGCAAATCTACCTTATTTAATGCTTTAACTAAAATGCAAGTTTTAGAAGCTAATTATCCTTTTGCCACTATCGAACCTAATGTTGGCATTGTAGAAGTTTCAGATTCGCGTCTCCAAACTTTATCTCAAATTTTTCAATCTCAAAAAACTATTTCTGCTTTGATAGAATTCAAAGATATTGCAGGTTTAGTGGCGGGAGCTTCCAAAGGCGAAGGGCTTGGCAATCAATTTTTAAGTCATATTCGCAATGTAGATGCTATTTGTCATGTGGTTAAATGTTTTGAAGACCCAAATATTGCTCATGTGACAGAAACGAATAATCCTGTAGAAGAAATTGATATTATTCAAACAGAACTAGCTTTAGCAGATTTAGAACAAATTGAAAAACGCTTACTTAAACTGGGTAAACAAAAAAATAAACTTGACAAAGAATTATTGCAAGAAAAAGCGTTATTAACCAAAATTAAAACCCATTTAACTACCCAAGATTTAAAAAAATTGGTTTTTTCGGATGAAGAATTAAAGCTTGTCAAAACCTTTAATTTGTTGTTTTTAAAACCTTCCCTTTATTTAGCCAACATTAAAGAACATGATTTATTATCTTTGGATTCCAACGTTTTTTATCAACAAGTTTTAGCGTATGCTACTAAAGAATCCAAAAAAGTAATTCCTTTGTGTGTGCAATTAGAAAAAGAAATATCGTCTTTAGACTTTGCAGAAAAGCAACTTTTTTTAAAGGACTATGGTCTTGTAGAATCAGGGCTTACTAAATTAATTCAAGAAAGTTATGCTCTTTTAGGTCTCCAAACTTATTTTACTACAGGACCTAAAGAAGTTCGCGCTTGGTCTTTTAAAAAAGGTCTTAAAGCTCCTGAATGCGCTCGCATTATTCACACCGATTTACAAAAAGGTTTTATTAAAGCCGAAGTTGTTTCTTACCTTGATTTATTAGAAGCCCAAACTTTTCAAAAAAGCAAAGAAAAAGGCAAAGTTCGCATTGAGGGCAAAGAATACATAGTTAAAGATGGTGATATTATTACTTTTAGATTTAATGTTTAGTTTAATATTCAAACTTTTAATTTTGAAATTCGTTTTTTTTATTTTCAACTTTAACCCCCCCAAATAACAAATTATCAATTTAACAACCTAAAAATAAGGAGATAAAAAAGATATGACAACAAATTATAAAACAACTCTTTTGATGCCAAAAACTGATTTTTCTATGAAAGGAAATTTAGGCAAAAACGAAATTAACATTCAAAAACATTGGCAAACACTTGACTTATATCAAAAAAAATTACAACAAAATCAAGACAACAACCCTTTTATTTTGCACGATGGACCTCCTTATGCTAACGGCAATATTCATATGGGACACGCCTTAAACAAAATTTTAAAAGATTTTATTGTTCGTTTTCGTAGTATGCAAGGTTTTTACACTCCTTTAATTCCTGGTTGGGATACTCATGGTTTGCCAATTGAGGCAGCAGTTCTTAAAAAAACTTCTAAAAATGCTTTTACCAGAAAGTCTTTCCTAGATAAATGTCAAGAATTTGCCTTGGAAAATGTTAATAATCAAAAACAGCAATTTCAAAGATTAGGTATTTTAGGAGATTGGCAAAATCCTTATTTAACGTTGGATAAAACTTTTGTTGCTGATCAGGTAAGAATTTTTGGACAAATGGTTGACAAAGGCTTAATTTTTAAAGCACTCAAACCCATTCATTGGTCGCCTACTTTAGAATCTGCTTTAGCAGAAGCAGAATTAGAGTACCACAATCACCAATCTCCTTCTGTTTATGTTGCTTTTAGTATGAAAAAACTAGATATTTTTGACAATGTGGCTTTGGTAATTTGGACAACTACTCCTTGGACTTTGCCTGCCAATGTAGCAATTGCGGTGCATCCCGAAAAAGAATATCAATTAATTGAAGTTTTACAAAAACGCTATTTGGTAGGAACTAAAAACATTCCTTTTCTTCAAAAAGTTTTTGCTTGGAATAAAGAACACATCAAAGTTGTTGCCACTTTTGAAGGAAAAACCTTAGAACATTTAACTTACCAAAATCACCTTGTTTCCAAATTCGGAAAAATAATTTTATCACAACACGTTTTGGATGAAGAAGGAACAGGACTAGTCCACATCGCTCCAGGACACGGTTTGGACGATTTTTTAGTAGGTCAAAAATATAATTTAGATGTTGTTTGTAGTATTGATAAAAAAGGTATGATGACAGATGTTTCCAAATATCAAGGTCTATTTTACACCAAAGCCAACGAAGCTATCATCTCTGATTTAGAAAAAGACCATTCTTTGCTTAAAGCAGATGTAATTTTGCACTCCTATCCTCATGATTGGCGCACTAAAAAACCAGTTATTTCTCTTGCACTTCCTCAATGGTTTGTCTCTATTAAAAAAATTAAATCTCTTTTGCTAGAAGAAACCCAAAAAGTTACGTGGATTCCACGTTGGGGAGAATTAAAAATGACTAATATGATTAATAATCGTGAGGATTGGAATATTAGTCGTCAAAGAACTTGGGGGGTCCCCATTCCTATTTTTTACACCGAAACCCATCAACCCATTCTAGATTTAAAATTAATTAATCATGTAGCTGATTTATTCGAACAGCATGGAATGGATATTTGGTATGAATGGGATGTTAAAAAACTACTTCCTGAAAACTACACTCATCCCCAAAGTCCTAACAATTTGTTTACCAAAGAACTAGATATTATGGATGTTTGGTTTGACTCAGGAACTTCTTATAGTGTTTTTAAAAAACGTAATCAAGTTTTACAAAGTGATGTTTATTTGGAAGGCTCTGATCAATATCGTGGTTGGTTCAATTCTTCTTTAATTACTTCTGTAGCCACTCAAAATCAAGCTCCTTATAAAACTGTTATTACCCATGGTTTTGTTTTTGATGGCGAAGGCAAAAAAATGTCTAAATCTTTGGGCAATGTCATCGATCCATTAACTGTTGCTGAACAAAAAGGAGCAGATATTATTCGTTTATGGGTTGCAAACACTAATTATAATCTTGATGTGCGCATTAATCCTTCCATTTTAAAACAAGTAGAAGATCTTTATCGCAAAATTAGAAACACCTTCCGTTTTATGTTAGGTAATTTAGATAATTTTAAAAAAGATACTAATTATATTGCCTTTGAACAAAGAACTTTTATCCATCAAGCAATGATGCTAGATTTTGAAGAAGTGTTAAAAAACGTACTACATTCTTATGATACTTATAACTTTGAAGGTGTTTTAAGGCATTTATTCCCCTTCATTACTAATAAAATCAGTGCTTTTTATCTCGATTTTGCCAAAGATATTTTATACATCGAAAAAGAAGATCACAAAGAAAGAAAGATGATTCAATCAACTATCTATGATTTGTTATTATCGCTTTTACAAGTTTTAACTCCAATTATTCCTCACACTACTTCAGAAGTTTACGGCTTTTTTCCTTTTGCTGTGGAAAAAGATATTTATTTAGAAAAAATGCCACAACTCAAAGCACGTCCAACTTCTCATCTTTTATTAGAATATCATAAATTTTTAACATTAAGAAAAAACGTTTTACAATATTTGGAAAAAGCAAGACAAAGTGGGCTTATTAATTCTTCTTTGCAAGCCCATATTACGTTATCATTAACCCAAGAAGAAATGCATGCTTTGGATGTTTTACAAATTAAAGATCAATTGCATCAACTTTTTATAGTCTCTAAAGTAACACTTCAATTAAAAGATACTTTTGATGTTAAAGTTGCCAAAGCTTCTGGGTATGTTTGTCAAAGATGTTGGAATGTAGTAATCACCAAACCCCTTACTCCTTTGTGCACGCGTTGCCAAAATATATTAAAATAAAAGAAAATAGGTTTATTATGAAAAATGGTATGGAAAATATTGAAAAATTTCCTCCAATAAAGAAAAAAATTAAATATGTTAAAGAATTTAAAAAAATATTAATTTTATCCTTATCCTTAATAGTATATGTTTTAGTTTCTGTTTGGGCTTTTGATTGCACCCGAGATGGCGGATATAAAACTGATCTTTTTCCTACTGGGTTTATTGGTTTAGGCAATGTAATAGGTAAATTATTACATAAAGCAGGAAAGATTGAAACCAACAATATTATAGTTATTGCTGGCACTTTTTACTTTGTTGTTAATGTTTTCTTATTGTTTTTTATCTCTCGTCGTTATTTGGGTAAATATTTTACCATTACTACTGCATTTGCAACTGTCCTTCTTTTTGTTTCAGTGTTTTTTATTGAAAACCAAGTTAAACAAGGTTTTTTATATCATACTGAACGATTTTTTGGAATATTCAAAACTGAAAGTGATTTTTTAAGCGATCTTACCAGAGTTTTTTTTGCAGGTATTTTAATAGGTATTTTTAATGGTATTCCTGTAAGAATTGGTGCTTCTACTGGGGGACTTGATATTGTTGCTAAATATTTATCTGTTTATAAGAAAAAAGATATCTCTTTTGTAGTAGAAATGTTTGGCTATACTCTTATGATTTTTGGTGCTGTGGGTGTTTTTATTATTGAATATTTTTATAAAGAAACAGGTCTCAAAGAACTTACTACACAAATATCTTTATCACTTTTTTATACTGTTTTACGTATTAAATTATCTGCCTTATTTATGGGATTGATAACTTCTGTTCTCCAAAAAGAAACGAAACTAAACTGCTAAAACAGTTTAGTTTTTTTTATTTTATTTGCACGCTTCACTTATTTTTATTAGTTGTAAAACTCAATTTCATAATACATGCAAAACAAATTGAAATTTTTACTTTTTGCTTTGCACAAAATATTTTTTGTATTTATATTAAATTAAAGGAATTTTAATGAAACATTCATTTAGTCAAAAAAACCCTGAACAATCGCAAGCATTGTTACAAACCAAAATCACAAAAGGGCTTACTTCCCAAGAAGCCTTGCAAAGACTTCAAATTAACGGTAAAAATCAAATTCAATCCCTTGCCAAACCCACTTTTTGGCATCAATTCCAACAACAATTTAAAGATTTTTTAGTTATTGTCCTTCTATTAGCAGCTACAATTAATTTCGTGATTGGTATTTTACAAGGAAACAAAGAAGAACTTTTGGAAGGCTGTTTTATTTTGATTATTGTCCTTCTTAACGCCTTTTTAAGTATTTATTACGAAACTAAAACCCAAAAAGTTTTAGCTAATGTATCAAAAAAAGCTTCCCTTAATGCCAAAGTAATAAGAGATAGCAAACCGCTTTTAATTCCTATGCAAAATTTAGTGATAGGAGATATTGTCATTTTAGAAACTGGTGATATTATTCCAGCTGATATGATACTTTTAGAAACATTTAATTTATATGTAGATGAATCTTTGTTTACAGGAGAATCACAAGCTGTTTTAAAAAGTGCTTGTGTTTGTGTCCAAAATGCAGCTCTTACTAATCAAAACATGGCTTTTATGAATACTGTTATTTTAAAAGGAAGAGCTAAAGGAGTGGTTTTTGCTTCAGGAATGCAAACTGAAATTGGAAAAATTACCCAGTTTATTTCTCAACCCCAACAAGAAAAAACGCCATTAGAACAAAATATTGCCAAATTAACTAAAAAGTTAACTTTGATAATTGGTATTATTATTTTCCTTAATGGCTTGTGGACGATTTTTAAAAACATTTACAACTCAACTTTTAGCTCTCACATTTTGAAACATACTTTTTTGGATGCCATTGCTCTTGCAGTTGCTGCTATTCCTGAAAGTTTATTAATTATTATGACTTTAATTTTGGCTTTGGGAATGAAAAAACTTGCTCTTAAAAAAGCTATTGTCAAAAATTTAAAAACCTTAGAAACTTTGGGAGCTGTTAATGTTATTTGTACTGATAAAACAGGAACTTTAACCCAAAATAATATGACTGTTAAAAAAATTATAGTTTGTAATTCTTTGGAAAAAATAAGTCCCTTTTGTGTGGAAAATATTAATGAAACCAAACCCTTTAATTTAGAAAAGTTGCTTTTATTTGGTATTTTATGTAATGATGCTTTGATTAGTGTTGCAAAAACAACCAACGATAAAACTTCAAACAACTTAGAAATTATTGCTGATCCTACTGAAAAAGCCTTTATTAATTTAGCTTTTTTTTATCAATATGATGCGTTTTTACTCCAAAAGCAATATCCTCGATTTGCAGAAATTGCCTTTGATTCCCAAAGGAAATTGATGACTACTTTTCATCATAAAGACGGATTTATTTATGCCATTACTAAAGGTGCTCCAGAAGTTTTGTTGCAAAAATGTAGTCAAGTTCAATATCAAGAACAAACCATTGCAAAAGATACTAAAATAATAAAAATATTAGAAAAACAAATTAGTCAATTAAGTGAGCAATCTTTGCGAGTTTTGGGAGTTGCTTATCGTGTATTTTCTCTTGATTTAGAGACGAATCTTAAAAACAATCCTGATATTTTTGAACAAGATCTTATTTTTTTAGGGGCAGTGGGGATGGAAGATCCCATTCGAAAAGAAGTTATGCAAGCCATTTTTAAATGCAATCAAGCACGCGTCACTCCGATTATGATTACAGGGGATCATTTAAAAACTGCTTTTGTGATTGCCAAAAAATTAAATATTTTATCCCAACCTCAAGATTTAGCCATTACAGGAGATGAATTAGCTCAAATGCCAGAGGAAGAATTTTTGGAAAAATTATTGCAAATTAAAGTTTATGCAAGAACTAATCCTCATCATAAATTAAAAATTGTGAAAGCTTGGCAAAAAAAAGGTTTTGTGGTGGCAATGACAGGAGATGGCATAAATGATTCTTTAAGCATTAAACAAGCCAATGTGGGGATTGCTATGGGAATTGCAGGCACTGATGTTTGTAAAATGGCATCAGATATGATTTTAACAGATGATAATTTTGCTACTATTACGAATGCTTTAGAAGAAGGGCGAAATATTTTTAATAATATTAAAAAAAGTTTAGTTTTTCTTTTGAGTTGTAATGTTGGTGAAATTATTTTGATTTTGCTTGGTAATTTTTTAGGAATTTTCTTTTTTGGGTGTGATTTTAAAATTTTGACTGCTTTACAAATTCTTTGGATTAATTTAGTTACTGATTCATTGCCGGCAATGGCTTTGGGAATCGAACCACAAGAAACAAATTCTATGTCGCCAAAAACTTATAATCCTAAAGGAAGTTTGCTAAATAAAAAAACTTATCAAAAAATTATTTTGGAAGGATTTTTAATTGGTCTTTTGGCTTTTGTGGCTTCTTTAATAGGATATTATAATCATGATAGTGATAAAATAAGATATGCTCAAACTTTTGCTTTTATGGTTTTGGCGTTTTCACAATTGATTCATGTATGGAATTTGCGAAGTTTTTGCACTTCTGTTTTTAAGTTAAAAATAAATTCCTTTTTGATTAAAACGTTTGCCATTAGTGTATTTTTGCAATTCATCATAATTTTTGTCCCTTTTTTAAGAGATTTATTTCAATTAATTTCTTTAACAACAAAAGATTTTGTAATCATTTTATTACTATCTTTGTTGCCTTTGTTATTTGTAGAAATTAAAAAAAAGATTTTGTCATTGTAAATGCCATAAATGTAGATGATATTAAAAAACAAAAAAGGCTCTTCTTGAAAGAGTCTTTTTTTATATTCTTAAATTAATTATTCAAATATTTATTTTCTAAATATTGTAAAAAGGTTTCAGGGTTAATTTGGGGCATGCCTGTTACTTTGAACACAAATTCTTGGTTGGTATAAAAAGAACCCCAGTTTCTTATTTTTTGATCTAAATATTGATTTAAAGTTTCAAATTTGCCTGTTTTAAAGCCCTCTTTAATATTAGGATTTGCTTTTTGAACGTTTTTCATTATCATAGATGCTAAAATAGCTCCATTTAAATAGCTAGGGAAATAACCAAAACTTCCTTGAGGCCAGTGAATATCTTGCAAGCATCCAAGACCTACGTTGGGTGGGGCAATGCCTAGATATTCTTTCATTTTGCAATTCCAAAAGTGAGGTAAATCATCCAAAGACAGCTGATCAGAAATTAATAATTCTTCAATTTCAAAACGCAAAATAACATGGAAAGGATAAGTTACTTCATCAGCATAAATACGAACAAAATCAGGTTTTACTTGGTTGGCTTGTTTAAATAAATTTTGTGGAGTTAATGAAGGATTGTAAAAATTTAATTCTGTTTTTAAAATATCTACTAAGTAAGTTAAAAATTCTTGAGATTTAGCAACTTGTTTTTCCATTAATAAAGATTGGCTTTCATCAAAAGAAAAGCTTCGTGGAGTGCCTACTGGTTGATTTTTGTATTGTTGGGGTAAATTTTGGGCGTATAAACCGTGTCCTACTTCGTGTATAGTGGCTAAAAAACTATCTAAAAATTTGTTTGTATTATAATTGGAAGTAAGGCGAACATCATAAGGAGTGCCTCCACAAAAAGGGTGGATGGATTCATCTAGGCGACCATAATTGCAATCAAATCCTATTTTGGGTATAATGATTTGATTTAATTTTTTTTGGTTTTCTAAAGTCATTGCAATATCTTTGTAAAGGTGTTTTTCTTGTTCTTGTTTTTGCAAAATAGTTTTCATTAAAGGTGGTAATTTTTCTTTGATGACGTTAAATATTTGTTTGATTTTGGTAGCAGTCATTCCAGGGTCATATTGATCCGATGAGAGCATCATACAAAGATACGCCTAATTTTTGGGATCTGAGATTTGCTACTTCTTTGGTGTAATTGAGTACTTTTTGAAAATAAGGTTTGAAGCTGTTATAATCATTATTTTTTTTGGCTTATCTCCACATTATTTCTGATTTGGTAGTTGCTAAAATTAAATTATTTTGTAGTTCTTCAGGGATTATTTCTTCGGATTGTATTTTGGATGTTATTTCTCGTAGATTAGCTTGTTGCCAAGAATTGAGAGTTTCTTGTTCTTGTTGTGCTTGTAAAAGCAAATTTTTGGTTTCTTGTGAAGTTAATAGTTTTTTTATAATTTGGGTTAAATCGATGATTTCTAAAGTGCGGCTTTCTTGGGAGCCTTTTTAATGTTGCAAGCCATATCCCAGTTTAATATATTGATAATATTTTCTAAACGACCAATTTTTTCAAATCTTTGTTCTAATTTTTGATAATTAATTGACATATAAGGATTCCTTAGTTATTTATATTATTTGTAAACAAATGTTTTTTGCGATGGGTTTATGAGAGGTTAATTTTTGAAAAAAGCTTTGTTTTTTTATTAAAGTTGAAAAAAATAGTTTGATTTAAGTATAAATCAAACTTTAATTTTTAATAAATTATTATTTTGTTTATTGCGATTTTAATGGTGTGTAAGTTTGCAAATATTTTATTTTCTAATTTGCATCTTTTGGATTAAAAATTTGGATCAAACCTTTACCTATTAAATTAAAAGATAAACTAGTTAATAAAATAATGATAAAAGGTCCAAAAAATAAATGAGGATAGAATCTAATATCACTTCTACTAGCATTTAAAATATTGCCCCATTCAGGAATTGTAGGATCGAGACCTAATCCAACAAAACTTAACCCCGATATTGTTAAAATAACTGTTGCCATACCTATTGTTATTCTTGTGATAATAATAGACCATAGATGAGGCAAAACATGTTTGAAAATTATACAAAATTCATTTGATCCTAAAGCTTTAGAAGCTTTGATAAAACCTTTTTGCCTAATTTTCATGGTATTTGCTCTTATGATTCGAATAAAAGTAGGAGCATTAGAAATACTTAGAGCAATTATTAATGATAATTTTTTGTTGTCTTTCAAAAAAAACATAATTAAAATAGCTAAAATAACATCAGGAAAAACTACTAAAATATCACATATAAAATTAATGATATTATCAAAAATATTTTTGAAATAACCTGAAATAATTCCTAATAACGTTCCTATTATACTAGCTATCATAATAGAACAAAAACCTATAGTTAAAGATTTTTTAGTTCCTTTTAACATTCTATTAAATAAATCATGTCCAGTAGAATCTGTTCCCATGAGATGTTTTAAACTAATGTTTTGTAAACGTTTATAATGAGATGATGCATCAGGATTTTTATATAAAGGAGTAAAAGGAATTAAATAAACAGCCAAAAATAAGATAGTTAAAAATAAAGAACCAAATAAAATATTTTTATTTTTTGCCCAATATTTTAATTTTTTTTGGAAAAAAAGAAATGGTTTAAAGTTTTTTTTCATAATAAATGATTGTATCCTTTTTGCATATTTATCCCTTTTGTTTAATTTTGGGATCTAACCAAGCATACACTAAGTCTAGAAATAAATTCCAAATAGCTATAAATAAAGCGAGTAAAATAATACAACATTGAATAACAGGATAATTTCTATTATCAAATGCATGTTTTATTAAAACACCTACCCCTTTTATTTCGAAAATATTTTCTGTAATAATAGAACCACCGATTAAAAAACTTAGAAGTAAACCGATGTGTGCTACAACAGGAATTAAAGCATTTTTTAAAGCGTGCTTAAAAATAATATTTTTTTTAGACAATCCTTTAGAATAGGCCGTTTTGATATATGGTTGTGACAAACATTCTTCCATGCTTGTTTTAGTAGTTTTAAAAACAGAACCCGATATTAATAAAGAAAGAGTTAAAATAGGCAAAACCACATGTTTAGGAGTATCAAAATCAGCTACTGGGAATAATCTTAAATAATGACCTAATGTAAGTTGCAATAAGATGCCAATGATAAAACTAGGAGAAGAAATGATGATAATAGAATAAAAATCTAGTATAAAGCTTTTTTTGGACCCTTCATAAAAAGCTGATAATGCTCCTAAAAAAATCCCTAATAAAGAACCAAAAAAACAACTTAAAAAAGCCAATTTAAAGGTATTAGTAAAAGCTTTTGTAAAAAGGTTGAAAACTGGCTCTTTTGTGCCATAATAAGATTTTCCAAAATCTCCTATAAAAATATTTTTGAAATAATTTATAAATTGAGTTTTTAAAGGTTTATCTAATCCTAATTCCTTTTCCTTTAATTTTCTTAGTTCAGGAGTAAGTCCTTTTTCAAACATAGCATCAACAGGATCACCTGGTATCATTTTCATAGTAAAAAAACTGATAAATATGACTGTTATAAATAATGTTATAGTGTATAAACTTTTTTTAAAAATATATTTTATCAACGAAATTTACCTCAAAAATTTAGAATATTTCATTTATGAATTTTTATTGGGTGATTTAAATAATATAAAAAATTATAGGTTAATTTTTAATTGATGTATTAAAAAACATATTTGTTTTCTATAACAAAATTAACCATTTTTTTAATATTAAATTTTTTTATAAATGTATTAATCAAAACCCATTATTTTTTTATGATTTTTGTAAAATCAAAATGTGAGAAAAGATCTGATTTAAAACCTTGTTTGATATTTTTGGAAGTAATTACATAATTAGGATAACTATATAAAGGAATAACATAAAATTCTTTATGTATATATTGGCTTATTTCTTTTAATAAATTAGTATATTTTTCTTCACTTGTTTCTTTTTCAACTTGTAATAATTTATTTTCTATATGGCTTTTATCATCATTATCAATATGACAAAAATTATTGGGATTGTTGTTAGTTAAAAAATAATCACGTAAAACTTTATGCCCCCATTTTGATTCATAGTTTTCACCTAAAAAAATCATATTGTAAGAAGAGTTATCTTTTTTGGTTTCTGTTAATAAAGCTTTAAAATCCATAGGAGCAAATTCTATTATAAAACCAACTTTTCTTAGTTGTTCTATTATTTTATGTTCAAAAAGATACTCAGATTTTGTACTGCATCCTATTTTAAGTTTTTTAGCAGTTTTATCTAGTTTTTGGACATATTTTTTAGCTTGTAAAAAGTTTGTTGGATAAGCATCTAATTCTTTATCGAATCCTTTCAAGGTTTCTGGCAAAAAAGTTTTTAATTTTTGAGCAGGGATTTCCAAATCAGATATTATTTTTTCAATATCTAACGACCAAGAAATAGCTTCTCTTGTTTCTAGAGAGGTTTTAGCTTTATTAATGTATAAATATCTAGCTGAAACATCTTTATTTTCAACTACTTCAACACTATGGCTTAATTTATTTTTTATAATTTGAATTTTATGAGATGGATAATCCAGACAAGCGTCTAAAGAACCATTTTCTACTTGTTGTAAATTAGTATCATTATTTTTATTAATTTTGAAAATGATTGTTTTAGGACTGTCTTTAATTGTGCCTTTATTGTAATAATTATTAAATTTTTCCATTTTGATTTCATCATTTGATTTATATTCAACTAATTTATAAGGTCCAGTGCCAATTTGTAATCCTTTTTCTTCGTTTTCTTCTACAGCTTTTTTATTTAGGATTCTGATAAAATTACAAAAAGTAAAGTGCCAATAAGGCGTTTTTTCTTTTAATTCGATTTCAAATTCTATGTTGTTTATTCTTTTGATTGCTTTGATTTCTTCAAACTGAGGATGTTTATTTTTGTGTCCTCTTTCGATTGTAAATATAACATCATCAGTTGTTATATTTACGCCATTGTGAAATAAAATATCATCTCTAAGTTCAAACTTTAATAAAGTTTTGTCTTGGTTTTGATTTGCATCACTTTCAACTAATTTAGCTAATTTACTTATGATTTTACCTTCTTTTTCTTCTAATAAAGTGTCATGAACTAAACGCAAATATCTATTAGAATAAGTAGAAAAAGTGTTTTCTGGAGAAGTAATATCAAATCCTTGGATATCTGATATAACAGCTATTTTAATTGTGTCTTTATCGTCTTGATGTTTTTTGCTTGGGAATAACTGCCACCACAAAATGATTAAAATTATAACTGTTAAAGCTCCAACACTTATATATATATTTATTTATTTTTTTTCATTCATTTTGCTTTGTTTTTACTTTCCTAATTATTTAATTATAAATCTATTTATTATTTATTGAATATTTTATTTATTTAATTGGACTTTTGTAAAATCAGTTCTTGTAAAAGGATCGCATGTAAGACCTTGGACTTTTTTGCTTGTTAAGAAATATATGTTTTGTTGATAAAAAGGAACAACATATTTCTTTTGGTCTAAATGAGTTTGAATTTGTTGAATTTTTTGTACGTAAGTACCTAAATCTATATTTGTTTGAGATTGTTCTAAAAGATCTTTTAGTGTTTGGTCTCCTGAAATATGAGTCCAAGTTCCTTGGGTAGAATCCCCCTCGTTTTTTGGCGTCATATAATCTGTTAAAACTTTATGACCGTATGCCATTTCATGCATATCACTCATAAACAAAATGTCATAATCTCCTTTTTTTAAATTTGTTTTGAATGTATTAAATTCTGGTATGTCTAATGTTACTTCAAAACCTACTTCTTGTAGTTGTTCTTTTATTTTGTTTGCTACTTCTGGAGTTTCCTTAGCAGAAAACCCGAATTTAATTTGTTTATTTGGGAGTTGACTAACTTGGTTTTTAACTTCTTGTGTGTTTGTATTATAAGCATATGAAATATTTGGATTATGACCTTTTTCTCCTTCGGGGATAAAAGTTTTTAAAGGTTTAACTGGTAATTCCAGTTGAGTAATTATTTTTTCAATATCTAAAGCTTGAGCAATTAATTTTCTTTTTTCAAGTTCAACTTTTTGATTATTCATCATTAAATAACTACATTTAACAGCGGCATTTTCAACAACTGTAATATCTTTTTGTTTTTTTGCATCGGCTACTTTATTTACTGGAAAGTCTAAGACAGCATCCACAGTCCCTGCGCTTAACTGTAATAAAGCTGTATCCTGATTAGAAATGGTTTTAAAAACGATTTCTTTTTGGCTGTTTTTTATTTTTTCTTTGTCAAAATATTTATCAAAAAGTTTTAAATTTATTACTTTTTCAGAAGAATCCCATGAAACTAATTGATAAGGACCTGAACCAACCTTAAGTCCTTCTAATTGATCTTTTGTTTGGTCTTGTTTAACTGCTTCTTGGCTTATTATTCTTTGCTTAGCGATGCTTTCATAGGCAAAAGCAGGGAATGCTTTTACTTTTGTGCCGCCTTCTAATTCTTCAACTGATTCAATATTTTCATATTCATCGTGTTGTTTTCCTTTTGCTCTTTCAAAAGAAAATTTGACATCTTTTGCAGTTAATTTTTTACCGTTGTGAAATAAAACATCATCTCTTAGAGTAAAAATAATGGCATCTTCATTTTCCACTTTATCCCATGATGTAGCTACTTGAGGCAAAACATCGCCATTTTCATTTGTAGAAATTAAAGCAGAGTGGATGCAGTAAAACAATCTATCTCCTTGTGCGTTTTGAGTGTGATCTTTATTTCCTGGGTCATAACCTACAATATCATTTGGCATTGCTACTACAAAATTATTTCTTGGGGGAGTTGTTTTAAAAAGCTTTTTGTAGACTACAAAACCCATTACAACAAATAAAATAACTGCTGTTCCTATAACTAATTGTTTTTTATATTTTTGTAATAATTGTTTAAAATTCATTTTTTTATTTCCTTTTTTGTTTGTGTTTTGAAAATAAAATTATTTTTATTATGAATAAAATTTTATTTACTTACTTTAACTTGGGTAAAATCAGTTCTTGTAAAAGGATCGCATGTAAGACCTTGGACTTTTTTGCTTGTTAAGAAATATATGTTTTGTTGATAAAAAGGAACAACATATTTATTTTGGTCTAAATGAGTTTGAATTTGTTGAATTTTTTGTACGTAAGTACCTAAATCTATATTTGTTTGAGATTGTTCTAAAAGATCTTTTAGTGTTTGGTCTCCTGAAATATGAGTCCAAGTTCCTTGGGTAGAATCCCCCTCGTTTTTTGGCGTCATATAATCTGTTAAAACTTTATGACCGTATGCCATTTCATGCATATCACTCATAAACAAAATGTCATAATCTCCTTTTTTTAAATTTGTTTTGAATGTATTAAATTCTGGTATGTCTAATGTTACTTCAAAACCTACTTCTTGTAGTTGTTCTTTTATTTTGTTTGCTACTTCTGGAGTTTCCTTAGCAGAAAACCCGAATTTAATTTGTTTATTTGGGAGTTGACTAACTTGGTTTTTAACTTCTTGTGTGTTTGTATTATAAGCATATGAAATATTTGGATTATGACCTTTTTCTCCTTCGGGGATAAAAGTTTTTAAAGGTTTAACTGGTAATTCCAGTTGAGTAATTATTTTTTCAATATCTAAAGCTTGAGCAATTAATTTTCTTTTTTCAAGTTCAACTTTTTGATTATTCATCATTAAATAACTACATTTAACAGCGGCATTTTCAACAACTGTAATATCTTTTTGTTTTTTTGCATCGGCTACTTTATTTACTGGAAAGTCTAAGACAGCATCCACAGTCCCTGCGCTTAACTGTAATAAAGCTGTATCCTGATTAGAAATGGTTTTAAAAACGATTTCTTTTTGGCTGTTTTTTATTTTTTCTTTGTCAAAATATTTATCAAAAAGTTTTAAATTTATTACTTTTTCAGAAGAATCCCATGAAACTAATTGATAAGGACCTGAACCAACCTTAAGTCCTTCTAATTGATCTTTTGTTTGGTCTTGTTTAACTGCTTCTTGGCTTATTATTCTTTGCTTAGCGATGCTTTCATAGGCAAAAGCAGGGAATGCTTTAAGATTTAGTTTTACTTTTGTGCCGCCTTCTAATTCTTCAACTGATTCAATATTTTCATATTCATCGTGTTGTTTTCCTTTTGCTCTTTCAAAAGAAAATTTGACATCTTTTGCAGTTAATTTTTTACCGTTGTGAAATAAAACATCATCTCTTAGAGTAAAAATAATGGCATCTTCATTTTCCACTTTATCCCATGATGTAGCTACTTGAGGCAAAACATCGCCATTTTCATTTGTAGAAATTAAAGCAGAGTGGATGCAGTAAAACAATCTATCTCCTTGTGCGTTTTGAGTGTGATCTTTATTTCCTGGGTCATAACCTACAATATCATTTGGCATTGCTACTACAAAATTATTTCTTGGGGGAGTTGTTTTAAAAAGCTTTTTGTAGACTACAAAACCCATTACAACAAATAAAATAACTGCTGTTCCTATAACTAATTGTTTTTTATATTTTTGTAATAATTGTTTAAAATTCATTTTTTTATTTCCTTTTTTGTTTGTGTTTTGAAAATAAAATTATTTTTATTATGAATAAAATTTTATTTACTTACTTTAACTTGGGTAAAATCAGTTCTTGTAAAAGGATCGCATGTAAGACCTTGGACTTTTTTGCTTGTTAAGAAATATATGTTTTGTTGATAAAAAGGAACAACATATTTATTTTGGTCTAAATGAGTTTGAATTTGTTGAATTTTTTGTACGTAAGTACCTAAATCTATATTTGTTTGAGATTGTTCTAAAAGATCTTTTAGTGTTTGGTCTCCTGAAATATGAGTCCAAGTTCCTTGGGTAGAATCCCCCTCGTTTTTTGGCGTCATATAATCTGTTAAAACTTTATGACCGTATGCCATTTCATGCATATCACTCATAAACAAAATGTCATAATCTCCTTTTTTTAAATTTGTTTTGAATGTATTAAATTCTGGTATGTCTAATGTTACTTCAAAACCTACTTCTTGTAGTTGTTCTTTTATTTTGTTTGCTACTTCTGGAGTTTCCTTAGCAGAAAACCCGAATTTAATTTGTTTATTTGGGAGTTGACTAACTTGGTTTTTAACTTCTTGTGTGTTTGTATTATAAGCATATGAAATATTTGGATTATGACCTTTTTCTCCTTCGGGGATAAAAGTTTTTAAAGGTTTAACTGGTAATTCCAGTTGAGTAATTATTTTTTCAATATCTAAAGCTTGAGCAATTAATTTTCTTTTTTCAAGTTCAACTTTTTGATTATTCATCATTAAATAACTACATTTAACAGCGGCATTTTCAACAACTGTAATATCTTTTTGTTTTTTTGCATCGGCTACTTTATTTACTGGAAAGTCTAAGACAGCATCCACAGTCCCTGCGCTTAACTGTAATAAAGCTGTATCCTGATTAGAAATGGTTTTAAAAACGATTTCTTTTTGGCTGTTTTTTATTTTTTCTTTGTCAAAATATTTATCAAAAAGTTTTAAATTTATTACTTTTTCAGAAGAATCCCATGAAACTAATTGATAAGGACCTGAACCAACCTTAAGTCCTTCTAATTGATCTTTTGTTTGGTCTTGTTTAACTGCTTCTTGGCTTATTATTCTTTGCTTAGCGATGCTTTCATAGGCAAAAGCAGGGAATGCTTTAAGATTTAGTTTTACTTTTGTGCCGCCTTCTAATTCTTCAACTGATTCAATATTTTCATATTCATCGTGTTGTTTTCCTTTTGCTCTTTCAAAAGAAAATTTGACATCTTTTGCAGTTAATTTTTTACCGTTGTGAAATAAAACATCATCTCTTAGAGTAAAAATAATGGCATCTTCATTTTCCACTTTATCCCATGATGTAGCTACTTGAGGCAAAACATCGCCATTTTCATTTGTAGAAATTAAAGCAGAGTGGATGCAGTAAAACAATCTATCTCCTTGTGCGTTTTGAGTGTGATCTTTATTTCCTGGGTCATAACCTACAATATCATTTGGCATTGCTACTACAAAATTATTTCTTGGGGGAGTTGTTTTAAAAAGCTTTTTGTAGACTACAAAACCCATTACAACAAATAAAATAACTGCTGTTCCTATAACTAATTGTTTTTTATATTTTTGTAATAATTGTTTAAAATTCATTTTTTTATTTCCTTTTTTGTTTGTGTTTTGAAAATAAAATTATTTTTATTATGAATAAAATTTTATTTACTTACTTTAACTTGGGTAAAATCAGTTCTTGTAAAAGGATCGCATGTAAGACCTTGGACTTTTTTGCTTGTTAAGAAATATATGTTTTGTTGATAAAAAGGAACAACATATTTATTTTGGTCTAAATGAGTTTGAATTTGTTGAATTTTTTGTACGTAAGTACCTAAATCTATATTTGTTTGAGATTGTTCTAAAAGATCTTTTAGTGTTTGGTCTCCTGAAATATGAGTCCAAGTTCCTTGGGTAGAATCCCCCTCGTTTTTTGGTGTCATATAATCTGTTAAAACTTTATGACCGTATGCCATTTCATGCATATCACTCATAAACAAAATGTCATAATCTCCTTTTTTTAAATTTGTTTTGAATGTATTAAATTCTGGTATGTCTAATGTTACTTCAAAACCTACTTCTTGTAGTTGTTCTTTTATTTTGTTTGCTACTTCTGGAGTTTCCTTAGCAGAAAACCCGAATTTAATTTGTTTATTTGGGAGTTGACTAACTTGGTTTTTAACTTCTTGTGTGTTTGTATTATAAGCATATGAAATATTTGGATTATGACCTTTTTCTCCTTCGGGGATAAAAGTTTTTAAAGGTTTAACTGGTAATTCCAGTTGAGTAATTATTTTTTCAATATCTAAAGCTTGAGCAATTAATTTTCTTTTTTCAAGTTCAACTTTTTGATTATTCATCATTAAATAACTACATTTAACAGCGGCATTTTCAACAACTGTAATATCTTTTTGTTTTTTTGCATCGGCTACTTTATTTACTGGAAAGTCTAAGACAGCATCCACAGTCCCTGCGCTTAACTGTAATAAAGCTGTATCCTGATTAGAAATGGTTTTAAAAACGATTTCTTTTTGGCTGTTTTTTATTTTTTCTTTGTCAAAATATTTATCAAAAAGTTTTAAATTTATTACTTTTTCAGAAGAATCCCATGAAACTAATTGATAAGGACCTGAACCAACCTTAAGTCCTTCTAATTGATCTTTTGTTTGGTCTTGTTTAACTGCTTCTTGGCTTATTATTCTTTGCTTAGCGATGCTTTCATAGGCAAAAGCAGGGAATGCTTTAAGATTTAGTTTTACTTTTGTGCCGCCTTCTAATTCTTCAACTGATTCAATATTTTCATATTCATCGTGTTGTTTTCCTTTTGCTCTTTCAAAAGAAAATTTGACATCTTTTGCAGTTAATTTTTTACCGTTGTGAAATAAAACATCATCTCTTAGAGTAAAAATAATGGCATCTTCATTTTCCACTTTATCCCATGATGTAGCTACTTGAGGCAAAACATCGCCATTTTCATTTGTAGAAATTAAAGCAGAGTGGATGCAGTAAAACAATCTATCTCCTTGTGCGTTTTGAGTGTGATCTTTATTTCCTGGGTCATAACCTACAATATCATTTGGCATTGCTACTACAAAATTATTTCTTGGGGGAGTTGTTTTAAAAAGCTTTTTGTAGACTACAAAACCCATTACAACAAATAAAATAACTGCTGTTCCTATAACTAATTGTTTTTTATATTTTTGTAATAATTGTTTAAAATTCATTTTTTTATTTCCTTTTTTGTTTGTGTTTTGAAAATAAAATTATTTTTATTATGAATAAAATTTTATTTACTTACTTTAACTTGGGTAAAATCAGTTCTTGTAAAAGGATCGCATGTAAGACCTTGGACTTTTTTGCTTGTTAAGAAATATATGTTTTGTTGATAAAAAGGAACAACATATTTATTTTGGTCTAAATGAGTTTGAATTTGTTGAATTTTTTGTACGTAAGTACCTAAATCTATATTTGTTTGAGATTGTTCTAAAAGATCTTTTAGTGTTTGGTCTCCTGAAATATGAGTCCAAGTTCCTTGGGTAGAATCCCCCTCGTTTTTTGGCGTCATATAATCTGTTAAAACTTTATGACCGTATGCCATTTCATGCATATCACTCATAAACAAAATGTCATAATCTCCTTTTTTTAAATTTGTTTTGAATGTATTAAATTCTGGTATGTCTAATGTTACTTCAAAACCTACTTCTTGTAGTTGTTCTTTTATTTTGTTTGCTACTTCTGGAGTTTCCTTAGCAGAAAACCCGAATTTAATTTGTTTATTTGGGAGTTGACTAACTTGGTTTTTAACTTCTTGTGTGTTTGTATTATAAGCATATGAAATATTTGGATTATGACCTTTTTCTCCTTCGGGGATAAAAGTTTTTAAAGGTTTAACTGGTAATTCCAGTTGAGTAATTATTTTTTCAATATCTAAAGCTTGAGCAATTAATTTTCTTTTTTCAAGTTCAACTTTTTGATTATTCATCATTAAATAACTACATTTAACAGCGGCATTTTCAACAACTGTAATATCTTTTTGTTTTTTTGCATCGGCTACTTTATTTACTGGAAAGTCTAAGACAGCATCCACAGTCCCTGCGCTTAACTGTAATAAAGCTGTATCCTGATTAGAAATGGTTTTAAAAACGATTTCTTTTTGGCTGTTTTTTATTTTTTCTTTGTCAAAATATTTATCAAAAAGTTTTAAATTTATTACTTTTTCAGAAGAATCCCATGAAACTAATTGATAAGGACCTGAACCAACCTTAAGTCCTTCTAATTGATCTTTTGTTTGGTCTTGTTTAACTGCTTCTTGGCTTATTATTCTTTGCTTAGCGATGCTTTCATAGGCAAAAGCAGGGAATGCTTTAAGATTTAGTTTTACTTTTGTGCCGCCTTCTAATTCTTCAACTGATTCAATATTTTCATATTCATCGTGTTGTTTTCCTTTTGCTCTTTCAAAAGAAAATTTGACATCTTTTGCAGTTAATTTTTTACCGTTGTGAAATAAAACATCATCTCTTAGAGTAAAAATAATGGCATCTTCATTTTCCACTTTATCCCATGATGTAGCTACTTGAGGCAAAACATCGCCATTTTCATTTGTAGAAATTAAAGCAGAGTGGATGCAGTAAAACAATCTATCTCCTTGTGCGTTTTGAGTGTGATCTTTATTTCCTGGGTCATAACCTACAATATCATTTGGCATTGCTACTACAAAATTATTTCTTGGGGGAGTTGTTTTAAAAAGCTTTTTGTAGACTACAAAACCCATTACAACAAATAAAATAACTGCTGTTCCTATAACTAATTGTTTTTTATATTTTTGTAATAATTGTTTAAAATTCATTTTTTTATTTCCTTTTTTGTTTGTGTTTTGAAAATAAAATTATTTTTATTATGAATAAAATTTTATTTACTTACTTTAACTTGGGTAAAATCAGTTCTTGTAAAAGGATCGCATGTAAGACCTTGGACTTTTTTGCTTGTTAAGAAATATATGTTTTGTTGATAAAAAGGAACAACATATTTATTTTGGTCTAAATGAGTTTGAATTTGTTGAATTTTTTGTACGTAAGTACCTAAATCTATATTTGTTTGAGATTGTTCTAAAAGATCTTTTAGTGTTTGGTCTCCTGAAATATGAGTCCAAGTTCCTTGGGTAGAATCCCCCTCGTTTTTTGGCGTCATATAATCTGTTAAAACTTTATGACCGTATGCCATTTCATGCATATCACTCATAAACAAAATGTCATAATCTCCTTTTTTTAAATTTGTTTTGAATGTATTAAATTCTGGTATGTCTAATGTTACTTCAAAACCTACTTCTTGTAGTTGTTCTTTTATTTTGTTTGCTACTTCTGGAGTTTCCTTAGCAGAAAACCCGAATTTAATTTGTTTATTTGGGAGTTGACTAACTTGGTTTTTAACTTCTTGTGTGTTTGTATTATAAGCATATGAAATATTTGGATTATGACCTTTTTCTCCTTCGGGGATAAAAGTTTTTAAAGGTTTAACTGGTAATTCCAGTTGAGTAATTATTTTTTCAATATCTAAAGCTTGAGCAATTAATTTTCTTTTTTCAAGTTCAACTTTTTGATTATTCATCATTAAATAACTACATTTAACAGCGGCATTTTCAACAACTGTAATATCTTTTTGTTTTTTTGCATCGGCTACTTTATTTACTGGAAAGTCTAAGACAGCATCCACAGTCCCTGCGCTTAACTGTAATAAAGCTGTATCCTGATTAGAAATGGTTTTAAAAACGATTTCTTTTTGGCTGTTTTTTATTTTTTCTTTGTCAAAATATTTATCAAAAAGTTTTAAATTTATTACTTTTTCAGAAGAATCCCATGAAACTAATTGATAAGGACCTGAACCAACCTTAAGTCCTTCTAATTGATCTTTTGTTTGGTCTTGTTTAACTGCTTCTTGGCTTATTATTCTTTGCTTAGCGATGCTTTCATAGGCAAAAGCAGGGAATGCTTTAAGATTTAGTTTTACTTTTGTGCCGCCTTCTAATTCTTCAACTGATTCAATATTTTCATATTCATCGTGTTGTTTTCCTTTTGCTCTTTCAAAAGAAAATTTGACATCTTTTGCAGTTAATTTTTTACCGTTGTGAAATAAAACATCATCTCTTAGAGTAAAAATAATGGCATCTTCATTTTCCACTTTATCCCATGATGTAGCTACTTGAGGCAAAACATCGCCATTTTCATTTGTAGAAATTAAAGCAGAGTGGATGCAGTAAAACAATCTATCTCCTTGTGCGTTTTGAGTGTGATCTTTATTTCCTGGGTCATAACCTACAATATCATTTGGCATTGCTACTACAAAATTATTTCTTGGGGGAGTTGTTTTAAAAAGCTTTTTGTAGACTACAAAACCCATTACAACAAATAAAATAACTGCTGTTCCTATAACTAATTGTTTTTTATATTTTTGTAATAATTGTTTAAAATTCATTTTTTTATTTCCTTTTTTGTTTGTGTTTTGAAAATAAAATTATTTTTATTATGAATAAAATTTTATTTACTTACTTTAACTTGGGTAAAATCAGTTCTTGTAAAAGGATCGCATGTAAGACCTTGGACTTTTTTGCTTGTTAAGAAATATATGTTTTGTTGATAAAAAGGAACAACATATTTATTTTGGTCTAAATGAGTTTGAATTTGTTGAATTTTTTGTACGTAAGTACCTAAATCTATATTTGTTTGAGATTGTTCTAAAAGATCTTTTAGTGTTTGGTCTCCTGAAATATGAGTCCAAGTTCCTTGGGTAGAATCCCCCTCGTTTTTTGGCGTCATATAATCTGTTAAAACTTTATGACCGTATGCCATTTCATGCATATCACTCATAAACAAAATGTCATAATCTCCTTTTTTTAAATTTGTTTTGAATGTATTAAATTCTGGTATGTCTAATGTTACTTCAAAACCTACTTCTTGTAGTTGTTCTTTTATTTTGTTTGCTACTTCTGGAGTTTCCTTAGCAGAAAACCCGAATTTAATTTGTTTATTTGGGAGTTGACTAACTTGGTTTTTAACTTCTTGTGTGTTTGTATTATAAGCATATGAAATATTTGGATTATGACCTTTTTCTCCTTCGGGGATAAAAGTTTTTAAAGGTTTAACTGGTAATTCCAGTTGAGTAATTATTTTTTCAATATCTAAAGCTTGAGCAATTAATTTTCTTTTTTCAAGTTCAACTTTTTGATTATTCATCATTAAATAACTACATTTAACAGCGGCATTTTCAACAACTGTAATATCTTTTTGTTTTTTTGCATCGGCTACTTTATTTACTGGAAAGTCTAAGACAGCATCCACAGTCCCTGCGCTTAACTGTAATAAAGCTGTATCCTGATTAGAAATGGTTTTAAAAACGATTTCTTTTTGGCTGTTTTTTATTTTTTCTTTGTCAAAATATTTATCAAAAAGTTTTAAATTTATTACTTTTTCAGAAGAATCCCATGAAACTAATTGATAAGGACCTGAACCAACCTTAAGTCCTTCTAATTGATCTTTTGTTTGGTCTTGTTTAACTGCTTCTTGGCTTATTATTCTTTGCTTAGCGATGCTTTCATAGGCAAAAGCAGGGAATGCTTTAAGATTTAGTTTTACTTTTGTGCCGCCTTCTAATTCTTCAACTGATTCAATATTTTCATATTCATCGTGTTGTTTTCCTTTTGCTCTTTCAAAAGAAAATTTGACATCTTTTGCAGTTAATTTTTTACCGTTGTGAAATAAAACATCATCTCTTAGAGTAAAAATAATGGCATCTTCATTTTCCACTTTATCCCATGATGTAGCTACTTGAGGCAAAACATCGCCATTTTCATTTGTAGAAATTAAAGCAGAGTGGATGCAGTAAAACAATCTATCTCCTTGTGCGTTTTGAGTGTGATCTTTATTTCCTGGGTCATAACCTACAATATCATTTGGCATTGCTACTACAAAATTATTTCTTGGGGGAGTTGTTTTAAAAAGCTTTTTGTAGACTACAAAACCCATTACAACAAATAAAATAACTGCTGTTCCTATAACTAATTGTTTTTTATATTTTTGTAATAATTGTTTAAAATTCATTTTTTTATTTCCTTTTTTGTTTGTGTTTTGAAAATAAAATTATTTTTATTATGAATAAAATTTTATTTACTTACTTTAACTTGGGTAAAATCAGTTCTTGTAAAAGGATCGCATGTAAGACCTTGGACTTTTTTGCTTGTTAAGAAATATATGTTTTGTTGATAAAAAGGAACAACATATTTATTTTGGTCTAAATGAGTTTGAATTTGTTGAATTTTTTGTACGTAAGTACCTAAATCTATATTTGTTTGAGATTGTTCTAAAAGATCTTTTAGTGTTTGGTCTCCTGAAATATGAGTCCAAGTTCCTTGGGTAGAATCCCCCTCGTTTTTTGGCGTCATATAATCTGTTAAAACTTTATGACCGTATGCCATTTCATGCATATCACTCATAAACAAAATGTCATAATCTCCTTTTTTTAAATTTGTTTTGAATGTATTAAATTCTGGTATGTCTAATGTTACTTCAAAACCTACTTCTTGTAGTTGTTCTTTTATTTTGTTTGCTACTTCTGGAGTTTCCTTAGCAGAAAACCCGAATTTAATTTGTTTATTTGGGAGTTGACTAACTTGGTTTTTAACTTCTTGTGTGTTTGTATTATAAGCATATGAAATATTTGGATTATGACCTTTTTCTCCTTCGGGGATAAAAGTTTTTAAAGGTTTAACTGGTAATTCCAGTTGAGTAATTATTTTTTCAATATCTAAAGCTTGAGCAATTAATTTTCTTTTTTCAAGTTCAACTTTTTGATTATTCATCATTAAATAACTACATTTAACAGCGGCATTTTCAACAACTGTAATATCTTTTTGTTTTTTTGCATCGGCTACTTTATTTACTGGAAAGTCTAAGACAGCATCCACAGTCCCTGCGCTTAACTGTAATAAAGCTGTATCCTGATTAGAAATGGTTTTAAAAACGATTTCTTTTTGGCTGTTTTTTATTTTTTCTTTGTCAAAATATTTATCAAAAAGTTTTAAATTTATTACTTTTTCAGAAGAATCCCATGAAACTAATTGATAAGGACCTGAACCAACCTTAAGTCCTTCTAATTGATCTTTTGTTTGGTCTTGTTTAACTGCTTCTTGGCTTATTATTCTTTGCTTAGCGATGCTTTCATAGGCAAAAGCAGGGAATGCTTTAAGATTTAGTTTTACTTTTGTGCCGCCTTCTAATTCTTCAACTGATTCAATATTTTCATATTCATCGTGTTGTTTTCCTTTTGCTCTTTCAAAAGAAAATTTGACATCTTTTGCAGTTAATTTTTTACCGTTGTGAAATAAAACATCATCTCTTAGAGTAAAAATAATGGCATCTTCATTTTCCACTTTATCCCATGATGTAGCTACTTGAGGCAAAACATCGCCATTTTCATTTGTAGAAATTAAAGCAGAGTGGATGCAGTAAAACAATCTATCTCCTTGTGCGTTTTGAGTGTGATCTTTATTTCCTGGGTCATAACCTACAATATCATTTGGCATTGCTACTACAAAATTATTTCTTGGGGGAGTTGTTTTAAAAAGCTTTTTGTAGACTACAAAACCCATTACAACAAATAAAATAACTGCTGTTCCTATAACTAATTGTTTTTTATATTTTTGTAATAATTGTTTAAAATTCATTTTTTTATTTCCTTTTTTGTTTGTGTTTTGAAAATAAAATTATTTTTATTATGAATAAAATTTTATTTACTTACTTTAACTTGGGTAAAATCAGTTCTTGTAAAAGGATCGCATGTAAGACCTTGGACTTTTTTGCTTGTTAAGAAATATATGTTTTGTTGATAAAAAGGAACAACATATTTATTTGTGTATAAATGAGTTTGAATATCTTTTACTGTTTGTTCGTAAATGTTTTTATCAGTGATTGTTTGGGTTTTATCTAAAAGTTTTTTTAGTGTTGTGTCTCCTTGAATGTGAGAATGGCTTTTGGGAGTTTGTTTTCCTTCTTTTTCGAATATTGGGTTCATATAATCTATTAAAACTTTATGACCGTATGGCATTTCATTCATATTACTCATAAAAGATATGTCATATTTGCCATTTTTGGAATTTGTAAAAAAAGTAAGCGATTCTGGTATGTTTACTATAACTTCAAAACCTACCTCTTGTAATTGTTCTTTTATTTTGTGTACTACTTCTTTTATTTCTTTAAAAGAAGCTCCTAATTTAATTTCCTTGTCTTTTTCGCTTAAAAGACTAACTTTGTTTTTAACTTCGTTTTGGTTTGAATCATAAGCGTATTGAATATTTTCGTTATGTCCTATTTCTCCTTGAGGAACAAAAGTTTTTAAAGGATTAACGGGTAAATTTAGATCAGCAATTATCTTTTCGATATTTAGAGTTTGGGCGATTAATTCTCTTTTCCCCTTTTTAACTTTGTTGTTGTTGATAAATAAAACACTACATTTGGCACCTTTATTTTGGACGACTTCAATATTTTTTTTGTTGCTTGCATTAGTTATTTTGTTTATTGGAAAATCTAAGATAGCATCCACAGTTCCTTCTTCTAATTGCAATAAAGAAGTATCGTAGTTAGAGTTAACTTTAAAAACGATTTCTTTTTGGCTGTTTTTTATTTTGTCTTTATTAAAGTATTTGTCAAAAAGTCCTAATTTTATTATTTTGTTAGAAGAATCTTCATAAATTAATTGATAAGGACCTGAACCAATTTTTAGTCCTTCTAATTGATTGTGTGTTTGGTCTTTTTCTAGTGATTCTTTACTAAGTATTTTGTATTTAGCAATAAGTTCATAGACAAAAATAGGTAAAGCTTGCAACTTAAGTTTTACCTTTGTATCATTTTCTAGCGTTTCGATTGATTTAATAATAGCATATTCGTCATTTCCTTTTTCTTTGGCTCGTTCAAAAGAAAATTTGACATCTTGTGCAGTTAATTTTTTGCCGTTATGAAATAAAACATCATCTCTTAGAGTAAAAATAATGGCATCTTCATTTTCCACTTTATCCCATGATGTAGCTACTTGAGGCAAAACATCGCCATTTTCATTTGTAGAAATTAAAGCAGAGTGAATACAACAAAATAATCTGTCTCCTTGTGCGTTGGAAGTGTGTGCTTTTTGTCCTGGATCAAATCCGTTAACATAGTTAGGAATTATAACTATAAAATTATTTCTTGGGGGTTGTTTTTGAAAAAATATTTTGTAGGTTGCAAAACTTATTATACTAAGTAAAAAAAATGTTCCACTAATAATTAAATATTTTTTATATTTTTGTAATAGTTGTCTAATGCCCATTTTGCTCCTATATTCTTCTTTTTGATTTTTTTATATTGCAATTATTTAATTTTTGCGGTAAAATAAGTATTTTTTTATTGTTGTAAAAGAAATAAGAATTCAAAATATGGATGAAGTGTGGGGAAATAAAAATAATATTTAGTAACAAATAATATTAATAAATATTTAGGAGATATTATTGTTGATTCACTATTTTTTTAACAAACTAAACATTATGATAACCAAGCCCAGTTTTTAAAAAATTATTAAGTAAACTTTTAGTGTAGGGGTGTTTTGGATTTTTTAATATTTGGGATGTTTTAGCACTTTCTACAATTTGTCCTTGATACATGACAATAATATCATCGGCTACTTGAGAAACTACTCCTAAATCATGGGTGATAAATAAAACAGCAGTGTTTTGTTCTTGTTGTAGACAAGCAATTAAATTAAGAATTTCTTTTTGGACAATTACATCTAGGGCAGTAGTTGCTTCGTCAGCAATTAAAAGTTTAGGTTTACAAACTAATGCCATAGCAATCATTATTCTTTGACACATTCCGCCTGAAAGTTGATGAGGATATGAATTCATTACTCTTTGAGCGTTAGGAATTTGCACTTTTTCCAAAATATCAAGAGTTTTTTGATAAGCTTGGGTGTAATCAAGTTTTTGATGGAGCATTAGAACTTCTATAATTTGATTTTTGATTTTAAAAACAGGGTTAAGGCTAGAAATGGCATCTTGGAAAATCATAGCAATTTCGTTTCCTCTGATTTTTTGCATTTCTTTTTCGCTAAATTGAGAAATAATACGATTTTCAAAAGTAATTTCGCCTTGGTAAATTTTTTGGTTTTTTTCAAATAATTTGAGAATAGAAATTGCAGTTTGGCTTTTGCCGCTACCAGATTCTCCAACTATTCCTAAAGTTTTGCCTTTTTGGACTTCGAAAGAAACACCACGAACTGCTTTGATTAGACCTTTTTGGGTTTCAAAATAAGTATGTAGATTGCTAACTTTTAATAAACTCATATTTTACTCCTTTATATTTTAGTAGCTTTATTTTTTAAAGTGCAAGAAATAAAATGATTAGGGGCTACTTGATACCAATCTAGGTCTTGTTTTTGAGTGTGAAATAAAAATCTAAATTTGTTAGTTTCGTAGGTGATTGGCATTTCTTCTAAAGCTTTATTTTGATTTTTTAATTTAGGGATAGCATTTAGAAGTTGTTTGGTGTAGGGATGATAAGGTTTTTTAAAAAGGCTTTCTGAAGGTGCTATTTCAATTACTTTTCCTAAATGCATTACACAAATGCGGTCACTTAAAAAACGAGCAACTCCTAAATCATGAGTAATAAACAAGAAAGTTAGTTGGTAATCTTTTTTTAAATCATTTAAAAGGTTTAAAATTTGGGCTTGAATTGATACATCTAATGCTGATACTATTTCATCGCAAACAACAAATTTAGGTTTAATAATTAAAGCTCTTGCAATTGCAATTCTTTGTCTTTGCCCCCCTGAAAGTTGATGAGGATAACGGTCATAAAGAGAAGTATCAATGCCACATTTTTTCATGATAGCTAGAATCATTGTTTGATATTTGGGGTCTTTTTTGCCTTTTGTCATTTTGTGGATTAAAAGTCCTTCGCCAATGATATCTGATATTTTGAGATGAGTGTTAAGAGAAGAAAAAGGATCTTGGAAAATAATTTGTAAATCTTTTCTTAAAAAGCGCTTTTCTTTATTACTTAAAGTAGTTAAATCAATTTCTTCAATGTCTTTTGTCTGTGTTTCCTTAGTTTTGGGGATTGTTTCTTTGTGATAAAAAACATTTCCTGAAGTAGGTTTTACAAGTTGTAGAAGAACTTGTCCTAAAGTTGATTTTCCTGAACCAGAACCTCCAACTACGGCTAATGTTTCGCCTTTGAAAATGGATAAATTAATATTTTGGTTGGCTTTTAGTAAGGTATCTGGTTTTAAAAAGTTTTTTTTGATAGAAAAGTTTTTGGATAAGTTTTTAATTTCAATTAAAACTTGGTTTGAGGATGTCATTTTTGCCTCCTTTCTTAGTTTTTTTGCTTCATTTTGTGAAAAATTTACTTTTTGCCTTAATCCTTAATTATTATTGTTTTGATAAATTATTATTTAAAATATTTTTTTAAGAAATTAATATTTATTACAAAATAATAATTAATTTAATTATACACTAAAAAAAATAAAAATGCAAATAGATTTTAAATATTGTTGTAATAAATGATTTTTTTGGGTGGTTTTGGTAAACTGTTTTATTCCTATATTTTTTAAGAAATTTGTTATTATATTTATTTATAAATTATAATTTCATTTTATAATATTTTATAATATCAATATTTTTTTGCTTTAAGAAATTTGTTTATCAAGGGCAATAGTTTTTTTGATTTGTTTGGTAATTTGTTTTTGGAGATGTTTTATTTTGAATTTTCCTTTTTGTTTTTGCCAAAAAAAAGACCATTTTAAAAAGATAGTTTTGAGTTTGGTTTGGAAATTAGTTAGTTTGATTTTAGTAAGTAAGTTTTTTTTGGTTTTTTTGATTTGTTTTTCTATTTTGGTTATTTTTTTGTGATTAGCTTTTTGTTTGTGAGTAAATGATTGGGATATTTTTTCTTTTTGTTTGGTGAAATGTTTAAAGATTTGGTTGTTTTTTTGTTTGATGGCTATTTTTTTATGTTCGAAAAATAATTTGTCTTTTTTTTCAAAATTGAGGAGAGCTTCTTTTTTGAGGTTTGATAGTTTTTGGCGTAATTCTTTTTGTGTTTGTTGCCATGATAAATTAAGATTGATAAGAGCATCACTTAGATTTTCGTTTAATAATCCTAATTTTTCTTTCATTAAATTAGTTGTTTGGGTTAAACTTTTTTCTTTGGATTTAATTGTTTTAGTAATTTTTTTTAATAAAGATATTTGATTTTGTTTAAATGTTTTTTCCAAAGAAACATTAATAACATTTTTTATTAATTCATTTTGGTTGTAAAAAACTTTGTTAAGGTGTTTAGTTGTGTTAGTGGTATTTGTAGTTGTTTGAATTAATTTTTGTTCTTTTTTTATTTGTTCTTGGAGTAAAGTATTTAAACATTGATAAATGTTTTTTTGATAATTATTATAGAATAAAATATCTTGGATAACATTTGTGATTGTTTTTTGGCAAGCATTGAAAAAAGATTTGTTTGATATTTTGAAATTGATTAAAGGAGTAAGAGCAATGTTTTTGGAGGCAGGTTTTAAATAGTGCCATAAAGTTAAAAGTTTGGTTATTTTAAGTTTGGTTTTGTTGATTTTTTTTTGTTGTTTGTTAGTTGTTTTTTCTAAAATATGTTGGTGTTTTTTGGTTGCTTTATCTTTTTTTGTGGTGAGGTTTTTGATAATTTTTTCATAACGTTCTTTGTGAGTTTTGATTTGGTATAAAAGGGGATATAGGTCAGTTCCTTTTTGTTTGTATTTGTGAAAAAAACCTTGTATTCCTTTCTTTTTGTCAGTGTGTATTTTTTGATTAAGAAAGGTTAATTGTTTGTCATAAAAAGCTATTATTTGTTCGTTAAGATTAATTTCATTTTGTAGGGGAGTTTGGTTTAATTGGTGTTTTTTTTGTAAAAGATTAATTGTTTGATTAAATTGTTTTTGAATGATAGGAAATAAGTTAGTTTCAATTATAGTTTTTATTTGGTCTAAGATTATTTGTTCGATAAGACAAGTTTTAGTTTGATAATTACTTGCAAAAGTATTAATTTGTAATTGGATTTGTTGCAAAGTTTGTTCTAATAATGTGCTTTCTTTTTGCCAAGATGGATAAGTGTTGAGTAAATTATTTAAAGTTTGTAAAAGTTCTATATTTTGGGTTTGTAATAATAAATAGATGTCTTTTTTCATTAAGGTGATGTCTTGTAAAAAGAGATGTTTTTCTTTTTCTTGGGTAAGTTTGAAGGTTAGAAAATCATCTTTTTGAAATATTTTATTAAGTGTTAATTGGGTTTGGAAGTTGTTAATTTCTTTTTTTAAAGTAGTTATTTGTTCTAAATAATAATGTTGGATTTTGGTTTTTTCTAATTTTAGTTGTAGGGCAATACTTTTAGTTTTAAGGTCAAATTCTTGTTTTTTTGCAAAGAAATGATAATGATAATCTATTTGGTAATTGTTTTGTTTACGTTGTAAGGCTAAAAGAGTTTTTTGATAAGCAAAGAAAGTTTCTTGATAGTCTTTTTGATTATCAAAAATAGCTGTTTCTTGGAGATGTAAGTTAAGGACTGTTTTTATTTGTTCTTTGATGCCGTTTATTTTTTGGGAGAATAAATAATTTTTTTTTTGGTGGATGAGATGATAAATTTTTTCTAAGGTTTTTTGGTAGATGTGTTTGTATTTGTTTTGTTTGCGGTGTTCTAAATGCCACATATTAATTGCTTGTTGGTGTAAAAGATTGATGAGGTGATATTGTTGGCTCCATAAAGATTTTTGATTTTGGTAAGAAAGGCAGTTTGTTTGTTGTTTGTAAAAAAGAGCTTTTTTGGATGTTTCAATTTGGTAATTGGAAAGAATTGGTATATTTATAAAAGGAAAAGGTCTTATTTGGAGAAAAAAAGCTTGTATTTGTGCTTGGATGATAGTTTTTTCTTGTTGGTAAGCATCTTTGATGGTGTCTAGTTTTTTGTCGTTTATACTTAGTTTATTTTGGTATAGTTTGTGAGTTTTGGTAATGGTTTTTTGATAAGTTTGTTCTTTTGTAGTCTTTATTTGTTCTAAGATGCAAATTGATTTGCCTTTGTCTTTTTCTTGTAAATTAAGAGTTGTTTCTAGTTGTTTTAATAAATTGGTGTTTTTTTGATTGAGGTTAAAATCAGTAGTATAAAAGTTTTGTTTGGATTCTTGGTTTTGTTTTTGGGTTTTGAGTTCTAATTTTTGTTTGTCTTTTTCAATTTGAATTAATAAATTATTAATGTTGTTATTTTTGTTGTTGAGATTAGTTATAAGAGTAGTTTCTTTGTGATTGTTTTTTTTAGTAATTTCCTTGAGTTCTTTTTGTAAGATTTCTTTTAATTGGAGGTTTTTATCGTTGTTTTTGTTTTTTTGATAAATAAGTTCTTGGGTTAAAAGAGTTTGGGTTTTTTGTTGTTGTGAGTTGTATTTTTGGAGGATTGTTTTTTTATGGGTTTGGAGTTTTTCTATTTGTGCGTAAATGTTTAATAATATGTGATGGTATTTTTCTTGTAATTGTTTTGTTTGGGTATTGTGTTTGTTATTTAGGGTTTGTAGTCTTTGATTTAATTGTTTGTTTTGGTTGTTTGTAATAATGTTTGGGGTTTTGTTTTTTTCTTGGATGTTTTTTAGGTTTGTGATATTATTTTTTAATTGGGATAAAAAAGGAGAGAAAAAATCGCTTGATAATGTTTTATTGCGTTTTAAGAATAAAGCCAAAAATCTATTATAATATGATGACATAAAATTTTTCCTTCAATCTAAATATTGATTAAACAATATAAAAACACTTAATTGTAGTTTATTATTAATTTTTTTTGTAATATTATATTATTTTGGTTTTTCAAAGAAATAAGTTCTAAATTATTTTATCATTTACCTTTATCATACCATAAACCAAATTAATTTGGGATGTAAAAAAGAATACTTAGCTTTTATATTTAGATTTTAAAAACAAAAAAACTATCCTGAAGGATAGTTTTTTTCATTATTTATATTATTTTTATTTTTTAAATAGTTTATTAATTTATTTTAAATATGGAAATAATTATTTCTTACGATAAGGTTTATACCAAGTTGTTTTTTTAGGATAGAGATATTTTTGGATTAAAGTTCGTTCATAGTAAAAAATATATAAACTATTGTATTTATTTTTCATGTTTATGATTACTTCTAAGGTATGTGTTTTATCCTTAATAAATGGCATTTTTCCATAATGATAGATAAATATAATATTTTGGGGATAATTAAGAATTGACTTAGACATTAATTCGCCTTTGTTTTGATTAATTGTTTTGTGAAATGAGACTTTTTTTGTAATAATTAGGATCAATATTTTTATGTATAAAGATAATAGCTTTATTAGTTTTTTTTACTTTAATGTTATGAATTGTATTATTTAGAGTCTCTTTTTTACTTTTATTTTAAAAGTATTTTTGATTTGATAGTTTAATTTAAATGTTGAATGTGCTTTAATAAAATAAGAATTAATGTTAAGTTAATAGTATTAATATATTTATAATTATAAGCATTAAAAAGGAATTAAAGTTTATATTTGGTCTTTTTTTAGAAGTCTTGTTAATTTTGTTAATGTAAGAAACAGACTCCTTTCTTTTAAAAAAGGTAGTTAATATTAATTATAAGTATAAATTATTAAGCTAACAAAAAGATAATATAAATTAATATATATAATTAAAAAGATAAAAGAAAAGATTTATTGTTGTTTATTGTTGAGTGTTTGCCCAATCTCTCAGACGCCTTACCATTCCTCAAATCCATCTAGAAGTAGGTTTTAGCTCCATCTAATTTTTTGGTATTTTCTATGTCATGGTAAAAAATATACAAATTTGTATATTTGCCTGTCATTTTTGTTAGTTCTTGATAAGTATATTTTTTATCTAGGTCACCTCGAATATTGTAGGGGATTAAAGAACCATTAAAAAAATACCAACTTTTAAGTTGGTTTCCTTATTGTTTCTAAATACTAAAAAATATTTTTCTTATTAAATAATAAAAAAGGAGATTAAAATGGCGAGAAATTATAGACGTTCTTATTTCAGTAAAAAATCTTTTAGAAGAAATAAATTAACTTTAGGCAGTTTTTTTACATATTGGGTTTTACCTACATTAGGCATTGTTATTCCTTTGATTGTTTATTTTGCTTCAAAAGGTTATTTATCAATAGCTAAATAATAAAAAGGAGGATAAAAAAAGACTTTAAGACAAATATTAATTTTAATTGCTCTTGGTTGTATTTTTATATTTGCAGCTTATAAACTTGGTTTTATTGTTCCTGATACAACTAAAATTACATGGATTAAATAAATGAGTGTTTTTTTAAAAAACACTCATATAAGGAAAATATATGAAAGAATCTAAAGTATTAGAATTATTTATTTTTTCTATTTTTTATATCAGTGGCATTTTTGTTGGTTGGCATTGTTATCCGGTGTGGGACAAAATTCCATGGTTTTAAGGAGAATATATGAAAAAATATAATTTATTTGATAATTTTATTTGTTTATTGATGGGTGCAATTATTGGTATTTTTTTATATATTAATTTTTTTACTGAAAATAATAAATTAGTTGAAATGATAATAAATTAAAAAGTCAATAATTTTATAGAAAGGAAAAATTGATGAATACACAACAAACAATTATTAATATTGTTGAATCTAAAGTATTTATTTCTTTTATTTCTTTTATCTTTGGTATTTTTATTTATTGGCTTTATTTTTATATTAAAGAATTGAAAAGTAAATATAATTTTAGTGATGAATTGCATTGTGTAGTAAATAAATATATTAAAAATGGACAAATTACTGTTAGAGAGTTTGGAGCTTTAATTAGGATAATATCTCAAATGAGTAATTATTTGGGTATATATAAAGAACATGTTCATAGAATGATTAAAGAATTTGGAGAAAATGGTGGTCTTAATTTTTCTGAAGGACTTTTTGATGAAATAAAAAAAGATGATGATAATGAAAAAAAAGAAACAAATACTAATGATTTAGATAAATTATTAAAAGAAAATTTGGAATTAAAAAAGGAATTAATCAATCAAAAAAGAAATTTGATTGTAGAATCTATTGATAATGATGAAAATGATTTTTAGTTTTAATTTTTTAAAATATTTAATTTCCTTTGTTTTTAAATATTTTTTTTATTTATTATATAGTATTTTTTATAGTATTTTTTTTACTAAATCATCTTTTTTGTTTGGTTTTACTGTTGGTTGGGATAATAATTTTTTAATTTTTTTTAATATTATAAAGACAGTAATTGTTTTTATATGGGGAAAATTAATATTTTTAATTTATCCTTTGAAATTATTTAGTTCTTTGTTTAATTTTTTAATGCAAATATTAAAAATTTTTATTGATGTTTTTGGTAGTATTATAGGTTATATAAAAAGTTCTATGTCTTTTCTTGTCGGTCAAAAACCATTAGAACCTGATGATGGTTTTTGGGAAACATTAAAAGAAATAGTAAAGATGATTTTTACTTTTACTGTTGGTGGCGTTGTTATCTATTTTTTTAAAGAAATTCAAAGTTTTCTTTTAAATTCTTTTATTAAAATAGGTGATTTGTTATTTAAAATTGTTTTAAGAATATTAGATATTATTTTAATTGTTTTAAAATTCTTTTTATTTTTGTTTAAAAAGGTTATAATAATATTGAGTTTCGTTTTATCATTTTTTATTAATTTCCTATATTTATGGGTATTTGAAAATGCTAAAAAAATTCTTTAATTATTTTTGATAATAAAAAAGAGGTTTAAAAATGTCAAGTTTTAGAATAGTCAATAAACATTATAAAATAATTCCTTTTTTAATTACTACTGGAACATTACTGTTTTTTTTGTGTTTTGGATAGGTGGGCTTGTTTATAAATATCATTTAGAAACTGAAGAAAGAAGAATATTATTAAAAACTGATATTGAACAAAAAGCAAGGGAATTAAATGAACAATTACATCAAGAAAATCAAAAACTAAAAGAAACAGTTAAAGCTTTTAGTTGAAGAAGAAATAGTTTATCGTCCAGATGGTAAAACTATACATTATATTAATAAATTCAACCCCGAAGGCAAAAAAATAATCCAAAAAACATTTTACACCTCCGAAGGTAAACTAACCAAAATCACCAATTACAATAAAGATGGTAAAACTATTTTCTCTATTAATGAATACAACCCCGAAGAAAACCTAATCAAATCAACATATTACAACCCAGATGGAACCGTTAAACAAGAATCAACTTATTAATCATGAATAAAAAAAGAAAATTAATATTAAAAGTATTCCAAGACGAGCGTAGCGAACTAGGCGGCCAGCCGAAGTACAGCCAAATTAATCTATTACACCCTCCTATAAAGTCCCCTTTGGGGATTTAGGGGGTTTTTTAATATTATAAAGGAGAATAAGATGTTATTTAATTTATCAAAAGAACAAAAAGATATTATTAATTCAGATGCTTCTTGCATGTATATACATGGTGGAGCTGGTTCTGGCAAAACTACCATTTTAATTGAAAAATTAAAAGATTTAGGAAAAGAAAAACCTTTAATTTTGGTAGCTACTAATGCTACTAAAAATGTTATTTATGATAAATTATTTTCATCATTAAAAGAAGATTATCATTCTTATAATGATGATGAATTAGAAAAATATTTAAAAGAAAATTATGAAATTAGAACATTTCATAGTTTTGCTTATTCTTGTTATTTAAAATATAATATTTTTAATTAAACAGCACAACAAAGAAAATTTATTGATGATGAAACTAAATTAAATATTTTAAAACTTATTTTAAAAGAAAATCAAGATTTAAAATTGTATTTTAAAGAACAAAGAAAATATTCATTTAGAAAGCTTTTACAGGAATTAAATAATTTAATATGTTTAACTTTTCAAAAAGAAAATTGTTATTCATCTATTAAAATTGATGAATAAAGTCTTAAAAAAATCTTTTGAATTACTATTTTTATATTATGAAAAATTAAGCGATAATAATTTAATAACTTTTGATGGTTTATTAATTGAAACTAGTGATTATATTGAATTTGTTGAAAGAAATAATGGTTTAATTTATAATCGTCCTGTTTTTATTGATGAATTTCAAGATTTAAATTATTTTTATTATTTTATTATAAAAGAACTTTTATTTAATAAACCAAATTCTTTATATTGTTTTGGTGATTATACTTAAAATATTTATAGTTCTTTTGGTTCTAGTGAACGTATTTTGGAACTTTTTGTAAAAGATTTTAAACCTGAAAAACATTTTTTAAATGTTAATTATCGTTCCAAAGGTATTAATATTGTTAAAGCAGCTAATGAATTAATTGATAATAAGGAATATTTACAATTATCTTTTAGTGAAAAAAAATATAGAGATTTTATAAATTTTTCTTTTTTTGATAATTTTTATCAACAAATTAATTATTTGTGTGAAAAAATTAAAAAATCTTGAATTTATTCTACAGCTGTTCTTTGCCGTAGTAATGGTGAATTACAAAAACTTAAAGATGAGTTTTACAAAAAACCAAATTCCTTTTACTACATCTTATAATAATAGTAAAGAAAATGAAATTGTTTTGTCAACTATACATGGATATAAAGGATATGAAAAAGAATCCGTTTATTTAATTGGTTGGCAAAATCGAAAGGAATCACAAGATGAAGTTTTAGAAAAAAAATAATTTATACTGCAATAACACGTGCTAAACGTGATATTGAAATTTTAACTTTGAATGATTCTTCTATTTTTATAGATTATTTTTATTCCTTAATAAAAAAAGAATTAATTTCTGATGATTTTACAAAAGGATTAAATGATAAAATTTTTGATTTAGATTATTTAAAATTTTTTTTACCTAATTCAAAAGATATAGAAAATTATGATGAATTATCTACTACTATTAAAATTTATAATGAAAAAGTTAACCAATTAGAAAAACAACATAAATTTAATCAAATTACTGAATCTTATTATAGGGAATGTTATTTAAAATTATGTGTTTTATTTAAGGAAATTTCTAAAAATATTTATAAAGTAAATAAAAAAGATAATGGTTATGAAACTCGTTTAAAAGGGTTTAATTATTTTATGTTTGAACCTTTGGAACGAATTAAATGTTATAAAAAACATTTAAAAGAAAAAAAAGAAGAAAGGTATTTGTCATTAAGTGATGATGATTTGAAATTTGATTATTCTTTAAAAAAGCAATTAAAAGAAAATAAATTGCAAGAAATTAAACCAAAATCAAAAATTTTAAGGCATTATCGAGATTCTTCACAAAATGCTAAGGATAAACTTTTATATAATTTTAAAGATTCTAAAAGAATATCTTTTATTACTTTGACAGCTCCTTGTGATGATTTACAAGGCAAAACTATAAAATATACTCATGAACCTCATATTATGGGGCAAGTAAGGAACCGTTTTATTCGTTTAGTGAGAAAAAATTATTTATCAAGTTTATTTCAACAATTCTCTAAAAAAGAGTTGGTTTATTCTAAAATGCAAGATTTTCGATATTTTTGGTCTTTGGAAACTACTAAATTAGGAGTTATTCATTACCCATATTATTTTTAATATTGATGTTTTAAATTCTTTTGGCGTATACTCACGTTATTTGTGTACTGATAAAGATTATGCTTTGTGTTTGAAAAACCGACCTATTAAAGAGAATAAGAGTATTTTTTATGATGATTATTTAATGCATAAAATAGATGAAAAAGGTAATATTAAAATACCTCAAAATTATTACGAGAAAAATAATGTTAAAGTGCCAAAAATTACTTTGCTTTGGGCTAATGCTTATGCATCTGTTATGAATAAAAATAATATAAAATATTATAAACATTTAAATCCCATTAGTCAAAATGTACAAATTTTTAGACCATCAAAAAAATCTTTTATTTGAAAAAATTGAAATTAGTAAATGTAAAGCTTTTTATAAAGGTACTTTTGATAAAAAAGATTATGTCAATAAAATTGTTTCATATGTTAGTAAATATGTTTCTAAAAATGATAAACTAATTGAAACAAATTCTAATAAAGGAATTGATTTTTATAGTCGTCATTTGTTTGGATTTTCTCGTACATGTTTTACTTGTCCGCAAAAATCTTTTTTGGCATTATTTCCTTATGATATAATTAAAGAAATAGAATTAAGTCCATTTCCAATTGTTAATTTTAACTTTTCTAATATATTTGATTGGAATATTAAACAAAGAGTTAATGGAAGAAATATTAAAATTCCACATAATTTAACTTTGTTGTGTAAATCTTATATGAATTCAGATCAATTTCAAAATTCTAATTATTTTAGTTTAAATTTATCTGGTATTCAACCAAAAAATCATTTTCTTAATAAGAATTTTAAAAAATATTTTAAGTTACAAAAACTTAAATTAAAACTTAAAAAAGATTATGAAAAAAAAGATATAGATATTAAAATATTGAAAAAAATTGAATTTCAATATTGGTATAGATATCTTGAAAATAATTATATTCAAAGTTTAATTTGATTTTAAATATTTTTAATTAATTTTGCTGTCCTAATTATTGGACGGCTTTTGTTGTTGTAAAAAAACAAATAAAATATAAAAACTTATAAAAACTTATAAAAACTTTAAATTATTGAAATTAGTAATGTTATAATATAGGTAATAAGAAAAAGATTTTTTTTAAAAGAAACAATATTTTGAAAAAAACTCAGTAATCACCTACAAAAAACCCTTGAATTTCTCCATCAAGATATAAACAAATTGTACTTGGCTCGCATTTTCCTGTAGCAATTTCGAACGATATATTCCCCATCTTTTATTCTATTTATTGTTTTTCTTTTGGTTAATGTTCCATTAAAATTAGGATTAATCTTTTCTTTAATATGTTTTATTACTTTGTCCAGGTGGGGAACCCCAATCCCCTTCAATTTCTACAAGGTGTAATTTTGGTCCTTGTTGTTCTTATGTTGGCTCTTCTTGTACTTGTGTTGTTGTTTGTGTTTGTCTTTCTTTTTTTCTCAAACTTATTTTTATACTTGTTTTATAATCATATCTTAATTTAAGATTTGATTGAGCTTTGGTAAAATGAGGGATAATAATAAATAAAATAAATATTATAATAATTAAAAATAAAAGTGTTTTTTTTGTTATAAGCATTGGATAAAAACATTTTAGTTAATGCCTTTTTTTAGAAAATTGATAAATTTTTGGAAAAATATCCCCTTCTTTCTTTCTAAAATTGACGGTTTTTTAATTATTTAAGTTAATTATAAAGTATTAATTAGGTTTTTAGTTAGTTAAACCATCAAAAAAGATAAAGAGTTTAAGACATCAAAGACTATTAAATAATTAATAGCCTTTGAATTGATTATTTGATATTTATTTAAGTTAATGAAAGATTATAAAATAATGTTATTAAAGAGTAATTTATTCAATTTATACATGTTTCTTAATGGAAAGTGTTTGTTAGTATGTGTTAGTGTAATTTATTTTGGATTTAGCTGATTGAGCTTCTGTTAGTTTGTTATTTTCTGCAATTACATTACCATTTTCATCCACTACTTCATATTGCATAGTTAATTCAAAATCAGCAGTATCGGTGTTATTTTCAACTAAACCATCAAGAGTTAATAATTCTACTTCTAATTGAACTTCTGCTGAAACAAATTTGTTATCTTGTGTTTTAACTTTTACTCCAACTCTAAATTTGTCAGTTTTGTCTACGTCGTTAACTTTGAATGTTGGTAAAAATACTTTTAAGAACCATTTTTTAGTAGTTTCTTTGTTTTCAAAACCTTTTACGGAGGTGAAACATAAAAATGGGACTTCAACAAAATTAATTTATTAAAAAAACTCAAATCAATTTAGTTATATTTTTGTAATTTGACAAAATAATAATTAAAGTAGCAAATAAATAAGAAAAAAGTAAAAAAGCTCAAAATAGATTGACAAAACAGCTTTTTTAAGATAAAATAAACTTAGGTTTAAAATTAATTTTTGCACGCTTTGGCATGATTATTAATTTTTTAAGCTTGATTAAAGTGCTAATAATAATTTTTTGGCAGTTATTAATTGGGTTTTGATTAACCTTTTATTTTTTAAAAGTTTTATTATTATTTATAATAAATGCTAAAAACAAAAAATTATAAAGAAAGGATTTGATAAAATGGCTGTTCCTTTTAGACGCACCGGAAAAACGGCAAAAAGAAAAAGACGTACTCATTATAAGTTAAGCAATCCTGCTTTAGTACTTTGCAAAGAAACTAATACTTTTACTTTGTCTCACAGAGTTACTAAAAATAGTGGTTATTACAAAGGAAAACTTATTTTGGAAAACAAACCTTCTAAATCTCAAAAAACAACTGACAATTAATTTATCATTATTAGACAAATTATTTTGTTTAAATAATTTTTTTCTTAGATGACGATATTGTTTTTTCTTATTTGATATTATTTTAATTTATAGTTTTAATATTATTTTGGATTTATTTATTTTTTGATAGTTACTATTTAATTTATTTTCAAAGAATTATTTTATTTTTAAGTGTATAAGATAAAAAAATAAATAAAATCAAGGAGAAACATAAATGTTATTAAAAAAATCATTATCACACTTTTTACTTACTGTTAGTTTTGTATTTTTAAGTGTGTTTGGGTCTTATGTTGTTTTAGAAGCATCAAAAAAATATCAAGAAGCAGATACGGCATCATTTTCTAAAACTTATAATGATAATTCAACGAAATTTGACAAGTAGAATTCATATTCAGCTTCTTTGGTTAATGAAGAAGCTAAAAAAGCTTATGATGCCAAATTAGAAAAACATAACGAAGATCAAAAAGCCTCAAAGAAAAACAAGAAGTAACTAAAAAATACGTTTTCCTTTTTGTAGAGTTTTTCTTTATATTGGTGTTAGTAGGATTTAATGGTTCTTTCTGTTATTCTAAAGCTAAATCATTTAAATAATTATAAGTAAAAAATATGTCTGATATTAAACAAAACATATCTTCTTTATTAAAAACATCAATTTTTTATTATTAAGTGTATTTGGAATGATTGTTACTTTTTTGATATATACGTTTTTTGAAAATCTAAATACTCAAAAAGTTTTACAACAATATCTAGATTCATTACAATCTAATACAAATATACTATCAAATTATAATTTATTATTACAACTTACTAAAAAACAAATGTATACAAGTTATTTAAGAGTTGTTATATTAGTTATTATTTAGGTTTTAATTATAATATTTAATGGTTATATGTGTTTTGCCAAAATTAACCCTTTTAAACAGTTTTTTAAATTTGTTAAAAAAGTTATCAATAAATATAAATATAAAAATGAACCTTTTCATTAAATCATTTTATCTTTTAATATAAAGATATTTGAATTAACTTAATGAGGATATTTGAATTAACTTATTGTATTTTTTAACAAACAAAATCCAAAATAAATAAATCTTTTCACCATTTTACTTATTTGAAACAGCTTTTTTTATTTTTAAAAACATTATTAATTACTTTTTTAACTTTTGTAATTAAAATGACTTGCAATAAAATCTTTTTTAAGGTATAATAAAAAGGCTTGTTTTAAATATTTTTTCTTTTAATCCAAAAAACAAAACACCAATGTCAGTTGTCTAAGAAAAAAATTATTTAAGCAAAATATTTGTCTAATAGGCAATATTTTCAAACATTTCTAAAAAAGGAGAATATAAGTGAACAAAAAAGAAAAAGAAATTATCAAAATAATTCTAAGAGCCTACGACCATCATTTAATTGATCAAGGAGCTAAAAAAATTATTGATATTGTCACTAAAACAGGAACAAATATTGAAGGTCCAATACCTCTTCCTACCAGAAAAGAAGTATTTACTGTTTTGCGTTCCCCTTTCGTTAACAAAGATTCAAGAGAACAATTTGAACGACGCACTCACAAACGTTTAATTCAAATTATCAATCCCAATAAAAAAACAATTGAATCTTTAATGCACATTAGTTTGTCACCTGCAATTGATATTTTGTTAAAAAAAACCAATAGCAAAAGCAAAATTTAGGCACTATTTATTTTAATATGAATAAATATTTACTTTTTTATAACCATTTTATTTAAATCATTTCATTTGGTTGAATCACAATCACAATTGCAATTACAATTTCAATCAACTTTTGAAAATCACTTTAAAAAACTTTTTACAAACTTTTTACAAACTTTAAACCAAAATTAAAAAAAGAAAGAGGAAGGACATGGCTCAAGGAATCTTAGGTAAAAAAATAGGAATGACTCAAGTTTTTAACGAACAAGGAGAATTAGTTCCAGTAACAATAGTAGATGTTGCACCTAACGTTGTTTTACAACAAAAAAACGTTGACCAAGACGGCTATCAAGCTACTCAAATAGGTTTTTGCGACAAAAGAGAAAAAAACACTTCTAAACCTATGTTAGGAAATTTTAAAAAAGCAACTACTGCCCCTAAGCGCTTCATTAAAGAAATTAATTTTAGTTCGGATGTCAATTCAAACCTAGCTAATTTAGCAGTAGGCGCCCTAATCACAAACGATTTATTTCAAGTAGGTGATTTAGTTGATGTAACAGGAACTTCCAAAGGTAAAGGTTTTGCTGGTTCTATTAAGAGACACAATCAAAGCAGAGGTCCTGAAAGTCACGGGTCTCGTTATCACCGTCGTCCAGGTTCAATGGGCCCTATTAAAGGTAAATTAAAAGGTAAAAAACTACCAGGACACATGGGGCACGAAACTGTTACTATCCAAAATTTAGTTATTCTTTCGGTTGATACTGAAAAAAACTTATTCTTAATAAAAGGCAATGTACCAGGACCTAATAAAGGTTTTGTAATTATCAAATCTGCTGTAAAAAAATTGACAAAGGAGCAAACGCATGCCAAAAATTAATATTCTTAATCAACAAGGCGACTTCGTTTCTGAAAAGGTTTTAGCAACTGCTGTTTTTGACATTAAACCTAATCAACAAGTTTTATACGACGTTGTAAATGCTCAAAGAGCTGCAATGCGTCAAGGCACACATGCTACCAAAACTCGCGCTTTAGTTGCTGGTGGAGGTAAAAAACCATGGAGACAAAAAGGAACTGGTCGTGCTCGTCATGGCTCTATTCGTTCTCCTTTATGGCGTGGTGGTGGAGTTACTTTTGGACCGTCCCCAAGAGATTATTCTGTTAAAGTAAACCAAAAAGTACGTAGTCTGGCTCTAAAATCAGCTTTATCACTTCAAGCTAAAAATAATCAATTAGTAGTTGTAGACAACATTAATTTAGCAACTCATAAAACTAAAGATTTCCAACAAATGTTACAAAAATTAAACATCACTTCCAAATCCTTAATTGTAGTTACTCAAATGACAGAACAATTAGCTTTGGCTTCTCGCAATCTATCTTATATTACTTTAGAAACAGCTTCTCATGCAAGTGTTTATCAAATCCTTAATTGCAAACAATTAGTCCTAACTGCTGCTGCTGTTAACTATTTTGAAGAGGTTTTAAAATAATGAATAAATACTATGATTTAGTTAAAGCACCAATTATTACTGAATTAACTAATAAATTGATCGAAAGACAAAATAAATACACTTTTAAAGTTGCCAAAACAGCTAATAAAGTAGAAATTAAAAAAGCTTTAGAAAGCATTTTTCAAGTAAAAGTTTTATCAGTTAACACTCGCAACGTTTTACCACAATTCAAAAGAAAAGGTAAATTCGAAGGCTATACTTCTGGTTATAAAAAAGCTATTTGTAAAGTAGTTCCGGGACAAAAAATCGAAATCCTTGCTAACGAATAAACTCAAACCCAACCAAAACAACGATTAACGATTAAAAAAATACAAGGCAGGTATAAATTATGGCAATTAAAAAATATAAGCCTACTACAAATGGATGTCGTAATATGAGTGTTTCTTCTTTTTCAGAAATCACCACTCAAACTCCTGAAAAAAGATTATTGGTATCTCATAAAGACCAAGCCGGACGCAACAACCAAGGTAAAATTACAGTAAGACATCGTGGCGGCGGCGTTAAAAGAAAATACCGTTTAATTGATTTTAAAAGAAACAAAGATAACATTGTTGGCAAAGTAGCTACCATTGAATACGATCCAAACCGCAGTGCTAACATCGCTTTAATTCACTATGTAGACGGCGAAAAAAGATACATTCTTGCTCCTAAAGGACTTACAGTAGGGATGCAAATTGTCTCTGGTAAAGAAGCAGATATTAAAGTTGCCAATTGCCTTCCTTTAATGAATATTCCAGTAGGAACCACAATTCATAATATCGAATTAAAACCAGGTAAAGGCGGACAAATTGCTCGTAGTGCTGGTTCTTTTTGTCAAATTATTAGTAGAGAAGACAAATACGTGCTATTGCGTCTTCAATCAGGCGAAGTTCGCAAAGTTCTTGGAACTTGTCGTGCTACTATTGGAGAGATCGGCAACGAATCTTATAAACTAATTAATTACGGTAAAGCAGGCAAAAAACGTTTCTTAGGAATAAGACCAACAGTAAGAGGTTCTGCGATGAACCCGAACGATCACCCTCATGGCGGCGGCGAAGGTAGAGCTCCTATTGGACGCAAATCACCAATGACACCTTGGGGCAAAAAAGCTCGTGGGGTCAAAACTCGTGACCGTAAAAAAGCATCTAATGCTTTAATTATTAGACGTCGTACAAAATAAGGAGTTGTTAATATGCCACGTTCAGTTAAAAAAGGACCTATTGTTGCTAGCCATCTATTAGCAAAAATAGAAAAACAAAAAAACTTAAAAAACAAAAAAGTGATCCAAACTTGGTCACGCAGTTCTACAATTATACCTATTTTTGTAGGACACAAAATCGCTGTTTATAACGGACGCGAACACATTCCAGTCTACATTACAGAAAACATGGTAGGACATAAGTTAGGTGAATTTTCCCCTACACGTACTTACCGCGGACACAACAAAAAAGACAAAAAAATGCAAAAAAAATAAAATAATGGGAAGGAATAACTATGGAAACTAAAAACGCCAAAGCGATTACTAGAAAAGTTTCAATCGCCCCTCGAAAAGCACGTTTAGTTGTTGATTTAATTCGAGGAAAAAATATTGCACAAGCTCAAGCCATTTTAACTTTTACCCCTAAAGTAGCTGCTCCCGTTATTTTAAAACTTTTAAACAGTGCTGTTTCCAATGCTGTTAATAATTTAAAATTAAACCGCGAACAACTTTATGTTAAAGAAGTTTTTGTCAACGAAGGTTTGCGTTTAAAACGTATGTTTCCAAGAGCTAAAGGTTCTGGTGATATGATTAAAAAAAGAACCAGCCACATTACTTTAGTAATAACTTCTAGCACCACAAACTTGCAAACATCAAAGGAGGAAGAACAAAGTGGGTCAAAAAACTAATCCTAACGGCTTAAGATTAGGCATTATTAGAACTTGGGAATCTCAATGGTGTGTTAATGATAAAGAAATTCCTAATTTAATTAAAGAAGATTTTTTAATTCGTAAACTAATCAATAATTTTACTAAAAAAAGTGCTATCAGTCAAATTGACATTGAACGCCTAAAAGAAAAAAATAAAAACCGTATCACTATTTCTGTCCACACCGCTAAACCAGGCGTTATTATTGGAAAAGATGGCGATACACGCAACAAATTAGTTGCCAAACTCAAAGAACTTACCCAAAAAGACGTTAATCTTAACGTGTTAGAAGTTAAAAACTCTGATAAAAACGCTTTATTAATTGCTCAAAATATGGCTGAACAACTAGAAAATCGTATGTTTTTCCGCCGTGTTCAAAAAATGGCAATCCAAAAAGCCCTAAAAGCTGGTGCCAAAGGAGTAAAAACTTTAATTTCTGGTCGTTTGGGTGGTGCTGAAATAGCTCGTAGCGAAGGACATGCCGAAGGCAGAGTTCCTCTACACACTCTAAGAGCAGACATCGATTACGCTGCTGTTGAAGCTCACACTACTTATGGAGTTTTAGGAATTAAAGTATGGATTTTCCACGGTGAAGTTTTACCAGGACAAACCATTTTAGACACTAGAAAACCGTTTGCTTCCCAATCTTCTAACACTCCTAACAGACGCCCTCGCAATTTCAAAGGAGGCAACAATAATCATGTTAATGCCAAAAAGAACTAAATATCGTCGTCCTCACCGTGTTAGTTTTGAAGGAAAATCCAAAGGTAAAAACGTTATTGCCAACGGAAACCACGCTTTGGTTGCCAAAGAAGGTGCTTTTATCACTAACAAACAAATTGAAGCCGCTCGTATTGCAATGACACGTTACATGAAAAGAACAGGAAAAGTGTGGATCAACATTTTCCCACATCTATCCTTAACTAAAAAACCTTTAGAAGTAAGAATGGGTTCTGGTAAAGGTTCTCCTGAAGAATGGGTAGCTGTGGTAAAAACAGGTAAAGTTTTGTTCGAAGTTAAAGACACCACTAATTCTTCCAAAGTAGAAATGGAAGCTTTAAGACTTGCGTCTCACAAACTACCGATTAAAACTAAAATCGTTAAAAAAGGTGCTGAAGTATGAAAAATCAAGAAATTTTAAAATTAAATCCAGAAGAATTAGAAAATAAAGTAGACAAGTTAAAACAAGAACTGTTTGATTTGCGTTTTCAATTAGCTTTAGGCAAACTCACTAACACTGCCAAAATCAAAAAGCTTAAAAAAACCATTGCTCGCATCAAAACAATCCTAACCCAAAAAAGCAATCAACAAACAGCCACTACTCCAACTTTTGTCACTTCTACTGCCAAACCTGTTTTAGCAAATCAAAACCCAACCCCACAACCAACTACCCCTGATTTAGATGACACTGTAGAAAATATCAAGGAGGAACAACAATAATGCAACGCAATTTTAGAAAAACTTTCGTAGGCAAAGTAGTTTCAGATAAAATGGATAAAACCATTACTGTTATTGTTGATATTTACAAAAAAGACCCTTTATATGGCAAAAGAGTGAAACAATCGAAAAAATTCCACGTCCATGATGAAAATCAAGAAGCCAAACCAGGCGATTTAGTTAATTTTATGGAAACAAGACCTCTTTCTAAAACTAAAAGATTTCGATTATTCAAAATTCTTTCCCATGCAAAGAGCGCAAAGTAAGGAGATTTTGAGATGATTCAACGAGAAAGT